>NZ_ARQI01000130.1 GCF_000384655.1 Brachyspira innocens ATCC 29796 | reverse complement strand
AGTAATTTATTTGTACTTATTCATATGGATAGAACTAATAAAATATATAAATTAGAAAATAGAATATCTACATTGGAGAATAATTCCATAAAAACTATTAATAATAAAATAAATATTTTTACAATACTAGGTAATTTTATATTTTCAATAGAATATTTACAAGATAAAAAAATTACCACATTATTTGGATTTAAAATTACGGTAAAGACCAGACCAGACCAGACCAGACCAGACCAGACCAGACCAGACCAGACCAGACCAGACCAGACCAGACCTAATATATGTAGTGATTACATATGCTTTTATAATAATATGCAATACAAAAAAATACAACATATTTTGCAACATAAAATTGTAGCATAGGTTTATTTTTCCATAATAAAAAATAAGGAGCAATAAAAATGTCAAATTTAATGGAAAAAATATTCTCAATTAAGGAATATCAATACAAAAAAGATATAACATTATTTGGATTTAAAATTACAATAAATAAAGATCCACTTATTAATTTAGATAATATAGATTTATTATATAAACTATTGCTACAAGAACAATATAAATATACGGATAATAATATGTCTTTAGAAGATTATACTAAAATGCAAAAAAACTTTTATGAAAATAAAGATATCCCATCTGAAGTTATAGTTGGTAATTATCAATGGCATGAAAATTATCCATATGAAACATTTCTATTGTATGAATATGGGGATATTAGAAAACCTATTTTTGATGATTTTTCCAATAAAATAGCATTAGATTTTGCATGCGGACCTGGAAGAATGATCAATAGGATGAAGAAAATATTTAAAAAAGTTAATGGATGCGATATTGCTCAAAGATTATTAGATGAAGCAAAACAACTAAATCCTAAATCTGAGTTTTATTTAACTAGTGGTGATAATTTAGGAAATGTTGAAAATGATTATTATGATTTCATTTACTGCACTATATCTATGCATCATATAGCCTGTCATTCTATAAGACAAAATATAGTAAAAAACATACATAAAGCTTTAAAAAAGAATGGAAAAATTACACTACAATTAGCATACAATAAAGATGTCCCATATACAAAAGAAAATAAATTATTTATTAATGATAAGTTAGTGATTGTTAAAGAAAAAATCCCTATGGCAGATTATTTATCTGATGATTCTTCTGCAATGTATACAAATGGGGGATTTGATGTTGGAATAGGATTAAAAGACTTAGATAATTTAAAAAAAGATTTTATAGAAATATTTGGTAATTGTCATATTTGGTTTTCACAAGTTTCGCATTATTATGATGATTTATTATCTGCTCAACATTATAAAGAATGTTGGGCAACAGACTGGATATATATACATTGTGTAAAAGATTAAAATTTAAGTAGAATTAAAATGATAGTAAGAAATATAGATACTAAAGATATATCTGTAGTAGTACAGGGGGCTATAGATAAAAAATACACACCTGATTGTCTAAAAAGTATCAGAAAATATTTACCAGACAGTGAAATAATACTTTCTACTTGGGAAGGAGCTAATATAGATGGTTTAGATTATGATATATTAGTTCTAAATAAAGATCCAGGACCTGATTGTTTAGTTAGAAAATATATTGCTCCACATGTAAATAACGTAAGTAGACAATTAGTTTCTTCTTATAACGGTTTTTGCAAAGCTACTAGAAAATATGGCTTAAAATTGAGATCTGATATGATGATAAAAGGATGCGGGTTTCTAAAATATTATTATAAATTTGGAAATAGTTCCACTCAAAATTCATATTTTAAACAGAGAATACTTTTCAATGAACAGACAGATATAAATTTACCATATGTTCTTGGAGATTGGTGGTGTTTTGGATTAACAATAGACTTAAAAAAATATTACAATATACCTAAATATAATTACAGATTAAATGAAGAATATTTTCTCCAAGATGATAATTACTACAAAAGACCTAAATTTGCAGATATAGTTACTAAATATATAGCAGAACAATGGTTTGTCATTCAGAACATACTAAAGTTTGATAAAGATATTAATTACGAACACTTTTATGATATTAATGATATAAACTTAAATAAAAGTATAAATTTTATAATTAATAATACTATTTTATTAGAAGATTCTTTAAGTAAAATAATATTACCCAAGTATTCAAATGTAAATAATCCTGCTGGTAACCATTATCGTTTGATATTTCTAAAATGGTATAATTTATGTATACAAAATAAAATAAAACTACCTAAGTTAAATACATATAGTAAATTGTATTTAAAAATAAAATATAAATTAATAGATTTACAGTTCAATGACTTTTGGAATCTAAAAAATTATATATATATAGTAAGAAATTATTTCAAATACACAAATATAATAGAATATAAGAATAATTTTGATATACTAAATAAAGATATAACTTTTATTATATATGATGAAAGTAAAGATATTAATATCTACAAAGAATATTTATTACATATAAACCAGCATTTTAGTAAAGCAAAAATAATATTATGCTTAGATAAAGAAATTAATAGTAATGCTCTAAAAGGTCTATATGATAAAATTGTTATAACAAAAAATGATTTTAATTATGAATATGATAAAAAACAATTCTACATCAAAAAAGCATTAGAATTGGTTAATACTAAATATGTTATAAAAACATCATTAGAATGTACTTTTGATCAAAAAATTATAAATATTTATAATGAATATTTAAATAAATTCAATAAATATGATATAAATTACAATATATTTGAACAAAAAGTTTTAATATCTCAGTATATGACTATAGATGCAAGAATTACTCAAGATTTTATAAATCCTTATAGTTTCTCTACAATATTTCAATTCGGACTAACTAATGACATAAAAAAAATGTGGAATGGATATAAAATCTCTGAAAAAGATTTAGATCAAAAAAAATATATAAAATATACAGAAGATCAAATTATAATAAGAAACATACTAGAACAAGCAGAAATATATAAAAATATAATGTTTCCCAAATATAATTCGGATAGCAGTAGAGATGAATATATTTTTGATAGTGAAAAAATATTATCTAATAATTTTATGATTACTGAACAAAACCAAGTAAATATAAAAAATGCTCAAAAATTAAATCTAATTTTTATATCATTCTATAGATATTTAGAAATTTATTTACTAAATGTAGATCCTGCCAACGAAGCTCTATTAAAATTATTAGAACATATTTACAATAAAAATAATCATACTAGCATATATAAAAAATTATTTAATATAGAAAATAAAGAGAATAAAAAAATCATTACATTATTTGGATTTAAAATCACAATAAAAAGGAATAAATCATGATAGTAGGAAATATAAATACAAAAGATATATCAGTAGTAGTACAAGGTGCAATAAATGAAGAATATACACCTAATTGTCTTAAAACTATAAGAAAACATTTACCTGACAGCGAAATAATACTTTCTACTTGGGAAGGTCCTAATATAGATGGTTTAGATTATGATATTATTATTTTTAATCAAAAAATAGAAAATAATCTTATACACAATGAAATTTTAAACATTATAAACAATAGCAATAGGCAAATTATAAGCACACAAAATGGAATAAAAAAGGCTTCTAAAAAATATATTCTCAAATTACGTACTGATAGTTTATTATTAAATAATAATTTCTTAGAATACTTTTATGAATTTCCAAACAGAAATAATAAGTATATAGGTTTTAAAAATAGAATCATAGTACCATCCGTATATTCCAGAGAATATTCTAATGATATAAAACTATGTTTACCTTTTCACACATCAGATTTTTATTTTTTTGGACTTGCTGATGATATTAAAGATTATATATTAAATACAGAACTATTAAAAGATAATGAATTATCTGGTTTTTATTTAAAATACAATAATCTTGCTCCATCTAAAAATTTTAAGTGGAAATATCCAACAGAACAACATATATGTGCATATTGGGTACAAAAAAGATTTAATAATATACTCTTCATGGATTGGTCTGATATAACTTATAAAAGCTATAAAGAGTCATTAAATATATTATATAATAATTTTATATTCTTAGACTTAGAACAAAGCGGTATAACAAATCCTAAACATTCATGGGCTTTTGAAAATTCTGATAAAATATATGGATTAATTACATATGAAAGATTTCTGCAGCGATATGATGAATTATGTTCTAATAATCAGGACAAAGAAGAAAATAATTATGATGAACAAGCTTTTTATATGAATAATATAATAGGGTATATAGACTTTCAAACTAACAACATTCATAATAATATTAATAATCAAATGAATAATATAATAAACAATTATTTAATTAATAATAGAAAAAACATATTTAATATATTAGGCGATTTTCTATTTTCAATAGAATCTTTACAAGATAAAAAAATTATTACATTATTTGGATTTAAAATTACAATAAAAAAGGTAAAAAAATGAATACTAAATTAAATATTATTATACCTATGGCTGGGAAAGGAACAAGGTTTTATAATCTTGGGTATAAAGTCCCAAAACCTTTAATAGAAATAAAAGGTTTTCCTTTTTTCTATTATTCTGCAAAAAGTTTTACTAAATATTATAAATATGAAAAACTAATATTTATAGGATTAAAAGAACATAACATAGATGAATTATTAGTTAATAGAATAAAGTATTTTTTTCCAGATGCTATCATTAAATTATTAGATGAAACACCTCCTGGAGCTGTGTTAACTTCAAGAGAAGCTATAGAACTAATAGACAATGATTTTCCCGTAGTTTTTAATGATTGCGACCATTGTTTTTATAGTGAAGAATTTAGATTAAATCAGGATAATTTAAATATATATGATGGCTTCTTACTTACTTTTAAATCCAATAAAGATTGCTACAGTTATTGTGTAAAAGACACACATAATAAGGTTATAGGAACTAGAGAAAAAGAGGTTATTAGTAATGATGCTATAGCTGGAGCTTACGGATTTAAAAATATATCTCTTTTTAAAAAAGTTAGTGACGAATATTTAACTAAATGTACATATAATGAATTTTTTACAAGCGGGTTATACAATATTCCTCCACTTTTAAATGGTAATGTTATTAATTATGAAGCAGACTTCAATTTATCTTTTGGTACTGTAGATGAATTTTTAAAGGTTAAAGATAGCGATATTTTTTCTATATTTACTGGAGTATAATATGCTATTTACTATATCAATATTCATTTATATTTTATCTCTTATAATTAGAACTTTTAGAAGTATTTATATATTGTCTGATTATGTTCATAAACCTGCTAAATATTATTTAAGAAGTTTATGGATTGCTGATATACTTGGATTATTACTTCCACATTTTATATCAAATATAATTAGAGTATCTGTTTTTTCTAAATATACTAAAACATCATTCAGAATGAGCTTTGGACTTTATTTTATAGAATTATTTTTTGATTTATTAATATCGATAATAATTTTATACATATTAAAAATACAAAATATTTATACAATTATCATATTTTTAATATTACTATTAGTAATATTATTTATAAATTCTAGTATTTTAAAAAAAATATATTATTTATTATCTTCATTATTTAATGATTCTATAAAATCTGTTTTGTTAGGACTATATTGGTCACTATTTAGAATAAGAAATAATATATTTAAAATAAAGAAAAAACTAATAATATTCATACTACTAAGTATAGTATTTAATATAACATTATTATTTTCTATATTTATATTTTCTAAATATTTAAATGATGATACTATTATCAAAACACTTTTTTCACAGTTTAATTTAATAATTCCTTCTAATATCACAGAACTAAATAGTTTATTAAAAAATAATAATACAATATATAGTATATTATATATATTAATACCTAATATAATAGTAACAATTTTATCTTTTATTCCTTTTAATGAAAGAAATAAAAATTATCAATTAAAAATTATACCTTATGTATCACAAGATAGTTCTTTACATTTTTTTGATTATTACTTCAATAATAAATATACAATAAATGATGAAATATATTATAATATAATAAACAATTCATATGTTATAAAAGATATGAGTGCTGCTAGTGAAGCGAAAACATTTTTAATAGAAAATAATGGTATTCTATTAGTACGTAAAGTTGCTATTGGCAATGCAGCTATAAAACTAAAAACACAATTTGAATGGCTATGTAAAAATAATAAATTATCTTTACCAAAAATAATAGATAACATAGAAAAAGAAAATTTATTCTCATATGATATGGAATATTTTGGTAATGCCGAAACACTTTTTACTAATACTCATTATTTAACATTAGAGCAGTCTTGGACAATAATAAAAAATATTTTATCAGATTTAAATGATACATATATAACATACGATGATACTAAGACATATAATACTAAATTCTTTGAAAATTATATAAAGAATAATATAAATATTTCAATAACTAATTCTGAAATAAATAAATTTTTAGAATATAATGAAATAATTGTTAATGATGAAATAGTCCCTAATATACTAAATATGTCTCAAGCACTAGAAAAATATATTATGGAATTAAATTATGATATAAAATATATTCATGGAGATCTTACTATGGAAAATATTTTAGTAGACTCTAATGTAAATTATATTATAATAGATCCATCTCCAATGTATAATAATATATTTTCAGAATATGCAAAACTCTTTCAATCTTTACATGGTAAATATGAATATTTAAAAAAATCAAAGAACTGGAATATAGATAGAAATCATATAAAATACGCAGACTATTCAACTAAAAAATATGAAGATCTTTTTATTAATTTAAAAAATTACATAACAGAAAAACATGGAATTGATGGTCTAAAAGCTACTTATTTCTATGAAGGAATATGTCATTTAAGAACATTAAGTTATATGACTAGATTAAAAAATGAAAATGCAATATTAATGCTAGCTTTATCAGGAAAGGCATTAAATAAATGGAGAGAATTATGACAGATATAAAACTTTTAATATTTGATTTAGATGGTACAATTATAGATAGTGAGGAAGCCAACTACAAGGCATATAAAAATGCTCTTGCTGAGGTAGATGTTGAACTAAGCAAAGATTTTTTTATCAAAAATTGTTTTAATGGACAGCATTACAAAGATTTTTTACCTTTACTAATGCCTAATGCTTCTGATGAGGAAATAGAAAAAGTACATGATAGGAAACAAGAAATATATATCAGTAATATGAAAAATATTTCTGTTAATCCTATTATAAAGGATATTATTATAGAATTTAAAAATAAAAAGAAACTTGCATTAGCAACTACAGCAGGTGCCATAGCTGTACAAAATGTGTTAAGAACTATTCAATTAGAAAATGCATTTGATTTAATACTTACAGGTAATGATGTCAAAAATAAGAAACCAAATCCAGAGGTTTTTATTAAATGCTTAGAACATTTTAATATAGAACCTTACCAAACAGTAATATTTGAAGATAGTGATATTGGTCTAGAAGCAGCTAATAAAACAGGAGCATGGATTATTAAAGTAGAAAAATGGTCAAATTCCATAATTAATTAATAAAAAAATTGAAAAACTATTAAAATTTTAATAATTAATACACTAAAATATAGGGAGAGATTATATGATATATAGTATAGAGTTCATAAGGTTTTTATTCTTGATAGCAATTTTAATAGCACATGCCTCATATCTGACAGGTCAAACAATTCCATATAGAGGAGATATAAGTATAGCTGTTAATTTTTTCTTTTTAATATCAGGATATTTTCTATATTTTGAAGTTCAAAATAAAAACATAAGTTTTAAAAATTTTGTTATAAAAAAAATCATTAGACTTCTTCCATTATGTGTGTTAAGTTCTTTACTACATATCATATTATATTACTCTGGAGTTATAAAGCAGCCTTTTTACTTTAGACATGAATTTTTAAATCTATTATTTATAAGAGATATTGGCATAAACAGTTTTGGACTACTACCTAAAATGGAATATGGTGCTTGGCCTACAAATACACATTTATGGTATTTGGGACCTTTATTTTTTGGTTATATAACTCTATTCTATTTTTTTAGAAATATTAAAAATAAAAATTTATTATTTTATATATCTATATTTTTATATTTTGGATTTTTATCATACATTCAAAATAAATTCCTTATTATTACTGGAGGTCTTTTAAAAAGTATTATATTTATGACAATTGGGTATTTATTTGCAATATTTATAGTATGGTATCAGAGCAGAGGAGCAGAGGAGCAGAGCAATACTATTTACCATTATATCTATAATATGTCTAATTGAAATTTTTATCAACATTTTTATAAAATATCAAATAATTGATTTACAAATATATTATACTATACTTTTTTGTATATTGCTATTTTGTTTTATCTTAAACAAAGGATATTTAGCTAAGCTATTAAATCATAAAATATTCGGATTTATGGGAAAATATTCATATGCCATATATGTTATGCAATGGATAGTACAAGAAGTAATAGCAAATGGAAATTTACTAGCATCTACAAAAATATATTCATCTTTTAGAATTAATTATCCAATAATAGAGTATGTATTTAGTTTTATTCTAATTATAGTATTTGGAATAATATCATATTATCTATGGGATAAACCATTAAATAAATATTTAACTAAAAAATTTATAAAATAATTATATCAATATAATTTAATAGTTATTCTTATTCCTACAAAGAATATAGTTAATTTATTATAAAATTTTATAATTCTAAATAGCTTTTGATAGAACTTTAAATTATTGATTTTATCTCTAAAATCCATTTCTATAATATAATTATTATCACATAATTTTTTATAATATTTTTGAAAAACTTTATAAGTAATAAGTCCATTTATAGAATGATATAATTCAAAAGCCCATGAATGTTTATAATTAATGAAACAGCTTTGATATGGATCAAGAAATACAAAATTATTATAAAGTATATTATTGGACTGCTCTATATTTTTATCATTCCAATCAGACCAATCATCAAAAATGACATCATCAAAATGCCTTTTAACCCAAGAATAACAAAAATATTGTTCAGTTGTATATTGATAAGTGCTATTTTGATATGGAATTTTATTATAATATTTACAATCAAAATTAGATAAACTATCATTTTTTAGTAATTCTGTATTATAAATATAGTTTTCTATATCTGATGAATATCCAAATATAAAAAAATCTGATGGATGAAATGGCATTGGAAAGTTAGTTTCATCACTAAATTCTCTTGAATAAACAGCACTGACCAAAACTCTACTTTGAAATATTTTATATTTATAATTATAAAAATTAAATTTATTAAAATAATTCAGAAATTTATTATCTATTAATATATTGTCGCTTCTAAATTTTAAAGTGTATTTATTATTAACTTTTTTTAATCCATTTTTAGTACTTATAAGCTGTCTATTTGAATTATTAACAACATTTCTAGTAAAATCAAAAATGACACCTCCTGGATCCTTACTAAGAACTAAAATATCATAATCTAATCCATTTATATTAGAGCCTTCCCAAGTAGAGAGTATTATTTCACTGCCTGGTAAATATTTCCTAATACTTTCTAAACATATATGTGTATATTCTTTATCTATAGCTCCTTGAACAACTACAGATATATCTTTTGTATTAATATCATTAATTTTCATATTTACGTTCCAATGTAATACTCTAGTATATTATAAATCAAATATAATATTTTGTCAAAACTAATATAAACATTAATTGACATTTTTTACATTTGAAATAATATACATTATAATTTATAATTTAGTTAATAATACTATTGCAAAGAGTAATATTTTATGTTAAAAAAAATATTTTCTATAAATATAGATCCATACTCATTAAACATAACAATTTATATATTTTTTATAAAAATATTTATAAAAAATAAGAAAAAAAGTATAATTGATTTTATACTACAAAATAATAAAAATAGTTTAAAAAGAGATAATATAATAACCAAAGAAAGTATAAATACTTTCTTTGAAAAAAATAAACATATTATATTTAATAATATGAAAAGTAAAATATCTATAATTATAACAATAGATAAAACAAGCAATAAAAATAATATTATATCATGCATAGATACTATAATTAATCAAACATTAAAAAATATAGATATTATTATAGTCAATACATTTAACTATGAATTGGATATTAATGATGATAAAATAAAAATAGTATCAAATAAATTAGAAGCTATGAAATATATAAGTGGAGAGTATATTGCCTTTATTGATACAGATAACTATTTTAATTTAGAAACTTATGAAATATTACTATATTATTCCGCATTTTATAATTTAGATATAATTACATTTGATGAAAGTATTGGATATACTCATTTATTTGGCAAATTTATTTTAGATTATTTTATATCTAATGGTAGAGCTGATATAATGTATAATAAATTGTATAGATATGACTTAATAAAAAACAATGTTGATATAATAGAAAATACTATACTATTCAATTTAAAAGCTTTTATAAATGCTAAAACCTATATGAATATTCCAATAAAATTTTCATATAAAAATTCAGTAAGTAATTTAGAAAAAATAAATTATACAAATTATAAAAACTATATTAATGATTATATTAATAATATATTAAATATTATCAATAAATATGACATAAATGAAATATATAAATTTTATTCATACTATTTATGTTTTTTTTACAATGAAATACATAATAATTTTTCTAGTAATATAAATATATTTTTAGAAGTAATGTCTTATTTTGAAAATAAAATAATAGATAATATATTATCAAACAAACTTACTATTAATAGTTATATTATAATGAATTATTTATCTTCCAATATTAATCATTATTATATTTATGAATGGTTTAAAAATAAAATTTACTTAGAAATAGAAAATATAAATTTAATTAATTTTATTAATGCTAAGATATCTGATAATACTGTTTTAGTATCTGAATTTAATAATTCACATGGAGAAGTTATACCTGGTATAGTTAAATATTTTTTAGATTTGAATTACAATGTGGATATACTTATAACTAATAATATATTTTATGAAAGAATATCAGATATCTTCAATGATAATAATAAAGTAAAAATATTTTCTTTAGATTTAGATAGAATAAAAAAAGCTTTTAATAATAAAAAAATAAAAAAATATAAAAATATATTTATAACTTCATATTATATATATAATACAATAAATAATTGGCCATCTATATTAGATTATATACCTAACATTTACAAGTTAAATAAAAATACTATAATAATGGAACATCATATTGACCTAATTAATAGAAACCTTTTAAGAAAAAATAAAAAAATAGCCATTATGCATAATTTAGATGAAGAATTAAAAGAAAATTACATTAATCCTCATTACTTTGGAGATTTTAATTACAAAACAAAAAATAAGGACATAACAAAATTTATTGTTGCGGGTAGTTTTTCAGAACATAGAAGAAATTATAAATTACTATTTGATTCTTTTAGAATGTTAGTAAAGTCTGGAATAATAAATTTTCATTTAACATTAGTAGGAGGTGGTGATATAAATTATGATTTAACATATTTAAGACCTTTTGTAACTATCAGAGGTAGAATAAATTATCCAGATCTATTTGAAGAAGTTTACTCTTCTGATTTCATACTTCCTATGTTAGATTGTGAAAATAAGGCTCATAATAGATATGTGAAATATGGTGTTTCTGGAACATTTCAATTATCGTATGGATTTAACAAAATATGCATAGTTAATAGTAAATTTTCTAAAACATATGGCTTGGATAATGACAATAGCATAATATATGAAAAAAATCAAGATTTATTAGAATCATTAAAATTAGCTATTAATATGGAAGAAGAAGTTTATAAAATTAAACAAATGAATTTAAAAAAGTATAGTGATTATTTGTATAATAAGTCTTTACAAAATTTAAAAAATATGCTAAAATTAAACAAAAAATTAGGAGTATAATTAATGCTTAATATAGTAATTCCTATGGCTGGTAGAGGAAGTAGATTTACTGAAGTAGGATATAAGTATACTAAACCTATAATACATATTTTTAATAAACTATGATAAAGTAGTTGTTAATAATTTAACTCCTAAATCAAATCATAGATTCATATAACATAACTTATAAATATATAATATATGCTTGATATATATAATCCTAAAAAATATTTAATATAATATCAAATAAAAAAATGATTAAATACCATCTAGTTTTTTAATTACTTCTTAATAGATCAATAGATATACATTCTATGAAATTTATGTTTTATTCTATGGAGTCTGCAAATAATTTAAGAAAATCTCATAGTATTCAAAATAATATAAAATATTATTTTGTCATAGTAACATTATGTTTTACAATACTATGCAAATTGATAATATAATATATCAAGCGGATATTCTTGGATTAGATATTAATAAATATATATTCTTTTCCTATATTTAACATATAATATAAGCAATATTAAATTACTCGTATCAAGAATTTATGATATATTATTTATTGTAAAATAAGAAGTGATTGATAAATATTGTTATATTTATCAATTATTAAATCTATATTTTATACAAAAATATATGTTAAATATTGTATCTGTATATGCAACTGCTGAAATAGGACTTGGAATTATACCTGCACCTTATGCATGCGTACTTTGTATTGTAGATGCCTATTCAGCAAAAGAAGTGGTGCTTGCCAAAAGAATGTAGAGTATGAGTTAGTATCAACAATTAATAAATAAAATCAGTTTTGAAACAAGTCTAATATTTTACACATTAAATAAACTCCTTGTTTTTAAAGTATTAATTTCACAAATGGAAAAAGAGGATAAAAATGAGAACAATTTTTACAGTGATAATATTAAGTTTATTGTTAGTAGTTTCATGCAGCAATTCAAATAATGATAATAAATCAAATAATATACAAGCAAATATTAATATTCCTTTAACTGAAAATGAAAAATTATATAATTATGAAGTATTATATTTGATGTCTGATAACGGGGAGTATGTAAGTTCTGCTTTAACATATAATACAAATAATTTAGGTACAATTGTTTATACAGACTCTAATCAAAATTCAGTAACATTTAATGTAGAAAGAATAGGGGAGCTTGATGAAGGAAGCATATCAGCAGTTTCTTATGATAATAATACTTTAGAAGGAAATCTGCCAAGCGTATCATATCCTTTTAATGCTAAAATAGACGGTAAAGAAATAACTTTTAAATCGGTTAAAAGTCCAGTAACAGGAGCAAGAATAATTGAATATACATACACAAATATTTCATCTAATAGTGATAATATATTTGAATATAAAAACTCTATATTTATATTGAACAATGAAAATAATTCAGAAGTAATAGATAAAATAAATTTAGATATAAATAAGGAGTTTGCTGTAACTGATGCAGCTTCTTTTAACGATTTAGAATCATTATTAAAAAAAGAAAATATAATAAGCAATAAAATGAATGCCTATTATGATGAATGGGTAAACTCTGATTATATAACCAACACATCTGAAGATTTAAGTCAATATGGTATAAATTATTTAAGCGAAAAATTCATTTCAATAAATAGATTTATATACGAGTACACAGGCGGTGCACATGGAACCTACACTACAGTATACAGTGTTTATTCATTAGAAAACGGAAACAAATTAAAAATAGAAGATTTGATATCTGACTTAAAAAATACTGACTTACTCAATTTAATAAAAGATAAACTCTTAAAAATAGAGGGAAGAGATGAAAGATCTTATTTTGATTTGAATGAACTTTCACTAGAAAACAATAATTTTTATATTACATCAAGCGGTTTAGTATTTACTTGGGGAATATACGAAATAGGACCTTATGCAATAGGCGAGACTAAAGTATTAATGTCAGCAGAAGAAATCAAGCCTTATTTAAAAGACGAGTACAAAACTATATTTGAATAAAGTTTATAAGAGGGTAGTTATTAGTTTAACTATCCTCTTTATTTTTTATATAAAAAATTATCTACCGCCTTGCTGGCACTAGCAATGCTTTTATCAAACTCATCAGTTTTTAATATATATTTACTACAATACTATAACAATTAAAACTAAGTTAAATGATTAAAATATTTTAAATAGAAGCTTCATTGTTTAACTTCTGTAGGAATTGTACATAATTTATTAATATCTATAATTACCGTATTACCTAATTGAGAGTTTACAGCTTTGTAAATAATAGTAACTCCTTGATCATTAAATATATAGTCTACATTGTAGCTTACAGAACCATCTACACCTTTTTTACTAAAATGAGTTTTTGTTGTATTAGCATCATCTAATATTATAGAATAAGCCTGTAATTTAGAATAAGAGATACCTGAAGCTGATACAATAACATAGCTTTGATTTTCTTCATCAAAATATTGTCCTACTCTTTCATTTAATTGTATATCTGTACTAGATGATATTTTTGACATATTAATGACCTCATTTTTATATACTAATGTTTCATTATTAAAATTAATATCATATTCTGCTTGTGCTGATGTTCCCTTACCAACTATAAATGAATATGTAGAATATTTACTTCCTGTATTTTCACCTAAATAATAAGAACCTAAATTAGCATTACCTGCTGCAGTTTTCATAATAATCTGAATATACCCTGTATCAAATAAAACTATATCCATAGTACTTTGAGTATCAATACTTACACTATAACGTCCTTTAAAATCATTCCAAGTATAATCCCCAGAATCTATTACTGGAGGCTTGGTCGTATCCGTATTATCAGAACTTGTTACAAAATTACCGCATTGTATGAAAAATAAAGATAAGATTGTAACTAATAAAAAAAGTTTTTTCATATATAACTCCTCAAAAAATACTTATTATACAAATATTATAATAACTTTCAATTTATTAATCAAATGTACTTCCAAGTGTATCCTTTTTTCATCTGTAAAATCTCTTCAACAGTACCTTTAGCAATTATCTCTCCACCATTAGTGCCGCCTTCTAAACCTAAATCTATTATATAATCAGCAGCTTTTATAACATCAGGATTATGCTCTATTATGATGACGCTATGTCCTTTTTCTACTAATTTGTTTAAAGCTATAAGAAGTTTATTAACATCATCAAAGTGAAGCCCTGTAGTAGGTTCGTCCAAAATATAAACTATATGCTCATCGCCTTGTTTTTTAGCTAATTCTGTTGCAAGTTTCAAACGCTGCAATTCTCCGCCTGAGAAAGTATCAAGCCTTTGAGAGAGTTTTATATAACCAAGCCCAACCTCACTCATTATTGATAAAGTTTTAGTGATTGATTTGTCAAAGTCAAAAAAATCTATTGCCTCATCAACTGTAAGTTCTAATACTTCGGCTATGTTTAGAGATTTGAACCTCACGGATAAAGTTTCATCATTGTATCTTTTACCTCCGCAAGCCTCACAAACTATTTCCATGTCGGATAAGAAGTGCATAGCTATTTTTCTTATACCTTTACCTTCGCATATATTGCATCTTCCTTCTTTTCCATTATATGAAAATCTCCCCGCTGCGAATGCTTTCGCTTTTGCTGCAGGAGTTTTTGCAAATATATTTCTAATTTTATCAAACACTTTACTATAGCTTACTAATGTACTTCTGATAGAACCAATTATTGAAATTTGGTCAACTAATATAGTGTCTGAAACAATGTTAGGTATTTCAGCACTTTCAAATTTAGAGTATTGATTGAGTCTGCGTTTTTTTAGTGCAGGGTAGAGAGTATCTATTATAAGTGATGATTTACCGCTTCCTGATACTCCTGTAACAACCACTATTTTTTTTAATGGTATATCAACGTTAATATTTTTTAAATTGTTTGTAGAAACATTTTTTAATTTTATGCATTCAGTCTCTTCATTTCTTACGGCAGTTTTATCAAATACTTTTTTTCTCTCGCTTAAATAATCTCCTGTAAGTGAATTATTTGAGTTTAATATATCATCGTATTTACCTTCAAAAACTACTTCGCCTCCAAAAGCACCAGCAAAAGGTCCCATATCTATAATATTGTCGGCAGCCTTCATAGTATCTCTGTCATGCTCTACTATTACAAGAGTATTTTTTAAATCTCTTAATTCCTTTAATGTATCAAGCAAATGACCTGTATCTCTTGGGTGAAGTCCTACAGTTGGCTCATCTAATACATAAAGCACGCCTGTAAGTTTAGAGCCTAACTGACTAGCAAGCCTTATCCTCTGTGCTTCGCCCCCTGAAAGTGTAGCATATTTTCTTCCTAATGATAAATAATTTAATCCTACTTTATCCAAAAAGCTAAGCCTTGTATTTATTTCTTTAACAGCTTCCTTTGATATTGTATTTTCTCTATCTGTTAAAAGTTTAGGAAGTTCATCGAAGAAATTAATTGCCCCTTCAACTGTCATAGCACATACTTGGCTTATATTTTTATTCTGTATTGTGTATGCTCTCATCACTTCATTAAGCCTTTCGCCATGACAAGAACTGCATTCCTCATCAACAAAAAATTTGCCAAGCGATTTATCTTTCCACTCTGAATAATCTTCACTTGTAACATCATTATTAGAATGCCAAGCAGTGATAACATTACCTATAGCATAATCACCACCAAAAAATATAGTATCTATAACTTTTTTATCAAGTTCATTAAATGGAGTTTGATATAAATCTTTTTTTGTTATGCCATTTCTTTTTAATAGTCTGAATAATGAATCAGTATAATGCTTGCCATGAGTAGAAAACATATTATGAAGAGCAGTATCCAATGCCCCATCAAATAAAGGCTTTGTACTGTCTTTTATTGCCAAATCTATGCTGAATGTAGGTTTACTTCCAAGCCCTTTGCACTCTTCACAGTATCCCCAATGAGAATTAAATGAAAAATGTCTTGGAGTAACTTCAAAATCAAATAATATGCCATGTAGAAGACATGCTGGAAACTTCGTATGGAAACTTTCTTTTATAATTATGCCATGTGAAGCCTTTATATGCACTACGCCATTTGACAAATCCATAGCCCTTTCAATGGCATCTGCAATTCTAGCCCTTTTATCTTTTCCGACAACTATTCTATCAATAACTATACCTACAGAATATATCTCTTCTTTTGATAAAGAATCAATTTCTTCTTCTGTAATATCATCTATAACATAATCATTATTATTAATCTGCATTCTCACATAACCAGCTTCTCTTGTTTTTTCTATAATTTTTTTAATATCTTTTGCATCATTATCATCAAAAGTAAATCTATGATTAAATGAACTATGATATAGAGGAGAAATTATAATAAGTTTATGTAAGTTCATAGTATCAATAATTTCAGTTGCAAGTATTGAAGGAGTTTCAGCTTTTAGAGTATCTTTATCATTGCAATGAGGACAATGAGGTTTTGACACTCTTGCAAAAATTAGTCTGAAATAGTCATAAATCTCTGTAACAGTAGCAACAGTAGAACGCGGATTTCTGCTTACATTTTTTTGATCTATTGCTATGGCAGGTGCAAGTCCTTCTATCTTTTCAACATTAGCATCTTCAAATCTTCCTAAAAATCTTCTAGCATAAGTAGAAAGTGATTCAACAAATCTTCTCTGACCTTCTTTAAATATAGTATCGAATGCCAGAGAAGTTTTACCGCTTCCAGATACTCCTGTTATAACATTAATTTTATTTTTTGGTAATGTTAAGCTTATATTTTTAAGATTATGTTTATTGGCACCTTTTATAATGAGAGAAGTATTTTCTTCTTTTTTTGCTTCTTCTATTTTTATAATTTCTTTTTTCTTTTTTGAAGGCTTTAATATTTCTTTAAGTTCTTTTGCAGTTAGTGATTCTTTTACTTTTATAATATCTTCTGGCTTTCCTTTAGCAACAACTCTGCCTCCTTTATCTCCGCTTAAAGGTCCCATATCTATAATATAATCAGCACATTTAATAACGTCTAAATTATGCTCTACAACTAAAACAGTATTTCCCTTTTCAACAAGTCCGTCTAATGCTTTTAATAATTTTTTTATATCCTCAAAATGAAGTCCTGTAGTAGGTTCATCTAATATATATAAAGTGTTTCCTGTAGATATTTTATGAAGCTCGCTTGCTAGTTTTATTCTCTGAGCCTCTCCTCCAGATAAAGTAGTGGAAGGCTGCCCCAATTTTATATATCCAAGTCCTATATCTTCCATTATTTTTAATATTCTTGTTATTGAAGTTATTCCGTCAAAAAACTTAATAGCCTCTGAAACACTCATCTCAAGAACATCATAAATAGTTTTATCCTTGTATTTAACATCCAAAGTCTCTGCATTAAATCTTTTACCGCCGCATTCCTCACAAGGCACTAATACATTAGATAAAAACTGCATCTCCAGCTCTATAACTCCAGCACCCTCACATGTAGGACATCTTCCTGTTTTTACATTAAATGAAAATCTGCCTTTATCATATCCTCTCATTTTTGCAAGTTTAGTAGCAGCAAATAAATCCCTTATAGGTGATAAAACTTTTGTATAAGTTGCAGGGTTGCTTCTTGGAGTTCTTCCTATAGGAGACTGATCAACTTCTATAACCTTATCAATATTTTCAAGTCCTTCTATTTTTTCATGACTGCCTGCTGTTAAAGTTTTTCCATAAAAATGATTATGCAAAGCACGCATTAAAATATTTTCGACTAAAGTAGATTTACCGCTTCCAGAAAGTCCTGTAACTACAATAAATAATCCCAAAGGAAACTCTACATCTATGTTTTTTAGATTAAATTGATTAGCACCTATTACTTTTAAAAATTTTCCGTTTCCGTCTCTTCTTGTCTTTGGTATTTCTATATCATCATCGCCGCGTAAATATTTTGCAGTGTAGGATCTATCAGACTTTAAAAACTCTTCATAATCACCAATGCCTACAACCTCTCCGCCATTAACTCCAGCATTAGGACCTATATCAATTAAAAAGTCGGACTCCTCCATAGTTTCTTTGTCATGCTCTACAACTATAACAGTATTGTTTTTATCTCTTAATGTTTTTAATGATTCTATTAATTTTTTATTGTCAGACTGATGAAGTCCTATTGAAGGCTCATCTAATACATATAATACACCTTCAAGTCCGCTTCCTATTTGAGATGCTAGTCTTATTCTTTGAGATTCTCCGCCTGAAAGAGTAGGGGAGGAACGTTCTACAGTCAAATAAGTTAATCCTACTTTCACCAAAAATGTTAATCTGTAAATAATCTCTTTTACTATAGGAGCACCGATTATCTCTTCATTAGGTTTTAATTTTAATTTAGTAAAATAATCATACAAATCTTCTATAGTCATTGAAGAAAAATCGGCTATAGTTTTTCCATTAAATTTAACTGACAATGCATCTTCATTAATTCTTTTACCCTTGCATTTAGGACATTCAACTTCGTCCATAAAATTAGCATAATAGCTCATTTTATAAGTTTCATAATCATATTTTAACCTGTCCAAAATACCAGGTACTCTCTCTTCCACAAGTTTACTATGATACCAGAATCTTTTTCTCCATTTAATTTCTTTATCAGTACCATAAAGTAAATATTTTTTTTCTGTTTTAGTAAAATCTTTCCAAGGCTTTTTTAAATCTATTTTATAAGTTTTGGCAATAACTTCTAGTTCATCAATACCATATTCCATATCAAAACCAATATGATCATCTACAAAACAGGACAAAGCTCCATCATAAATATTTAAATTTTCATCTCTTACAATATGCTTTTCTGTAAATACATGCTCAACCCCAAGTCCTCCGCAAACAGTACATGCCCCCATAGGGTTATTAAATGAAAATAAATTAGGCTCGATATCAGCAATAGAGTGTCCGCAGTTAGCACAAGATCTTTCTGTAGTATAGAGTTTGTAATATTTATCTATTTCAAATTGCTTACTCATTTTGATTTTTTTCTTTTTAGTCTTTGTATCAGCTTCATTTGTTTCAATGTTTTCTATATCATTATTAACTTCAATTGCCTCATTACTTTTTTCATGCTCTTCATAAAATGCCACTAATCCCTTTGTTATTCTTATAGCCCTTTCTATATCATCAGTGATTCTTGACAAGTATTTATCTTCAACTTTTATCCTATCAATAACTATCTCCAAAGTATGCTTCTCATATCTTTTAAGCTCTGGTATTTCATCTTCATCGAATTTATAAACTATATTATCAATTCTTATTCTAGGATATCCTGCAAGCTTCACTTCTTCAATTTCTTTTCTATACTCTCCCTTTCTATCTCTAACAATAGGAGCTAGAACTAAAATTCTTTTTTCTGCAAACTCTCTTAATACACTATGAGCTATTTGGTCTTCGCTTTGCTTTGAAATTTTATGTCCGCATTTAGAACAGTAAGGAACACCAAGCCTTGCAAAAAGAAGTCTAAAAAAGTCATAAATCTCTGTAACAGTACCTACAGTAGAGCGGGGATTTTTATTAACGCTTTTTTGGTCTATAGAAATAGTAGGGGATAGTCCTTCTATATGTTCAACATCCGCCTTAGCCATAACGCCTAAAAACTGTCTTGCATAGGCTGATAATGATTCTAAATATCTTCTTTGACCCTCTTTAAAAATAGTATCGAATGCTAGCGAACTTTTTCCGCTTCCTGATACTCCTGTTAAAGTGGTTAGGGTTTTATGCGGTATTGACAGCGATATATTTTTAAGGTTATGCTCTTTAGCTCCTCTTATTTCTATAGAATTGTTAGCCATTAATTTATCCTCAATAAAAAGTAAAAAAGTTTAAAAGTTAAACTATTATAACATGAATTCTATATAAAAAAAGGTTTACTAATATTAAATATTAATAAATAAATGATATTAAAAAATATACCGAAAAATTGTACTATATCTTTTTGCATTAACAATTAATATTTATTAAAATTTTATATAAACTTTAAATTTCTCAGCTATTTTAGTATTAGAACTGAATTTATTTATATTTTCAAAATCAAATTTACCTTTTATAAAAGAAGGAGCATAATTAAATCCTCCAGAAATTTTCATACTTTTATTATGAGCAATTCCTATATGTTCAATACTAACATCTTTATAACTTAAAATACCATGATCTATTTTTCCAAAATCATCAAATCTATCTAAAAATGCGGCTAATCCAATACTATCATATACCTTTAAATTAATACTTTCTTTATCTACCCAGTCATAAAATTGTTCTCTTGATACTTCCTGTTTACTCATATTTATTTCTAAATTTACCATATGTTTTATATCAGATTCTTTAGAAGAGATGCTATTAATATTAACATTTGCATCGGCTTTTACAGCAGGATGAGAAACTTTAAAACCACCTATATATTCTCTTGAATCTTCTTCATTGTAATTCGTATCATCACTATATGACATAAAAAAATCTTGGGCACCAATTCTATAAACAATTCTATTCAATAAATTTCTAAAGTCTTTTTTATAGCATTTATCATATACTTCTATAGGATAATATACATTGTTATAAATAGAACTAGCTATTAAATAACCACATTTATCATATTCGTTTAATTGAATTTTTTTATTAGTTTCTGTTACAACAAAAGAATTTTTTAAATTAGTGTCTCCAAACTCGTATATTGAAAAACCATTTGTCATATCATAAGTAGCTTTTGGCTTTTTTCTAATGTCAAATTTTGTTTGTTCATCTAATAATAAAATTTGTTCTTTATCTATCATTATTTTTATTACCTTTATTAAAAATATTTAATTTTATTTTTTTAAAAAAAGCATTACCGCTACTAGTATTAGAAATACTCCTAGTAACATCATTATTTTTTTCAAAGTTTTTTTTTCATTATTAATTTCATTTCTTATTTGAACATATTTATAATAATCACATCCTATAGCCTTAATGGTTTCTTTTATAATTTCTTCAGAAGTATTCTTGTCCCATACAATTAACACTACTCTATATCTTCCTTCCACATCTTTTTCAGGATGCTGCATATGACAAAAAAATTCACCTGTTTCCAATTTAAAGCCGCCATTTCCTGTAATTTTTATTGGAGGAATTTTAGATAATAATTTATTTATAGCATCTTGCTGTTCTTTTCCTGAAACTACTTCTCCATCTATTACAGTATCATATAAACCTCTATCTTTTCCTTGTACTATTGCTACTATCATTTTTTACTCCATAAATTATATTTTTTAAATATTAAATATATATTTTAAAATTTCTTCTCTTGGCTTTTTAGATAATTCAAATATTTTACATTTTACACCATTTTCTCTTACATCATTTTCAATACTGTCTTTATTACTAATACTACCACCTCTAGTCCCTATAGCTATAAGTTCTATTTTTCTTTTTTCTTTTTCTTCTATTCCTTTTATATCATTTTTAGCATGATTAATTCCTTTTACTATATCTTTATTTTCATAAAATTTAATTGAATTAAAAACATAACATCTTATATCATGCTTTAGAAGAGTAGCTTCTTCTGTGTCTTCTAAAGTCTTTTCACTTCCGCTAGTATTAATAATTTTTATTTTTTTACCTTTTACTTCAGTCATTATAGTGTAATATTTTGCTGTAGCCTCATATTGTTCATCAAATATATTATTCTCAATTAAATTCATAACAGCATCCTTTCCTGCTGCTTGATCTCCTACTAATAAAATAGTTAAATCTGCTGGAGTATCTTTAGTAGCATGATAAAACGCCATACCTCCTACTCCAAGAAGTGCTAAAATCCCTCCTACAATCCCAACTATTGCTATCACTGGCAACGGCATAAATAAACTCCAAAATAAATTGTTATAATAATTATTATAGAAAAAAAACATAAAAGTCAAGTATTTTTTATAGAAACTAATATGTTTATATACATTAAAAAATAAGATATTATACTTTTTTGATTAATACTTAAAGCAAATATTAATTTAAATACAAATTTGATAAATATATTAACCGCACGCAGAATGAAGCTAAAAAATAAATCTTAACTTATAATACAAATTAAAGATAAAATAATTCGTTAACCATGCGTTAATGAGATTATTAATATAATCAAAGCTAGGGTGGGAGCTAATAATTTGTAATTAGGCTTTAAATATAATTTTGATTATAATTTCAAAACAAAGTTATAAAATCTAATGGGCGGGAATTTAATAAAAGCTATAAAATATTACTTTATATATCTATTATGAAAACTCATTAATTTTCACAATAGATATATAATTAATATAATGCTATTTTCTACATAATTCTAAGCATTTCTCAAGCCATCTGCATGTGTTTTCCTCACGCATAATAGCCCCCATAAGAACTAAATAATCGCTGAAAGCACTTGTATTCTTTTCAGGTATACTTCCATTAAATTTTTCTTGATTATTTCTTAAATACTCTAATCTTTTTATATGCTGATTAAGATGATTTATAATCAATTCTTCTCTTGTTTGTTCTGATAAACAATTAGAGAAAAATAACTGCAGTCTAAACTCATCTTTGAATGTAGGAGGAATATCTATTTTTGACTCAAGCCATTTCATAAAATCATTTCTGCCTAGTTCTGTAATAGAATATAGTTTCTTCTCTAATACAGTACCTGATATCTCTATTTTATATTCGACCATACCTTGCTTATTAAGCAATTTTAATTCTGGATATATTTGACTATGTTTTGCATTCCAAAATTCGCATAGTGTTTCTTCAAACTCTTTAGTTATATCATATCCAGTCATATTCTTTTGGTTTAAAAGACCCAATATAGCGTACTTTAATACTCCCATAAAACAGCTCCAATAATTATTATTTGTATTTCATATTATACCATTATTAAAATTAAAATCTATAGCCATAACATGCAAATTATACGTGTTTATATTGACATATATATGATTATATGTTATAATATTCTTATAATAATTAACTTAATTTATAAGAGTAAAAAATTATAAATTGCATACCAATATTATATAACTATACTGTATAGAATTGAGGTATACTGCTACTAAAGTCTTATGCTATCATATGCTGCAATTATAATAGTACCGTATATTGAGGCTGTAATACTGCTTTAGACATATAATTAAATAATATATACACAATTAAAAACTGGTTTTATATATATAAAGCCAGTTTTTAATAAAATACCTTAGTATTTACTTTACATAATTATACTTAAATCTTCTGTTTTCTGATATTGATCTTACAATAGCATTAATTATTAAGCTTATAGAAAAAGATAAAGCAGACAATATTAATAAACATATTGTAAGTATTGCTATTGGAAATATGTCAACTTTTAATGTTTCAAAATATTCTATAGTTATACTTATACCTAATGACATACATATGATAAACAATACTTATTATATTAAAAAAGTAAAGGCTTACATAATGTATTTAAAAGTCAACAATAAAAATATGTTATAATTTTATATATACTATTATATTAAAAGTTCATAGATAAAGTTGTTCTTAAGAAAAAATATAATTAGCTAAAATACAAACAAATTATAATATAACTAAATATTATATTCTAAAAAATAAACACTATTGAAAAATAAAAAAAAATATACTATACTTAATATATAAAATAAATTCAACAGGATATTTAATGACATTAACAAATGTAGTTACAATCAAAAGTAAAAATGGGATGCATCTAAGACCTGCAGGCGTTTTATCACAAATCTCAAGCAAAAGTGCCTACTCTAATATAGGAATATTCCTATTGTATAACGGTGTTAGAGCAGATGCTAAAAGCGTATTCAATATTATGGGACTTGGAGCGTTTCAAGGAGCCAATCTTATACTAGAAATCGAATATGAAGACGGAATGGAAAATATAGCTAAAGAAGCTGAAAAAGAATTATTAGATTTTTTTGAAGAAGGCTATATTTACGCTGAAGTTCCAGAAGAAGATTAACATCATAATATTTTCATTTTAATTTTTCATAAAATAAATCAAAGGATATTCAATGATTAGTTATTTTGTAATAGCTATGTTAGCAATATCTATAATTGTTGTAATGATCTTAACTATTAAGTTTAAAGTTCATCCATTTATAGCAATGCTTTTAGTGGCTATATTCTTGGCATTTACTTTACATATACCAACAAATAAAGATAATAACTACATAACAGAGATATCTGCTTTAATAGGAAAAGGATTTGGAAACGCTTTAGCAAGTGTAGGAATAATAATAGTACTTGGAAGTATTATAGGTAATATATTAGAAATGTCAGGTGCTGCTCTTAAACTTGGTGAAATAGTAATAAAAATTGTAGGAAAATCCCACCCAGCATTAGCTATGAATATATTAGGTTTTATAGTATCAATACCTGTTTTCTGTGACTCTGGATATTTAATACTTACACCTTTAAGAAAAGCAGTTGCTAAAAAAAGCGGTGCTTCTCCTGTATCATTATCTGTTGCATTATCTACAGGACTTTATGCCTCGCATGCCTTAATACCTCCGACTCCTGGACCTGCTGCTGTTGTTAATTTATTCGGACTTGAAGCACATTTATTAACTATCATTCTTATAGGTTTAATAGTTGCTATACCTACATCTTTGGTCGGAGCAATTTATGGTATATTTATATCTAAATACATAAAAAAACCTAATTATCCAGACAAATCTCCTACTTATGAAACTTTAATAAGTGATATAGGAGAGCTTCCATCTGCTTGGAAAGCATTAGCACCAATAGCTGTTCCTATTTTATTAATGGCTATTGGAAGTATTGTAAGATTTGATTCTTTTAAAATGTCAGATGGTATTATAAAAAATATATTTATATTTTTAGGCGAGCCTTCAATGGCATTATTTATAGGTTTTCTATTCTCACTTCTTTTAACACATAAATTTAATACAGAAGAAATAGCTATGTGGATAGGAGATGGTATAAAGGCGTCTGGAAATATACTTGCAATAGTTGGTGCGAGCGGTGCTTTTGCTGAAGTATTAAAATCTACAGAACTAGCCAAAATTATACCAGAGTTAGGGCATATATTTGCTTCACTAAATATGGGTATAATATTGCCGTTTATAATGGCGTCTGCTTTAAAAATAATGCTTGGTTCATCTACAATAGCTGTTGTTACAGTAGCAACACTTTTTGCTCCTCTACTTAATACATTAGGATTCACTACACCGATATCACAAATACTAGTATTAATGGCAATTGGTGCTGGTTCTATGATAGCTTCGCATGCCAATGACAGTTATTTCTGGATAGTTGTTGAATTGTCTGGATTAAAAGTAAAAGATGCTTACAAGGCTAGAACTTTAGCTACTTTTGTACAAGGTATTACTGCACTTATAATCATACTTATATTATCTTTCTTATTCAGATAATTTATTTTATTTTTTTCATTTTTTATATATAATTGTTTTATAATTAAAATATAACTAATCGGAGAAAATAATGCTCAAAATTAAAATTATTAATAAATCTACTAATCCTCTGCCTAAATATCAAACTGAAGGCTCATCTGGTCTGGATTTGCATGCTAATTTGGATAAACCGATAACATTAAATAAAAATGATATAGTATTGGTACCAACAGGACTTTTTATAGAGATACCAGATGGTTATGAAGCACAAATAAGAAGCAGAAGTTCTCTGGCATTAAAAAATGGTATATTCTGCCTAAACTCTCCTGCTACAATAGACAGTGATTATAGAGGCGAATTAAAAATCATATTAGCTTCTCTTACAGATACTCCTTTTACAATAAATCATGGCGACAGAATAGCTCAAATGGTTTTTGCTAAAGTTGAAAAAATAGATTTTGAAGAAGTTGATTCTATTTCTGATACCAAAAGAGGCGAGGGCGGATTTGGAAGCACTAACAAATAAGTATTGATATAATTGTATTTTATATTATAATTAATTGACAATATGAACATAGTTAAAAAACTTTTTATATTTATAATTATTCTATCTGCTGTTTCATGCGGACTTCCAGATGTTACTGGTATTACTCTCGAATTAAATCAGCCTTATATTACTAAAGTTATACCTGGTCAAAATAAATTGGTTGTAGAGTTTGAAGCACAAAATAATGAACCTTCATTCAGCGGATATAATATATATTTTGGGGACAGCACAAATCCAAGAGAATACAGATTGTATAATCAGCAAAAAGCTCTTCCAACTATGACTGAATTAAGATCAGAAAATGTAAAAAAATATTCATTTACAATAGAAGTAGGAAGCTATTATTCTACTAATAGTTCTACAGTAGACACATTAAGGGAAACAGATTTGCCTAATGGTATACCTATATATGTTTGGGTATCATCGTATCAAATAACACCTCAATTAGAAAGCTACTATTATTATGATAATTTTGTAAAAATGGGTACACCTAGACCTGAAGCTGTAAATCAAACAATAAATGCAAATCAAAATATATCTATGGAAGGAAGAGATTTAGCAAAATTAATAGATTCTGGAGGTAAATTATATTTCCAAAATGTTGCAAATACATCTATGATGGTTATGGCTGGTAGCTCTTTAAATGATATTGTTGTACCTCCAGAAAATGGATATGGAAATATTGATTTGGAAGTAAAAGCAAACAGACTTTACTTAGTAAAAATTACAGAAGACAATAATTCCTATTATGGAAAAATATATGTAAGGAGTGTTAGCGGTACTAGTGCAGTAGTAGATTATTGCCGTCAAACAGCTGCTAATATATTAAGTTATTAATTTATGAAAAAAATATTAATTTTTATTGTGCCTATAATTTTTTTATTATATTCTTGTAACGAAGAGCTTATTACTGTAGTTGATGAATATAATTCACCTTATGATATAAAAGCTATAGCAAGTAATAATGCTATATATATAGATTTTTGGTCTGGAATAATAGCTTCTGATTTTGCAGGTTTCAATATATATGCTGGTACATCATCTTCATTTGTTCAGCCAGATAGTGCCATAAAAAATGCAAGTCAAACATATCCTACAATAACAGGTTCAAATCATGCTAGAACAAATTTTATAATACAAGTTCCTAATATGACTTTTAATAACGGAACTTTATATTATGTATCTGTCACTGCTTATGGTACAAATAACTTAGTAGACAAAAAATACATAGAAACACCTATAAGTACAGTATGTCCAGTAATTCCAAGACCAGAAGGTACTGGAACAGGTACAACATTATCAGCCAATGGTCAAACTTTTGGTAATATTGATATTACTGGAGGAAAAGTTACAGCAAATAGCGGCTGGGGAGTTCAGTATTTCGGATATCAAACTAATTTTAATAGTATAGTTAATATTACAAATAATACAGATGCTTCGTTTGATACTGAAGCAGTTTATGCTGTCAATGGGCTTTATGTATTCAAAAGTGGAAATCAATTAGCTAAAATTTGGATAACTTCAGCTAATGGTTACAGATGGGCATATCAGGCTGATGCTTCTCAGTGGTGGGGCATTTAATAAATACCATTTAATTTTTTTTATTATATTTAGTAGTGGAATTATTTATTATAGTAGTGATTCTTCAAACATACATTTAAACAAATATAATTGCCAAAAAATAATTTTTTTAATTTAGATATTGCTTGACAACTACTATTGTACTTACACATCACCCAAGTTCTTCTACTAGCATAGGAAGTTGTATTGTTTTGTTATTTGTTATATAAAATAACAAAAAACTGCATTTGATTAATGCTCGTCAAAAAAAATTATAATACCATTTACAAACTTTAAAATTTTAAGTATAAGTTAAAAATTATAAATATAAAAGCAATCTATTAATAAAAATAGAGCCTATAACATTTAAGCTATAGACTCTATTTTTCACAACAAGGAGAACAATAAACCTTTTATTTACATTCTTGACTGTTTATCTTTCCAAGCCTTTATAGTTCTTTCAACCTCATCTCTTGAATATGAAGTATTTTTTACTATCTCATCTGGTTTCCAACCTTGCTTATACATTTTTATTATAAACTCTTCTTTTTTGCTGTCTACCTTACTGTTTTTATCTTTTTTAGAAGAAGTTTTACTGCCTTTATCTGACATATATCTATCAGCATTATCAAGTAAAGTTTCTAAATATCTTACAAAATATTCAGCTCTTTCAAGATTTTTAACTATTGTTTTATCATAGTCATCATACTGATTTTTCATACGCACAAGATTTTCTCTCTGATTTTGTATCTCATCAATTATGATATCAAGCTCTTCTAATTTTGTTATAAATATTTGAACTTTTTTATCATTTTTATCTATTTTAGCAAAATCTCTCTCTAAAGAGTAAATCTTATCCATAAAGTTCTTTCTAGTATCTTCAACATCAACCATAGCAGCTTTTATACTATCAACTCTCTCAAGTATAACCTCTGTTTCTATCTCAGCCTTTCTTATTTGCTGTAATACATCATCAGCATACTCTTCTTTATCTCTAATAAATGAAAGTTTATTCTCTATCTGAGAAGCTATATCTATGACAAGCTGTATGCCTTCTTCTGTATGTTCTATCATAGCATTATTTTCTGCTATATGAACAAATCTTTCCTGAATCTCTCCAGACATATCCATAAGCATATTGACTTTTTCTTGAGTATCTTTCAAGCTGTCTTTTTCTTTTTTAATACTAGAAGCATAATCTAATATATCATGATGCATTTTCTTCAAGTTTTCAAACTCAGACATAGTTTTACCCATTTCTGCAGTTGTAGCTTTAGTATCTTTTACTAAATCATTTAATTTAGCAACATCACCTTTTATAGACTCTGCCATTTCTTTAGCATTATCAAATACTTTTACAGTATTCATATACTTTTGAATATCTGCTCCTATAGCATCTATTTTAGATTTCATAGCATCATACTCTAAAGATATATCATTAGTTTTTGAATCAAGCATTTTATCAATAGATGAAGAAGCATCATTCAATTTTGATTTTAAATCTTCAGTTTTATTTTCAAAATCTTTAAGTATAACATTTGTTTTCTCATCATAGCTCAAATTAATACTCTCTAATCTAGCATCTATCTCTGAAGAATACTTAGTTATATCCTCTTCCAAAGCAGTAACAATATCTTTCATATTTGTAATTCTCTCATCATACTCATCTAAATTATCTGTATGAGCTTTTATTATTTCTTCTTTGGCATTTTGAACATATTCTTTAGCATCATTCATTAAAAGAGATAATGTTTGTTCCAAATTAGAATTAAGTCTTGCTATATATTTTTCATATTTTTCATTAGTAGTTTCTTCTATAGCATTAACATTTTCTTCTATAATGTTATTAGCATCTGCTATTCTCTCATTAACAGCTTCAGATATAGAATCCTGTAAAGCAGTTAAAGATTCACTTAAACTTTCATAATGAGCTTTTAATGCATCAAATTCAGAACTTTTCTCTTCAAGTAAAGCGTCCATTCTACCTTTAACATTTTCTATTATAGAGTCAACTTCTCCAACCCTGCTATCTACAGTAGTTTTAGCATTATTTGAAAGCTCTTCTAATCTGGCATTAAATTTCTCACCTTGTGCCTCTATATCTTCAGAGTAGGCATTAATTTTATCCTGAAGCTCTAAGGCTTTTTCCTCTATAAGAGATTTTAATTTTTCTACAGAAGGAGCAAACTCATTTTGTAAATTATTCATCTGCTCTTCTACAGCTTTAAGTTTTTCTTTATTATCTTCTATTGAAACTACAAAATCATCTTTTATATTTAAAGCCTGTTTCAAATCGGCAACAACATCTTCTACAGAAGAAGTGATATTAGATTTAGTGTCATCTAATTCAGCGTATAAAGCCTCTATTTTTTCATTATACTCTTTATAAGTTTCTAAAAGAAGTTTTGAATAGTCTTCCTGATTTTTCTCATGTCTTTCAGTATAGAACTTCTCAGTAGACAAGTACATTTCTTTTAATTTAGAAACTTCACTGTCATGCATAGATTTAAGTTCATCAATAGCTTTTTCACCTTCAGTACCTACTGACATTTTTAATTCGCCGATAAACTCTTCCTGATAAGTGTCTATTTTCTTTTTAAAGCTTGTAATATTGCTTTCAAGCTCTTTGTTCATATTATTGAAGGCAGCTGTAATTTTATTGTTAATATCATTTTCGATGCCTTCTATAGCACTTTTAACATCAGAGAATTTCTCGAACTTTTTCATCTCATTATTAATAAAGTTTTGTACAGCTTTAGTTATATTAGGTGCAAGTTCATTAGTTTCTTTTACCACAGACTCATTAAATGAAGCTACTAAATTATTAATAGATTCTTTAGCTTTATTTACATTTTCTGTTGTAAGTTTATTTTCTAAAGACTTAATATACTCTTCAGCATCTTTAACTTTAGTACTGAATGCTGCTTCTTTTTCAGCTATTTTAGCAGCAGCAACATTAGCAGCCTCCATTACAGCAGCTGACAAACTGTCAATCTTATTACGTATATTTATATCAGAGTTTTTAACCATATCCATTAGAGCTTCTCTTTCTCTGCGTACAGTTTCAACTTCCTGAGATATATGTTTCTGAGACTGACTTAGCATTCTAAGTTCATTTTCCTGCTCTTTAATATTAGCTTTTATAGTGCCAATCAAAGAGTTAATATCATTTTCAGCTTCGTCTATTTTATTTATTATATCTTTTACTTTATTATTTTCTAATTCATCTATTTGTTCTTTAGCACTTTCAACCTTATCATTAATATCTACAAGTATATCTACAGCCTCTTCTCTTAAATTATTAACTTCAGCGACTATAGCGTCCTTATAGAATTCTTTTATTCTATCTGGTGAAGCATAAGCATCTTCAAAATGAACTATTCTAGCTTCAATACGTTTTCTAAACTCTTCATTTGATTCTTCAAATACTTTGATAATATCATCTCTAAATGAATCAGTAAGATATCTCAAATCTGTACCTATAGAATCATTTTGTATGCTTTCAAACATATCTATTACTTGTCTTCTCTCATCTTCAATCATAGAAACAACATCATCTCTGTTTAGAGTATCGAATGATATTTGATTTTTCAAAGCCTCTATACTGTCAATAATATCTATTTTCTCCTGATTGAATCTGCTCATAGTTTCATCTTGTTCTTTTATAAGTTCAACTATAGATTTTCTAAAGTTTATAAACTCATTAACAAGTCTGTCTCTGTCACCTTCAATAGAGTTCAAGGTATCACCTGAATAAATAGCACCGCTTTCATATTTGATTCTTATCTCATCTATTTCAGACATTAATCTGTCTCTTTCAGCCTGCAATGCTTCTGCCAAATCTTTAATATTAGCTATTCTGTCATTAAACTCATTTCTAAACTCTGTCATCTCTTTAGCAACACTTTCTTTATATCTTTTAATACTTTCAGAGAAGTCCTGCTCTAATATTTGGAAATCATCTTTAATTCTGGCTCCGTACTGCTGTGCCATATTAGCCAAGTCATTATGTGTAGGAACAGAACCTAATATCTCATCTCTTAAAGACACAAATTCATCTCTCAATTCATCTTTAAGAGTTTCTTTTTCTTCTACAAATATTTGACTTACATTATCCAAAGTAGGTATATCTCTAAGAATATCTTCTTTCATCTCTAGTAGTTTAGCCTCAATAGATTCCTGTTCTTTAGATAAAACCTCAGCAACTGCTTCTACAGTAGAGTAGTTATCCTCTATATTTTTCTTAAATGCCTCTAAAGTATTATTTATTCTTACTCTTTCATCTTCTATCAATTTTTCAACATAAGAAGTATCTACCTTTCCAGCTTCCATATTTTTAGCAACTTCAGCTTTTGTACTTTCTATATCAGCAGTAATTCCTGATTTATAGCTGTCTATTAATTTTTCTATATCTTCTTTTGATACAGATTTATCTTTTAAGTTATTAATTTCTTTTCTTATCTCATCAAATGAAGACTCTAAATTAACTCTCTCAATATCTAAAAGATTATTCAAATTATCCAAATACTCTTTTTTAACAGCCTCAAATCTTTCTTCTGCCGATAAGTATTCAACTCTTACAGCTGATTTGAAATGATCAAGTTCATTTATCAATTTTGCTTTCTCTTCTTCAAACATTTTAGCAAAATTTCTATTATCTATTTGATTATTAATAATCTCAGCTCTAAACTCTTCAAATTCATTAGCTCTGTCTACTCTTTCAGATACAAACAAGTCAGCAAGCTCATCCATGTTAGGTACAGAATCTATTATTTTTTTCTTGAAGTCTTCAAAGTCATTCAAAAGCTGATTATCTTTCTGAGATACTTCGCTGCTTATTCTGTCATAAACTTCTTTTCTAAACTCATCTAAAATATTTATTAAGTCTTTTTTCTCTTTAGCTAATTCATTAGAAAGTTTCAATGTATTAGTATTAAGTTCATTATTTACTTTGCTTATATAAGATTCTAATGCCTTAATTTTTACATCTACTCCTTTATTAGAACTGTTAATATCCTCTTTTATAGATAGAATATTATTTTCCAAGTAATCTATAGTCTGTTTTCCTTCAGTTTTCAAAGCGTCATGAAGATTTACAACTTTAGATTTTACTTTATCTTCATATTCATTTAATACAGAATCTAGCTGCTCTCTGTACTTAGCTATATCATCATTCAAAGATCCCTGAATATCTTCTAAATATTTTATTCTGTCATCAAATGTATTAACCTGTGATTCTATATTAGAAATACCTTCTTCCAATTTTGAATCTATTCTATCCTGAAGTTCTAGTTGTCTGTCTGATATATCACCTTTTAATTCTTCTATCATAGACATTATTTCGATATAATGTTCATTGTTCAATACATTCTCTTTAGCATTTTCTAAACTGTTTGCAATAGAATCATAGCTAGTATCTTTCCAAGAATTAAAATCTTTTTCTATAGAATCTATTTTTGTTTTTACTTCCATAAACGAATTATTAAAGTATAATTCTAATTCCTGTTTCAATACGCCGAAACTTGTAGATATAGTATCTCCGTAAAGCTCAACAACTTTATTTTCATCAGACCATACATCTTCAAAATATTCTACACGTTTTTCAAGTCTATTTTTAAACTCTTTAGCATCTTTTTCTATACTGCGTAATAAATCACCTTTTATAGATACTACGCTTTCATCAAAGTTATTGAAAATATTATCCAATCTTCCTTCTAATCTGCTAAGCTCATCTTTATTGATATAAGTTTTAGGCAAAGAGTTCATCATATTATTAAACTCTTTGAATATCTCTTCCTTACTTTCTAAAATTTTATCTTCCAATTTAGTGAAGTTTGATAATTGAGGAATGATATCTTCTTTAAGCTCTTCAAAACTATCACTTAGCTGTTTAAAGTTATCATATATAATATTCATATCTTCATGAGTTATAACCTCATCAGAAACTTCTTCAGAATTATTAACAGAACTAATTATTTCCATATTAGCCATGTTATTTTTTAATTCTTCCAATTCTTCAGAAAGTCTTATAACTTCATCATTTATGCTGGTATCAACACCTTTTACTTTATCTTTTATTGCTGATAGATCCTCTTCCAAATCTCCTATTTTTGAGAAGTCCTCTTTAAGAGTATTGAAAGACTCTTCCAATCTGTCTCTTTCTTCTATCAAATCGCTGTAATCATGGTCATCTCTTATAGCCATAACTTCGTTTTTAAACTCATCTATAGCATTTGATATCATTGATTTATATTCTGCTAAAGAAGATTCTAAATTAAGAATGCTATCTTCATTATTATGCATTCTAGCTGTTAATGTTTCCATTACATCATCTATAGAAGACTGTATTCTTGCTTTTTCAGAGTCGAGTAGGGTAGGAACCTTCTCATCAGCTGCAGTTAATATATCATCTTTTAATGATTCAAATGATGCCTTTAAAGCCTCAACTTCTTTTATCAATAACTCTTTCTCATTGATAGAATACTGAAGCATATTATTTTTATCTAATACAGCATCCTTTATTTCATCTATAGATTTATCAAAATCCTTACTCAAAGTAAAGTATTTATTATCTATCTCTTCTTTTACATTATTTATCTCATCTATAAGAGATAGTTTAACATTTTCTATATCTTCTAATATATCAGTTACAGAAGAAATTTTCTGACTGTATTTACCGAATAATGACAATATATGCTCATTATTTGATATAAAGTCATTAACCTGAGCTTTGAATCTTTCATCTATATTAGATTTCAAGTCTTCAAATTCTCCTGATAACTTAGATATTGAATTATAAAGCTCTTCTTTCTCTAAATCCATTCTATCTGAAACAAATCTAGCCTGAGTCTCCAACTGACCGTTAACTTCAGCTACTGAATTTTCTATAGCTTCCAATTTTTCAGATATATCCATTAAGCCATTATAATCTATCTTATCTTTAAACTCATTATATAAATCGGATAATTCATTTTTAATATTTTCAAATGAAGATTCCTGTTTATCTTTAAGTTCAGTTTCATAAGAAGTTATTCTGCTTACTATCTCTTCTTCTTTATTTGCAAGTATATCATTAATTTGTACTTCCAAACTATCAACTACATCTCTTAATTTTGCTTCAGAATCTTCTGCCATTTTAGATACTGCATTGTTTATGCTTTGATTCAAATTATTAAATGAATCATTTATCATAATATCTAAATTATATTTGTTTTTCTCAAGCTCTTCTAATTTTTCTTTTATATCATCTTCTATTTTAGAAGAATACTCATTCAAATAATCATCTATATATGCTTTATTAGTATCAACTCTAGCTTTTTCTATTTCTATTTTTAAACTATTAGAATATTCATCTAAAGCCTTTCTATTGCTTTCATAAGCAGATTCAAGCATTTTTGAATAATCTTCATAGTTAGAAACAATATTTCTGCCTACATCTTCTAAATTTCTCATTATAGACTGAGTCTCATCTAATCTGTAAGATTCTATATGTTTTAATTCATCTTCGTATTTATTAACAGCATCTTCTATCATATTATTGAATCTATTAACATCAGAAGTTAATTTATTTTCTAATTCAGAAAGCCTGCTGTTTACAGAAGATAATTTTTCTTCCAAACGATTGTTTATTTCACTTTCTTTTCCTAATATCTCCTCTTTGATAGAAGCTATCATTTTAGCAATGATTCCGTTTTTCTTATCTTTAGAACTTTCTATAAAGCTGTCGATATTTTCTTTAGCTTCTTTTAACTGTTCTAAAAGAACTGATAAATTATCATCTTTCCAAGCGGATATATTGCTTTCTATTTCATTTACATGATTTTGAACATTAGAAATAATTTCAGATTTAAAATCATCTACTTCAGGTCTTATAGCACTTTCGTAAAGCTTTAAAACCTTATTAGGATTTGACCAAGTATCTTCAAAATAAGAAACTCTCTTATCCATTAAATCTTTGAACTCTTTATTTCCAGATTCTAATTCATCATATAAAGAATATAATTTTTCTCTGTCATCATCAAACAAATCTCTTGAAACTGTATTATCTTCAAGTGTATCTAGTTTTTCTTCCAAGCTGTATTTGAAATCTGATAACTCTTCAAACAATTTATCAACATCGCTTCTTAAATTAGAATCAACACCATCTAAATTGCTTTTTAATGTATAAACTTCACTTTCTAAATCATAAAGTCTTTCAAACTCTTCTCTAAAAGAATTAAATGTATCTTCCAATCTTGCTTTTTCTGATTCTAAAACTTCTACAGAATCATTATTTTTAAGCTCATCTAATTCATATCTTAATGTTTCTATATTTTCTAATATAGTATTTTTGAACTCTTCAGTGTTATTATTAGAATTATCAATTTTTTCTAATATTTCATTTGTAAACTGATTAAACGATTCTTCAAATTTTTCTCTTTCTTTATCAAACATAGAAGGTATATCTTCTCTGTTAGATTTTAACATATCATCTTTGAAAGCAATAAAGTCATCTTTTAATTTCTGAATCTGATCATTATTTAATACTATAGTTTCAAGATTAATTAATTTATCATCAAAGTATTTTCTTAAATTATCATATCTTTCATTAATAGTAGAGATTCTAGAATCTATTTTTTCATGCAAATCTCTTATTCTATCTTCAAATATGCTTATATAACTTTGATTATTTTCCAAATCATATATCTTTCTCTCTAAAGCATCATATTTATCTTCAACATTGAGAATCTTAGTGTCTATTCTTCCATAGAAGTCTTTTACTTTATCTTCAATTTTCTGAATGTAGTTTTCACCATAGATAACTTCATCTGCTTTTTTCTCTATGCCCTCTATAGTTTGAGACAATTTTTCATTTGAAGTATCTTCAAACTTACTCATAGATTCATTAAATCTAGTTTCCAAATCATCAAAGGAAGATTTTAATATATTATTAAGCTCTTCTTTAGCCTCATTTAATACATTCATCTTATCAGATATTTGCTTTTCTAATTTTGAAGAATATTCTTTCAAATAATTATCAATATATTCTCTTTCATTAGATAAATGTTTATCCTTTATTTCTGATAAAGCATTATCTATTTCTTCTTTAATAGAGTTAGAATATTCTTTTAATGAGTTTAATGAATTATCATAAACTTCATTGATGAGTTTAGAATAATTTTCATAAGAAGATTTTATCTCTTTACCTACATTATCTATATCATCTAAAAGTTTATTATTTTCATCTATTCTGTAATGTTCTATATTTTTTATCTCTTCATCATATTTTTCAACAGCCTCATTTACCATGTTATAGAGATTTTCTAAATTACCACTTATGTCATCATTTAATTTACTATCCATAATAGATAATCTGTTCTCTATATCATTTACCTTACTTTCTATATTTTTTTCTATATTTTCATATATAGATTTTTCTTTCTCATCTATTTTTGACAATAAATTACTTACTATCTCTTCACCCTTTATTTCAGAATCATTCAAATAATTAGATATGCTTTCTCTAGCTTCATCTAACTGTTTAACTAATTCATCAATCTCACCTTCTTTCCAAACTGATATATCATTATCTATAGCTTCAATTCTATTTTTCAAATAATTTATAGAATTTTCAAATTTTATCTCATTATCATTTCTGATATTATCCAACTGTTCTCTTATATCAGTGGAGAAAATACTCTTTAACTTGCTGCTGTCTGACCAAGTATCTTCAAAGAATGATATACGTTTTTCAAGTCTGTATCTGAAATCTTTATTATCATCTTTTATCTTATTGAATAGCTCAATTAATTTTTCTCTTTCATTATTAAGCAATTCTTCAACTTCTACTTTATTATCAGAATTTGACATTAACTCTTCTTTTATAGAAGATAGTTTACTGTCTAATTCTTCTTTTTCAAGAGAGATAATATTTTCTAATTCTGAAGATTTAGTAATACTATCTTCTATTCTTCCTCTTACATCGTCTATACTTGAGGTTAATTTATTTACTTGTGAAGTTAAAGTATCTAATTCTATAGAATATTCATCCAAATCTCTTACAATATCATCTTTTATTCTGCCTTCAAAATCTGCAAGCTTATCTGATAAAGTTTTTACTTCATCTTTTAAGAATACATCAGTATCTGACATATTCTCTTTTAATTGATATAAACTGCTTTCTAACTTCTCTAATTTAGCAAAATCATTTTTAATAGCATTAAATGATTCTTCTAAAGCCTTTTTCTCTAAAGATAATTGTTCTATAGTATTATCTTTTCTAACTGCTTCAAGTTCTGCCTCTAAATTATCTAATTTTTCCAATAAATCAAACTTATCAGACGAAATAATATCTTTTAATCTATTAACCTCATCATCTGATGAATTCACTCTTTCTATAACAGCACTAGTAAACTCTTCAAACACATGTTCGATTTCTTTCTTCTTGTCTTCAAATAAAGCAGGTACTTCTTCTGTATTAAATCTTAAAGATGACTCTTTGAAAGATTCAAAATCTTTTCTCAAAGCTTCTAAACTTTCTATTAAATCATTTTTCTCTTCATTATGTGATGACAATACTTCATCTTTTTCTAGTATAGAGTTTTTAATTATATCTAGAGTTTCATCAAAGTCATTACTTAAAGCCTCATACTTATCTTTGATAGCATTAGTTTCTGCTTCTAATCTTTCATTGACAGATTTTATTTCATTATCTAAAGAGGACATATATTTATTAAATAATACAGCTTCTGTTTCTTTCTCTAATTTATCCAAAGCTTCTAAAACTTTTTCATTAGTTACATCTTCAAATTTAGATATAACATCATTAAAGCTGTTTTCCAAATTATTGAAGGATTCTTTTACCATATTATCTAATTCTTCTTTAGTCTCATCAAGCAGCATTATTTTTTCTGATACCTGATTATCTAATTTCAATGAATATTCTTTTAAATACTCATCTATATAATTTTTCTCATTAGATAAATGTTTTTCTTCTGATTCTTCTCTTGCTTTTTCTATCTCATCTTTTACTAAAGCTGAATAATCTTTCAAAGAATTAAGTGAATTATTATAAACTTCTTCTATTAATTTTGAATAATGCTCATAACCATTCTTTATATCTTCCAAAAGTTTGCTGTTTTCATCGTTTCTTAAGCTTTCTATATTTTTTATCTCTTCATCATATTTACTTACAGCATCATTTAGCATAGTATGGAGATTTTCCAAATTAATTCCTATATCATCACTCAATCTCAAATCTGCTTCTGATAATCTACTCTCTATTGAAGATATTTTATCGTCTAATTTGGCATAGATACTCTTTTCTTTGATTTCTATTTTTGATAATATATCTGAAAGTAATTCCTCTGCTTTTGCATCTGAATTTTCTATATAGTTTGATATATTATTCTTAGCTTCTTCCAACTGTGATAATAATTCATTGATATTACTATCTTTCCAAGAAGATATATCACTTTCCATAGAATCCATTTTTTCTTTTAATTCATTCAAATATTCATCTTTGAAAGCAGCCATATCTGAACTAATAGACTCTAATCTGGCATTAGTATCATTAATATGTTCTTCTTTCCAAGAAACTATATTATCATTAATAGACTCCATTTTTGATTTTAATTCATTAATAGAGTTTTCAAATTTCAATTCTGTATCAGATTTTACATTCTCTATTTCAGCTCTTATATCGTAAGCAAATAAACTTCTTATTCTAGCACTGTCAGCCCAAGAATCTTCAAAATATTCTATACGTTTTTCAAGTCTGTTTCTAAACTCAGTATTATCATTATTAACTTTATTGAAAAGCTCATCTAATTTTTTTACCTCTTCATTAAATAATGATTCTATTCCATCATTTTGTCCAGATACAGAAATCAAATTATCTTTTATAAGAGATAATTTATTTTCTAATTCTTCTCTGTCTTTAGAGATAGTATTTTCTAATTCCTCAGATTTATTTAGAGAATCTTGTATATTTTCTCTTATGGCTTCTATATAACTATTTAAAGTATCCACATTAGTATTAAGAGTACTCAAATCATTAGAATAATCTTCCAAATCTTTAGAAACATCTTCCCTTATTCTATAATCAAGCTCCTCTAATTTAGAAGATAAATCTTTAACTTCATCTCTTAAATTTATATCAAGATCTGACATATTATCTTTTAATTGATACAAATTAGTTTCAAGTTCTTCTAATTTGGCAAAATCATTTTTAATAGCATTAAATGATTCCTCTAACGCTGCTTTTTCTAAAGACAATCTATTTACAGTGTCATCATCTCTTACAGTATATAGCTCATCTTTTAAATTCTCTATTTGTTCTAAAATTAAAGTTTTATCTTCATAAAGTATGTCTTTAATATAATTAATATCACTTTCTGAAGTATTTACCCTATCTAAAAGAGTACTGCTAAACTCTTCAAAAGCATTTTCTATTCTCTGTTTTTCTTCTTCAAATAATGAAGGTATAACTTCTTTAGTAGATTTTAATACTTCTTCTTTGAAACTATCAAAATCATTTTTAATATCATCAATTCTTGAAGATAAAAGCTCTTTTTCTGAAGCCTGAAGTTCTATAAGTTCATCTCTGTCAAGTATAGATTTTTTTACTCCATCTAATGATTCAGAAATATTTTTATTTAAAGTTTCATATTTTTCTGCAAACTCATTATTATTAGCTTCAACCTTATCTGATATATTTACTAGATTAGTATCTATTCTTTGATTAATCTGAGATATTTCTTCTTCTATTTTTTTGTATATAATGCCCAACTGTTCTGTTAGATAAACACTGTATTCATTTTTATCAAATATAACTGTTTTAGCATCATTTTCTAATCTTTTAATAACTTCTAAAAGTTTAGTGTTTGATTCTTTTTCAAATTTAGATATAGCATTCTGCATACCTGCCTCTAAATTACCGAATGAATCTTTAACCAAATTTTCTAATTCTTCTTTAGTCTTATTTAATACATCAATCTTTTCAGATACTTTATTATCCAATTTAGAAGAATAATCTTTCAAATATTCATCTATATAATTTTTTTCATTAGATAGGTGTTTTGATTCTGATTCCTCTCTTGCTTTCTCTATTTCTTCTTTTACCAAATTAGAATAATCTGTCAAAGAATTAAGAGAATTATTATAAGTCTCATTTATCAAATTAGAATAACTATCATAACTAGCTTTTATATCATCTATAAGTTTTTGAGAATCCTCTAAAAGTTTATTAGATTCCAAAGCTCTGTAGTTTTCTATATTTTTTATCTCTTCATCGTATTTACTTAAAGCATTATTAAGCATTTCATGAAGATTATTCAAATTAGATTCTATATCATCATGAAGTTTTGAATCAGTTTCAGACAATCTGCTTTCTATAGATGATATTTTTTCATCTAATTTAGCATAAATATTCTGTTCTTTTTCCTCAATTTTTGCCAAAACTTCAGATACAAGTTTATTTTTATTATCTTCTGTAGTATCCAAATAATCAGCTATATCTTTTTTAGCATTTTCAAGCTGATGCAATAGTTCATTAATATTGCCTTCCTTCCAAACGGATATATCATTATTTATAGAATCTATTTTATTATTTAGATCATTAAGATAATTTTCAAATTTAAGTTCTGTTTCTTTCTTAACTTCTTCAAGCTCATTACGCATTTCTGACGCATATAAACTTCTTATCTTAGTACTGTCTGACCAAGTATCTTCAAAATAAGTTATGCGTTTCTCTAATCTGTCTCTAAAATCTATACTATCTCTTTTGAAATCTTCAAATAATTTATCTAATTTTTTTACTTCTCCGCCGAATAAACCTTCTATGTCTTTATTATTTCCTAATATGTTAGTTAAGTTTTCTTTTAATGATTCTAGTTTATTTTCTAAGTCTTCTCTATCTTTTAGAATATTATTTTCCAATTCCAATGATTTATCTATAGAGTTCTGTATTTCATTTCTGATACTTTCTATATCACTGCTTAAGCTATCATAATTAGAGATTATGTCTTTTTCTATACCATCTTTATCTTCAGATACTCTCTGCTCTAAATCTTCAAAACGGCTGGATAAACTTTTTACCTCATCTTTCAAGCTGATATCTGTATCTTCCATATTATTTTTTAATTCATACAAACGGCTCTCTAAATCTTCTAATTTAGAAAAATCATTCTTAATAGAATTAAAAGACTCTTCCAATGCTTGTTTTTCTAAACTAAGCTGAGTTATGGTATCATCTTCTCTTAAATTATCTATCTCTTCTTTCAAGCTGTCTATTTTTTCTAACAATGATAATTTATCTTCTGATAATACATCTTTCAAATAGTTTATGTCACTTTCTGAAGTATTTACTCTGTCTAATAAATTACTTGTAAACTCTTCAAAGGCATTTTCTATTCTCTCTTTCTCTTCTTCAAATATACTAGACACATCTGCTTTGTCCGATTTTAATAATTCTTCTCTAAAATCATCAAAGTCTTTTTTCATTTCGTCCAATCTATCAGACAACATTTCTTTTTCTGAAGCCTGAAGTTCAATAAGTTCATCTCTGTCAAGTATAGAACCTTTTATCATATCTAATGTTTCTTCAAAGTCTATATTTAATGAATCATATTTAGCTTTTAATTCTGATACTTCTTTATCTAGTTTTGAAGACACATTATATATCTCATTATCTATTTTAGAATTAATAGACTGTAAATGACTATCCAATTCTGATATGTATTCTTTATAATTAAATAGTCTGTCTGATACTTCTGCTTCTAATTTAGACACTACACTTTCTATCTTACTATCTGCTTCAGAATTAAGTTTAGATATAGCTTCATTCAAATTAGTATTAAGTGTATTAAACGAATCTCTTATCATATCATCTAATTGAGTTTTACTGTCATTTAATATACCTATCTTCTCGTTTATCTGATTATCTAATTTCTCTGAATACTCTTTTAAATACTCATCTATATAATTCTTATCTACATTAGAACCTTTATTCTCTGCTTCTTTTCTAGCTTTTTCTATCTCTGATTTTATTCTGTTAGTGTATTCTGATAATGAAGATAAAGAATCTTTATATGTATTATTTATAAGTTTAGAATAATAATCATAGCCTGATTTGATATCCTCTAATAATTTAGAACCTTCCTCTGTTCTATGATGTTCTATATTTTTTATCTCTTCATCATATTTATTTACAGCATTATTTATTATAGACTGTACTTCTTCTAAACCTCTAGCTATATCATCTGATACTTTACTATCAACTACAGATAATCTATTTTCTATCTCTTCTATTTTGCTATCTATTTTTCCGTAGATAGAGTTCTCTTTTTCTTCTATTTTTGAAAGTATATCAGAGATTAACTCTTCTTTCTTGCCTTCAGTAGAATTTAGGTATTCTTCTATATTTTCTCTAGCTGTTTCCAACTCTTCTAATAAATCATTAATGCGTACATCTTTCCAACTAGATATATCTTTATCTATACTTTCTATCTTATAGCTTAGATCATTAAGATAGTTTTCAAATCTTTTTTCTGCTGCATTTTTAACTTCCTCAAGTTCATTACGCATTTCTGAAGCATATAAACTTCTTATCTTAGTACTATCTGACCAAGTATCTTCAAAATAAGTTATGCGTTTTTCTAATCTATCCCTAAAATCTATACTATCTTTTTTGAAGTTATTAAATAATTCATCTATTCTTTTTACTTCATTAGAAAATAAGCCTTCTACTGTTTCATTATCGCCTAATATATTTATTAAACTTTCTTTTAGAGAATCGATTCTGTTTTCCAATTCTTCTCTGTCTTTTAGAATATTATTTTCTAGTTCTGATGATTTATTTATAGATTCATTTACAGCATTTTTTATTATATCAATATCTTTATTTAAAGCTGATATATTATTGCTTATATTTCTGTCTATATAGTCATTATTTTCATTTATTTTATTTTCAATATCTACAAATTTACTAGACAAATTAGCAACTTCATCTTTCAAATTAACATCTGTAGTATACATGTTATTTTTTAATTCATGCAAGCGATTTTCCAAATCTTCTAATTTAGAGAAATCATTTTTTATAGCATTAAAAGACTCTTCTAATGCCTGTTTTTCTAATGCTAATTTATTTACTTTATCCTCTTCTTTTAAAGTTCTTATTTCAGACTTTAAATTATCTATCTTTTCTAATAGTGAGAGTTTATCCTCTGATAATGCATCTTTAAGATAATTAATATCATTTTCAGAATTATTTACTCTGTATAATAAAGCATTAGTAAACTGTTCAAAAGCATTTTCTATTTTTTGTTTTTCTTCATCAAATAGGGCAGGTATATCTTCTTTTCCAGCATTTAAAGCCTCTTCTTTCAAAGTAATGAAATCATTTTTAATCTCATCTATTTGGTTTGATAAAAGTTCTTTTTCAGATGTATGCAAATCCATAAGTTCATCTCTGTCAAGAATAGAACCTTTTATCATATCCAATGATTCTTCAAAATCTATACTAAGCTCTTTATATCTATTTTTTATATCAGATATTTCGCTATCTAGTTTTGAAGATACATTGTATATCTCATTATCTATTTTAGAATTAAGAACTCTTAAACTGTCTTCCAATTCAGCAACATAATTATTATAGTCTAATAATTTTTCAGAAGCATCTCTCTCTAATCTTTCAAGAGTAGCATTAATTTTCATGTCAGCTTCTTCATTAAACTTAATTACTGCTTCATTCAAGTTATTATTAAGAGTATTAAATGATTCTCTTATCATATCATCTAATTGATTTTTAGTATCATTTAATACATTTATTTTTTCATTAACCTGATTATCTAATTTTAATGAATATTCTTTTAAATACTCATCTATATAATTTTTTTCATTATTAAGATGTTTAGCTTCTGTTTCTTTTCTAGCTTTTTCTATTTCTGCTTTAATTCTGTTAGTGTACTCTGACAAAGAAGACAATGAATCTTTATAAGTATTATTTATAAGTTTAGAATAATAATCATAACCTGATTGTATATCCTCTAATAATTTAGAACTTTCTTCAGATCTATGATGTTCTATATTTTTTATCTCTTCATCGTATTTGTTTACGGCATTATTTACTATAGATTGTACTTCTTCTAAACCTCTGGCTATATCATCTGATATTTTGCTGTCTACAATAGATAATCTGCCTTCTATCTCTTCTATCTTGCTATCTATTTTTCCATAGAGAGAGTTTTCTTTCTCTTCAATTTTTGATAGTATATCAGATAATAATTCTTCTTTTTTACCTTCAGAAGATTCTAAATAACTATTAATATTTTCTTTAGCTTTTTCTAACTGTTCTAAAAGATCATTAATGCGTCCGTCTTTCCAGCTTGATATATCTTTATCAAGAGAATCAATTTTTTCTTTGAAATCATTAATATATTCATCTCTCCAAGAAGATGCATCATTATTAATAGTTTCTATTCTGTCATTCAAATCATTAAGATAATTTTCTAATTTAACTTCAGTTTCTGCTTTTATGCTGTCTAATTCATCTCTTAAATCAGCTGCATACAAACTTCTTATTCTGCTACTGTCAGACCATATATCCTCAAAATAATCAATACGTTTTTCTAATCTGCTTCTAAACTCAGCATTATCAGTTTTGAAGTTATTAAATAATTCATCTAATTTTTTTACTTCCTCAGCAAACATATTTTCTATATTTTCATTTTTACCCAATACAGTAAATACATTATCTTTTATTGAAGTAAATTTATCATCAAGCTCAGAAGATTTGCTTATGGAATCTTTTATGCTGCTTTTTATATTATCTATATTTTCAAATAAATTATCATTGTCAGCAGCAACTTTCAATTGGAAATCTTCAAGTCTGTCGTTCAAATGATAAAAATTACTTTCTAAATCATTTAATTTAGAAAAATCATTTTTTATAGCATTAAAAGACTCTTCCAAAGACTGTTTATCTAAAGCAAGCTGAGCTATAGTATTATCTTCTCTTATTGATTCTATATCTCTTTTAATATTTTCAACTTTTTCTAAGAAAGAAGCCTTATTTTCTGATATAGCGTCTTTTACATTATTAATATCATTTTCAGAATCCACCATTCTATCGAGTATAACATTAGTAAAATCTTCAAATGCTTTTTCTATCTTTTGTTTTTCTTCATTAAATAGGGTAGGTATATCCTCTTCATTGGCTTTTAACAATTCATCTTTGAAAGTATCAAAATCTGTTCTCAAAGTTTCCATTTGCTCAGATAAAAGTTCTTTTTCTGATGACTGAAGTTCCATAAGTTCATCTCTGTCAAGAATAGAGCTTTTTATCATATCTAATGCTTCATCAAAATCAGTACTCAAATCTTTATATTTTGTTTTTACATCAGATATTTCACTATCTAACTTAGAAGAAATATTATAAAGCTCATTATCTATTTTTGCACTAATAGCTCTTAATTGTTCTTCCAAGTCAGACATATATTTCTGTTCACTAAACAATCTTGCCGCTGCTTCTCTTTCTAATCTTTCAACAACAGAGTATATCTGACTATTTGCTTCTTCATTAAATTTAGATATAGTATCATTCAAATTAGCATTAAGAGTGCTGAATGAATCTTTTATCATATCATCTAACTGAGCTTTACTTTCAGTTAATATACTCAATTTATCATTAACATGAGCTTCTATTTTTTCAGAATAATCTAATAAATAATCATCTATATAATTTTTTTCATTAGACAAATGTTTCTCTTCAGATTCGGCTCTTGCTCTTTCTATTTCTTTTTTAATATTCTCAAGATGAGTTTCTAATTCTGCCACAGCATCTTCGTAAATTTTATCTATCATTATAGAATATTCTTCATAATCTTCACGTATGCTGTTGCCCAAATCTTCCATATCAGATATTAAATCTTCAGCTTCATTTGCTCTATGATGTTCTATTCTTTTTATCTCTTCATCATATTTTGCAACAGATTCGTTTATTCTATTATGAATACTTTCCAAGCTATTTCCTATAGCATTATTTAATTTTTCGTCTATATCAGAAAGTTTATTTTCAGCATTTAATATCTTCTCATCTATACGAGAATATATTTCACTTTCTTTATTTTCTATACTGCTTAGCATATCAATCAAGAATTGATTTTTCTTAGATTCTGAAGTGTCTATAAAGCTTTCTATTCCTTTTCTTGCATCTTCCAACTGAGCAAGTAAAGTATTCAAATTACCATTTTTCCAATCATATATATCCTCTTCAATTAATTTCATTTTTTCTTTCAATTGAGCTATATGATTGTCATACTTAACATCAGCTTCTTTTCTTATATTTTCAACTTCTTCTCTTATATCTGAAGCATATATACTTTTTATTCTAGTATTATCAGACCATACGTCCTCAAAATAAGATATACGTTTTTCTAATCTGTCTTTAAAATCTTCATTGTTAGAAGCTAAACTCTCAAATATAGAATTTAATCTTTCTTTTTCATTATTGATTAATGACTCAACTTCATTTCTATCCAACAAACTGGACATATTCTCTCTAACAGTTTCAAAATTTTTATTAAGATTTTCTATATCTTTATAAAGACCATTTGAATTTTTTTCTATCTTTTCTTCTAAATTATCTCTGAAACTTTTTAATTTATCAGATAAATCTTTAACATCATCTTTCAATCCGCTGTCGATTCCTTCCATTCTGTTTTTAAGAGAAACAAAATCTTTTTCCAAATCCATTATTTTATCAAAATCATCTCTTAAAGCAGTTAAAGAGTTTTCAAGAACAGCCTTTTCTTCTGATAAAACAGTTACTGTATTATCATCTTTTATATCATCAACATCTTTTCTTAAAAGTTCTATTTGAGATATTAAATGACTTCTCTCTTCAGATAATACATCTTTTATATAATGTATATCGCTTTCATTGTCAGTAAGTCTCATGAGTAGGTTCTTACTAAACTCATCAAACATTCTCTCTATTCTTTCTTTTTCTTCATCAAATAGGGCAGGTATCTCTACTTCATTAGTTCTTATTATATTATCTTTAAATAGTTCAAACTCTTCTTTTATATCTTCTATCTGATTTTTAAGAAGTTCTCTTTCACTATCATGCAAGTTTATTAATTCTTCTCTGTCTATTAAAGAAGATTTAATTTCTTCTATTCTATTATTAACATCTTCATTACTGTCTGAAATATTAGATTTTAATTCATCTATCTGTTCAGACAAAGTTTCTTTTATAGTTTCTATTATATTAGAGATATCATTTATTTTTTCTAGTCTGCTTTCATGATCATCTAATATAGCAAGCACATTTTCATTATTAGATATTAATTTATCTGCCTGTTCTCTTAATCTATCATCAACATTATCTTTTAATGATATAAACTCATTTCTTAAATCTTCTAATGTTAGACCAAGACTGTCTCTAACTTCTGCTGCTGTATTAGATATAACTTTTTCAGCATGTTTTTTAATTTTAGCAATAGACTGCAATGCTTTTTTATGATTAGCTTTTCTTATTTTAGCTAATATTTTAGAAAAACCGCTGTATAAAGTATTGAATGAATCATTAAGCTCTTCATTTAGGCGATTAACCTCTTCATCTATTTTTGAAGAAGCTTTATTCAAATAATCATCTATATAATTAGATTCATTAGTAAGATGTTTAGCTTCGGATTCTTCTCTTGCTTTTTCTATCTCATCTTTCAAAGTATTAACATGCTCATTCAAAGAATTTTTTTCTTTATTGTAGAGTTCTTCAAGCATATTAGTATACTGTTCATAATCTTTTCTTATGCCAGCACCTATATTTTCTACATCTTCTATAATACTTTTATTTTCTTCAAGTCTATAAGTTTCTATTTCTTTTATTTCGTCCTGATATTTAGCTATAGCATTATCTATTAATGATTTAAGTTCATCTAATTTTTTAGAAGTATCGTATTCTATATTTGTAAATATAGTTTCTGTTCTTTTAGCAATTTCATCTTTTTTATCTGCTATATACGAATCCATCTCTCCAGTTTTAGCATCAACTACAGACTGCATATTATTAGCATTATCGATTATTTCATTGATTCTCTCGCCTAGATTTTCTATACGCATTTTATATTCATCTGTCATTAAGGAAGCATGGTGTTTTAATTCTTCATAATCATCTTTCAAATTATTAGAATACTTCTCAAGCATAGCATGATATTCAGCACTTATAGCATTCAAATCGGCTCTTCTTTCATCTAATACGCCATCAATTTTTTTATCCAAAGAATTATATTTATCTTCTATATCAGACATTAATTCTTTTTCTTTATCTTCAGCATTTTCATACACTTTATTTATTGTGCGTTCAAATACATCTCTTCCATTTTCAACTCTATGCAATATATCTTCAATTTCATCTTTTATTTTATTCATACTCTCTCTTTTTTCATTTAAAAGAGTATCAAATGAATCAGTAGCCTGACGAAGCTCATCATGAAGCATATCAGCTACTTCTTTTTTAGTTTCCTCATTGAATTTTATATTTTCATCTACAGCTGCGTCTACTTTATTTCTAAAATCATCTAAAGAATTTTCTATACTGCTCATTAAAGCATCATGTCTTTTTTCACTTTCATCGACCTGACTTATAACAGAATCTATACTATCAGTTATAGCTTTCATTTTAGTTTGTTCATAGTCATCTAAAACAGTTTTTAAATGAGATTTCAAACTATCTATATATGCATCGCTGTAGTCGGATATTTCCTTTTTAATACCTTCTATTTTATCTTCAGCATCTTTCATACCAACATCCAATTTTTCATTGGCTCTGCTTACTAATCCGTTAATTTCTACTGAAGTTTTTTCTAATATTTCCAAACGTTTTTCTATATTGTCTTTTATATTAGATTCTGTTTCTTTACTTAAAGTATCTATATCAGAAGCGGCTTTATCATACTGCTCTTTTAAACCTGATAATTTTTCATCAATGGCAGTTAAATCAGAAGATGTATTTTTTATGTATGTATTAATATTTTCTTCCAACTCATTTTTAACAGTAGCAAATAACTTTTCTATTTCATTTACTCTGTCATTAGCCTGAGTTTCTAAATCTTTATATAAATACTCTTTTTGAAGACTTAAAGAATCAAGTATTTCTTCCTGTTTATTATTAAGTATAGATATTATTTCAGAAGTTTGATAATGTGTTTCATCTATTTTATCTTTTAATAGATTAGTTTCTGTTTCAACATCGTTTCTAAGTTCATTAATTTCTGCTATTAAAGAACTTCTAGCATTATCTATAGAATATTCCATATCATCTTGAGCTCTTGTTAGAATATCATCTTTTAATTTATCTATATCGTTAACAATATCCTCAAATCTGCTCTCAGCTCTGAGCATAGTTTCTTCACTCATACCATCTATAGATATGATTAAATCATTAAGTTCTTTAGTTTTGTTTCTATAAAGAGTTATAACACCGTCATCTTCATTTTCAAGAACATTTTTTATATGATTAGAGAAATTCTCAACTTCAGCTATAAATCTGTTATTTATATCATCTTTTAATACTGAAAACTCACTTTCTAACTGATGAGCTTTCTCAGCATAATCTTTGCTTATATAATCAGCTTTATCTTTTATATCATCTATAGATTTTTCTAAAGAATGAGCTTTTTGTTCTATAGAATCTAAGAACTCTTCTCTGTCCATACTTATTTTTTCAAGGCCTTCTTTTAGGGTAGAGTAGAGCATCTCTTTAGTTTTTTCCATTTCATCTTGGAACTCTAATACGCTAGATTCTGTTATAGAGTTCAATCTATCATGTATAGTGTCTCTTAAATTATTTAATTCTGTTTCAAGACCGTCTTTTGACTGGCTTAAAGTTTCATAACGATTTTCTATATCTTTAGATTTAACATCAATTTCATCAGCAAATGATGAATATTTATTTATAAGTTCATCTCTTCCTTTCTCAAATAGCTCTGCAAGCTGTTCTATATTATGACGTGCTGTTCTTTCAGCAAGCTGAGTAAGCTGATTTGTAAATAATTCTTCTTTTTTGGCAACGTGGAGTTTGAATTCCTCTGTAAGAGCAGATATTTTTTCTTTTTCTTGTTCCGCCATAGTGCTGTAATGAGCATCTCTAGCTAATAAATTAGTTGTGAGAGCGTCAAATCTCTTATAAAGTTCGCTCTCAAACTCATTTAATTTAGAATTATAAGATTCTATCAATTTATCCTGTATGGATCCTACATTTTTTTCTAATTCTGACATTTTAGCCTTAACATCAGATATTCTTTTATATGTTTTTTCTATAGTATTACGTTCTTTTAATACAGTATCTACTTTATTAAGTATCTCTAAATAAGCCTCTTCAAGAGAATCAACTTGTTCCTGATACTGAGACACAGCTGCTTTATAATCTTTATATGATTCTATCCTTTTATTTAGCTTGGCTAGGTCTTCTTCCATAGATTTGCTTATAAAACCAGCTTTTTTAACTGCTATTTCCAAATCTATAGCATTATCTCTAACCTCGGAAATTTTCTCTTCTACAATACCTTCTAGCGCTGCTTTCTCTTCTGCAAACATATCGCTAAAATTATTATCATTATAATTTTTTTTCCTATTGATTACGCTATAAATACCGATAAATAATAGAGGTACAACAAAAGTTAGTATTAATTGAAGAACAGGGTTCATAAGAAAAACTCCGCAAGTATAGTATATTAACATAATTCTATATTATGTTAATGTATATGTCAATAGTATTTGCAGGTTTTAATTTCTGCGTATAGTAAAATTTGAGAAAAAATAATTTTTTTTAATAAATTATAACTGTATTTTATTATAATTAATACCTAAAATATAAAGCATAAGCCATATTAATAATAACTTCACAAAGTATATATAAGATATATAAAATAATTTTAGTAAAAACAGACTGGAAGTTAAGTAATCTACAAAGGCTATGAGATATCGAAGTGCAGCTAATATGTGTGTATATTAATTATAATTGGGTATTTGTAGTATGTATGTTGGTTATAGTACTTATTAAAATTATTAATTGTAGTTAGGTATTCAATAAATAAAGCCCAAAAAAGCAAATTTATATTCCGATAATGTATATTATGTTAACTTGGGCATGTTATTTTTTTATAGACTTTATTATTATATTGATAATAAACCCGATAATAAAGAATATAGCTATCATCATGCCAATAGATACTAAAGGGTTTCCCTGATTTTCCATTTTTAAATCCTTAAAGTTATTATATTTTTATAATAAATAAAAAAATTAAAAAGTCAATACATAATATTTATACAAGCAATTTTCATTAACAATTGAACTTTTTTATATATTATAGTATAATCTGTCATCAATAAAGAAAAATAAAATTACGGATATGCACTAATGAAAAAAATAATACTTTTTTTAATATTAAGTTTAATAATTATATCATGCAAAAATGACGGCGGATCTATATACGCTATGGAGAAAAGATATAAAAATTTCTTGAATATACTTCCAACTGATATAAGGAGCGACTATACATTAGAATCTGATAAATACGGTAATATGTATAAAGAATGGATTAATGAGTTTAACACTTGGACTGAAAATATACTAAATACAGAAGCACAAAGAGAAAAAGAAATATCATCAAGAATAACACCAGACAAGATAGAATACGCACTTGAAACTTTAACAAGCAAAGACTATGAGCGAAATTTGCCTGTAGAGCTTATGTCTAAAGTAAAGGCACATACAGATGAATTATCCTTAAAAATAGAAGAATTAGAAAAAGATGAGGCTTTCTCTAATAGTATGATAAAACTAAAAAAAGATGAAGCTGTAGAAAACTTTACAACAAAAGACACTATATTTTACTATGTTTGGAACTATTTAATAACAATAGACAGACCAAGACGTTTTCAGTGATATAGCTTTTAATTATTTAGCCTAATCTCCCCTATCAATAAGCTAGGCATGAGAGTATCGCGTAAGGACTGCATTTTTAACTATTTTACCCTAATCTCCCCGCTCATAAGCTTTGGCAATAGGGTATCCCGAATAGAAGCAAGTTTCTGGTTTTCTATTTGATTGAATTTTATCTTATTGAAAATAGATTTTGAAATTTTATTATAATCTAATATTAAATTTTTATCTGGTATTATAATTTTTAATGATTTTAAATTGTTTTGATTTATTTTAGGCTGAACAGCACCTGTTACTATACTTCTTACATTTAAATTTTTTAGTAAAATAAATAAACTTTCTTCATTAAATCCATTTTTACCTTTTATAACATGAGCATGATTATTTACCCAAAATTTACCATAAACATATTGTAATATAGGATATCCTTTTAAATCTATAACTGTTCCGTCTTCACCTAATAAAACATATGTTCCATCAAATATATAATCATCTACATAATCCATAAGTGATGCTGCTCCATAATATGGATATATTTTTTTCTTCTTTTCCCTTTCTATATTTGATAATGGTATTCTCTTATTGTCAAATAATTCTATTATTTCATCTAGTTTTCCGATTCTCCAGCCCTCTGGTATTGCCCCTAGCTCGCTTTCTATCATCTTGCCGCCGCTATCTTTATAGGGTTTGCCATCTTCACTCGGAAAGTTGAAATTGACAAACCATTCCTTAAAAATAGTCTGTGCCATCTCTTCGAGTATTTTATTCATGCGGTTATTGAGTTCGATTTTGTCGTCAAGCGATGAGAGTATGGAGGCGATTTTCTTTTGTTCTTCCAGCGGCGGGAGTTTAGTATTTATAGAATAAAGATCACGTCTAGTTATTCCAGGAACTGCTGTACCAGTTATATAATTTGTTAAATTAAGTGAAATTAAGTTATAATATAAAAAATTTAAATCATAATTTTTATTTTCTGTTATATAAAAAGTTGTATCTATACAGAAAAATGGGACTTTTGAATAAAAGACACTTCCAGCATTACCTTTTCTTCCAATTATTATACCTTTTGAATTTACTAATGAGTTATTATGATAATTTGTTATTCCACTTGAGCTATAAACAGGAATATGACCTTTGATAACTTTTGATTTTATTAATCCTTTACCATAATTAATTATGCATATATCCCCTAGCCTAACTTCCTGCCATTCTTTTTCATTCTTTCCCATTACTTAAAAAACTCCTACAATCACATTTATGATGTTAATACTCAAATCAAAAATATTCAGGAATTGCCCAAAAAGCTGCTGCCTATTCTAACCATATTTGAACCATGCTTTATGGCTAGTTCATAGTCCGATGACATACCCATTGAAAGAATTGATAAAGCATTATTATATTTTTTATTTATTTCTTTATATATTATGTTAAGATGCTCGAATTCTTCCTCTATAACACTAGTATCTTCTGTGTCTTTTCCTATAGCCATTAATCCTTTTACTGATACATTAGGCATTTTTATAATATTCTCATATACTCCTATATAGTCATCTGCTGTAAATCCGCCCTTCTGACCTTCATCGCTTATATTAAACTGAAGCAGTATATCCTGTACCTTATTATTTTTTAATGCCTCTTTATTTATACATTCAGCTATCTCTATAGAATCTACACTCTGTATCAAGTCTGCGTATTTTACTATATATTTTACTTTATTGCTTTGTATGCGTCCTATAAAGTGCCATTTTATATTATCTTTTATTTTACCTATCTCCCCTATCCTATCTCTCAAACTCTGTGCCCTACTCTCTCCCAATGGTAAGTCTATGTTTAATGATAAAAACTCTTTTATTGTTTCAATAGAAGAATATTTACTTACTGCTACTAAACTTACATCATAATTTATATTATACTTCTCTTTTATTCTGTTAATATTATCTTCTATCAAATTATATCTTTTTAAAATTTCATCTCTATTCATAATAAAACGCCTGCAAATAAATACATTGTTTTATTATAAATCTTTTTCTTTTTTTTTCAATAAACTACAATTTTATAAAAACACTATATAATAATACATATATTATCATAAATAAAATAGTAAAGCAAAATTATAAAAATACGATTTATAGTATATTGATATTTTATTGATTTCATGTTAAGTTAACATAATACATTTTAATCAATTTAATTTTGAAATTATGGAGAAAAAATAAATGAGAGTTCAAGACAGAAGAAACAGCGAGATGAATTTAAACAGTATACTTATGACCTCACAAGATGCTTCAATGGTTTCATCTATGAAAGTAGCTGTATCATCATCTCCATTTGCAGCAATGCTTGAAGAAGAAAAAGAAATAAAAAGATACTCTTATGAATTAGACGAATTAAAAAGACAAATATACGATGCTGGAAACATGCTAGAAAAAAGTGCCAATATAAAAGACTTTCAAAAATTTAGAGATTTAATAAGAGCATTAACCGACAAATTAGTAAAAGATGCATACAGGATAAGAATAGTATCATCATATATGAGAAGAGGACGTGAATATCAGGTTGTTTCAAAAATCAATGAAGAACTCGATTCATTATATAAACTAATAATGACAGAGCAGAAAAACCATATAGCCATAGCAAATAAGGTAATGCGTCTTAAGGGTTTGGTATTAGATTTAATGTCATGAGCAATATACTAGCATTCGATACAGTATCTACTAGCTTTTCTATAGCTATTCAAAAAGAAAACGGTTCAATAATAGAATACAATAAAGAAAATGTAAAAAATCATAATGAAGAGCTGCTCCCAGTACTTCACAATTTTTTAACTAATAACAACCTAACATTGGATAATATATCATACATAGCATTAGGTATAGGTCCTGGTTCATTTACAGCCTTAAGAATAGCATTTGCCACAATAAAAACTATATGCTATGCAAAAAACATTCCTATAGTTGGAATTTCTAGCCTAGATACTCTGTATGAAAATATATCTGAAAGAGAAGGTATAAAATCGGCTATGATAGATGCAAGAAAAGGAAGTGTCTATGCCAATATATATAATAATAACGAAAAAATAACGGAGAATGCCGACCTCACCTATCAGCAATTCATAGACATAATTAACTCCATTAACACTTCAAATAAAAATATCACTTTATGCGGAGATGGATTTTCAAAAAATTCTGATTTCTTTATAGAAAACTTGAAAAATTATAATATAAACAAATTAGACAATTCATACAATATCATAAAAGCGTCAAAAACTATCAAATTATCCGCAAATAAAAAATTCGATGATGTATTTTCACTAATTCCATTATATGTAAGAAAAAGCGAAGCCGAATACAAAAAAATGTAATTTTTTTTAAAAAATAACTGCAAATTACACGATAATTTATATGCTATGTAAAAAATATATCTTGACTTCATTAAAAATATTGTTATTATATATAAGAATGTTAATATATTATTTTTAACATAATCGAAAAATTGTTGGAGTTTGAAAGTGAGAAAATTGCAATCCTTGAAGGTTAAAATACCTTTTTTCGTAATGCTGATTGTTACTGTAATGACAATCATATTGGTTACTCTTCTTATTAGAATAGGTTCTCAAGGTATTAGAAGTTCTGCTATATTCGGTTTTGAATCTACTACTAAAGTGTATGCTAGAATGATAAATGTATGGCTAGAACAATCTATATACACCTCTGAAGCTATAAGCAAAGGATATCCACAATTAATCGCATTTCTTCAAGATAGAACAGCAGAAAATAGAGCTCTTCTTGAGACAAGTCTTAAAAATGTTGTGGCAAATAACATTAATATACAAGGTATTGTGGTTTTAGATGCTAATGGTAATGTTGTAGCTGATAGTTTGGATGGAAAAGTGGTTAATTCTTCAAGTACAAGAAATTTTGGCGGAACAGAACTATGGCAGAAGATTATGTCTGGTCAGTCTTCAATGCTCTCTACAGTAGATCCTTCGCCAGCTGATAACACCAAATATGTAGTAAAAATTTTCTCCCCTATAAAAAACTCATCTGGAAGTGTAGTTGGTGCTATATCAACAATGATAGATTGGTTAGGATTTATAGATAAAGAATTGAATCTTGTAAAATTGGGAAATACTGGACACCCATTTATTGTAGACCCTGACAGATGGGTTATAGCAGACCCTGTTCCTTCTCATGTAAGAAGCGAAGTTTTAAGAAATGCTGATTATATAAAATATGCTGTTGAAAATGAATCTGGATACTATGAATTTAAATCTCCTTTTAATGGCAAAGATTCTATAGCTACTTTTTATAAGGAACCTATATCAGGCTGGTCTGTTGTTATGAGTATAGAATCTGATGAATTGTTTGCTCATATAAACGCTATGAAAAGATATGCTATTATTGGTACAATAGCAATACTTATTATAGCTTCTATAGTTATAGTATTCTATATAAGCAAAATAACAACTATACTTCATGTTTTGGCAGTAGATTTAACTAGTCTTTCTAAAGGTGATCTTAGCTGGTCTACTACTCCGGGATTTGAAAAGAGAAAAGATGAGTTTGGTGAAATTGCTGTTGCTTTAATAAATATATTAGACCAATTAAATGAAAAGGTAAGAATAGTATATGATAGTGCCTATACTGTAAAAGCATCTGCTAATGAGGTGGCACAAGGTAATATAGATTTATCAAATAGAACAGAAAATCAGGCTTCAGGACTTGAAGAAACTGCTTCTTCTATGGAAGAAATTGCTTCTACAATAAAATCTTCTGCTGAGCATACTTTAGAAGGTAATAATATGATGATTAATTCTAAAAAGGCTATTGAAGAGGCTGGAAGAATTATTGAAGAAAGTACTCAGAATATTGAAGCTGTATATGAATCTAGTTCAAAAATCAGTGCTATTACAAAAATAATTGAAGATATAGCATTCCAAACTAACATACTTGCTCTTAATGCTGCTGTTGAGGCTGCACGTGCTGGAGAACAAGGAAGAGGTTTTGCTGTTGTTGCTTCAGAAGTTAGAAACTTGGCTCAAACTACTCAAACTTCAGTTAAAGATATTACTACTTTGGTTGCTGATTCTGAAGAAAAAATTGCTGCTGCTACTGAAACTGCTAGAGAATCAAAAGAAATATTCCAAAACCTAAGAGCTCAAATAGAAGAAACTGCTAAAATTATGCAGGATTTAAGTTCTACTGCTATGGAACAACAGGCTGGTGTTGACCAAGTTAATATAGCTATTACTCAAATGGATATGACTACTCAGCAAAATGCTGCTTTAGTAGAAGAATCTACTGCTGCTTCTGAGGCTTTATTCTCTCAAGCTGAAGAATTAGTAACTGCTATGGAATTCTTCAAATTAAGAGGTTCTAATGTTAAAAAGAGCATAACAAAAGTAGAAAGAAAAAAATCTTCTCCTACAACCGATTCTAAAGCTGTTCAGGAAAATAAACCTGCAGCAACAAAATCAAGTTCTGCTACTAAGCCTTCAAGCTCTTCTTCAAAACCAGAGTTAAAAAGACCTGAATTGAAAAGCCCTATTAAAAAACATCATGAGGAAAAAATAACACCTCAGGTTTCTTCAAAAACTGTAAAAGATAATGAGTTTGGAAATACATTTGATACTTCTAAAGATACTTCAGATGGTTTTGAATCATTTTAATCTTTAATACTTATAAAATTAAAAGCGAAGGATTTTTAATCTTTCGCTTTTTTATTTTTTCAATATTGACTTAATTTTTGAAATCATTTTTAATACAATAACTTTAATATTACTATCAGCTTTATCAAAATCTTTTATAGCATTTTTATAGTCTGACAATTTATATTTAGCAAATCCCCTATAAAAATAGACATCATTTGATACATTATCACAATCTATGTATTTATCATAATATTCTATAGCTTCTTCATAAAGCCTCAATTTTAACTTAGCATAAGCTAGTCGTAAGTAAGCATTAAAATTTTTTGGTTCCAACTCTATAACCTTATAAAAATCATTTACAGCTTCTTCATATAATTTTAAATTAATTTTTGATATTCCCCTATTATAATATGCCTTTGAATAATTTTTATCTAATTCTAATGCTTTGTCAAAATAATACAAAGCTTCTTTATCTATTCTTAAATCCTGTTTTACTATACCTATATTATTATATGTATAAGCAAAGTTACTATCCAATTCTAAAGCCTTATTAAAATATTCTATAGCCTCATCATACTTCTTTAGATTATATTTAGAAAGACCTATATTATAATAAGCTTTTGAATAATTTTTATCTAATTCTAATACTTTATTAAAATCTTTTATCGCCTCTTCATAGAGACCAAGATCATTTTTTACCAAACCTATATTATTATAGGTATGCACATTGGGCGATATTTCTATAGCCTTTATATAATTTCTTATAGCCTCCTCATAATTACCCAGATTATGATTAGCTAATCCTATATTATTATAAACCTGAATACAATTATTATCCAATTCCAAAGGCCTTATTATAATACTTAATAGCCTCTTTATAATTACCTAAATTATGATGAACTAAACCTATATTATTATAAGCATGAACATAGTTTGGATCTATACTGATAACTTTTTCAAAATCTTTAATGGCTTCTTCATACATTCCTAAACTACTCTTTGCAAGCCCCCTATTGTTATAAAGCTCTACAATATCCCCATAATAAAAAATTAGTTTATCAAAATATTCTATGGAATTTTTATAATCACCGCCATTAAAAGCGTCATTTGCCAATTGTAATAAATCATCAAGATTACTCATAACAAATAACCCCTAAATAAAATCACTTTATTTATCAATAATTTTTTACCATATATAACAAGAATTTTACATATATAAAAAATTGTATAGTAATTTTTAATTTTTGCAACAGTATTACTGTAAATAATATTGCAAAAACTATTTTTATGATAATTTATATTTATATAATAATAAAATATTCAGTATATACTGTATAGAAAGTTTATTGAAAAAGAAATCATTTCATATTCTATAATAAAAATAAAGTATATATATGATAGCAAATTATTATTAAACTATTTTTTTCTGCTATATTCCACAATATCAACATTTATATCATTATAGATAAAACTTTTTAATTTATTTGAATTAAACAAACTTTTATCCATTTCTGGAAAAAATCTATCACAGTTATAATCTTTATTTATGTGAGTAAGATAAATACTATCAGCATAATCTAACGCCTTTTTATATATAGATTCTCCTCCTATAATGAATATCTGATTATATTTTTCTAATAACAATTTAGACAAAACATTTTCAAGTGAATTATCAAAAAAAAGATTATCATATTTAATCTCATTATTTATACTAGAAGATATAACAATATTTTTTCTTTTTGGAAGCGGTTTAGATCCTAAAGATTCAAAAGTTACACGTCCCATAATAACAGGATATCCTGTAGTAGTGCTCCTAAAAAACTGCATATCTTCTTTTATATGTCCCCAAGGCATAATACCATTTAAACCTATGCCATTTTTTGAATCCACTGCCGCAATTAATGAAACTATCATATATTATCCTTTTAAAAAATTGGAAAAATATTCATCTATTTCTTTTCTCATATTAAGACCTACTTCTTCAAAACATAATAAAATATCATCATAAACATTATCACCGCCTATAAAATTCCAAAGTTCTTCTGCTACTTTTAATTCTTTATCCAAATCAAGCATGCCAGCTATAGTCCATCTTTCATAAGGTTTCGGTGCATAAGGATTGTACGGTATAGCTATAATGGAATGAACATTATTTTTATCATTAGAATATAAAGTTACTGCTGCCCATTCTAATAAAGTCCTTTTAAAATTCTGAAATTCGCCTTTATTAGGTTTTGCTGTTTTTAAATCTATTAAATATATATTATTATGATAATCTTCAATATAAATATCTACCTTTGTTGGTTTTATTTTTTTAGCTTCCCCTACTTTGCACACTTTTTTTATTAATTTAATTTCATTATCTTTATTTGGTTTTTTATTAGCGGATCTAAGATCATCCATTATATTCTGTATAACTATTTGTGATTCTGATGTAATTATATCATTAGGTTTAACTTGCTTATCAATAACTTTAAATCTATCTTTACCTAATTCAATGGCTAGTGGTTCAAATATTGTAGTACCAAAATTAGTATTTAAAGAATGTATAAATGAAAATAAAGCCATTCTATCTTTACCAAGTAAACGAGTGTGAAAAGGCATTGATGTTGTTTCTGGTTTATAATCTTTAAATTTATTTCTTAAAGTTGTATATAATTTATCTTTTATAGCATCTTTTTGTTTATTATTCAATGGCATAAAAACTCCTATAACTCTTTTAAGTGAAATATTATTTCAGAGTATGCTGCTTTATCTTTCTCTACTCTATTTAACACAGGTCTTTTAAAAGTATTAACTATTTTCATATTTGATTTATAAGCTATCTCAGGATACAAATTATATTTATCATTAGCAACAATAAAAATATTATAATCATCTAGCATATATTTTTTAGCATTTAATAAAACTTTTGATATATCTTCAGTATATTCTTTTTTAGCATTTAAACTTGTACCTTTAGATAATGAACCTATCTCAAAATTGTCATTTCTATTAAAAGAAAATAAATCATAAGCATAAGCATGCTGCTCATGGTAATCTATAAGTCCTATATACGGTGGACTTGTAAATATACCATTTATTCTTTTATTTTTTAATATATTATAAAAAACATTATCAGATATTTTTACTTCATTAAAAATATCTATATTCCTAGAATCCCCAGTTATACATAATTGATGAGTATTAGTTCTTAATGAATTAAATTCATATAAACGCTTTATTGTATCAATAGAATATTTTTTCCACCATTTAATAATAGAAAATAATGGTTTACATATTTTATAATGTTTACGGCAATAATATGCGGATGTTACAGGTTTTAATAAAGTACCCAAATCAGAATGAGTTGTTGCTCTGCAAGAACGCATTGTTCTACTTAAAATTACTTGTAAGATACTTTTTATTTTTACATCATTTATATTATTTATTAAATTATTAATATAATTTAATTCATCAACTATACTTGGGATAAACCACTTATATATAAATGAATTATTATTATCATTATGTAATTTTATATTATATTTTTTTATTAAATCGTTATAAATAATTAGAAATTCATCTTCTTTTTCTTTTCCGTATATATTAGAATCTATCTTTTTATCCCTAACTTTTTTTTTATAATCTAATATATTAAAATTAATTTCATTGAATTCTATCAATTTATTATTAAGTTCATATTCAAATTCCAAACTTGGTTTTATATAACATTCTAATTTATCTGTCAGAATATTAATAATATTTTCAAGATTTATTAAATCAATTTCTCTTATTTTACAATTTGAAATCATAGAATTAAATTCAGATATATCCACACCTATGGCATTAATACCCAATTCATTAGCTTGAACAAGAGTTGTACCGCTTCCGCAAAATGGGTCTAATATTATATCATTTTCTTTAAAATATATATCTTTTTTAAATTCATCTATATGACTATCTATAAAATATTCAACAAGCTGAGGTATAAATTTTCCTTTGTATGGGTGCATACGATGAACATGTTTTGTAGTATCAGATTCTTTTAAATTATCAAAAGAAAGTTTCCAGTTTAAATCATTTCCAAGTTTATTTTTCCAATTAATTTCTCTTTTATTTTTATCGTAATATTTTTTCAAATCTGATTGAGAAACATAAGCTACACCATTATTTATAACTTTATCTATCAAAGCATACTGAACTAAATAACTAATATTAGATATAGTTACTGCTTTGTTAGTATATTCTGAAGCCCAAATAGCTGCAGCATTTAAAGTTATTAAGTCCGACTTATTCATTATTTATAAAACTCCATAAAATCATACTGCTACCTCCGCTTTTATAGTAGGATAATATTTATAGCCTTCTAATCTAAAATCTTCATAAACATGACTAAATATATTAGGACGATTCTCTATAAATAATTCTGCAGTATTTTCATAAGGCTCTCTTGAAAGCTGAAGTTTTACCTGTTCTATATGATTATTATAAATATGAGCATCACCAAAAGTCATGATGAGTTCTGAAGCATGAAGTCCGCTATGCATAGCTAAAAGCCTTGTAAGTATAGCATAAGAACTTATATTAAAAGGAACACCCAAAAATAAATCGGCAGAACGCTGATATAAATGTGTTATAATTCCACCTTTATTATTAACAGAAAACTGACACATCATATGACAAGGAGGAAGATGCATTTTATCAATCTCCCCTACATTCCAAGCATTTAAAATATTTCTTCTGCTAGTAGGATTATTTCTTAATGTGTTTACTATATTTGATATCTGATCTATTTTATTTCCTTCTTTAGTCTCCCAAGCTCTCCACTGTTTGCCGTATACAGGACCAAGCTCTCCCATATCATCAGCCCATTCGTCCCATATATGAACATTATTTTCAAGTAAAAATTTTATATTAGTAGAACCTTGTAAAAACCATAATAATTCTATAATAACACCTTTCATAAATACTCTTTTTGTAGTTATAATAGGTATTTTATTTCCTTCAAATTTAAATCTTAATTGAGGTCCGAATATTCTTCTTGTACCAACTCCAGTTCTGTCTAAAGTTTCCTCACCTTCTTCCAATACTTTTTTTAATAATTCTAAATAGTTTTTCATACAAAATCCTAGTTTATAAGTTCTGACTGATTATATTTAATCATAATAGAGAGTAATTATACATGTTTAATAGATTTTATCAATATATACAAAATAACATGTTATTATTAAGCAAGAGGAATTATATATTAATATAAAACCTCCTGCTTAATAAAAATTATACAAATTAAATTTATTTTGATTTAGAAGATATTATTCTTATTATTTCAAGCGTTGTTTGTAAACTTTTATGAAATGAAGATATAGGCAAAAACTCATATATAGAGTGGAAATTATGAGCACCTGTAAAATAATTAGGCGTTAAAAGCCCCTTAACTGATAATGCAGAACCATCTGTACCTCCACGCATTGATATAGTTTTAGGTTCTATATTAAGATTTTTCATAGCTTCATAAATAACATCTATAGGAAATCTATCATCTTTAATAGAATCTGAAATATTAGCGTAGACATCTTCTATAGTTAATGATATTTTTGCTCTAGGTTCTAATTTCTGATATTTTTCAACTGATTCTTTTATTTTGCTTTTTTTCTGTTCATAAAGTTCTTTGCTATGATCTCTTATATTAAGTTTTAATGATGCATTTCTCTGATTTCCGCTTATTCCCTGAACCCAAATATAGCCTTCTTTTTTCTCGGTACATTCAGGAGTAGATTTTCTGTCAAACTCATTAGCTATATCTATGGCTATAAGTATAGGATTCACCAAAACACCTTTAGCACTCATAGGGTGAGCAGTTACTCCCTCTATATCTATTGAGGCACTTCCTGCATTGAATGTTTCATATACAACCTCCCCTATCTCACAGGAATCTATAGTATACGCGAAATCTGGCTTAAATACATTCAAATCCAATGCCTTAGAACCAATTAATCCTATTTCTTCATCTGGTACAAAAGCTATATATATATCACCATGCTCTAGATTATTATCTTTTATATATTTTAATGCTGACATCACCGTAGCTATTGCCGCCTTATTATCAGCACCTAATACACTAGTACCGTCTGAAAATATAATATCATCATTAATGTATTTTTTTATTTCAGGGTGTTCTGAAACCCTAAACATTATATTTTTTTCTTTATTAAGGCATAAATCCTCACCTACAAATTTTAATATCTGCGGGTGAACATCTCCTGTAAGTCCAACGTCCACAGTATCAAGATGAGCAACAAAACCTATAGAATGTATATTATCTTTATTTTTTTCAAGTAAAGCTGTAACTATAGCGTTATCATTTACAACTACATCTTTTAATCCCAAAGCCTTTAAATCCTCTGCCAATACTTTAGCAAGTTTCATCTGACCTTCTGAACTTGGAATTGTCTTAGCTCCTGCAACACTCTGACTTGGTATTGAAACGTATTTAAAAAAGCTATCTATCTGAAATTTTTTAATATCATCGTTTAACATATTTATTTTACCTCTTATTTATAAATTTATAATTTTAAATATTTTAATTAACTGGCGGATACACATAACCGCTGTTAAAACCTATAGGTATATTTAATGCCCAGAATATATAAAGCATTATCATAAGCACAACAAGCAAACCTATACTAAATGGAAGCATCATAGAAGATAATGTACCCACTCCTGTTTTTTTACAATATTTTTGACAATAAAATATTATCAATGGATAAAAAGCAAACATCGGAGTAACAACATTAATAGCCGAATCGCTGACTCTAAATGCTGCCTGAGTAAGTTCTGGAGATATACCTACCGCCATAAGCATTGGTACAAATATAGGTGCTAATATAGCCCATTTTGATGAAGCTGAAGTTATTAACAAATTCAATATAGCTGTAAGCAAAGTTATACCTGCTATAGTTATTTGAGGAGCCATATTCAATGATTTTAAAAATTCTGCACCTGATATGGCTATTAATGTACCTACATTAGAGTTACCGAAAACATATAAGAATTGAGCACAGAAAAATGAAAAAGTTAAAAATGAAGCTAAGTTCTTAACACTTCCAGCCATAGCCAAACTAAAATCTTTTGTTGTTTTGAATTTATTAGTAAGTTTACCGTATGTATATCCGGGTATAACCAAAAATAAGAAAAGTATAGGCACTATTGCCTGCATAACTGGAGCATCTGGAGTTGTTAAGTTACCATTTGGAGATCTTAGTAAAGAATTTTTTGGTACAAGTAAAACTATCAAAAGTACAAACATCAATATCAAAACAGCAAATGCTATTTTAAAAGCCCTGTTTTCTTCTTTTGTTATTGAAGAAATACTAGTGTCTTCAGGCTTAACACCTTCATCGATAGGCATTGTTTTCCATAAAAAAGGCTCTACTATCTTATCCGTAATAAACCAGCATACCAAAATAACAGCAAATGTAGATGATACGCTTAAAAAATAATTACATAAAACATTAACAGTATAAGTAGGATCTATAAGTCTTGCTGCTCCTTGAGTAAATCCCTGCATTATAGGGTCTATTGTAGAAGGTGTGTAGCTTGCAGAAAAGCCTCCAGCAAGTCCTGCAAATGAAGCAGCAATTCCTGCCAAAGGGTGTCTTCCAACAGCAAAAAACATTATAGAAGCTATAGGCATCAATATAACATAAGAAGAATCTGAAGTTATATGGCTTACCACAGATATAAATATTATAGCTGGTGCTATTGCTTTTTTTGGTATTATTGCTAGTAGTTTAATAAGTATCATTCTAATAAATCCGCTGCCCTCTGCCACTCCTATACCTAGTGTAGCAACAACAGTAATACCCAATGGAGGAAAGCTCACAAAATTAGCTGTCATCTTAGTTATAAATTTAGTAAGCTCTGAAGGTGCAAGCATATTTATAATCTTTATCTGCTCGCCTGTTGTAGGGTGAAAATAGTTAAAAGTAAAATGAGATAATATCCATGATACTATAAGCATTATAAAAAATGCTATTAAAAATAAAATAGTTATGTCTGGAAGTTTATTTCCTACTGCCTCAATAATATTCAAAAAACTTTCAAACTTATTAGATTTTTTTACTGCCTTCCCATCACTTTGCATAAAAAACTCCTATAAAAAATATTTATGTTATCATTTAGAAAAATAATTTTACAATATATATTCTGCAAAAATTATTCCTTAATACTAATTTAATAAAAAAGCAATAAAAAATAATTGCCCATATACATAAAAAGTAGTTTTAGAATAAAAAAATTGTAAATAAAAATAATTTCTAAAAAATAAACAGACTTTATTATTATACAATAAAAATTATATTCATCAATACTTTTTATAGAAATTAAAGACAATGACTATAATTCAATTAATATAAAATATACATGGCATAAACATAATATTTTTATTTTATAATTTTTATTACGATATTATAGAATATATCATATTAAAGAGGTATAATATACATGTATAAACTTTATATATTTACATTGTTAATTTTAGTAATAGTTTTATCTTCTTGTCATAAAAAAGAAATCATAAGCACAGAAAAAGGAACTGTAGATTATAGGTTTATTGGTACTTGGGAGTTTATTAATGGAAATAACAAAGAGAAATATACTTTCTTTAATAATAATAAAATAGTTTACAGCAATGATGATAAAAATGCTCCAAACAATAATAAAGTTTATACGTATGAATGGAAAAAAGAAGGAAACAACTATTATTATAGATTATGGGATAATGAATTAGATAATTGGTCAGATTTCCCTATAAAATATATTAATACAAATATAATAAAAATATACTCTGACTTCTTTAAAAAATCATACATTTAACATATAATTATAATATAAACACTACTAATGGAATTATTGAAAAGTGGACTTATTAGTTATTATATTTTTTATAATTATCATCATAATATTTATTTTAATGTTTGGAATATTATTTTTTGTTTCGGGTATAAGTAAGGTTGTAGATTTAATCTCTATGATCATATTTAGAAATCATGAAGACTGTCCGTTTTGTCATTGTAAGAATTCTATGCGAATAATAAAAACTTCAAGCGGATACAAAAAAGTATGTACTAAATGCAGATATTCAATAGAAGTAAAAGATGATAAAAATGATACAGAGAAAAAAGATGAATAAGAATTGCGAGGGGAGGGAATCGAACCCTCATGCCTAGGGCGCTAGATCCTAAGTCTAGTGCGTCTGCCAGTTCCGCCACCCTCGCTTGATTTTTATTTATATATTATACATTATATATTTTTTTTTGCAAGAAGGTTTGTATGGCTAAAATTCAAAAAATTAACAAATTTTTCAAGAAAGTGAAAAAATTTCTAATTGAAGACATATATTTCATTGACCAAAACACATTTAACCCCATACAAAAGTTTTTAGTAAATATATATAGAGTGATTACATTTGCCATTACAGATTTTTTTAAAGATGACTGTACTATAAGAGCAGCAGCTCTAACGTATTTGGTAACATTATCATTTATACCAGCATTGATAGTTGGATTATTTATATTGAGAATTTTTAATATATATCAGAACATATTTCTTGTTATATTTGACTGGATGGAAAAAAATGCACCTTTTTATGAACCTATGGTAAGGCAGATATTAAATATAGCTGATAATACCAATTTGGCAAGTTTCGGTATTATTGGTATTATATCAACTATAGTGAGTACAGCATTAATACTTCATAGTATACAATCATCTTTAGTAAAAATATGGCGTGTAAAAATAACAACTTCTATACCTAGAGTTGTAGCCAATTATATAGCTTTGCTTTTCCTAATTCCTATATTAATTGGCGTATCATTTACTTTAATAACTTATACATCTATAAATTTGCATAATCTTCCAGCATTAATAAAAATACTATTATCTTGGGTTACTCCTATAATATTAACTTCTATATTGGTATTATTTTCTTACGTATTAGTTCCGCAGACAAAAGTAAATTGGTCTAATGCTGCTATATCTTCTATATTAGTGGCCATAGCGATAATAACACTTTTCAGCGTTTATTTTAAACTCAATATAAATGTAAAGAATTATAAACAAATATTTGACAGTGACAGATACAAAATAGAATATATTGTAAAAGAAATTAATACTGGATATACGGAATATAATGATACATCAAATGAAAACATAATAACTAATGAAGTTACTGACACCAATCAAAATATAATAACTAATGAAGTTACTAACGCCAATGAAAATATACTTCAGGAAAATCAAAAAATTGATGTTGAAAATATAACAAGTATAAAAATAGAAAGAATAAGCTATGTTATTATGGAAAATGTTGGAAATGGAATAAGCGGAGCAATATATGAAAAAAAACCTATAGAAACTAATATGCTTGATTTTAAAAGTTTTTCACCAAATGTAGGAGAACAGCTTGTAAAATATAATTTCAAAATAGATGATGTAGTTACTATAAGCAGTGAAAATAATATGCTCACTAGTATAACTCCAGCCGAATTATCATCAGCAAGCTCTTTTGCTCAAATACCTGTATTATTATTATTGTTATATATAGTTTGGATTATTATATTATTCGGTGCTGAACTTACCTACTCTATACAATATTTCAGATCTTATGGAATTGATAAAAGTAATATAAGATTATCATTTGCTGAAAAAGAAGCTATAGCATTAGAATTTATGTATATAGTAACTTACAGATTTATAAATAAGAAAAAAGCAATAACTATGTATGAGCTTGCCAAAGAATTAAGAACAGCACCTACTACAATAACAGAAATATCCGATGCTTTAGAAAAGTCTATGTTTGTAATAAAGATAGTTAATGGCTCAAATATTTCATACACTTTAGGCTGTCAGCCTGAATCAATTACCATAGGAGATATTTTATACTCTTTAAGAATGGACGGAGGATTCAGAAGTAAGAATATAAACTCTAATGATAAATACAAAAACATAATATATCAAAATAAAGCTATATCAATTAAAGATTATAATACAAATCTGCTTCATTTAGCTTATTATAAAAATAAAAAATAAAGCACATATATAGTTATTCAAATCTATATATGTGCTGTTAATCATAAATCTAAAAATATATTATTTTATTTTTGCTATAAATATATCTTCTATTTTTTCAACTTTTTCTATAGCTTCAATTATAGAGTTTATGCTGACATCTTTAAGTACATACATAAAATACCCGTTTCTTTCAACACTTTTTTCAATATTGATATCATAAAAGGCTTCATTAAAGGCAAGTAAATTATTATTATTTGATTTAAATCTTACATAAAAAGTTTCATTTTTATCTTTAAAATCTTTTACTTTGATATTTTTATTCTCATTAACAAAACCAAGTATAGGCACTCTAAGCTCATCAGTAATAAGACTGTTTCTAGCCAAAGTAATAGCATCAGAAACTATAGCACTGCTTGTAGGTCTTCCGCCTGCACCTGATCCATAAAATACTGTGTCTCCTGAACGATCCCCTACAACTGTTATAGCATTAAAAGCATAATCTACCTTTGAAAGCATATTGCTGTCATTAAGTAATGTAGGTATTACGTATATATAGGCATTATCATTTTCATCTAAAGCTGCCTCAGCTATCAATTTAATAGTAAGACCAAGCTCAGAAGCAAATACAATATCATCTAATATAATATTTCTTATTCCTCTAATAAATATCTTATCAAAACTTATAACATTGCAAAAAGCAATAGAAGAAAGTATACAAAGTTTATGAGCAGTATCTATTCCGTCAATATCAAATGTAGGGTCAGCTTCAGCATATCCTTTTTCCTGAGCATCTTTAAGTACAACATTGAAATCTAAATTATTTTTAGTCATGTTTGTTAATATATAATTACAAGTACCGTTTAATATTCCGTAAACACCCTCCATTCTGTCAGAAACCAAACTCTCTTTCATAGCTTTTATTATAGGTATAGCACCAGCAACAGATGCCTCAAATGCTATATCTGTTTTTCTGTCTTTTATAAGCTCTCCAAAACAGTTGGCAAGTAATGCCTTATTTGCTGTAACAACTGGTTTTTTTATTTTCATTAATAGTTCTTTAGCAGTATCCATACCGCCTAAAACTTCTATTACTATATCAATATCATCATCATTCAATATATCGTTCAAATCTTTAGTTTTTATTTCTACCCTGTCCAAAAATTTATCATTTTGTACTTTATCAATATTTCGGCTAAAAATGGTTTTTACGGTTAATTTTATTCCAGTTCTGTTTTCCATTATAGAATTATTCTCAATAATAGTTTTTACTGTATCCTTACCTACATGTCCGTAACCTGCTACTGCAACTTTAAATTCTTTTTTCTTGTCCATTTTTAACTCCTTAAAATTTGATTAAATATAAATTTGTTTTAATAAAATTAACCTTAAATTATTACAAAAGCTAGTAATATTATATTTTTATGATTTCTAAAAATGATATTACTGTATTAAGTTATATTATAACATTTATTAAATAATTTTACAAGGACATTTATGATTTTTTCAAAGTTAATATAAATAATTTAATATTAAGTTAAATAAACAAAACATGTGTTAGATTAATATCAAAATATATTAGAATATATTTATAATTGGATTATAGATATTGATTTCGTTATTAATTTATGTTATAATATAGAGAGTTTAATTAATTATATGGAGGTAAATTATGCCACGTGTTATAAATAACGATTGTGTAGCTTGCGGTTCTTGTAAACCAGAATGTGCATTTGATGCTATTAGCGAAGGAGATATCTACGTGATTGACCCAGACAAATGTACTGACTGTGGTGCTTGTGAACCAGTTTGTCCAAGCAATGCTATTCATCAAGCTTAATAGCTTAACGGCATAGTTCGGGGCGGGTTTCTTTTAAGATAGATTCCTGCCCTATTTTTATATTATATACTTTAAGGAAAAATATTGATAAAAAATACTCAGGCATTTATACTATCATATAATGAGTATAAAACTTCATCTATAATAGCTTCTTTTCTAACTAATAACTCAGTCATTCAGGCTATATGCTATAAAGCAAAAAAATCTTCTAAAGCATTCGGCTCTGATTTGGAAAGTATTTCAAAATTAGATATAGATATATACGAAAAAAAACAGCCTCAATTATCTATATTAAAAGAATCTAGCATTATTAAAAATTATACATCATTAGAAAAGTCAATATATTCATCACTCTTAGTATTTTATATCAGAGAAGTACTGCTATACTGTGCAAGGGATTTTGATGAAAGATATTTTATTTTAATGGAGAAATCTTTAAATGCATTAGAAGAATTAGAAAAACAAGAAAGTCAAAAAGACAATGATAGCAATGATAAAATAAAAAAAATGTATATCAATATTTTAATGAGAGCATTTGAGATGAAAACTCTTCATATAGCAGGAATATCTCCTCATTTGGATAAATGTATACTATGTGAAAACAATAATGCATCATTTTATTCTATAATAGAAGGAGGACTTATATGCTCAAAATGCAAAGCAATAATAAAAGATGCATTTGAAATAACAGAAGATGATAAAAATTTTATGAGAATTATAAAACACACATCATTAATAGATATAGTAAATAGTAAAGATATAATTAACTTGTATAATAATTCAATAGGAACTGTAAAAGATATAATGAACAAATCTTTATTTAATCACATAAACAGAAATATAAAAAGCAAAAAAGTATTAGAAGAAATTTTATTTGCTTAATATATCAAATATTTCTTTAGTATTATCAACTATATAAACAGCATTTTTAAACTCATCATCATTTCCAAATCCGTAACGTACAGCAATAGAATCAATACCCACATTTTTAGCAGCATCTATATCATCTATTCTATCACCTATCATAACAGTTTTGTCTTTTTCAAAATTTTCTTTTTCTAATGCTTCTTTCAATACATCTAATTTATTTTTTATTTTTCCGCCTAAAATAGGTGCATAAAATCCAGTAAAAAATTTTTCCATTCCAAAATGCTCTATTATTCTTAAAGCGGATTCTTTAGGTTTGGCAGTTGCTAAAAATACTTTATAATTATTCTCTGAAAGTTTTTTTATTAAATCATATATGCCGTCATAAAGAGAACAATTAAAAAGCCCGTTATTTCCATTATAATCTTCTCTGTAAAACTTTACAAACTCAAGAGATAATTTTTCATCATCATAACAATATTTTCTAAAACTTGAATCTAAAGGAGGACCTATAAACTTTTTTAATGTTTCATTACTTGGGATATTTATATTTAAATTATATGTTTCATTAATTTTTTTTACCCCGTATAAAACACCATTCATTATACCTGAAGCAGAATCAATAATTGTTCCGTCAAGATCAAACAATATATTACAATATTTACTCATTTCTTATCACTCATACATATCAACTATTTAGAAACAAAAATATAACCAGAAGCTGGAATTATCTCAAAGTCTTCTTTAGTTTTTTCTTTAATAGCTTTAAATAACAAATTAAGTCCCAAACTATCGCTTGACATATGACCAGCACAAATAACATTTATATAATGTTTTTTGCATTCATCTAAAAGTCTGTCAGATATATTCATAACTATAATAGTAGAAATACCCGCTTTAGAAAGTGCATATATCATAGCAGAGTCAAATGAAGCTCCTCCTGTCATATCAACAATAATACTTCCAACTTTAGATTTATTAGAACCATTAAATATTTTAGGAGGATTATAACGCTTAGCCGATATTTTATATTCTTCTATTGTGTATAAAATATCAATTATATCTGATAATGTATTAGGCTTTTCTAATTTCATCTTTTCAGTTAAAAAACTCTCTACAAAATTATCAGCCACAGTATGCATACACATATAATTAAGTTTAAGAAGTTTAGCAGTTTCAACATCTCTATAATGATTGGCTCCGTATACAGAACGGCTTACTTCATTAAGTCTTTTATTAGTTAAAGCCTCAGATACATTTATAGGCACATTATGCAAAGCGTTTTTTTCAGCCTGCATTTCTATAACATCATAAAAATTAACAAAACCATACCCATTAGGGTGATGAGTTATAACCAAATCGATATTTTCATTTTTTTCATTAAGTCTGTCAGCAAGTAAAAGCTCTGAAGTCTGCATATCTATACCGCAGAAAATTTTTTTTATATCTTTATCCTCTGCAATATTAAGAACTCTTGTATCGGCATAAGGATTAAATATTGTGTCTTTATCAAAATATTCTTTTTTATTTTCATCTAAACTATTATAATTTTTTTTCGTGTTTTCAAACTCTTTTTCTACAATCGCTCTGCCTCTAGGATCAGCATCAATAGCACATTCAACAGCTGCTCTGTATAATTCATTTATTTTTAAAGCCATATATTTTTTAACCTCTTATTTAAGATTATTCATCATCTTCATTTTTTTTGCTGTCATTTTTAGGTTCGCCTCTATATTTTTCTGTCTGTATCATTCCGCCTTCTTCAAAGAAAGTTATAGCTTTATAGCTTTGTCTTATTGTAAACTCAGCACTTCCTATAATTAATTTAACTCCCGGAAGCATCTCTTTACCAGCACTAACTGTAGATTCCACTTTTTCTACTTCTATATTCTGATTTAATGCTTCTCTTTCTAAAACAACCTCTTCTCTTCTGCTATTCGCCTGTGATAACTGATCTTTATAACTCTGTAACTGATCTTTTTTCTCATCATCAAGTTTTTTAAGTTTAGCAGCCTGTTCAAGAGATTTTATATTTCTTTCTGTTTCTTCTATAGAACTGTCTAATTCTTCTTTTTCTTTATCCAAATCATCAATGGCACGTCTTTTAGCAGGAGATATACCTGTTTCTATCAATGTTATGGCACCAGCCTGAGAGCCCAAAACTTTACCATTAACTTCTCTTAAAGCTCTTAATCTTCCGCCGCTTGCAGAAGCTCTCTTACCTATAAGTATAATTCTATTATCAGCATCAATATTTGAATTAAGTATAGCTTCTGTAACAACAACATTATTTCCAGCCTGAACATTAGAAAACTGTATAAACTTAGCAATAACATCGCCGCCTGCTTTTACAGAGCTATTTTCATTACCCTGAATACCAAGTTTAACCATAATATCACCTTTAGCCTCAAGGTCGCATTTTCCAACAGTTCCATGTACATCGATATTACCTTCTGCTTTTATAGAATAATTATCACTTACACTTCCTTTAACAACAACACTTCCAATAAAATTGATATTTCCAGTCTCAGGACCTACATCTCCAGAAACCTCAAATATAGGCTCAACATTAAGTGATTTTCCTCTAAGTACTACCTGTCCGTTTATAGAAGATATTATATACTCTCCATCATCAGACATCTCAACATTGTCACCCAATATTTCTTTAATATCAATATCTTTTCCGCTCTTAGTTTCTATTTTTACTCCAAGTACAGTTCTTCCTACTTCACCATCAGTTGCAGGTATTTTCCTAGCTAATTTCTGCCCCTGCTCAACATTTTCTACTATGCTTAGATCTTTATAGTCAATACTTTGATCCTCTCCTATATATTTAGGTATAACTTTTTTATTAACATTAACCAAATATTCCACTTTAGCATTCTGACCATTTACAGGAGCACGTCCTTCAGCTGCAAGTATAGGTATATTAAAGGTACCTTCTTCTAAACACTTAACAACATTCTCTTCCTGAAATCCGAAAGTAATTCCATTATTTTCCATTAGCTCTTTTACGTCCTGCAAATCCATTTCTCTTCCGCCTTTATTAGGTTTGGTTACAGTAACATAAGCACGCATTTTGTCATCACTAATACTATAACTAATCTTAGCATTATTTCCAGATCTTCCAACGTCCCATTCAGCAACTTTGGCATATTCTCCAGTCTGTTCATGAAGCATTTTCTTAGCCAAATGAGAATCATATTCTTTTATTCCAGCATCTATTAACTTACCTTCCAAAGCTGTTATATCTTCAATTCTTTTTCCATCAGCAACTGGAGGATTAACTTTTAAAAATACTCCGTCTCTTTTTACTCTTACAATTATTTCAGTATCTTTATTAAACACTACTTTTTCTTGGTTATAATCATTTACATTTCCAACAGTATAATCAGCTCCTATAGCAGGGCCTATATTAGATTTGTCATACGTAATATGTGTATATCTTACCAAAAATGGTTTAGCACCTATATTAAAAAATCCTTTGCTTCCCTCTTCCAAAACCTTATAACTCAATTCATAAATCGGACATTGAAATATAGCAGCAGCCTCCTGCATACCGCGTTCCAAAGACGCTACAGATAATTCAACAGAACGTGTATTTTTATTATTATAAACCTCTTTATAAAAATCGCTTTGCAATATTTTTCTTTTTAACTCATTCATAAAAATCACCTATTTTATAATAATTGTTTTTTTATCTCTGAAAGACTATATCTTAATTGCTGTATTGCCTTTGTATGCAATTGAGATATTCTGCTCTCGGATACCTCTAATACTTTTCCAATCTCTTTTAAGGTAAGATCATCATAATAATACAATATAAGTACCTGCTTTTCCTTTTCTGGAAGTTTTTTCAAAGCAGCTACTATTTTATTTTTTACATCTTCTCTTTCAGCCAAATATTCAGGGTTAGTTTTATCATTAGATTTTAATGTATCTATCACAGATATTTCATCAGAATCATCTCCCACATACCAAACATCGCTAAGTGAAGTAGGAGAAGCCTCTATATATCTTTTCATAGTCTCATTATATTTGCTTATAGGTATTCCAAGCATATCAGCTATTTCCTGAGGCTTTATATTTCTGCTTAATCTAGCCTCTAATATTTCTCTTGCCTTCTCTATTTCTTTAACATCTTTACGTATAGACCTAGGAAGATAATCCAATTTTCTAAGTTCATCATATATAGCTCCCCTAATTCTAGTAACTGCATATGTTTTGAACTTAATATCTCTATTAGGGTTATATTTATCAATAGCATCCATAAGTCCGAAAGATCCGAAACCCACCAAATCCTGAAATTCAATATGTTTATGCGAACCCATATTAACAGATATTTTGCTTGCAACATACTTTACCAATGGAGAATATTTAATAATTAAAGCTTCTCTTATATAAGGTGACTGAGTATTTTTAAACTCCTGCCAATATTCCTGTTCATTATCATTAGTAATATTTGGTATTTTACCTTTTTCTTTTTTGTTCATCTTCATAATATTCACTCTAGTTATTAATTTTTTACTATATAATTTTTCTAAATAATTTCTTATTTATCTTTTTTATCGTTTTTAACTTTTTATAATTATTATAACAGCCTTAGTAACTTTTTCAGGCAGTTTTTTCAAATCAGCTATTATTTTATTTTTTGTATATTCTCTATCTATAAAATACTCATGATTAGTTTTAGATTTTAATGTATCTATTACAGATATTTCATCATAATCATCATCTACATACCAAACATCACTCAAATATGTAGTAGGAGTCTCTATATAATTTTTCATAGTTTCATTATATTGGCTTACTGGTATTATAAAAATATCAGTCATTTCCTGAGGCTTTATATTTCTGCTTAATCTTGGCTCTAATATATTACCATTCTTATATAAATCTTTAATATCATTAATAGCTTTTGTATGCAGCTGAGATATTTTACTCTCTGGTACCTCTAATATATTAGCAACCTCTTTTAATGTAAGATCATAATAATAATATAATATAATCACCTGTTTTTCTTTTTCAGGAAGTTTTTTCAAAGCATCTACTATTTTATTTTTCGTATTTTCTCTTTCAGCCACATATTCAGTTTTATCATTAGAATCATCGCCTGCATACCAAACATCTCTCATAGAGTCTGACAGATAATCTAATTCTCTGAGTCCATCATATATAGCTCTGCTAATTTTATCAAGAGCATATGTTTTGAAATTAATATCTACATTATTAGGGTTATATTTATTAATAGCATCCATAAGTCCGAAAGCTCCGAAACCAAACAAATCCTGAAGTTCAACATTTTCCTGAGTGTCCATATTAACATATATTCTGTCTGCAGCATATTTTACCAATGGAGAATATTTATTAATTAAAGCTTCTCTTATATAAGGTGACTGAGTATTTTTAAACTCCTGCCAATATTCCTGTTCATTGTCATTAGTAATATTTGGTATTTTATCTTTGTCTCTCATAATATTCACCCTAACTATTAAATTCTTTATTTTAATATGTTTTACTTATCATCTTTTTCATCTTTAGCTATCATTGTTCTAACAGCCTTAGCTACTTTTTCAGGGTCTTCCCTAACCTCTCTTTCCATCTCTTCACTTGTAACCTTCTTATCAGGGAACATACTGCTGCTGCTTGAAGTATAGCTTGTAGTACTTTGAGTGGTATTGGGCTTACTGAATACTATATCGCCAATATCATCTCCTGAACTTTTATAATTCGGCTTAGTATTTTTATCAAGATTTAAAGGTTTTGGAGCTGCTGAATCAGGACTCAAATCTGGAGTAAAAGGAGCATTATCTGTATCAGGCGAAATTGTATTATTAGTACTATTATCATCTATAGCATTATAGTCTATATCCATATTAGAATTATCTTCTGCTTCATCTATTACATCACCTAAATATTTTTTCAATACTGTACCAAGTAAAAACAATATGGCAATTGTTATAATAGCTGAAAAAATTGCTTTTAATAAAGAAATGTCAATTCTATTTTTATAGGAAACTGATAATATAAGCGTTATAACAAAAGAAAGTCCAGCTATAATTGCTGCTAATTTTCCAAAATTAGATGAAAAATATTGTTTTACTTTTTCAACTATATTATTCATAAATTACCTCTAAGTATTAATTCATTAATAATTTTTATTTTTTACTTACAAAAGATAGAAGAGATTCCATAAATCCTCCCAAACCTTTTGCTTCTCTGTCATCATCATATTCCATATCAACTATTTTTTTAGCAATATTATATATAGACATAGAAGCATGACATTTATTATCATATTGATAAAAAGGAAGCTGCTGAGACACGGCATAAGGAATAGTCTTATCTTCCAAAATATGACCTAAATATTTTACATCCATATCCAAATATTTTTTGCTTGTCATAATAATTTTATCTCCCACTTCTTTACCTTCAGAAGCCTTTGTAACTCTATTAACTAATATTTTTATATCAGCATTAGCATTTTCTGGGGCTATAGATTTTATTACACCATAAGCATCAAGTATAGCAGTAAGTTCTGGAGTTGTAACTACAATACTTTCATCTGATGATAATAGAAAATATAATACTGTATCAGAAATTCCTGCTCCAGTATCTACTATAATAATATCAGCATCATTTAAAGAATCCATACTATTAACCAATTTAGTTAAAGCTCTTCCAGAAAGATTTGCAAGAGAAGAGAATCCTGAAGCTCCTGCAATATATCTTATACCATAATCAGTTTCAAGTACAACCTCATGCAGTTTTTTTACACCTTTAATAACATGGTAAAGATTATATTCTGGTATATTTCCAAGTATTACATTAACATTACCAAGTCCAAGATCAGCGTCTATTAAAAGAACATTCTGACCCAATTCCTGCAATGCTATGGATAGATTAATAGCTATATTAGTTTTGCCTACGCCACCTTTGCCGCTGGCTATACTTATTATACGCTGCGGACGTTTATCTTTTACGCCCATCATCTTTCTTAATTCATCTGCTTGATCTTTCATAATATATACTTAATTTCCTGTTTTTTATAATTATCTTTATTTTGAAGAACCAAATAATCCTTCCATTATTTTATATCCATATTTCTTAGCTGTAGATATATCTTTAGGCACACCCTGACCATGTGTTATATAGGTAATAGGCAGTTTCTTCTTTGTAATAGCACAAATTGAAGAAGCCAAATAATCAGTTTCATCAACTTTTGTAAGTATTACTCCCTTATAATTAGTAGGCTTAAAACCATTAAGTATTTTCACAGCATCTTTATATTTAGCAGTTGCACTCATAACAAGCTGAATATCCATGTCAAATCTTCCAACTGTAGTAAAATATTTTGACATAGCAACTATTTCTTCAGCACTCTTTGGAGAACGTCCCATAGTATCAATAAATAAAAGAGAAGAATTATCCATCTTTCTAATTTCAGCCCTTAAAGCTTCAGGAGTACTTGCACTAGTAAACGGAACTTTCATAATGCTTGCATATCTTTGAAGCTGGTCAACCGCTGCTATTCTGTAATTATCTATTGTAACAAAAGAAACTTTTTTTCCAGACTTCATATGCTGAGCTGCTATTTTAGGTATAGTTGTTGTTTTTCCAACTCCTGTAGGTCCTACAAATACTATAATTTTCTTTTTCGCCCCTACATCTATACCATTAGCCAATATTAATTTATCAGAGAAATATTTTTCAACCTCCTCTCTAATTACATCTTTAGACTGAAAAAATCTTGCATTGCTTGAAGTTAATAAATATTCTCTTAAATCTAAAAGAACCTCTTCAGGAAACTCTCTGTCTCTTAAATAATTGAAGCTCTCTTCCATTCCGTCAGCAGGATTATTTTCAGAGCCATCATCATTATTATTATAGTCATCAGAAGTATCATCTGTATCTTCAAAATAATCTCTCACATTCGTTTTCTTTTCTCTATGTTCTCTAGTGAGATTATTTTCTTCTCTGTATTCTTTTATCTCTTCTATAGCATTATTAATTTCTTCATCTTCAGTATCATTAAATGTATTTCTATTATTACTAGAATTAGTATTATTTTGAGAATTATATTTATTATTTTTATTAATATTTGGCAAACTTCCTTCCAAATATTCTTTTACCATATCTCTTATCTGTTCTTGAACTAATTTTTTTACATTTTCATCTATAGCATTAGCAGTATTAGCTGAATTATTATTCTGATTATTTGAAGTGCTAATATGATTAGGTATAACATTGCTATTAAAATTATTCATATTGCTGTTCATACCATTCATAAAGCTGTTATTAGCAAAATTACTATAATTATTTATTGGAGAAAAACTATTATTAGTAGTATTATAGTCTGAAAGCATTGAACCTTTTACATTAGTAAATGTAGAAGATGAAAAATTGGAATAAGGAGAATTATTAAAATGAGGCAATGGAGTAAAATTATCTGTGCTATTATTATTTATCTCTCTAGCAGATATATTTTCCTTTTTTTCTTCAATAGAATATGAATGATTATTGCTTTCCAAAGTTTCATTAACAAGTTCTTCGTTGATACTACTAATACCATCTCTGCTGTCATCATCAAAACTGTCAGAATGAACAGATTGAGAAGAAGAGTTTAAACTATTTTTCATAGCTGAAGAACTGCTTGTTCTATTAGCATTTCTTTCTCTTGAAGCCTCTTTTAAAGCCTTAGTTACAGCAACTATTCTATCAGCCATTTCACTTGCATCAATAGTTTCAGTTGTATGCTTTTTCATCTCTATTCTGTCGCTTAGAAGTTTGGTTCTATGCATATCATCATCTTCTGTGCTGCTGTCATAAGAATTTTTTTCTTCTGAATTGTTTTTTCTATCATATATAGAGTTATTAAGCATTATTCTAAGTTCATGCTCTGTTTTCATTCCAAGACCTAAAAAACCGCCTACTTTTACATCTTTGCTTGTCAGTATAACAAAATTTCCGCCGTATTCCACTCTTGCTTTGGCAAAGGCGTCAGTCTTATCCTTCCCTCTTATAGTACGTATGTCTACCATATTGTAACTCCTCTAATCATCTTAGAAACTCCTCGATTATAAATATTTATATCTTAATAATTTATCTTAAATTTTTTATTAATATTGCTCTAATATACCAATAGAAACTTCAAACTCTTTTTTAATCATGCCAAATATGTTTTTTCTTTTGCTTTCTCTAACACTAATAATAAAATAGCTTTCGCCATATTTATCTCTGGCTTGTTTTTCAATTTCCTCTCTGTTTTTACCAAAAATTTTTATAGTTTTCATTGTTTAACTCCAAATAATTATATTTATATCTTAAAAAATACTCTTTACAGAGCTTTGTATTTTGTTATTTTATGCTTGCAACTCCCTGTACATTATATCCCTGTGCTATTTCAGTAGTTGCTATAACCTTATACTTACCAACATTTTTGGATATAAATTGATATAAAGGTCTTCTTATGATAGGAGAAGTTAAAAATACTATATCATCAACTCCAGAATCACTGACAAGTTTAACAGCATCTTTTATATTTTTAATCAAGTTCTGCATACTTTCAAAACTCATAGCTATCATTTGAGAGCCTTGTAAATTTCCAGTATTTGCAAGGTTTTGAGCTATATTATTTTGCAGCTGCTGACTTAAAGTAATAACTCTGATATTTCTGTCTTGGTCTGCAACCATCTGCGATATTTGAGATGCAAGTCTGCTTCTTACAAGTTCAGTAGCCTGTTCGCTTCCCATAATAGATATAGCATCAGCAACACCCTCTAATATAGCAACACTGTTTCTGATAGGCACTTCTTCTTGAAGAAGATTCTGCAATACTTTTTGTATATAACCAAGAGGACTTTCATTGTGAGGTTTAGCAGCAAGTACTTCGGATACAAGTGCTTTATGATCATCTTTAATAAGATCAAGCATATTCTGTACCTCTTCACGTCCGATAAGAAGACTAGCATTTCTTTTAATAGTTTCGCTGAAATGAGTAGCAATAACTGATGTAGGCTGAAACAACATAAATCCTTTTTTCTCAGCCATATCTTTTTCATCAACTTTAATCCAATAAGCTGGAAGCCCGAATGCTGGCTCTCTTACTTTCTCACAATCTGGTGAAGGTCCGTCTGGGGAATTAGCATTCAAAGCTAAAAGCATATTAGGACGTACAAATCCCTTAGCCATCTCTGTACCATTAATACTTACAGTATATTCGTCTGGCTCTATTACACTATTATCTACAATACGTACTGGAGGTACAACCAAACCCACTTCCAAAGCAAGCTCTCTACGTATCTGACTTATTCTGTTAATTAAATCTCCGCCCTCAGACTCTAATGCCAAAGGTATAAGCGAAGCACCTACTGAAAGCTCTATCTTTTCTACTTTCAAATACGGGGTAACATCCAAAGGACCTTGATGTACCTGCTCTCCAGCATCTGCTTTTGTACCATCTTCATTAAGTCCAAGTTCCTGCTGTTCTCTTCTTAGAGCATAACCTGCTAAAAATAATGCTAATGCTATAACAAATAATGCTATTTTTGGAAAACCAGGTAAAAGCATTAAAAAGAAAGCAAAACCAGCACCTATAAATAAGTTTTTAGGTTTAGCAAAAATCTGCACTGCAATTTGAGTAGACAAATTATCTTCGCTGCTGCTTCTAGTTACTAATAAACCAGTAGCAAAACTCATAAAGAAAGAAGGTATCTGACTTACCAAACCATCACCTACCGTAAAGCGTGTATAAGCATTAACCGCCTGAGCAAAAGGCTCGCCTCTCATAGTCATTCCTATGATGAGTCCGCCTACTATATTTATAACTGTGATTATGATACCTGCTATAACGTCTCCTTGTACAAACTTTGAAGCACCGTCCATAGTACCATAAAAATCACTTTCGCCTCTTATTTTTTTTCTTTTTTCTTCTGCCTCTTTATCAGTAATAGCACCAGCCTGAAGTTCACTTTCAACAGCCATCATTTTTGAAGGCATACTGTCTAATGCAAATCTTGCTGCTACTTCTGATACCCTTGTAGCACCTTTAGTGATAACTACAAACTGTACTATAATAAGTATGATAAATATTACTACACCTACAACTATATTTCCGCCTACTACAAAGTCAGCAAATGATGTGATAACTTTACCGTTGAAATTAGCACCCTCTGTAAGAATAGCCCTTGTAGTGGATACGTTTAGAGCAAGTCTGAAAGCTGTCATAACAAGAAGCACAGAAGGAAATACGCTGAAATCATTGGCACTTTTTATACTAAGCACCATAAGTAATATTAATAATGATACTATAATATTTACTATAAGCAAAAAGTCCAATACGAAGGAAGGTAATGGTATAATGAGCATCATTATTACCATAACCGCACCTACAGCAAACATTATATCGCTGTGTCTGCTCATATTAGCAGGCAGTTTTATCGAATCTAATATTGATTTAGCACCATTCATTGTTGCCACTTTTTATTCCTCCTATATAGCCCTTGCCATTTTTTCATTACGTATTCTATATACTTCGCCAAGTATTCTTGAAACAACATGGAACAGTTTTTCTGGTATATACTGCCCTATTTCAACATTAAAATATAATTCACGGGCTAAAGGTTTATTCTCTACTATTTGTACATCATTTTCTTTAGCTATTTCTTTTATTCTTAAAGCTATATGATCCGCTCCCTTAGCTGTTACTACTGGAGCATAATCGCCATTTTCATATTTTAAAGCAACTGCAAAGTGAGTCGGGTTTGTAATAACTACATCAGCCTCTGGTACAGATTTTAGCATTGTTCTGCTTACTATCTTTCTAGCCATATCCTGCAATTGACTTTTTACCAAAGGATCTCCTTCCATCTCTTTGAACTCTTCTTTCATCTCATGCTTTGTCATCTTCAAGCTGTTAATATACTGCCTTCTTTGAAAGAAATAATCGAAAGCAGATACTATTATCATAAATACTATTACCTTAGCAAGCATCTCCAAAACTATAAAAAAGAAAAGATGCATAGTCTGAGGAAGCTCCATGTTAGTCATATTAAATAATTCAGTGCGTTTTCCATATATTGTAGTAAAAGTAAGAAAAGATATAACTACCATTTTAAATAAAATTTTTGCCAAGTTCATTAAGTTTTGTGAAGAAATAAATACCCTTTCTTTAAAGTTTGACCAAGTAGGAGCTATTCTTTTAAAATTAGGTTTTAATTTTTTAGTCGTAAATAGGAATTTAGTTTGTGCTAAATTAATCCCCACACCTACAACTAATGCTACTGCCAAAACTATACCTGCAGTTTTTGCTATTAAAACTACTATCTCCAAAAACATATCTGGCAGAGACAATACATTCATAGTGGCGTCTGCTGTTGATATCTTATTTAATATTGTCATAAAAAATTTAGACACTGTATCAGTTAAATATGTTGTAAGAAGTGCTATTACAGCTATTGTAACTGCTAAAACAAGAGTTTGGTTTATTTCTACAGAGTTTACAACACGTCCTTCTTCTTCTCTTGCTTTTCTTTTCTTTCTCTCTGTAGGAAGTTCTGTTCTGCCTTCATCTTCAGGAGATGCAAATAATGTTAACACATAGCCTTTTTTTGTGATACGTAAATATTTTCTGTATAGCTTGGCTTTAAATATTATTAATAGTTCAAGTACGGAAGATATTATATTTTTCATATAGTACCTCCCGATAAGAAAGTTATTATATTATTAACATCTGATATAGTATATTCCAATATTCTCATAAAGTTAGAAACAAGCACTGGTATTAATATATAATAAGAAACGATACCAACACCTATCTGCATAGGAAAACCTAACATTAAAATATTCATCTGAGGAGCTGCTTTTGACAACAAACCCAAACTTAGTGATAATAAGAATAAAGTAAGCATTATAGGCAAAGCAAGCGAAAGAGCTATAGAAAATAATGAACTCATATAATATATCATTCTATCTATAACACCATTAAATGATGAAGCAAATACAGCTTTTGATGCATCACTTAATACTGGCATAGCTTTAAAACTATAAAATAAAGTTCTAACCACCCAGCTTGGTCCGTCTATAGCTATAAATATTAATACCACTACCAAAGACTGAAGCTGACCTAATACTGGAACTGTAACCTGTGATATTGGGTCAACTGTTTCTGATATACCAAATCCCATTTGAACCTCAAAGAAATTTGCCATAACCTGATAGGCAGCAAATATAATAGACATCAAAAATCCTATTAATATTCCAATAAGTGCCTCATTAACAAGTGTTAAAAAATATTCAACAAATGTAGGAGCAGCCTGAACAGATATATCAGCAACTAAAGGAAATATAGTAGCCGTAGCTATAAAAGCAAGTGCCATTTTTATACTATTAGGAATAACATTAGATGAGAATAAAGGAGCTACCATAAGTATAGCTATAAACCTTACCATAATGAGCAGGTAAATCTGGAAAAAATTAACAAAATTATCCATTTCTTATTCCTATTATCCCTAACCTATTATAAATATTTATTATCTAGCTATACTAGGAAGTATGCTAAATAATCTTACAGTAAAAGCACTTGTATAATTAAGCATCCAAGAAGCAAGCATATATATAACAGCAAGCATCGCTATCATCTTTGGAACAAATGTTAAAGTTTGCTCCTGAATACTTGTAGTAGCCTGAAGTATAGATATTATCAAACCTACTATTATTGATACACCCAAAACAGGGGCAGAAAGAAGCATAAAAACCCATAATGTTTCCTGCACCAAAACGATAATTGAAGTATCACTCATAAAAATTCCTTAAAATAAATTAACTATATAAAAGCCAAATATTTTTTATAATTATTGGAAACTTTGAACTATTTGAAGTATTAATAGTTTCCAGCCATCAACTGCAACAAACAAAATTATTTTTAAAGGCAAAGATATCATAATAGGCGGAAGCATTATCATACCCATTGCCATAAGTATAGAAGCAACAACCAAGTCTATAACAATAAACGGTATAAATAGGTATATTCCCATTTTGAATGCTATAGTAAGTTCATTTATTATAAATGCAGGCACTACTACTATAGTGGGTATCCTATTCAAATCATCTACTGTCTGAATATCTCTAAGTCTTATATTAGTATCACTTATACTTAGAAATAAATCCAAACTCTTCATACCGTTTTCACCTCTTAAAGAGTTGAACATAAACATTCTTATAGGCTGTATGCCTCTGCTGTATAATTCATTGACACCTATAGATCCGTTCAAATACGGCTGCAGTGCCTCATTATTCACCTGAGTTAATGTGGGCATCATTATAAAAAATGTAAGGAATAGTGAAAGCCCCATTATCAATGCTCTTGGCGGGGTTTCCTGTAATGACAATGCCCTTTGTACGAAACTTAATACTATTGAAACTCTTATAAAACTTGTTGTCATTATTATAATAGACGGAGATAAAGACAATATCGTTAAAAGAAATAATATTTGAAGACCTAAACTTACCTGCTGCGGAGTCTGAGCCTGAGTTACATTAAGCCCTATTGTAGGTATTGGTATTTGAGTATTATCTTGAGCGTAAGCTGCTGCAGGTATAAGTAAACATAATACCAAAAATACCATAAGAAACTTTCGCATTTGAGAACTCCAACTTTATAAATTTTTTTCCTAATATTTTTTCTTCTAAAAACGATAATCTTTACGACTTGAATAAAGTTAACATATTATTCTAAAATAGTCAAGTATTATGTTAACTAATTTACAATCAACTCAATAAAAATTAAATCTCATACTAAAAGCAAAATAACATTTACAGTATCAATACACTATACATAAAATTTATTTATAGTGTTATTTTAAACAAAAAGCCCCATAATATAACAATTGTAATAAACACCATTTATACAAAAAAAGCTTTTTATTTCTCCTTCTATCTCAAAACCCGCTTTTTTATACAGTTTTAACGCCCTTTCATTATCAGTTCTTACTGTTAATTCTATTTTTTTTATAGAATTAAGCCTGCAGTAATCAACAGCATGATTTATAAGTTCAGAAGCTATGCCTCTTGACCAATAATCTTTTAATACAGTTATACCAAGCTCTGTTCTATGCCTTATTCTAACCTTATTAATGCCTTTTAAATTACATATTCCTACAATTTTACCGCTAATTTCGTATAAAAACATCTTTTCTAATGTTAAATGCTGTATGTTTTGAAGAAATTCCTCCTCTCTTTTTACATCTAACTGCCTTTCTTCAGAACCAGAAACTAAAAAATCTGTTTCATCAGAAACTTTTTTTATATATTCTATAATATCCTGAGCATCTTCTATATGTGCTTCACGTATATTATTCATAATATATTACCTGCATATTATTATCGGATTTTATTATGTAAACTATAATATGATAACTTATTTTTCTTTTTTTGCAATTATTTTAATAGTTTTTTATTTTTTTTATTATACATTTTACACTATAATTGTTATATTAGTTATATGAATAATAATTATTAAAGGATAAAATATTTATATATGATTAAAAAACTGGCATATATTTTTATTTTTCTGGCATATTCTCTTGCCTTGTTTTCGGAAACGGACTTCAGCATTGATGATAGTATAATTACTAAAATATTAAATGGGAAGGTTTATACTTTAGATAATTTAGCAAAAAACAGCATTACAATTATTTTTGATGATAATAAAATAAGCGGAAAATCAACTATCAATACATACAGTGCCTCATATCGTATAACAGGAGATAATATAGAAATTAATGATATATCAGCTTCAAAAATGAACGGACCTCAAAATTTGATGAAAGAAGAGGAAGAATATTTACAATTACTTTCAGAAGCTCATAATTTAGAAATAAAAGGTAATATTTTAAAAATAAAAACTAATACTGATAAAGAATTAATATTTAAAGAAGTAATAGAATTATCATCAAATTATCTTAAAGGCAAAGAATTTGTATTAAAAAATGCATTTGATGAATTAAATATTACTATTGGTTTTACTAAAAATTATATATATGGTTATAATAATAGAGATAAATATTTCTCGGCTTATACCATTAATGATGATAAAATTTTAATAAAAGATATAAAAACAGAAAGTACTGAAGAAACAGCTAATGATAAATATATAAATTTGTTAGGAAGTATATCTAAAATATCATTAGAAGGAGATGAACTTATATTAACAACTAAAGATAAAGAAAAGTTGATATACAAGATGAAATCTTAATTTTATTTAATATTTTTTATAAACAAAGCAATTATTCATTATTATCAGACTCCTAACACTATTATTGATGGGCTTGTGATTTTCCTTAATCATAAGCCCATTACTATTTTTACTTAAATCACTTAAATATAATTAAAAAAATAATAATTAAAAACTTCGTATTGTAATAATACTGATTTTAATTTAATCAGCTAAATATATTTTACTGTTTCTATTTATTAATGTTATATATAGTATAGCTACAAACGTCATTTGTTGCGCTCTTAAGATATATATACAAACCCATTACTTTTTCACTCTATGAACATATAATTTCATAGAGTGTTTTTTTATATATCTCATTTTTATAATAGAAAAAATATGTTGATTAAATGAATAATTATTTGTATAATAAGAATATAAAATATATACTAGGATAAGTAAATTGAAATTTTTAAAGAAAATATGGGATAATTACAATAAAATAAATATAGAGCAATTCAAAAAATTTTATATTGTGTTCATGTCAGTTATATTTTTAGCAGTTACTATAGTACTTTCTATTTTAGCAGCTGATATAGTTATGCAGCCAGATGTTCAGGCAGTAGAATTATATAAACCGACAATACCTACAAAAATTTATGATATAAAAGGCGAGGTAATATCAGAGTTTTTTACAGAGCAAAGAGCATTAGTTGAATATAAAGACTTGCCTCCAGAACTAATAGAAGCCATAATCTCTATGGAAGATAATAACTTTATGAAACATTTTGGTATAGATATTTTTGGTATATTTAGAGGTACTATAGGTAATATACTTACTGGAAAAAGAGCTAGAGGAGCAAGTACATTAACTCAGCAGGTAGCAAGAAACATAGTATTAAAATCAAGTGAAAGAACTATAATGAGAAAGTTAAAAGAGATTTGGGTAACTTTCCAGATAGAAAAAAGACTTACGAAAGAAGAAATAGTTACATTATATTTCAATCAAATATATTTCGGACACTCTGTTTATGGAGTTCAGGCAGCAAGCAGATTCTATTTTAATAAAGATGTTCAAAATTTAGATTTAGCAGAATGTGCAATGCTCGCTACACTTCCTCCAGCACCAAATGCCTACTCTCCTATTAATAATCCTAATATATCAATAGCAAGACATAAAGTTGTATTAAACAGAATGGCTGATTTAAAGTTTATAACAAGAGAAGAAGCAGCCGAAGCTCATAAAGAGTTTTGGGAAACATATACTGGTAAAATAGGAAGAAGAGGTTCTACTGCCTACAGTGCCTCTATAGACAGAGCACCATATGTTACGGAGTATGTAAGAAGACAATTAGTTGACAGATATGGAGAGAAAGCGTTAAAAGAAGATGGACTTAAAATATACACTACTATAGATATAGAAAAACAGGAAGAAGCCCAAAGATTATTAACTGAAGCACTTACAGAATATAACAATAAATACGAAGGCGGTTCTATGGATATTATCAAAATATATGATAGAGAAACCATAGACAGAGTAAAAATGCTTTCTATTTTATTTAATCTTCCAGAGAATAGTGCTTATAATAAATTTAATATAGCTGTAAGAGATACTTTAAATAAATATACTACCTTACCATTAGCATTATTATCTGATGTATTCGGTATGGAAGAAGTTAATGATATAACTATGGAAGTGATGAAAGCTGATGAGGCAGAACTTTCAAGACAAATTGAAGGAGCATTAGTTGCAATAGACCCAAGAAACGGATATATAGTTTCAATGGTTGGAGGTTCAGGCTTTACGGCAAGAAATCAATTTAATCGTGCTACTCAAGCTAGAAGACAGGCTGGAAGTGCATTTAAACCTTTTGTATATGCTGCCTCAATGGATATTAGTAATTACAGCCCTTCTACTATAGTTAGCGATGCTCCTATAGGCTTTGTTCCAGAAGAAGGGGAAGAAGGCGAAGTTTGGATACCTAAAAACTATTCTGGAAACTTTAAAGGCGATGTTAGTTTAAGATATGCATTAGCAGCTTCATTAAATATTGCTACTGTTAATGTGCTTAATTATGTAGGTATTACGAATGCTATTAATTATGTAGAGCCTATATTCAAAGCTGAACATAATTCTGATAAATCAAAAAGAATGTTTAATCCAGATTTAACTTTAGGACTTGGTACAGGTCTTTTTACACCTTTAGAACTTACAACAGGTTTTGCTGAGTTTGCAAATGAAGGTAAAGAAGTTAACCCTATACTTATAAGATATGTTACTGACAGATATGGCATTGTCATAGATAATTTTGAAGAAGAGCTTAAAAAAGAAGTAACATTAAGAGGAGGACCTAAACAGGTTATCAGCAAAGAAGCTGCATACTTAATAAGCGATATATTAATGGGTGTATTAAGAGGCGGTACTGCAACAAGTGCGATGTATGAAGCTGGATTTACTAGAAGAGGTGCAGGTAAAACAGGTACTTCCAATGACTGGAAAGATGCTTGGTTTGTGGGATATACTCCAGAACTTGCTACTGGAATATGGATTGGTTTTGATTCATTCAAATACTCTTTAGGAAATAATCAGGTTGGCGGAAGAGTTGCTGCTCCTATATGGGGTAAATATATGGTGGCTGCCTTAAAAGAAGTTAAGCCTACTTGGTATGACAGACCTGATGATATAGTAAGTGTGCAGGTATGTGCTATTAGCGGTAAATTACCTGGTCCTTCATGCTATTCATTTCAGACTGATTTATTTATTACTAATAAAATACCAACTGAAACATGCAATGTATGTTCGCATTATTTGGAAGATTCTAATGAGCTTGACAGTATAATTGATTCTTTCCTTAACTATTAAAAACTATTAAGCAGATATAAATGGATAAAAAATATGGTTGATATAAACTCTGATATATTAAGATACAAAAATATATTAGCTATACCATCTATACATTCTAGAGTATATTTTTCTATGGCTGTAAGAGAGGCTTTTGAGAAGTTTAAGCCTGATATTATAGCTATAGAACATCCAGCCAATTTTGCTGATTCTTTGCGTGAGGCTGTAAGCAGACTTCCATATATTAGCTTAATAATAAGGGAAATTGAAAATGAAGCTGTTTATATACCTATAGATCCATGCGACTCTATAATAGAAGCAGTACGTCTTGCCATTGATGAAGAGATACCTTTCTTTCCTATAGACAAAGATATTACTTCTATAAATACTAATTCGCATTATCTTATGCCTGATGACTATGTTATGAAAAATATAGGACTTGACAGATTCTACAGCGAAGTTAAATCAAAATATATATTTCATAAAGATGATACCGATGAAGAGAGAGAAATATATATGGCTAAAAATATACATGAACTCTCTAAAAAATATAATAAAATACTTCTTGTTATAGGAATGTCTCATTGGGAGAGTATAGTTTCAATATTAAAAAAGCTTGATAAATCAGACAGTAAAGAAAGAGAAGAAATAATAAATAAAAAATTTGATGAAGACGATGAAGAATACGAATACTCAGAGCCTAAAATATATAATGTACATAAAGAATCTTTAAATAAAATGCTTGGAGAGTTTCCTTTTACAACTTATATGTATGAACTGTACAGAAACGGGGAATTAGAAAACTTTGATAAAATAAATATAATAGAAACTATATTTAAAGAAGCTAAATTAAGATACAAACTTCCAATATCATTATTACAGCAAAAAAATATGATGAAATATTTGAGAAATCTATGCCTTTTGGATAATTACATCATACCAGACTATATAGATATGCTAACCACTGCAAAATGTATGATAAACAATGACTATGCATTAGAAGTTATGGAAGGGATGGAATATTATCCTCATTATACCGAAGAAGATGAAAACTACCCTACCATAAAATTAAACAGAGATCCAAGCACTAATGGTATGGAAGGAATGCTCAAAGATAAAAAAATAAAGCTTCACAAATATGATAATGTATGGAGAACATCTTTTAAAAAAGTTCATGTAACAACACGTCCTAGTGAAAAATATGAAGGTGAATGGGAAGATGTTTGGAATAAAAGAACAAATCTACTATCACATGTACCTGAAGATATACTTATGGAAAAGCATATGAATATATTAAGAGAAAAAATAAGAAATATGCTTACAGAAGATAAAGCAAAAATTGAACCTTTTACTGTAAGCATTAAAGACGGTATTGATATGCGTGAAACTATAAGAAACTATTATAAAAATGAGATATATGTCAAAGAGATTCCAAAGATTAAAGGCAATATCGGACATATGGTAGTAATTTTTGATGATGAGCATGATGAAGATTATGATTGGAATATAGTTTGGTACAGCGAAGCACATGATGACAGCGACTTGATATTATACTCTACAGAGCCCGGAAATACACTTGTAGGACCTGGTATATCAAAATGTTACTTCGGTGGGTATGCCTCTTTAATGCCTCCGCAGGCTCCTCATGATGTATGGAGAATGTACTACAGCCTTAAAAAAGAAAATATTGTCAGAAACTATGCTGACCTTTTACTTTATACTGCTATAATATATTCTGTTGATAAATATTTAGGGTATGTTGCTCCTAATCCGCCGTCTGATATATTAAAAGAGTTTGCTAAAAAAAATTCTGTTGAAATAGTTTATGTACCTCTTGCTACATTTTCAAGCGAAACATTAAGAAAATTAAGACATTTTCATGTACTTGGCAACAAAAGACTTAGAAAAATTGCTGATGATTATATAATTTAATTAATTTTTATAGAAAACTTATTTTTTATATATTCTATATGTTCTAAAGAAGTATAATTTAAAAGCTCAAAAAATAATTTGCTTGGGAAACTTGAATACTTAACATATCTATGAAAAGGGCGAACTAATATATAATATTTTTCCTCTAATAACTTTGAACGTCCTAATGCAAGCAAGAATACACCTACATACTCACCTGTTAATTTTTCACTATAATCATCTTTAAAATCTTTCACTTTTATTAATGTTTCATCTAAATAATTAAATATTTCATTTTTATAACTTCCTATATTATAAACAATACAATCAGCTATTGAAGAAAGTAAAATAGTATTTGCTTCATTTAATATTTTTTTATCCAAGTCAGTATATATATTCAATGTATTTTTTATTATCTCTCTATTAACAATATTTTTTATAGGTGTGTATATTTCATATAATAATTTTAATGCATCTATATTTTTATTGATAATAGTATCAGTAATAGTTTTTTCATCTTTTTTAATCAATGCTTCTTCTATTATATACCATAAAGGCTTTGAACTAATTATTTTACATAGTATTTTATTTTTTATATAATTATCATCTATAAGTCTTTTTACTGCTTCGATATTTAAAGGCATATTAATAGCCTCTAGTTCATAACTTCCAAGCAGATTAGGTGCTTTATCAATTATTATTTTTAATACTCTTTTTTGTATATTATTTAATTCTATACTTATTAATTCATTTCTTTTTTCTTTATAAGGAAAAACTCTCACTACAGCTTCTATTAATATATCATCATAACTTTTCTCATTACTAACACTGCCCGCAATACATATATCATTTTTTGTTTTAATACCTCCAGTATTTAATAATGTTTCAATATCGCTGGAATAAAGCCATGCATGTTTTGCTATATTAGAAAAATTATCGTACCATACCCAATCAACACCTGAACAATTATTTTCAGCTATATATAAAAGCAAATCTGAAATATCTTTATTAAATACTCCAGTATAAGCTAAACAAATTGCTGCAGAGCCTATAACTAAAAGAGATTCGCTTGTTTTCATAATATTATAAACCTCTTTAATATGATTATGAACTTCTAATTTTTTATAGCTGTCATCTGTCATATCAATATTTGGGTATTCTTTATAATAATTTTTATCAGAAATTTTATAATTATATTGTGCTGCTGTAAAACCTTGTACTAATAAAGTAGAAGCCTGACGAATATAAGCATTATTTTTATTTCCATTTTCTATTTTCAAGCATTCTTCATACGAAACATTCAAAACTTTAGGCAAAGACTTTGATATAAAACATAATAGATGCATAGCCTCTAATGAATTACTTTTTTTATAATAATCAAATATTTCATCTTTATATTTTTTAACTGCACCATAATATTTAGTTTTATAAAAGAATGGTGTATTGATAAAATGCTTTTCACCTAATGCTATTCTTGATAGAAATATGCATGCCAACTCTGAAGAATTATTATTAAACTTAAGTAAATCAGCCAAATAAGGAACTGCCATTTTTGAAGATTTATAAACACTTCCCTGATGAGTAGTTGCAGAGTAAAGACCATAAACACCAAAGTTAACATCATTATCATCATCACTTGTAAGAGCCTCTATATAATAAGGAGTTAAATCTGCTTTGCCGTAAGCATCATAAACATTTCCCCATTTTTCATCATAAAGTCCATTAGAAACATATCTGTTTTTTCCTGTCAATGGAGGACGTTCTGTTTTATCCAGTTGAAATTCAGAATTATTATCATCTTCTACATAATAATTATCCCATTTTGGATATGATTCTATATTCATGATAATTTATATTCCTTACAGAATTTTATTACTGCTTCAAATCCTTCATTTGCCAATTCTGATACAAAATTATTAAACTCATTCAAATTATCTTCATCTTCTAAAGCTAACTCATAAAATTTTTTTATATCTTCAAATACTTCATCATTTAATTTTTTTAAATCATCAATATTTTTCTTAGCAACTTCAAGTTTAATCTCTGCTCTATTTAAATATAATAACCAATACTTACTGTCTAATTCAATAGCTTTATCACAATCTTTAATAGATTCCTCATATTTATTTAACTTATATAAAATTAAAGCCCTGTTTCCATAACCCTCTATATAATACTCATCTATCTCTAATAATTGATTATAAATATTCAAAGCCTGCTCATAATTTTCATTAATATCGTAATATAATGCCTTATTAAAATATGCATTTATATTATTATTATCAAGTTCTATAGCTTTATCGTAATCTTTTATAATATCTTCTTCATCATAATTCAATTCAGCCTTTGCATTCCCCCTGTTATTATAAGCATTGCTGTACTTAGGATTTATTTCAATAGCTTTATCGTAATCATCTAATGCACTTTTAAAATCTTCTAAATTATCTTTTGCAAGTCCTCTATTATAATAGTACTGTGAATCTTCATTATTTAATTCTATTGCATAGGTAAAATCTTCAATAGCCTTTTCAAAATCTCCTAATGCAGAATAACATAAACCTCTATTATTATAAACATCATCAATACTATTATCAAGTTCTATACTTTTAGTGTAATCTTCAATGGCTTTATCATAATCACCCATATGATATTCAGTTACACCTTTATTATAATATATATCCGCATTATTATTATCCAATTTTAAAGCGGTATTAAAATCATCTAATGCCTCTTTATATTTACCTAAATTGCTTTTGGCAAGTCCTCTGTAATTATAAACTTCTTCATTATCTCCATTATAAAATATTAGTTTATCACAATATTCTATAGCCTTTTCATAATCCTCATTATCAAATGCTTCATCTGCCAATTTTAATAAATCATCTACCATAAACTTATCCTTAATTTATACTACTAATATAATAAACAATCTCTCGCAGCTTAAATAAATATACTAAAGATTTTTAAGTTTGTCAACCAAAAGCCATACTTTCATATTTATCCTGTTAAAGAATATACTTATTTCAAAAGTATTTGATAAAATTAAATATAAAAATTATTAACCATATTCATAATAATTTTATAGCTTAAATTATACCTGTGCCTACTTTACAATTATTTATTTACATGGTTTAATTATGTTAACAATATTAATTAATCGGAAATTTTATCATGGGAAAAACTTCATTAAAAGATATAATAAAAGTAAATAAAGAATTAAACTCAAAATACAATAAAGATATAAAAAACTCAGATATAGAATTAGAAATATCAACTGACAGCAGAGATGATTTTGACAGCACAAAATTATTTTTAGCAATAAAGGGTGAAAAGTTTGACGGAAATAAATTCGCATTAGAAACATACAATAAAGGCTGCAGATATTTTATTTTAAGCGATGAAACTATAAATATGCCAGATGACGCAATAGTTTTTTATACTAATGACACAATACTTTTTTTTATAAAACTTGCAAGAGAATATAGAAAAAGATTTAATATACCTATAATATCAATAACAGGAAGCTGCGGTAAAACTACTACTAAAGAATTAACTCATCTTTTTTTATCTACAAAATATAAAGCATTAAAAACAGAAGGAAATTTTAATAATGAAATAGGAGTACCAAAAACAATATTTAATTTAGATAGTAGTTATGAAATAGCAGTTATTGAAGCTGGAATGAATCATAAAAATGAATTATTAAGGATATCTGAATGTATAGAGGCAAATACTGTTATAATAAATAATGTAGAACCTGTGCATATTGCTCATCTTGGTTCTATAGAAAATATTGCTTATGCCAAAGCAGAACTTTTTAATCACACTAGAGAAAATGCTAATGCTATAATAAATAAAAATACTAACTGTGCTGATATCTTAAAAAAAGAGGCTCAAAGAAACAATATACAAAATATAATAGAATCTGATATAAAAGAGATAGTCAAAAAAGATGATAATACTTTTGAGTATAAAGGAATAATTTTTAAGCATAATTTAGTTGGAGATTTTAATTTGTATAATGTACTTTCTGCTTTAAATGCCGCAGAGATTTATAATGCAGACTTAAAAAAATGTGCTGATATTTTAGTAAATTATGAATCACAAAAAAACAGAATGCAGATAATTAATATAAAAGGCTGTAATGTTATTAATGACTGCTATAATTCTAATCCATCAGCATTAAAAAATATGCTTAAATATTTATCGCAAAGAAATGAATCAAAAAAAATTGCTGTGATAGGAGATATGCTTGAAACTGAAACTGAAAACTCATCTTATCATAAAGAAATAGGAAATACTATAAATGAATTAAAAAATATTGATACTGTTATAGCAGTTGGAGAGCATTCAAAAGATATTTATAATACTGTTAATTGTGAAAAATACTATTTTGAAAATGCTAAAAGTGCTATAGAAAAAGTAAAAGAGTTTTTGAAATATAATACAGCAATGCTTATAAAGGCTTCACTAAGTATGGGTTTTGCTGTGATAATAGATAGTATAAAAGAGAATAAATAAAAATGAATAACTTAATTCAAAATAATTATGTAATAGCTTTTATTTTATTAGATGATAAAAACTTTAATGACTTTTCAAATCAATTAAAAAAAGATTGGAATATTTATATAAACATAGTATCTTATAATAACAAAAATACATTTACCATTAATGATATTGATTTTGAATATGAACTAGCTCCTTTTAAAGTACCTGACAAAGAAGCTGAAATACTAATTAATTATAATGATATAGATAATGTAACAAGAGAAAAAATATTAAATCACAATGCATTTGTATCTATTAATGCCAATTCAAAAAATAAAAGCTTCAAAGATGCTGCTTTAACTTTTAGTAAGATAATATATTCTATAATAAGACAAAATAATGTATCAGCCGTTTTAATAGGTGAAATTAATCTTCTTATTTCTAATGATATATATTTATCTGAAATGGAAGAATATATAAAAAATAATAAATACTTCCCTACTCGTCTATGGGTAAGAGTAGATATTTTTTCAGATAATAATGGAAACCATGCATTCACTGAAGGACTTAAAAATTTTGGTAAATATGAGATTATGGCTTATAAAACGGTAAGAGATGCAAAAAGTATAATTAATCTGCTTACAATATTATCAAGAAGCATTATAGAAAACAATCTTAATCTTGAAGACGGAAATACTATGCAGACAGATGATAATTATATAGGTATGTTTAAATTCTTTGATAATAAATTCATAATGCTTGAAAAAAACTTAAAAGATATAAATAAAAATCAATAAAATAAAAGACAAGAGAATTAATTTCTTAACTCTCCTGTCTTTTTAGATAGGTATAAACATGTATATAAATATTTGATAGTTTTTAAATTATTATAATATCATTCATCTAAAGTAATTAAAACCTCTCTAGGCTTGCTGCCGTTTTCTGGTCCCACTATACCCTGACGCTCCATTATCTCTACTATTCTTGCAGCTCTGTTATATCCTATTTTCAAACGTCTTTGTAAGAATGAAGCACTAGCCTTACCAGTTCTAGCAACTAATTGAACTGCATCCTCCCAAAGCTCTTCATCAAGTATATCCTCTTCATCAGAATTTTTATCATCAGCATCGCTTCCCTCTAAAGCAGCAATCAAACTCTCATCAAACATAGGAGACATCTGCCCAGATAAATAATCAACGACTTTTTTAACTTCATTATCAGATACAAAAGCACCCTGTACCCTATCAGGCATTTGACTTCCAGAAGCACAGAATAAAGCGTCACCTTTACCTAGCAGCTGTTCAGCTCCAGACATATCAATTATAATTCTTGAGTTAGTTTTGTTAGGTACTTGGAATGCTATTCTAGTTGGAAGATTTGCTTTTATAACCCCAGTAACAACATCAGCAGAAGGTCTTTGAGTTGCTATTATTAAATGTATTCCAACTGCCCTACTCATTCCAGCCAAACGTGAGATTAAATCCTCAACTTCTTTTGAGGCTACAACCATCAAGTTATGAAGCTCATCTATAACAAGAACTATATACGGGAAAAACTCTAAAGGCTCTCCATTAAATTCTGTTTCTCCTTCTTTTAGTAATTGTCTAACCTTTTCATTATATGTCTTAACATTTCTTACAAAAAATCTCTCCATTCTCTCATATCTTTTTTCCATTATATCTACAATATATCTCAATACTATAGTAGCTTTTTTCTCATCAGATACTACAGGAGACATCAAATGCGGTATGCCGTTATATATAGAAAGTTCTACTCTCTTTTTATCTACAAATATAAACTTTAATTCATCAGGTCTGAATTTATATAATAGTGAAAGTATTATAGTAGAAAGACAAACACTTTTACCAGAACCTGTAGTTCCAGCAACAAGTAAGTGAGGAGCTTCCGACATATCAGATATAACATTATTTCCATATATTCCTTTTCCAAGCACAAAAGGTATATCAAGTTTAGACTGTCTGAAATCGGAACTTTCTAATACATCTCTCAAAAAAACTGCATTTCTTACTTTATTAGGGATCTCTATTCCTATGACAGAACGTCCGGGTATTGGAGCTATTATTCTTACACTTTCAGAAGCTAAAGCTAATGCAATATTATCAGTAAGATTTGATATTTTTGATACTCTTATACCAGAAGCTATTTCAAGCTCATATCTTGTAATAACAGGACCTCTTGATACTCCAGTAACTTTTGCCTCTATATTAAAATCTAATAAAGTATGCTCAAGCTGCATAGCTGTTTGTTTTATAGATTCCATCATAGCACCATCATTAACAGGTATGGATCTGTTGAGCAAATCAAAAGGAGGGTGTTTATAATGCTTATCAACATACTTTGTATCAAAATTTGACTGTATGCGTTCGCTGTCCATATTCCTTATATTTTTAGTACCAAGTATAACTTTTTTAGGCTTATTTAAGGTGTCAACATTTCTTTGAGATTCCATATTAATGAAACCTGCTGCCTCTTCTTTTGGTGCATTATTTATCTCTGAATTATTATCAAAAATATTATCTGAATTTTCTTTATCCGCAGATTCATTAAAATCTTCAGTAATATTATTATTGTTTTCTTCTATTGCAGCAATTTCTGAAATATTTTCTGCTGGAATATTATCATTGATTTTTGAATCCAAATTATATTTAGAAGAATCTAAATATGGATCATTTAAATAATTATTTTCTTCTTCATAATCAGAAGTTTTATTTACAGTTCTTGTTTTTAATCTAATATCTTCTATGCTATCAGAATTATTATCAGCATTATAAAGTTCTTCTTCGTCCAAATCAAATTCATCTATTCTTCCGTCAATACTATTATTGTATGAAGAATTGCTATAATTTGGTATATGATCTGCTCGATTATATGCTCTTTTTGAAGCGTATCCCATAGCAAATTCAAATACCTCTTTTTTATTATTATTAGAATTTCTGCTTTGTATATTAGAAACATATTTTTCTGATTCAATATTATCTTTTCTATTGTTTATAGTCTCTATTATATTATCTATATCTGCATTGTGTTCAGCTTCTTCAATCTCTTTAATTTTTTTACTTTCTTTATTTTCTTCAACTAATCTCTGAAGTTTTTCAAAGCTATCCTCTTCTTCTATATTGAAATCATTTTCTGTATTTAAATTATTCTCATCTGCCTCATTATAATAAATAAAATCATCATCAAAACTTTCTGTTTCTTTAGCTTTTATATACTGATCTGATACATTATATTTAGCATAATTATTAACAGAATCATCATAAGCAGCTCTTTTAAAATCAGACTTTCTTAAATAATTTATATTATAATCAAGCCCTTCAAATATTTCATTATCTTCTATCTTATTGTTACTATATTCTATTTCATTATTTTTTTTTTTATTTATTATATCATTATAATATTCTCTATAAAAATTATCTTCTCTTTCCATACTGCTTTGATATGTATTATTATTAACTCTATTAGCTCTATCTCTTCCAAATACAGCCTCAGCCAAAGTTAATCCCAAATCTTCTTCTTTAGTTTCCATAGTATTTACGTTTATTCCGCCAAATCTATGATTTTTTAGCTCTGATACAATACTGTCTATTTCTTTGCTTTCTTTAGATGTTCTGTTAAAGAAATTATCATTGAAATTATGAGAAACATTATTTTTATGTAAAAAATTCTCTCTATAGCTTTTTTCATCAAAATCATTAACTTTTTCTATAAAAGGTATGCTCTTTAATTCTAATTCTGAAACCTCTTTTGTGTAAAATAAAGGAAGATAATCTTTTGTATATGATTGACTGCCGCTTGAATTATTTTCACTAGTATGATTATTCATAATACTATCATCATGATGCATATTTTTCATTTCAAAATCTTTTATTCCATCAACAACTTTTTTTTCTATAACTTTTACATTTTTAAACATATCTATTAAATAATTAACTAAATCCATTATAGAAACTTTGGCAAATATTATAGCTGTTATTAAAAATGCTGATAACACTATCATAACAGCACCAGTCTTTCCAAACAATGATACTAAAGAGCCTCCTATAAACTCTCCCATCATACCGCCTTTATTATAAAAATCCAAATTGCCTAAAAATATATTTAATAATATGCTTAGCAAAATCATTAATATAGATGATGATAAAGCAGAAACTAATATTTTATCAGTAGAATTTTTTAATATAATATTAACTCCAGCATACATAAAAAATGCAGGTATTACATAAGAAGAAAAACCAAAAGCTAAAAATGAATAAGCAGATATATAAGCTCCAAATATTCCAAGCAAATTCCTAACTTCTTTTCCAGAGTTTAAATCTTCCATATTCATACTAAAATATGATAAAAGCAGTATACCAGAAAATAAAATACATAAAAATCCTGCTATATCAAAGAATATATTTCTATTTTCATAAGTTTCTTCATAATTGTCATCAAAATTATCTGATGTATGTTTCTTATTTGCATTTCTTATTTCAGCTCTTTTTTGTATTGCTAATTTTCTTTTAAATAATCCAAACATAATAAAACTCCAATACTATAAACCCATAAAATAAACTAAAACGGCAATTCCTACTATCATACAGTAAAAACCGAAGTAGAAAAGTTTGCCTTTCTTTAAAAATGCCATTAAAAATTTTAATGCTATAATACCAAAAACAAATGCTGTGATAAATCCAACCAAAGCATAAGTTATATTAAAATCCGTCAAATCCTTTATTGATAAAAGTAATGCCCCAAATATTGCAGGAAGTGATATTAAAAAAGAAAATCTTCCAGCCCAATCTCTATTTAATCCTATAAATAACGCTATACTTATTGTCATACCAGACCTTGAAATACCTGGAAAAACTGCAATCGCCTGAGCTAATCCTATTATAAAAGCATTATAATAACTCATACTAAATACATCTTTCGTATCATTATTATAAGTGTTTTTATCAAACTTTCTAGTTAAAAGTAATATAGAACCTGTTATAACAAGATTAAGACCTATTCTCTGTATTTCTAAATTACTTAAATATTTTTCTAAAAGAAGCCCTACTGCTGCAACAGGTATAGAAGCTATTATCACCATTAATGATGTTCTGAAACCTTCATTATTTTTGCTTGAATTTTTAACATCTTTTAATCCAGAAAAAAATCCGCTTATAGCTTTAATAATATCTTTATGAAATATTATACATGTAGCTAAAAAAGTACCGAAATGCAAAGCTACTTCAAATGATAATATATTTTCTGCATGAAACTTAAGAAAATATTCTGCTATTCTTAAATGCCCTGAACTCGATACTGGTAAAAATTCAGTTATAGCCTGTATAAAACCTAATATTACAGCTTTAATCATTAAACTACCCCATTTGTTTACATAATACTGAGATAATTTTCGGATAGTTTAAAAAAAACAATATAAAAAAATTATGTAAACTGATTTATGATAACCAAAAAAATAGGCCTGCCTTATATTAAGACAAGCCCATATACTATTTATGAGTGATATATGAATTTATTATAAGAATTAATTATCTACCAAATATAAACTTATTTGTCCTCCTATATCAACAGCTCCGAAATCATTTTTAGAAAATCTGGCATCATTAACAATACCAGGTCCGAAATCATACCCTGCATAAATACCTATACCTAAAGCAGTTTCATCACTGAAGTAAAATAAATAATCTAATGTAAGTTTAACATATGGAATAACTGACATTTTATATTTATTTTTTATATCGCTTAAATTATAATAATAATTAACTTTTTCAAATTGACTGTATGTTGTGTTGTAATTTTGAGTTGACTCTCCTCCAGCCAAAGGAATTTTTACTCCAGCACCAACTCCAATGAAAAAACCTTTTATATTAAATTTAGGAAGTATGCCTATAGTTAATGTATCAAAATAATATGTAGTTTTTACATTTTGAAACTGACCTGCTGCTCCTGCTGCTTTACTTTCATTGTATGCATAAACATCTCTATGATATGCTATATCCAATGATAAAGAAAACCCCATGTAATTATCAAATCCATTATATATTCAGGGAGTTATTCCAACACCCCATTCAAAAGCAGCACCTGTAGTAAGTTTGCCGTCATTATTATTAACACCTAGTTTATAGTCTTGATAACTTTGAGAAATGGATGCTCCCAAAGGTATATACAAACCTATACCAGCATTAAAATCTGCAAAAGCTGTTTGAATTTGAATTATAAAAATACTAATAATTGCAAGAAATATCTTTTTCATAAATACGCCCCTTTCTTGATTGATTATACTTATATTATAATATATTGTAAATAAAATGTCAAGAAAAAGTAAATAATTTTTACTAAAAAAGCGTATTTTTTAATATAAAGTAAAATAAGGTAAATATTATTTATCTATTTATCACCTTTAGGTATACCCGGAAGTATATAATCAAACAATGCATAATTGGCAATGTAAAGCGTATCCCTATCACTGTTATTTATAGTATTAACACTCACCCTATTAGTCTTTATAAATCTGTAAGCATCAATAATACCATTATCAAATCTTTCATATAAATACTTCATTACAGTATAATAGTCGCCTGCACTATTAGTAGCATAAGTAAACATAAGTTTTGTATCATTTCTGGCAGCCAAATACATAAATATATCAGCATTTCTAGCAGGAGATAGGAAAATATCTTCTTTATCAAAAGGTTTATTTCTATTAGTATCTATTCCTATATAGTGCGTTAATGGTATATTTCCATTAGGATTAGTAAATTTCTCAACTGCTGAAGTTTCTAAAGAGGTATAGAAATTAGTTTCAGTATTTAATTTAATTTTAGGCTTTCCTACATTAAGTACATAGAGAGGTGAATACTCCAACTCTCTTATCTTAACAACATCATTACTTCTTAAAGAATTCAAATATGCAAAAGGCACTGTAAATAAATTAGCATAAGAACCTGTTATATATATTCTCTGAACTCTCTGTGCATCTTTAATAATATCTGATGAGAGCATTCCGCTTTCAATGGATTTCAAAGCCGTTCTTCTGTCTCTAGCTTTAGCAGCATTAGTAAAACTTTCCAAATATCCGCTAAGTTTTTTCATATCAATAAGGCTTGATTTTTTTACTTCGCTGTCGCCTACCACATAACTATAAGCGGTATATTTATCATTTTCATAAGCATAAAATATAAACATAGTATTAGTGCTTTCATTAGAAAATATATCATAAGCATTTGCTATATTTTTATCAAAGTCGCTTTCTGGAACACGTATTTTATTTAATAGCCCGTATATATAAGCAGAATTAGTTTTGTATAATGAATAGAATCTATCGGCAAATGAAGATACTGTTTCTGTTTCAAATACATACTGATTGCCGTATATATAATTCATAGTAGTGAATATATCGCTTTCATTTGTTACAGAAGTATCAAGTATTGTATTAGCTACAGTTAATACCTCATTTGTGTTTTGCATTCTGTTAAGGAAATTAGTTACAGTATCAATAGGAGTTTTAGCATATATCAAATCATAAAGTACAGCAACTTCCAAAATCTTTTCTTTATTATCTCCATTAACCCTATTTGCTATATAATTTAAATACCTTACAGATTCATTAGGATTATCTTTAGCTTTTAAGAATCTTGATAATGTCCTAGGAGTAAAGTATTCATCTACTAAATCGTAATTATTGTTTGTATATAGATATACAAAATGCAATGCTCTATTCGCACCTTTTACCGCTCCGTCTTCTCCCATTCTTCTATACACTGGAAGCATTGACTTAATAAATTTATAAGCATTAGAATCACTTATATTGCTGTATGAAGAGGCAAAGAATTTATATCCTTCTTCTGAAAATAAGTACGCAGTATTAGTATCTTTTGCCGCATATCTATCTTCAACAATAGTAGCATAATTAAACATTTTTTCATCATCGCTTTGAGAATAGGCAATAACATTAGACATCATAGAAATACTAGGATTTTCAGTATTGGCATATGAAGTGTAAAGTCTTGTTTTAAAATTATATGCTTCATTTGATAATGAAGTCATACTATAATCAGGTTTTCCATATACAGTAAATAAATTATTATCATATCCTTTCATCGCAGTTTCTAAAGAATTGGTTGATAATTTTCTGAAATAATTAGTATAGAACATTATCCTAGAATCTCTTCCGCTGTTGCCTACTACTAATGCTATATTATTAATATTTCTCAATACTCTTCTGTTTTTATCAAAAGTTTCTTTATCACTGTAAACTATATAAAGATTTTTACTCATAATATTAGATATATCAGAGCCGCTAGCACCTGTTATATCTACAATCAAAGGAACATACGAATTAGTAGGTATATCTTTTAATTCTATAAATCTAAAGTTTCCTCTTCTTCGTCTGTTTGTAGAAGCTGTATTATTTGTAGAAAGTACATTTGTAGTATTATAATTTGTTTCTGATAAATTAGTTTCAGCAGTATTATAAGCCACATTCATAGCAAGAGTATTTCTTCTGTACTCATAATTATTTGTTTCTTTAATATTATAGCTATAGGCACTATTAGTAGAGTTGGTATTACTCATCATACTCATACTGCTGTTTATTTCTTTTTCAGCACTTCTAGTAGTTCTGTAGAATGAGATTAATTTAGTATCTATATAAGCAGTTTTTGCAGGAAGCATATATTCTGTAGAATCATACAATTCCCTTACAAATATATTCTTATTGCTTATAACAATTGGTCTAAAACCTATATGAGTAACATAGTTTTTAGTTTTAGGCATAGCATTACTTTGCAGATAGAATGAAGTTTTTCCATTTTCTCTTACAAATCTATATCCGAAGAAAGTATCCCATATTAAAGTTTCATCTTTACGCATAGATTTGTCTATATCTGCAGGCTTAACATCGCATATAACGATAGGCTCTATTGGAGTATTAGAAAATCTTTTTATAGCTTCTTTTTCATAATTAGCAATTTCTTTAAGTGCTGCAGCTTCTGTTTTACTATCATAAGGAGTTGCAACAGCGTCTAAATATCTTTGATAAGCATAAAGAGCATTCTCATAAAGTTTATAATATTCTCTAAGATAATAATTATTTTCTCCTAATGTATATAGTCTTTTATCCAAAAACTTTCTTCGCATATCAATAGCATCAAACATAGCAAGTATATTAAGACTGGCATCTGGATATTTATCTTGAAGAAATTCTATAACTTTACGTCTTGCCTGTATTAATATAAAGTTATTATCTTCAACAAATGTTATCATAAATACGCTTTCGCTTATTCTCTGAAGTATCCTAAATACATACTGCACAGGATAATCAAGACTATCTGGATATCTGTTTCTATATTTAGTACTAAAATCAATTAAAGTAGTAAGTATAGCAATCTCCTCAACAGCAAAAGCTGAAGCCTGTGCCTTTGAAAATGCTGACATATACTCTCTTGCAGCCTCTTCAATATATCCTGCAAGTTCATAGGCCTTAGCCAAATTATATCTTACAATTATTTCAGTTTTTAAATCCACTGGGAAATTAGAATTAGAAGAAAGAATATATTTATATCTGTCAATAGCATCTTTAAGCATAGTAAGTCTTTGAACATTTATATCATAATCAGTCATATCAGTAGGGTCATCATTGTTTGTTCTTTTATACTCTATGCTGTTATCTGCTGTAAGTTTGAATGCCATTATATATTGGAATGCTGCTATATGAGAATATAACAATAATCTGTCTTTGGTACTAACTGAATTATTAGTAGATAATACTTTAAGAGTTTTTGTAGTATTAAATAATTCTATAAAAAATTCTTTTTTTATAGAAGTTAAATCATTTTCTGACAAATATCTTAAATATAAAGATGATAAACTTAAATAGTTTTTAGCATCATTTTCAGCATTCTGATACTGAAGACTAGGATTATTTTCAAGAGTTTTAGGGTCTAATGTCTTTTGATATTCCTTTATAGAACTTTTAAATGACATTATAGAGTTTGACTGATCTCCTTGTCTGTAGTAAAGATATCCTTCGTTATTAAAGTAAGTAGCAAGCATAAGAGGCTGTATAGATTCTTTAGGCTTATCTTTCATAACATAATTTCTATAAGATGATAAAGCCTCTCTAGCCTCAGAATATCTTCCCATTTTTTCATAAAGTTCTTGATATATAGAGTAAAGCATCTGCTGCTTATCAACATTCAAAGGCTCCCCTGGTATATATCCTCCGAAAGATGCAAGACCCAAATTTACTATATTAATGTTAGCTCCGTATAATGTTATACTTACATAGTTAGGAGTATAAACTGATGAATCCAAACTATCAATCTGTGCTTTTACACTATCACAATATGCTAAAGCATTATTATAATCTTCTAATTTTAGATAACATGCAGCAAGCAAAAGCTGATTAAGTTCATTTTTATTAACATCATTTTCTGTAAGTTTATCTCTTTCAAGCAATGATTCTATAGCTTTTTCATAATCTTCCTGCTCAATAGCAGCTACAGAAGTATACCCTACTATTTTATATATACTTTCTTTATCACCAAGTTTTTCAAATAATTTACGTGCAGTATCGTATTCTCTGTATGCACCTTTTATATCATTATTCATCCAAAGAGAATAACCATAAAAGAAATGATACCAAGCCCTGCTCTTATCACTTCCTACCTGATTAAGCAGACTTTCAGCCTCTTTATATTCAGAGGCAGCATCAGAATATCTTCCATTTATCAAGTATGAATTAGCAAGCATTATAGAAACAATATTAGGTTTTGTTTTTACTTTGCTTTTAGCCATTATCAATGCATCTATAATTTCAGAATCCAAATCAGCAGTTTGAAATGCAAGTAAATTATAGCCCATATATACATCATTGGTAATTGTATTATCTTTATAAGCAGGTACTAACTCTATTACACTTTTATAAGTTTTAGTATCCTGAAGAACCTGCATTTTCAAAGCCTGAGCAAATGTTAACATCTCAGCTTTTTTTATATAATAATCCTCTTCATCTGGATATAAAAATATTGCAAAGTCAATATATGAAACAGCCTTATCAACTATTGCCTCAAAAGATTTATTTAAATACAAATAAAATCCGTCTTCACGCTTTTTATCACTTACAACATAGCGTTCTTTACTGTACTGTTTTGATACAGCCATACCATAATATCTATTAGCCAAATAATAATATGCATTAGCAAGTTCGGCATGTGCCTCATGATCAGAATATCTTGTACTTAAAATAGTTCTCTCTCTTTCATAAATAGTTCTTTCAAGAGAATCTATAGTACTGTAAGCTCTAAGTCCGCTCTCTATTACTCTAGTTGAAGCAGTTGTATCATTAGGCGAATACTTTAACACTTCATTATAATTATCATAAGCAACAGCATATCTCTGCTGATTATAAGCATCATCTGCTAATGATTTATAATAACTTGCTAATTTAGTTTTACAATCTTCTGCCTCATAAGTTGATTCAAAATTTTTACCTCCAGAAGTCAAAGCTTCTTTTAAAAGAGCATAAGCCCCATCATCATTTTGAGCTAAAAGCACCTTCGCATTTCCATAATATCCTAAAGCAAGCATTATATCATTTTTCGCTTCAGTATAAGGGATAAATAAATTAGTAGCTTCTTCATAATTTCTTGAAAGTATCAGTCCGTCTAAATATATAAGCCTAGCAGCTGCCGATAAAGGCGCATAAGGGTGGGCATTATCTATTATAATGTTATAAGATATCTTTGTATCTCTTATAAAATTTTTGGCAATATCTAGTCTGTCTGAAAATAATAAATCTTTTCTCTTATAAGGAACATTATACATATCTTCATCTTCAGGATATTTATAACCATTATCTTCAACAGAATGAGCATATAACTTTGCTGCCAACATATATAAATCTTTGCTTATATTCAAATTTATTAAGTTATCTAGTATAAGTAATGTATCTTTATCAGAATTATTATTTTTATATTTTTCATTGGCCGATATGTATCCAGCCCAACCAAGCAAATTAGTAATATCTAAATTTTTGAAATTTTTATTCGTTGCAAAAAAATCATTAGTATAAAAATCTAAATTAAATATATTTTCATTAGTATAAAAATTCGTATATATTCTTGAAGTCAAAAATCCTACAAATGTATCAGAATATTCCTGTGTAAGAGTATTTTTAGCTTTATTATATTCGTTTATATTATTATTTGTATATGATGATATCATTATATTAAAATATGCTTTAGCAACATTTCCCTTATCATCTTCAAATGGAAAATATTCAGAAAATCTGTCTATAGCATCAACTTTTCTATCATAAGGAAGTTCAACAAAACTCTCATACATAGTCTGAGAATTATCATCTTTTATAAAATACTCTTTCGTAGAACCCATTGTTACTATACTAGTACCATCTTCACTAACAACATAAGCACCTACCAAAGCAGAAGGATAAGCAACATTAAAAGTTGTTAATTGAGTATCTTCAGATAATACATATGACTGATGTGTTGTAAGCGAATATGACATCAAACGTCTTTTATCATAGTATGTCAAATTTCCATCTCTATCAGAATCTTTTTCTATTTCAAAAAATATTATAGTATCATCATTATAAAAAGTGGGATTAAATTTAAATGTCTTTGTAGAAGTAAGAATTGTTAAATTAGTTTGCTCATTAGTGCTTGGAGTAAAATTATATATAGCTAATTGAGAATAAGGCTCTCCTATTTTTGAAGTTATAAATGCTATTTTAGTGTCATCAAAAGAAAAAGCAGGGGAACTAGCTTCTATATCTGATAGTTTTCTTACATCTTTACCATTATTTCTCATAGTAAAGAGCTTTTTAATACCAGCATCTCTATCAGATACAAAAGCTATCATATTTCCTCTATGAGATATCACAGGGTCAACATCATAGCCTTTATAATCTGTAAGTCTTATAATACTTTGTTCTAAATTTTCTAAATTATTTTTTGAAGTTCTTATACCAACAAGATTAACTAGTTTATAAGCATATATATCACCAAAAGCGTCATCTCTTGTAGAAGAAAATACTACATATTTTGATTTATCATCAACAGAAACAGAAGTATCTATACCAGGGCTTCTAGTTAATCTAAATGTTTCTAAAGTATATGAATCTATTGCAAAAATATCTGTATTTCCTGCATTTTCTCTTGCATAATATACCCAAGTACCTTCTCTGTCTATTACAGCATCCAAAGCTGGATTCACCTCCCCTGAAGTAAGAGAATATCTTTTATATTCTCTTAAAAAAGGTCTGCTGCTGAATACAGAATCAGAATTCTTCTGACTGGATGCACAGGCAAATAGTATAAAAGAAAATAATATTAGTAATTTTAATTTTATATAATACTTTAACTTCATAAAATGTTTCTACTCTATATATTTAATAGTAGTATAAAATTAATTATACAACTTATACAAGCATTATACAAAAAATACAAATAAAAATCAATGTAAAAAAAATTAGAATGAAGCTACTGCATCATCTACTGACTCATAAACTTCAAACAAATCTTCTAATTCAACTGTTTTTAATATTTTTTTAATAATATCTGGTACACAGGCTAATACTAATCTTCCATTTTTATCTTTAATTTTTCTCATTATAGAAATAAATACTCTAATACCGCTTGAACTTAAATATTCAATTCCTGATAGCTCTAATATTAGAAAATGGCTTCCAGATTCAACTAACTGCTCTAACTCAGCTTCTATAGATACAGATAAATTAACATCTAGTTTTCCAGCCAAACTAACAACTTTAACTTTACCTTTATCATCTATATTTAAACTCATAATTTCTCCTTTTGTAAATTTATTTTAAGTATGACAAATAAAAATTTTTAGTCAATATAACTTATAATAACAAGATATACCGTAATATTGTAATATATAGATTTTTAAAATTAATAAAAAAATTATCTCCTAACTTTTCATATATTCACAAAAAGGTATAATAAGTAAACTTTCATATCAGTTATAATTTTTATATATTTTATGATAAACTGCCTATCATAGCCTTTTTTTCCCAATTAATATCAGAGGCAGTAGGATACGGAAATGCAGACCACTTTATATTTTTTTTGGCCACCCATACTTCTTTAGACTGAAAAACCCCGTTAATTTTCATCCAGTTATTGAGCTTAGTATAATATGAAGATTTATAAGCATAGGTATAATATAATTTATTATTTTCAACAATATATCCTTCCATAAAAGTTACTTTTACAGAAGGATATCCAGAAAAAACTAACATAAATTTATTTAAATAATCAGTATTACTGTAAACGGCCATATTATCATATTTTGCTTTTATAAAATCTATTTTTTTTTTGCCGCCTATAATTAATTGAGCATCTTCTTTAAATAAATAGCTTTTATCAGCATCTTTAACTGTCTTATTCTGAACTAATCTAACCCAAGCATTATCATAAGATATTACACTTTTATGATTAATAAAAAATAAAACTATAAGAACTAATAATATAACTAATATAATAAAAAACATACTGCATTATAATTTAATACAATTCTCCTGCATATTCTCCCTCTGCCCAATTCACATCTTCAGGCTGAGGTACTGGGTATGATCCCCAATCAGCATCAGAATTTGCCACCCATCTCTCATTAGTATAAACAGAATTAGATTTTTTCCATGAATCCAATTTGCCCTGATAGCTTCTTATATATTTTGAATATCTCATTATTTTGCCGCCCTCTATAGAATAACCTTCTACAAGATTAACGCCCAAAGCTGGTGCATTATCATAAAACATAGATATAGGAACCTGATGAGTATAATATGCATGTGTATCAGATCTTGCTCCCATAAATTTATACATTTTAATCAAAAAAAGAGGAGATCTTCCAGATACTAATTCTAAATCACCTCCAGGTCTTCCCTCATATAAAGCACCTCTCATGTCTATTGTTTTTCTAAATATGAAATTAGCCCAATTCTTTGAATAATCACTATCTTTAGTTATATTTTGTGCATTTAATAAATTAAAACAAAGTACAAACAATGATATCAAGATAATTATTTTCTTCATAATATAAATATCTCCTATTCTTTATATATAAATAAATCAAATTAAGTATATAAAAGTAAAAAATTTATTTTATTTTTTATATTATCGACAACCGCATTTTTTTTCAATAACATATTTTAATATTTATTTCATTGCAGATTAAATAATTATAAAACTTGATTAATTTATACAAAACATGTTTAGTTTTATATATAATAATTTAAGTATTTAAAAGATTAATAGAATTATATATTATTAATTAGATTTATATTTTATTCAGAAAATACTCTCTGCATGATAATATCAGAAATATACACAGCCAAATCTTCTACAGATATAAAACAGTCATTTAAAATCCAATCAGTAAGAACAGATATAAAAGCTCCTGAATAAAAACTACCCATTATTCTTACAACATTTTCTTTATCTGGTCTTATTGTTTTAAAATCCTTTATACCCTCAATTACATAAGAGGCTAAATATTCTCTCAATATCTTAGTAATACTTCCGTCTTTATTATTTTGAAATATTATCTTTAAATATTTCCTATTAAGATAAAAATATTGAAGTATTTTCTCCATTATATCAATATGTTCATCTTTTAATTTATTTTCTATTTTGTATCTATTGAGGTCTTCCAAAAACTTGGCTTCATATTCATCTAACTTTGATTTTAATAGTTCATATTTATCATTATAATAAGTGTAAAAAGTACTTCTGTGCATATTAGCTTTTGCACAAATATCAATTACTCTAATATCTTCAAAAGGCTTTTCTTCTAGTAAAAGACCTAGTGAATCTTCAAGTATTTTTTTTGTTTTTTTTACTCTAGCATTATTTTTATTTGAACTATTTTTCATACGTTAGCTTCCTAATCTAAACAAAAAAAATAATATTACTAATTCAATTAACAATATTATCAATAATAATTATTATATTATAATATTACAAAATGTAAACTGTTAATATAACAATAATAAATAATAATCATAAAAAAATTTGTGATAAATATGATTATAATGAACACTATAATATTTATGTCTATTAATTAGTACAAATTAATACTATATTTCATAAATATTGATGTTTGTGTAAATTTAAAATAAATTATTATATAATATTTTTTATTATATAGATAAATTTATATAAAAATTTGCTATACTATAATATATATATTTTAGGATAAAACATATGAAACAATTAATATACTTCTTTGCAAGTAACAGAATGCTTGTAAACATTATCATATTTGTCTCTATTATGATAGGTTTATACTCATATTACAATATAGATAAAGAATCATTTCCATCTACAGATTTAGAATTAATGATTTTGCAAGTTGTATATCCAGGTGCTTCTCCTTTAGATGTAGAACAAAATGCTGTTATACAAATAGAAGACCAATTAAGAACTATATCTGGAATAGATGAGTTTACATCCATAATAACAGAAAATGCTGCTATAATATTTGTACAGCTTGATATGGAGATAGATACAAGCAAAGCTAAAGACGATATTTTCAGAAAGATGCAAAGTGTTCCAGATATGGCAGAAGAAGTTGAAACCATAGAAATAACAGATATAAACCCAAAACTTACATCTATTTATAAAATAGGAGTTCATTTTAAAAAAGGATTTGAAGGAGATGAAAAAGTTTTATATGATTTTAGTAAAGAACTTGAAAGACAATTAAAATATGTTGATGGGGTTGCTGATATAACTGTGCAGGGAAGAACAGACCCTGAAATAAAAATACTTGCTGACCCAAAAAAACTGCAGGAATACTATATCTCTTTAACTGATATAGTAAACTCTCTTTCTGCTAGAAATATAAGAGCTACAAGCGGAGATTTTAAGAAGCCTATTTATGAAGATTTAGAAGAAGATGAAGAAGAAAAAACAATAGTAACAATGGGGCAGTTTGAAAACCCTATAGAAGCAACTAATGTTGTAGTACGTTCTACTTTTAATGGGCAAAGAGTAAGAATACAGGATTTGGCAAAAGTAAATAGAGATTTTGTTGAAAAGTCTATATATGTAAGAATAAACAGCCTAGAAGGATATTCTCTAAGCATACAAAAAAAAGAAAATGCTGATATAGTAAAAACTACAGAAAACATTAATAATTTCCTAAAAAATAATCAAAAACTTATCCCAGAAAATATAGAAGTTACAACTATGGGTGAAACTTCAAGAATGGTATTATCTCTAACAAATGTGGCAACGAGTAATTTAATATTCGGATTTATCATCATATTAATAGTGCTTATAATATTTTTGGATTTTAAAAGTGCATTATTTACAAGCATAGGTATGATAGTTGTTATATTCATCACTTTCTCATATATTAATTTTTCTGATTTAACTTTTAATATAATATCACTTGCTGGTATAATTACTGTTATAGGTATGGTTGTTGATAATAGCATAGTAGTATGCGAAAACATATACGATTTCCAAAAGGCTGGAAAAACTGGGCTGGATGGAACAGTTGAAGCAGTGAGAGACGTAGTAAGCCCCATAATGGTTGCTACTATGACTACTGTTGTAGCCTTTATGCCTATGCTTCTTACAAAAGATGTTGTAGGAAAACTTATAGCACCTTTTCCTAAAGTTGTAGTTGTAGCTTTAATTGCTAGTCTTTTTCAGGCTATATTTATTCTTCCAAATAATTTACAGGATAAAACTAAAAAAAACTCTAAATTTAAATTTTTTAAAAAAATAAAAAATCCTCTAGACTTTGATAAAGAAAAATTATTTAATGCTATGAAAAATCCTTTTAATAAAGCATTAAAAACTTTATTAAAATTCAGATATTTAGTAGTTTTATTTTTTATAGTGCTTTTAATATTTTCTTTCTTTTTAGCTAAAGAAAGCCTTAAAAAATTTATACTTATATATGATACAAGTTCAGACAGTATAATGATAAATATTGACTCTGGTATAGGTAACTCTATTAATAATACTATGAAATACGTTGAACAAATAGAGAATGTTATATACAAGTCAGTTGATCCTAAAAACTTAATAGCTGTTAATAGTGTTGTGGGAAAACAGGTTAATCAAAATATAGTTGATATTTCAGAAGAATCGGCAAATCTAGCAGGAATCACTGTTTATCTTATACCATCTACAGAAAGAAAAAAAACAGCTTATGATATAATGGACGATATAAACAGAGAATTAGAAAAAACGAGTTTAAGAGAAGAATTAGATGCTTTAATGGTATCAGTAAAACTTCCTATGGACCCTGGTAAAGCAGTAGATATAAAAATAGTAGGAAATAATCTAGAGCAGACTAGAAAAGTAAGAGATGAAGTAAAAGCATATTTACTTAGCTTAAACGGCGTAATTAACTATTATGATGATGACAAAGCGGGTAAAAATGAACTTAGAGTATTATTTGACTATGATGAAATAGCACAGCTTGGTATGAATGTAGCTAATGTTGCAAATGAACTTAGAACAGCATACAGCGGAACAGTGGCAACATCAATACAGGAACTTGATTATAAATTAGACTTCAGGGTACAGTTAGACAGAAATTATATATTTGATACTAATGTACTTAATAATCTAGTTATACCTAATACATATAACAGACTTTTATATTTAAAAAATGTGGCAAATATAGTTGAAACTAATGGAGTATCTTCTATTAGGCACTATAATGGTCAGAGATGTATTACAATCAATGCCGACTTGATACAAGGACAAAATACTTCTATACAAGTAATGTTTGCTGTACAAAATAAGTTTAAAGATATTGCTCAAAGATACCCCGGTATAATAATAGGTTTTGGAGGAGAAGCTGACCAGACAGTAGGAGCTTTGGACGGGCTTACTGTTACACTTTTAATAGCAATAGTTTTAATATATTTAATATTATTACTTCAGTTTAAAAAATTTGTTCAGCCTCTTATGATAATGTTTTTAATACCTTTTACATTAACAGGAGTATTTATAGCATTTTATCTTCATGGCATGCCTATGTCATTTATTGGTTTTATAGGAATTGTAGGACTATGCGGAGTTCTCGTTAATGACGGCATCATAATGATAGACTTGATAAATAAAATCATAGAATCTGGAAAAACTGATACGGAAGCATTAAGCAACCCAAAAAAATTCGCATTCAACTCAATAGTAGAAGGTGCTACTCAAAGACTTCTTCCTATATTTTTGACCACAGTAACAACAGTAGGAGGCCTTCTTCCAACAGTTTATGGCATAGGAGGACGTGCTGATTTGATAGTGCCTATAGTTATGAGTTTGGCTTATGGACTTATATTTTCCACACTTATAACATTAATATTTTTACCTTGTGTGTTTATGATAGCTTTTGATTTGAGACTTATAAAATTGAAATGATTATACTAAAATTTTTAAGTTTGTCAAAAATTGATTTTTATATTTTTAATATTTTTTGGGACTAGCCCTGCAAATTTCTAAATTTAAAAAATTAATTTTTTGACAAACTGTATTTGTTTAGGTATATAAGATGTTCCTAATGCCTTACTATAAAGTGAAGAAATTATATTAGACTTGTTTCAAAACTACTTTACTAGATTAATTACTAAAATTATTTAATTTTAAAATTATAAATACAATGTTTTACATGTTGTATAAACTATAATTTTAGTATATAAACATGCAGTCTTTCGCGACTACGGGCTGTACCTGCTTCTTTGTGCCACGCCACGGGCGGACATCGTCCAAAAGAAGTGGGGGTGTGGGGGCTAGTCCCCACAAAATTATAAAAAATTAGTTTTGAAACAAGTCTATTTTCTAAAGTATACACAGTAAGCGGCAAAGACTCAATTATTAAAATTGTAAATATTATTTTATAATTATTATATGATAATTAGCCATATAAATGTACAAAATTGCAAAAGGTATATTTTTTATTCAATAAAATTTAAAAAAATAAACCGCTTTTGTGGGATGAACAAAGCGGCTTATTACAAATATAGTTATTGGGGGGTAGTCCAATCAACTAAATATATTATCGGCCGCTTGGAAATTAACTTTAATATTTTTATAAAAAAACAAGAAAATTATATAAATTTTTGATAATAGAAAACCGTTAGTATTTAAATTAATAAATACTAACGGCTGTTTATACATAAGTAAATATTTTTTAATTTATTTTAAGCAAGTGCTTTTTTAGCTACTTCAACTACAGCTTCAAATGCTTTGTAATCATCAATAGCCAAATTAGATAAAGCTTTTCTGTCTATTATAACATTAGCTTTTTTAAGTCCATTAATAAACTTGCTGTAAGATATACCTAAAGGTCTGCAAGCTGCATTGATTCTTAAAGTCCATAAACGTCTCATCATTCTTTTTTTCTGTCTTCTGTCACGATAAGCGTATTTTAAACCTCTTATTACAGCTTCTTTAGCTTGTTTCATCTGTTTACTATGAGAACCATAGTAACCTTTAGCCATCTTTAATATTTTTTTAACTTTTTTCTTTCTTACTACACCGCTAACTGCTCTCATTCTGGTCTCCTTTTATTATCTGCCGTAAGGCATTAATCTTGGCATTTCTAACATATTAGTATCATCAGCTATTCTTGCTTTACGATACTTTCTTTTAGTGTCAGGTCTTTTGCTTAAGAATTTGTGGCTTCCAAATGCATGAGCAAATTTCACTTTACCTGTTTTAGAGAATCTAAAACGTTTTTTTGCACCGCTTTTTGTTTTTAATTTTTGTTTCATAAACTAATATCCTTTAAAATTATATTTACTGTATGCTCAATCTATACGTATGATAAGTACGCATAGCTAGTGGGCTATTAATTATAAAATAATTATTCTTCCTTATTTTCAGAAACTTCATTTTTTTCCGAATCAGAAGAAGTTTTTTTCATTTTTACTGGATTAAGCACTGCTGATAGATTTTTACCTTCTAATTTAGCAGGTTTTTCTGTAGCAGCCTCATTTTCCAAATCCTGTATAATTTTATTGATAAGGTCATAGCCGAATTCAGTATGAGCCATTTCCCTACCTCTAAACATTATAGTAATTTTTACCTTATTACCTTCCTCTAAGAATTCACGAATATGCTTCATTTTAAAGTTATAATCATGTATGCTTATCTGAGGTCGCATCTTGATTTCTTTAAGCTGTACTGATTTCTGTTTCTTCTTAGCTTCTTTACTTTTCTTTTGAATATCAAATTTATACTTACCGTAATTGATAATCTTACAAACAGGAGGATCTGCTGTAGGTACAATTTCAACCAAATCCGAACCTTCCTCTTTAGCCAATGCAAGAGCATCTTTAATACTCATTACACCAGGACTTACTCCCTCATCACGCACAACTCTAACTTCTGGGGCAGTAATAAATTGATTAATTCTCTCTCCTTCTTTTTTTACTGTTGCCATTATTTATCTACCTCATTTAGTAGTAAATATAGAATCATTCATTCTCTCCTTAGATTCTTTTTTGAGTTTCTCTATAAACTCATTTAAATCCATATCTTTAATTTCTTGTGAAGAACGTGTTCTAATAGATAATTTACCATTAGAAACTTCTTCGGCTCCTATTATAACCGTATACGGAGTTCTTTGCAAGCGGTATTTTTTAATCTTAGTACCTAAATTTTCATTTCCTTCATCTATTTCAACTCTGAATCCTGCATCTTTTAATGCCTTAGCCACTTCATTAACTCTGTCAATCTGAGATTTTTCATCAAGCACATTAACAACAGCTACTTGTAAAGGAGAAAGCCATAACGGGAACTTACCATTATAATGCTCAACCAATATACCTATAAAACGCTCCATTGAACCAAGTATAGCTCTGTGAAGCATTACTGGAGTATGTTTTCTTCCGTCTTTACCTTCATAGCTTATTTCAAATCTCATAGGAAGCGAGAAGTCAACTTGTAAAGTACCGCATTGCCAGTTTCTGTCAAGAACATCTTTAATATTAAAATCTATTTTAGGACCATAAAAAGCTCCGTCTCCTTCATTAATTTTATAGTTTATACCTAATTTATCTAAAGCATTAATTAATGATTTAGTAGCAAGCTCCCAAATCTCATCGCTTCCGATTGATTTGGCTGGTCTTGTAGAAACAAATATTTCAAAGTTCTCGAAACCAAAATCTTTATATACAGATAAATAATATTCTATAGTATTAATAATTTCATCACCCAACTGCTCTTCTGTACAGAATATATGGGCATCATCTTGAGTAAAAGCTCTAACTCTGAAAAGCCCATGCAAAGCTCCAGAAAGCTCATGTCTGTGAACAAAACCTAATTCAGCAACTCTTAAAGGCAAATCTCTATAGCTGTGTATATTAGAATTATAAACAATCAAACCGCCCGGACAGTTCATAGGTTTTACAGCGTATTTAGTTTCATCAATTTCTGTAAAATACATATTTTCTTTATAATTATCCCAGTGTCCACTTCTATGCCATAATTCTTCATTAAGTATAGCTGGAGTTTTTATTTCAACATATCCACGTTTATCATTTTCATTTCTTATATAAGATTCTACTGCTTTATAGATAATCATTCCTCTAGGATGCCAGAAAGGAAAACCAGGTCCTTCCTCATGAAAACTAAATAAATTAAGTTCTTTACCTAATTTTCTATGATCTCTTTCTTTAGCTTCTTTGAGTTTTTTAAGATATTTGTCTAAAGCATCTTTGCTTTCAAATGCTGTTCCATATATACGTGAAAGCATTTTGTTATTAGAATCCCCTCTCCAATAACTACCAGCTACAGACATAAGTTTGTATGATTTTATATATCCTGTAGAAGGAACATGAGGACCGCGGCAAAGATCTATAAAATCGCCCTGTTCATAAAAAGATACTGTATCAGCATCTATGCCTTCTATAATCTCAACTTTATAAGGCTCATTAGCTTTTTTAAAATACTCTATAGCTTCATTTTTATTCATTACTTTTCTTACTACAGGTATATTTTCTTTGATAATTTTTTTCATTTCATCTTCTATTTTTGGAAGATCCTCTTCTGTAAAAGGTTTTTCTGCATCAAAGTCATAATAAAACCCATCTTTAATAGCAGGCCCTATAGTAACCTGAGTATTAGGATAAAGTCTTCTAACAGCCTGAGCCATTAAATGGCTTGTAGAGTGTCTTAATATTTCAAGCCCTTCATCGGTGGTTGTAAGTATCAATTCTAAATCGCCATCTGTTTCAGGCGTATATGTAAGGTCAACTTCTTTTCCATTAAATTTAGCTGCTATTGCATCTTTGGAATCTTTTTTGGCATTTTGTTTAAGGAAGTCTAGTAAGGACTCTCCATTGGACAAATCATAGGACTGTCCCAAATAATTAATTTTTGACATTATAACACCTCTTGAATTGATACTTATATTTGCATATAATAAAAACTTATGCAAATATTTTGAAGTATTATAACATATATAAAAACAATAGTCAACAAATCATATAAGGCAATTATTAAAATTATAGAAAAATAATTATAATTAATAATATAGTTTTATTTCATGTATAATTTGTAGGCTGTTATTTTATTTTTAATTTTTAAATATTTTTTTTGAATTCTAATCATATAAAAAATAAGTATTTTTATTGAAAAAATATTATTTTTACTATATTATTAATAAGTATTTTTTATAATTTTTAAAAAGAATTAAGGAGAAGAATATGGTTAAATTCTCAGATTTAGGTCTTGTTAATAGCAGAGACCTTTTTAAAAAAGCTATAAGCGGCGGTTATGCAATACCTGCATTTAACTTTAATAATATGGAACAACTTCAGGCTATAGTTCAGGCTTGTGTAGAAACTAAAAGCCCTGTTATTATTCAAGTATCTTCAGGAGCAAGAAAATATGCCAATCAAACATTATTAAGATATATGGCTCAGGGTGCTGTTGAATATGCTAAAGAATTAGGTGTTAATGTTCCTATAGTTTTACACCTTGACCATGGCGACAGTTTAGAACTTTGCAAAAGCTGTATTGAATATGGTTTCTCTTCTGTTATGATAGACGGAAGCCATTATGATTACAACAAAAACGTAGAACTTACTAGAAGTGTTGTTGAATATGCTCATAAATATGATGTTACTGTAGAAGGTGAATTGGGAGTACTTGCTGGTGTTGAAGACGATGTTTCTGCTGAACATCACACTTACACTCAGCCTGAAGAAGTAGAAGATTTCGTTAAAAAAACAGGCGTTGACTCTCTTGCTATTTCTATAGGTACTAGTCATGGTGCTTATAAATTCAAACCAGGTCAAAATCCAGAAATAAGATTAGATATTCTTAAAGAAATTGAGAAAAAAATTCCTGGATTCCCTATCGTTTTACATGGTTCTTCAAGTGTACCTCAAGAATATGTAAAAATGATTAATGAATACGGCGGTAAATTAGATGATGCTATAGGTATTCCAGAAGAACAATTAAGAGAAGCTTCAAAAAGTGCCGTTTGTAAAATCAATATCGATAGCGATTCAAGACTTGCTATGACTGCAGCTATTAGAAAAGTATTCCATGACAATCCTAAAGAATTCGATCCTAGAAAATATTTAGGACCTGCTCGTGATGAAATGAAAAAACTATACATGCATAAAATTAATAATGTATTAGGTTCTAATGGAAAAATATAATTTTAATAAATAAAATATAAATACAATAAAAATTTAAATTAAAGGAGATAACGTGGGAAAACAGCATAGAAAAGTAGTTAAACGCAAAAGAGCTTTAAGAAGAATAAAAAGACAAAAAGACGCTCTAAATGCTAAAACTAAATAATTATTAAAAAGAAACTTCAAGGGTATGAGTTTATTCTTATGCCCTTAATTTTTTAACAAAATAAAAAAGGATACAAAATGAAAAAATATATATTAATAATATCATTATTTGTTATGCTTATATCATGCCAAAAACAAATTGATAAATCTCCGCTTGCACTTCAAACAGATTTTGGAAGAAAGGATAATGCTGTTGCAAGTATGTACGGAGTAGCTTTAACAGTAGATAAAGATTTAAAAGTTTATGACCTTACTCATGAAATACCTGCATTTAATATATGGGAAGCTGCTTTGAGATTAGACCAAACTGCAAGATATTGGCCTGAAGGAACTGTATTTGTTAATGTTGTAGACCCCGGAGTTGGTACTGAAAGAAAATCGGTTGTTATGAAAACTACTAACAACTATTATTTTGTAACTCCAGATAATGGCTCTTTAACTTTTGTCTCTGAAACTTTAGGTATAGAAGAAGTAAGAGAGATTGATGAAGCAGTAAACAGACTTACCAACTCTCAGGAATCATATACTTTTCATGGCAGAGATGTTTATGTATATACTGGAGCAAGACTAGCTTCAAAACAAATAACTTTTGAACAAGTTGGTAAATCATTAGGAACTAATATAACAAAAATAGATTATCAAAAACCAAGATATGAAGAAGGTAAATTCTTTGCCAACATTCCTATACTTGATGTACAGTATGGAAATGTATGGTCTTCACTTTCTCGTCAATTAATGCTAGACAATGGAGTACAGGTTGGAGATATTCTAAATGTTTCTATATACAATAAAAATACTTTAATTTGGAATGGCGATGTTAAACTTGTTAATACTTTCGGAGATGTAGCTGAAGGCGATAACATGTCATATTTCAATTCAGAACTTAATTTCTCTGTTGCTGTTAATATGGGAAATTTCTCTGATAAATATAAAGTTGAAAGCGGCCCCGATTGGAGTATGGAGATAATAAAAAAATAATATATTTATTTTATATTATATAAAATAAGTTGGGCATGCTATTTTTAATAGTATGCCCTTTATAAAAAACAGAAATATGATTATTGAAGATATCTTAATTAAAATTTAGGTCCGAATCTGTATCCTACCTGAACACCAACATCTAAGTTTCCAAATGTTTCGTTCTTCACAACATCAGCATTGGCATATGTATCTGACCATGCAAATCCCCAGTCATAGCCTATATAAAGTCCTACATTAATCGCCATATTATCTTTGAAAAATATGGAATAATCAAAAGTGCCTCTTATATATGTTCTAGGCTTAACTTTATTATTAATATTTTCAGAAGCGGATGAAGTTTCATAGTGTAATTTTGAACTCACATCAAATTTCACTCCAGTATTGATACCAATAGAAAATCCAGCTATATTGAATTTAGGATAAAAACCTATATAAATATCATGAACCGTATTTTTATAGCTTTCAGTGTTATTATTTTTTGAATAACTAAAACCAGTAAAATCATATCCAAGAGAACCAAGAAGACTTACTCCCATATTATCCATTATTTGGAACATATACCCTATATCAGCCTCTACCCCTATTTGAAAATTTCCGCCTAATTTAGGATTACCAGCAACTGATACATTTTTATTCACTAAAGTAATACCAGCACCTATAGGGACATTAACTATCAATTCAAATCCGCCAATTTTGGCATAAGAGATTTGCTGAACTAATACTAATAAACTGCTTATTAGAACAATTTTTGATAATTTTAACATAATATAACTCCTAACAATTATTCAGTAATATTACTACTAAAAGCTGTAATATTGCTGTAATAATTACTATAATAATTAAGATAATTACTTAATTCTCTCTCACATTTAAGAGCGACAAAATCAACTCTTCTATTTTGTGAAATATTAGTAATATATTTAGGAATTATATCACTATAAGCAAAAATTTGAACTCTTTTATAAAAAAAACCTGAAGAAAGTATAACATCTCTTATAACGCTAGCCCTTCTCTCTGATAATCTGTAATTAATATCTCCATTACCATGCCCTGTAATATCAGCATGACCTTCTACTATCAAAATGCAATTTCTATTATTACTCATAAAAGTCATAACTTCATTCATAACATAATAATAATCATCTATATTGTATGGCTTTTCTTCTCCAAGCCTATAATATATTTCTTTATCTGTATCAAGCAAATATCCTCTGTCTGTTTTAATCAATGAGATATTAGTATTAACATTAAACTCATAATCACATGCATCTTTAATTTTCTGTGGTCTGTTCCAAGAAAAATATAATCTTCTTTCAGGTATGAAACAGGCAGTAAGAATAAAAGGAATAATTAGAATCAAAAATATTTTTATATATTTCATAATACCGCCTTATTAAAACCTTATGTTTATAGGTATAAATGAAACAGCGAATTGCTTTGTAAATATACCGTATTCAATAGCTAATGACTGATAGAATATATCAAAATGAAAACCCACTCTCATATCATAAAGCTTATAAGATTGTTTATCACTGGAATTAGGTATATATAAATCATTTGCTGTTATCTTATGTCCCACTATATTGGCATAACTTCCAATACCATTTACGCCTACTGTTGATTCCATACTTCCAAAAGTTATATCTGCCCCAACTGAAAAATATGCAGCTAAATATTGTATAACTGGAACTTTCTCCTGCATTTTAAATCCAAATACCAATTTAGGACTTAAAGCAAAAGTTTTCCATTTGCTTCTTAAAAAAGCATTTCCATTAAAAACAACCCCCGTTTCAGTACCGCCTTTAAATCCTAAATATAAAGGTACATATATATTTCTATTTCTAACATCCAAACTTAAATTACCAACATCATAATTAAAATCAAATCTTAAATCTCCAAAAAAATATTTAGTTCTGAATAAATAAGCCTTGAGTGAAGCTCCTATATTCCAACCCATAGATTCTATTTCAACATCATTAACAACAGCCCCGTAAATCTCTTTAAATCCCAAAGAAATGCCGCCTCTAAGAGTTAAAGCCAAAGGTATAGGACCTAAATTCACCTGAAAATAGGCATTAACATGAGGTATAGGCAATATATCCAATGCCTTTGATAAAGCCTCATAATCATTTTGAGTCCTTGTGGGATTTTTTATATAATCAATATGAAGCAGAGGAACATCACTATATAAATTAATTCCAAAACTTCCTATAGGAGTATGCATAGGTATAAGAAGACCAGTATTATTGCCAGAAGCAGCATTAAAAGCTGTTTTCTTTTTTAAAGCATTAAGTACAATAGCCGCAGTTCCCTGCTGCATATTAGCTACCTCTAAAAAACCAAGTGTGGTGCCGACCAATAATATTACCGATTCATTAGTTGTAGTATCCAAAACTTTTTCTGGATTTTGTGCTATTGATATGAGTTCTCCAAATGTAAAAGACTTTATTCCATCATCAAATAATTTATTCATTTGTTCGCTTGAGGTTAAAATATCTAATGTTTCTTTAGGAATATTATTATACATTCCAGTATACTCTATATATGCATTAATAAATGTATTATAATTAAGTCCGGGAAACTGAGAATACAGACTTATCCCTGATAAAATTATCATAAAAAATATAAAAACAATTTTTCTCATAAAAACATTCCCAAATTATAATTCAAAAGTATAATGAGTATAGGCCTTATCTGGAAGGAAATAATCATTGCCTTTATCTTTTATCATTTTAATCATATCAGACATTGATTTATAATACAAGAAATAATAATCATATTTTTTATAATCTTCCATAGTTTTTGCCTTTATAAGAAGTGCATAATATTTCTCTGATAAGTTTAATGCTGTTTCATACTGAGTATTAAGTTTAAACTCTCTGTCATAATCTACTAAACGCACTATTTTATTATTAAATGTAAACAAATATCCTCCTCCGCTTTCCCATCCTATAAAAGAAGTAATATCATTATTTGGTACAATACTGATCCAATCGGATTCCTGTGCCTTATCAGGAGAAATATCAGATACCTGTAATTGATAACTTCCAGACTTTCTTATATGTTCTTCTGTAATAGTAAAATTAGTTTCAAATTTATCAACGGTATCCATTATTTCTTTTATAGGCGGTATAGGATAGGTAAGATTTAAGGTTCTATAATATTTACCGTTAAGCAATGTATATGAAGGTTCTGAAGGTGTTGGAGGTGTTTGAGGCAAACTACTCATAGCTATCATTTCATCTCCTATATAATCAGCTGCATCATAATTTGCTGACGATGTTTCTTTTACCCAATTCTTACCATCTTCAGTAGACCATATACCATAAGATTTATCAAAATATTTAACTCCATATTTCCAATAAGGAGCATTATAATAGAACCAATTTGAAACTCCTCCTGTAACATAAAGCTTTTTTCCATCTGTTTTTATATCATAACCATCTCGGCATCCGAACGGATTTTGATTTGTTGTCCAAGTTTTTAACTCTAAAGAAGAGTCATTCAAATCATTAACATAATAATACCCATCTGAAGTGGTAAATATTTTATCATTAGGATCTCTGTATCCTGTAGGACTTAAATCATACACTGAATACCATCTATTAAACGCATACAATTTATCTTTAAAAAATACTATTTCTATTCTAGTACAGCCTATTCTTCCCTGCCAGTTATTAGGATTATTATAATTTGTTTCTGGAAGTTTATATATTTTATCAATATCTTTTAAATCCTGCCAATTAATAAGAGTATCCGAAGAAACACTATGTCTGTATGTTCTAACTTCATAATAATATTCTGTATCATATAATGTATCTTTAAAATTACTTGGTTTTATTTCAAATGTTATATCTTTATAAGGAACTTCATATGATCTGTTGGTTAATTCTATATATACTCTATCAGTATCAATAATTAATTTAGGAGAATGAAGATTAGTCCAATATTGAACTTTACTTAAATCTTCATTTGGTGACAGACTATGTATTTTGATTATTGTATTTCCATCATCAGTTATTTTTAATACAGCACCTTTTCCTGTTCTGTTTAATTGTTTTTTATCAGGATCATATTTATATTCATTAGCAGCTAATACATACCATTCATTTTTATATCTAAATCTTTTTGAAAATCCGCCGAATACTGTACCGTCTTGAACTATTTCTGGGTTTATTTCTATAGGTTTTTCTTCTGTTTCTTCAGGAGGCAGAGGCAAAGGACTTGGATTAGGATAATCTGGTATACTTGCTTCTTCATCACTTTCAGAAGGGAAAGCAGTAGGTGGAGGAATATGAACGGGACTTAATATATTTACCTTTTTACAAGAAAATATAATAACCAAAATTAATAAAATAAGAAAAAATAGTTTTTTCATAATTAAATTCCAAATAATATACTTTACTATAATAAATACGTAAAAATTGAAAAACATTCGTAAAATATATTATTTTTTTATTTATTATAGTAATATTATTATAGATATATAGTTTAGTTTATTGATAAATCATTATTAAGATACAAGATGTTTATTAATTAATTTAAAATTACTATTAATAATATTTATTATAACTTTATTTTTATAAATCAGATATATTTCATATTAATTAGTAATCATTTTTTAATACAAATAAATTTATAATAGCATAAATAAATTGAATAACATATAAATATTATTCATTTTTATATAATAATACATTCTTTTAAAATTGATTTAATATATATAAAGGCCGTATATTACAATATATTTGAAATTTAATGTTTTACTACAAATCTATTATATTTTTTGTAAACATAATTTATGTAGTGTAAAAGTTTTTTAAACAAAATTTTAATATTTCTATTAGTAGTTAAAAACAAAAAAAATGTGGACTTCTATTTACTTGTTGTGATTTTTGTATATATTATATAGTATAAACATTAATTTAGGAGAAATGCATGGAAAAAAAATTTAAACTTGGATTAGTACCTAGACTAATCATCGGAATTCTGCTCGGTATATTCTTTGGACAGCACTTTATACCAGAAGTAATATCAAGAATTATTGTTACAGCATCTGGAATATTTAGTTCTTATTTGAAGTTTGTAATACCGCTAATGATAGTTTCCTATGTGTCTATGGGTATAGCTGATTTAAAAGAAGGCTCGGGATTCTTACTTCTTGTGACTTGTATATTAGCTTATGGTTCTACATTAATCGCTGGATCAGCATCTTTTTTAGTAGCTTATAATCTATTTCCTAGTTTTATGAGTCCAGATGATATTCAAAAAATAGCTGCTGCTGCCGGAAACTCTGTTGCTCCTTATTTATCAATAACGGTAACTCCTCTTTTAGATACTTTGGCAGCTGTTTTATTTGCTTTCATAATAGGACTTGGTATTTCCACTATGAGAGGAAAAGAAATAGGTGATTATTTGTACAATGTTTTTAAAGAGTTATCAACTATTATAGATAAAGTTTTAAGAGTATCTATAATTCCTCTTTTGCCTCTTTACATTTGTGGTACTTTCGTAGATATGACTAGATCTGGAAAAACTTTTGTAATTTTAGGAATATTATGGAAAGTATTTATAGTGGTAATAATAATGCATTTACTTTATTTATTAATAGCATTCTTAGTATCTGGTACAATAGGAAAGAAAAATCCTTTTATGCTTATGAAAAACCAAATAGCTGGATATGCTACAGCTTTAGGCACTCAGTCATCAGCTGCTACAATACCTGTAAATTTACAATGTGCTGAAAAAGACGGAATATCTGAACAAATAAGAAACTTTGTAGTACCTCTTTGTGCTAATATACACATGGCAGGCTCTATGATAACAATTACAGCCTGTGCCACTGCCGTATGTTTAATGAATCAAATACCTATTTCTTACACTACAGTACTTCCTTTCATTGCTATGCTTGGTATAGCTATGATAGCTTCTCCTGGTGCTCCTGGCGGTTCTATAATGACAGCTTTGCCTTTCCTTTATATGGTAGGATTAGGTACTCCAGATAGTCCTTTATGTGCTATAATGGTTGCTTTATACATCACTCAAGACTCATTCGGTACTGCTTGTAATGTATCTGGTGATAATGCTTTGGGTGTTATAGTAGATACAATATACAAGAAAAAAATTGTAAAATCTGCATAAAACTGACATATAATAAAATTGCCATTAATAAATACCGTCTATAAAATATTTTATAGGCGGTTTTATTTTTATATTATACCTGCCTGTTTTTAAACTATTTTTTATATATTATTTTTATCGTAAATAGAAGATAATAATATATAAATATGCAGTCTTTTGCGAAGCGTATCCGAGTTTATAGATGATATAAGGTTATTTTGACGAAGTCCGCAGAGCGAAGGCGGGAAAAGAACAATAAAAAAATTGACAAACTTAAGAATTTTCAGCATATACATAGACAACTATAAACTGGTATAATTATAATAAAAAAGCTGACAACTCAAGTCAATAAGTTATCAGCTTTTTATTCTAATACTAAAAAATTAATTTAATCAGTTCTATTATTTTTTAGCTGACTTTCCAGTTATTAAAGGCATATAATCAAAGAATGAATATATAGTTATTATTGTTACAACTAATAAACTATAGTATATTATTTCATTATATGGTAAAACTATAGAAGTATGCTTTAATATTTTTATTAAGAATATTATAACAACAGCAGCAGCCCTTGAAGCAGTTTTTAGTTTTCCGCTAAACTTAGCAGCAACAGCAAAGCCTCGAAGCCCTCCTAATATTCTTATAAACATAGAAAACATATCCCTGTAAAGCGAAATTATATACATCCATATAGGCATAGAACCTTCATACAAAAATATTGTAAACATAGTTATATGAAATACAGTATCTGCAAAAGGATCTAACACCTTACCTAAATCACTAACTAAATTGAATTTCCTAGCCATAGCTCCATCTAAAGCGTCAGTTATCTCCAATATTATGAGAAATATTAAAGCAAGCACAGCACTTATCATAGAATTATAAAAATATAAAAATATAACAAGCGGTGATAAAACTATTCTGCTAATACTTAGTAAATTAGGTATTTGCTTTTTCATAATTTGCTCCTATTATTTATTTATGAAATTATTGCTGAATATTTTCATCTAATCTCATATTATCTTCTGACATATTATCATTATAAAACTCATCATCTGAATTATTCATTTCTTTATCATCATCTTCTGTCTTTATATAGTAACTTCTGTCACGCATAGCAGCAGCATATATAGAATAATCAACTTCGTATATTATTCCGCTTTCTGGTTTTACATATACTCTATTGTCATTATTATCATATACTATTTCATAGCTTTTTTTAGTATTATCTTCCATATATATTGTGATTGTTGCATCTGGAATTCTGAATAATCTCTCCAAATATTTTATCATATTATCATCATACACAAATCCTGTTGCCTTAACCAAAGATAAAGTTTCAAAATCTCTATAAGCCTTATCTAAATTAATCTCTTCCTCTACTCCATCAACAACCCAATTAGTTCTATTTTCTTTTCTTATGATATTAGTATAATCTCTTACATTGCTTTCTGTTCTAATTACTGAATCTATATATATAGGTCTGTCAAATATTTGTTTATCTCTTAACATATCAATAGTTTTCTTTAATGCCTCTATATATATTAATTCAACACTAAAATATTCATCATTATATTTTACATAGTATCTTTCTTCATCTGGGGTTTTATTTCCTACAAATATTTTATACTCTTTATTACCTTCCCAAACTGTAAACTCATTGCTAGGATTTTCAAGTCCGAATGATTCAAGCTCTGAAAGATTAGTAATAGTCATATCAATATTGAGTGTATTAAAGTTTTTAACATTAGCAAAAGCCTCTAATTGATCTATTTTATAATCATTAGAAGGCGAAATTACTTTCCAAGTTTCATCTATTTTTTCTACGATAATCGGCTCTTCAGCATATTTTAATTCATATTTCGTAACATTTGTTTCATTAAGTTCAAAAAGCTGAGTTCTTGGTTTATTAGCTTCCATTTGTAAGCGTTTTTGTTTTGTAGTAATAAAAGCTGCAACACTTATTACAGCAAGTACAACAAGTAAAACTATAATTTTTGTAATATTCTTTTTCATTTATATAATCCCTATTTTATTTTAATTTCTAATATCGTAAATTATTTCCTATTTTCCAGCATAATATTTGATAAATACAAAAATATTACTGTAACAGACAAGAAATAAACAATATCTCTCAAATCCAATACCCCTCTTGCAATATTAGCAAAATGATAATCACCGCTTATAACTTCTATAATATTAACAGAGGCTGGAAAAAGCAAGGTTAAATATCTCAAAAACATGTTTAATGATATCATAATAGCAAGTCCTACTATCAAAGCCACTATCTGATTCTTTGTTGTTGATGAGGCAAATATACCAATAGCACATAATGCCATAATAAGAAATACGCTTCCAATATAGCCTGCAATTATAGGTCCTATATCAAGCCTTCCTAAAAACATCAATGTAATAGGATATAGTATAGTTGGAATTAAGGCAAAAAGCATAAATATAACAGCTGAAAAGAATTTACCTAATATTATTTCTAAAGTAGAAACTGACTGAGTGCTTATAAGCTCATAAGAACCGCTCGAAAACTCGCTTGATAATAAACCCATTGTTATAGGCGGTATTATTAAAGATAGTATTAAAGGCAAAATGCTGAAAAAATCCTGCATATCATTTTGCTGAAGTATAAAAAATCTTGAGAAAAAATATACTCCGCTTACTATCAAAAATATTGCTGAAAATATATATGCTATAGGCGAAAAGAAAATATGTCTTAATTCTTTCTTTAGTATAACTATAGATTTATTTATAATATGATTTATTTTATTCACTGAAAAAACATTCTCCACTTATTTATCTCCTTTTGTAAGTGTATGGAACACCTCTTCTAAATTTTCTCTTTCTTTTATCATTTCATATATTACCCAATCCGTACTTTTTATAAGTGCATAAATTTTTTCTCTAGGCTCTTCATCATTAGAATAAACTATTATATCTTTCAAATTATCATTATTTTCTATTTTCACATCATAAACATTTTCTATTTTTTTGAGCTTTTCTATTATTTTATTATTATCATCATTAGTTTTAATAGATAATTTTATTCTTGAAGATATTTTATTTTCTTTACTATTATTTAAAGTTAAATGTTTAGGGTCAGCATCTGCAATAACATTACCCTGATTAATAATTATAGCCCTAGAACAAGTAGCCTCAACTTCGCTTAATATATGAGTTGATATGAGAACAGTTTTTTCTTTACCAAGCTCTTTTATAAGTTCCCTTATTTCTACTATCTGATTTGGGTCAAGTCCGTTTGTAGGTTCATCTAATATAAGTATTTTAGGGTCATGGATTATAGCACCAGCAATACCTACCCTCTGCTTATAACCCTTTGAAAGCTCACCTATTGATTTTGATATAACATCTTTCAAACTGCAGGCTTCTACAACATATCTTAGTCTTTCATTTAATCTGCTTCTTTCAAGTTCCTGTATTTCCGCCATATAAACAAGATAATCAAACACACTCATATCATCATAAAGCGGTGCCGATTCTGGCAAATATCCTATAACTTTTTTTACTTCCATTTCATTATCTAATATACTTTTTCCGTCAATAACTGCATTTCCGCTTGTGGGAGAAAGATAACAGGTAAGTATTCTCAAAGTAGTAGACTTGCCAGCACCATTAGGACCTAGTATACCTACTATTTCGCCTGCATTTATTTCAAAACTTACGCCTTTTAAAGCATGAAAATCACCATAATATTTACTTAAATTTTCTACTGATATCATTTTATTCCTTTTATCTGCAAATAAATATTAAACAAAATAATTTTATTTATGAATTAAAAAAACATTATAATATATACAAAGTAAAAAAACAATTATAAAATCTAAAAATATATTTTTATACTTGTTAATGATTAATATATATGTTATTATACTTAATAAGTAATTATTAAGGTATTATAATATGGAATTAAATAAAGAAAAAGTAAATTATATAATAAAAAAACTTTCTGAAGGGTTGTATGAAAAAGATGAAGTTATTGCCTTAACTTTTTTATGTGCTTTGGCTGGAAAATCAGTATTTTTATATGGTCCTCCTGGCACTGCTAAAAGTTTGATAGTACGAAGAATAGCTTCAGATTTTAAAGATTCTAAATATTTCGGGCAGCTTATGAATAGATTCACTACTCCTGAAGATGTATTCGGACCTGTGAGCTTATCAAAATTAAAAGAAGATAAATTTGAAAGACAGACTGAAGGATATTTACCTAAAGCCGATTTTGTATTTTTAGATGAAATTTGGAAAAGCAGTCCTGCAATATTAAATACATTATTAACTATAATAAATGAAAAAGTGTATAGAAACGGAAGTGCTGAAGAGAAAGTGCCATTAAAGGCATTAGTTTCAGCAAGTAATGAAACTCCGCCTAAAGGTCAGGGATTTGAGGCAATGTATGACAGATTTATAATGCGTTTATTTGTTGATACTGCTAAAGATGTTGATAATTTTGTAAAGTTAATATCTGATAAAGATGTTTCTTTCGATGCTGATTTAAAAGAAGAAGAAAAAATATCTACTAAAGATTGGTTAAAATTTCATAAAGAGATAGATAATGTATCAGTATCCGACGAAGCTCTTGATATAATATGCTCCATAAAATACGAGATAGACGAATATAACAAAGGCAATAATGAAGCTATATATATTTCAGACAGAAGATGGAAAAATATTGTTTATATATTAAAAGCAGCTGCATTTTTTTCAGAAAGAAATACTGTTATGCCTGTAGATTGTTTTTTAATAACTCATTGTATATGGACACTTGAAGAAAATATTGAAGCGGTGAAAAAAATAGTATTAGAAGCCATAAAATTTTTTTCAGCTTCAGATATAAATATATTTGATGAAAAAATTGAGGACATAAAAAATAGGTCTAAAAATTCTCAAAATAGCAGCAGCACTGATTCAAATGATGACGATTTAGAATTTGAAACAGTATTGATAAATGGAGAAAAGTTTGTAGAATTACCTGTAAAATGGAGAAATTATCCTTTGATAAATTATAGTTTATATGCTACATCACATCAATTGAATACTGGTTCATATTTCAATCCATATTATGTAAATAATGGAAATGTTTTTGAATGTAAATACTTAGAAGGCATACATTTAGGTAATGGCAAATTGAAGATAAAAATGAAGAATAGAAGTATAAGTCTTGTTGGTCTTTGGGGTAGTGTTATTTTAATAGATGAAAATGGAAAAGAAGTATATGAAACTATATGCAGTCTGCCTGTTAAAAATAGTGTCAATAATACAGCTAATAATATTGTATCAGTAAATAATTCAAACTTAAAAATAGAATGCAATGATTTAATAAACAATATTGATGATTATATTAATGGTTATGAAAATTATTTAAAAAACAATATTAATAATATATATTCTGTATTTTTAAGTGATGAAAATAATTTTTTGATGGCTGAAATATACAATGAAAATATATCTGAATTAAAGTCTAAGGTTATAGAGCTTGAAAAGATTAGAGAGTTTTTAAAATAATATGCTGGATAGTTTTTTATTTAAAAAAGATGATATTAAAAATCAATTATATACTGAATTTCCGCAGTACAGTGAATTATTTGAAGATGAAGAGTTTTCAAAGGAACTCGATAAAAAAATAAATGATTATAATGAAAATTTGAATAAAGAACTTTCATCTAACAACCCTTTGAAAAATGAATATAATAAATATAATAATGCATATTCTTCTTTTAAAAATAATGGTGCTGATGAAAACCGTATTTTAAATGATATAAATAATTATAAAAATTTTGATAAAAATGCTGATTATAATTTTTATAATAAAAAATTAAATGATATAAAAAATAGACATAAAAAAGAAGAATACAATAATATCAATAACTATTATAATGCTTTAGAAAAAGTGGTTTTGAATGATTGGAAAAATTCTTTAGACAGAGAATATACTAAATGGGCTTTGGATAAAATAGACGAAAGGAGAAAAGAGTTTTTTAAAGATACTAAAAATCTGCTTGAATATTTAAAAGATATAAAAGAGATTAAAGAATCATTAGGCGATGAAACAGGTGAGCTTTTTGATTTGAGTCTTGGAAAAATTGCCAAAAGAGATATAAATTATATAAAAAAACTAGCAAACTTTCTAAAAAATCATAAAAGTATAAAAGAACTTTGCGATATGCTAGGAAGATTTATGAAAGCAGAGGAAAGCATAAAAATAGAAAAAGTTCTAAGAAAAGAAACTTTCAAAACTAAAAAAATAGATACTAACTCTCAGGAAGAGATTGTTGGCATAACTTATTCTAGGGATATACATAATATACTTCCTCAGGAAAAGCTGCTTCTAGCTGAAGGTGTACTTGAAACTTTATTTGGAGTTAAATATTTTGAAAACAGGCTTTTAACTTTCAAAAAAGAAGGATATGTTGATTCATTTTATGAGCAGGATATAGAAGAAGAAATACAGGCTAAAGAAGATGATAAAAAAGGTCCTATTATAATATGTGTTGATACAAGCGGTTCTATGAGCGGAGTTCCAGAAACTGTTTCAAAAGCTGTTACATTATATCTAGCTACTCGTGCAATGAAACAGAAAAGAAACTGCTATCTTATAAATTTTAGTACGCAAATAGAAACTATGGATTTAACATATCCTAATACTATGGATAATTTGATTGAGTTTTTAAGATTAAGTTTTGATGGAGGAACTGATGCTGTGCCTGCATTGAGGCATGCTATAAAAACTATGAATATTGAAAATTATAAAAAATCTGATTTAATTTTTATCTCTGACTTTGTATTTAATGATTTTACCGACAGTGATTATAAATTAGTAAATGAACAAAGAAAAAATGAAAATAGATTCTATTCTCTTATAGTAGGAAGTACTCCTCTATTTAATGTAAAAAACAGCATATTTGATTATAATTGGTGTTATGATTCTTCAAGAGGTTCTGTTAAAGAGATTACAGAAAATATGTATTCAAATATCTTTAATATTTAACATTTATATATAAAATTATAAAAAAATAATAATATTTTCTTGACTGTATTTTTTTTCATTGTATTATAATTGCTATATTGTTAGGCAGAATGTATTATGAACATAATAAATATAGAAGAAATTTTAAATAATTGTCAGGCAGCTATAAAATATGAGTTTAGAAATAAGTCATATCTTTTAGAAGCTATTACTCATAGAACTTATGCTAATGAATCTAAAAATAAAATGAAATATAATCAAAGGCTTGAGTTTCTTGGAGACTCTGTACTTTCTCTTATCATATCAGATTATTTATTTAAAAAATATAATACTAGTAAAGAAGGTTTGCTTTCCAAAGTAAAATCATCTTTGGTTTCTCAAAAAAGTTTAGCCGATATTTCAAAAGAACTAAAACTCGGAGACTTTCTTCTTTTAGGACATGGAGAAGAGGTTTCTGGAGGACGATATAGGGATAACATGCTTGAAGATTTATTTGAGGCTATAGTGGGAGCTATATACTTGGATTCTGGTATTACTAATGCTGCCAAATTTGTTATGACGGCATATAAAAACAGACTTACTAATCTTGATATAGAAAACTTTGATAAAGACTATAAAACTATATTTCAGGAACTTATACAAAAAAAACATAAAACAAGCCCAGTATATAAATCTTATGAATACCATGATGAAAATAATCATGAGATGTTTAAAGCAGAAGTTTATGTTAATGATAAAAACTTTTCTTCTGGAATAGGAAAAAGCAAAAAAGAAGCAGAAACTGAAGCTGCTAAAAAGGCATTAGAAAATATAGAAAGAGTAAGCAAAACCATAAAGAAAAACAGACAAAACAAATGATAATATAATTTTTTAATAATAAATTTTTAATAAAACAAAAAATATGATAAGGAAAACATATGAATAAGATTATGATAGCCCCTTCAATATTAACTTCTTCATTTTTAAATTTGGAAAGTGCAATAAAAGAACTTGAAGAAGCTCAAAGCGATTATCTTCATTTGGATATTATGGACGGAGTATTTGTTCCTCAAATTACATTCGGGGCCAAAATAGTTTCTGATATAAAAAAAGCAAGCAATATTCCTCTTGATGTTCATCTTATGATAGTAAATCCAGAAAAGCACATTGATGATTTTGCTAAAGCTGGTGCTGATATTATAAGTGTGCATTATGAAGGCAATATTCATATTCACAGACTTATTTATCAAATAAAATCGCATAATATCAAAGCAGGTATTGTACTTAATCCGCATACAAGAGTTGATGTTATAGAGCCTATTATAGATGATATAGATTATATACTTATAATGAGTGTTAATCCGGGATTTGGAGGACAAAAGTTTATAGAATCATCTGTAAAAAAAATAAGAGAAGCTAAAAAATTGATTGGTAATAGGGATATAATACTTGCAGTAGACGGAGGTGTTAATCTTAATACCTGTAATATGGTAATTGAAGCAGGAGCAAATTTCCTTGTTGCTGGAAGTGCAATAATTGACAGCGATAACAAAAAAGATACTATTAATAAACTTAAGGGAAATAAATAATTTAAATAATTATCATTCAAGAATTATTTTTATACAAATATTTGTATTTAACATATTATTATAATATTAAATTTTATGATAATTTATTATTTATATTTTATAAAAATATTATTTTTTTCACATTATAACTTGACATCATATTTTTATATAGTATAATAACAAATACTACATGTAAATATAAAGAGGTATAAATATGACTGAATTAACTGATAAACAAAGAGATATTTTTAATTTTTTGCAAAGATTTACCAATGAAAACGGATACCCTCCAACTGTAAAGGAAATTATGGTTCATTTTAACTTCGCTTCTCCAACAGCAGTAACAACACATCTTACAGCTTTGGAAAAAAAGGGATACGTAAAAAAAACTGGTAAAAGAGCTAGAGGAAGCGTGCCTATAGATACATCAGAAAAAGGCAATCACAATATGGTAAGAATACCGCTTTTATCAAATGAAGTTAAAGCAGGTCTTTTAATGGACGTAGCTGATGAAACTGTAGAAGAAACATACTCACTTCCAAAATCTATAGCTCAAGATGAAGGTAATTTCCTTATGAAAGTTATGGGAGATTCTATGATAAATGCCCATATAAAAGAAGGAGATATGGTATTAGTGCACCCTACTAATCAGGCTGATAACGGCGATATAGTAGTAGCAAAAATTGATGATAATGGAAATGAAGAGATAACAATTAAAAGATTTTTCAGAGAAAAAGACCATATAAAACTTATGCCAGAAAATAAAAATTATCCGCCTATAATAAAAGAAAGCGTTGCTTTAGTTGGAAAAGTTGTAGGACTTATAAGGTTAAAAGTATGATTATATATCTTGTTAAAAAGAGGGCTTTATAAACCCTCTTTTTTACTGCATAATAAATATTATTATATAAAATTAATTATCTATAATTTGTAAACTGCAAAGGTATAGGATAATCTTTACCCTTAAGCATTGTTATTACAGACTGCAAATCATCTTTTTTAGCACCAGACACCCTTACCTGCTCATCTTGTATACTTGCCTGTACTTTTAATTTCATATCTTTAATATCTTTTACTATCTGTTTTGCCAAATCTTTATCTATACCATGAACTATTTCATTAATCTCTCTAACTGCATCGCCTGCTGCTTTTTCTTTTTTCTTTTCTCTAAGGCATTTTTGATTTAAGCCTCTTTTAATAAATTTCTGAAATAGAATATCTTTTACCTGATTAAGTACAAAATCTGCAGGGGCAACTATAGTAATAGTTTTCTCTCCTTTATTGAGTTCTATTTGTATATTTTGTCCCTTAAAATCAAATCTATTATCTATTTCTTTAGCAGCAACATTAACACAGTCATCAATAACCTGCATATCAACCTCAGAAACTATATCAAAACTTGGATCTTTTGCCATAATTAACTCCTTTGTAAATTTATAAATTTAATTTTCTATTATTTATCACTCAACAATTTTTTATAAAGTTTAGTATATTCTAAAGCACATCTATGAAGCGAATAATCTTTACTCATAGCATTAGCAACCAATTTATCCCATATATCTTTTTTATTATAATATAAATCAAAAGCTAAATCCATAGTGTAAACAAAACTTTTAATACAATATTCATTAAATACAAATCCAGTTGCTTTATTAATAGTTTTTGCCCCATTATAATTTATAACAGTATCTTTAAGTCCTCCTACAGCATGCACTATAGGAATACTTCCATATTTCATACTGTATATCTGATTAAGTCCGCAAGGCTCAAATCTGCTAGGCATTAAATACATATCGCTTCCTGCTGTAAGTCTATGAGCCAATGATTCATCAAAACTAAATAATACTTTTATGTTTTTTGCTCTATTAGCTCTGTCAATAAAATCTTCTTCAAAATCTTTAAAATAATTATTTTTGCTGAAAAGAAAAATAAAATTAGCATTATAAGTTGCAATCTCAAAAAAAGACTGATATATCAAATCAAGCCCTTTTTGAGGGTCAAACCTAGAAATCATAGTTACAAGAGGACAGGATTTATTAATAAAACCAAACTCTTTATATAATGAATTTCTTATAATTTTTTTCTTTGAAACAGTATTTATATCATAATTATTTTTTATATATTTGTCTGTTTTAGGGTCCCATTCTTCGTCATGACCGCCATTAAGTATACCATATAATTTTGAAGATACATCGGAAAGCAAATTATTAAGACCGCATCCGAACTCTTCACCCTGTATCTCTTTAGCATATGATGGGCTTACAGTTGTAACGATATCAGATAGTATAATACCAGCCTTTATAAAACTAACATTACCATAAAACTCCAATCTGCTATGTACAAAAAACTTCCAAGAGATATTTAAAAGACCATAAATATCAACAGGAAAATTACCCTGATATGCCAAATTGTGTATAGTAAAAATTACTTTTAATTTTTTTAATGCTTCCTCTTCATTAAATACTTCTTTAATGTATAAAGCTATTAAAGCAGTCTGCCAATCATGAATATGTACTATATCAACTTCTAAATTTTCTTTTTCGTATAAATATATTATAAGTTTAACTGCCGCTTTTGAAAATAATATAAATCTGCTTGCATTATCATTATAATCAATACCATTTTCAGAATAAATACCATTTCTTTTAAATAAGTTATCTTCTTTTATAAAATAAACATTTATATTATCATTATTAGGGTGCTTAATTCTAGCAATATCAACTTTAACTATATTTTTACCATGTTCTATTTCTAATGTAGTTAATATATCTTTTTTGGATATAAGTTTATAATTTTGTTTATATAATGGTATAATCAAAGAAGCATTAATATTTGAAGCCTTTCTAGTATTCATAGTATTGGTAGTATTGATAGAAGAAATCTCCAAATGCAGACTTCCTGCAATATCACCCAGCCCTCCTGTTTTAGAAAATGGATAGGCTTCACTAGATACCATAAATATATTCATAATTTACTTCCATCAAGAAAAAGTTTTTACTATAATATAGTTATATATCTTTTACACCTAAAAATCAAGCTATTTATTTGTATAATATAGTAAATAAAATAAAATATATTTTTTACTATAAAATTTAAAAAATTGTTTTATTTTCTATATAAGAAATATAATAAATGAAAAATGGGACTAAATTATGAAACTTTTTAAAGAACTTATCAAAGGATATAAAGTATCAAAAGAAAAGCAATTAACTAAAGAATGCTTAAACACTGAAATAAAAGGCATAGCGTACAATTCAAAATTAATAAAAAAGAACTATATTTTTGTAGCTATAAAAGGCTTAAAAGATGACGGTCATAAATATATAGAAAGTGCCATTAATAATAAAGCAAGTATAATAATACATGATAATTCAGCTGATAAAAACTTTATAAAAGAATTAGAAGATAAACACTCAAATGTATATTTTATAGCAGTAAAAAATCCAAGAGAATGTTTAGCTTATATCTCGGCAAAGTTTTTTGATGATCCTACTAAAAAGATTAATACTATAGCAATTACTGGAACTAACGGAAAAACAACTACAACATATTTGTTAAAATCTGTACTTGAAGCCAATAAAAATAAAACTGCTTTAATAGGTACAATTAAAAATATGATAGGAAAAACAGAAATAAAAACTAATCTTACTACCCCAGAATCCATTGACTTAGAGAATATATTTGATAAGGCATTAAAAAAAGAGGTGTCTCATATAGTTATGGAAACATCATCTCAGGCACTTGCTATGGACAGATGCGATTATTTAAATTATGATACAGCCATTTTTACTAATATCACAGAAGATCATCTTGATTATCATGGAGATATGCAAAATTATCTTAAAGCAAAATTAAAATTATTCTCACTTCTAAAAGAAAGCTCTAAAAAGAAAAAATTAGCAATAGTTAATATAGACACGGATAACTTTAAGCAAATATCAAATTATATAAAAAAACTTGGTATTAAAATGGTTACTTACGGACTTAATGAAAAAGCTGATTATTACGGAAAAATAATTTCTCTTAATTCAAAAAATACAGAATATGAGTTTTATGCTAATGGCAAGTTTATATCAAAAGTAAAATTATCAATGCTTGGAAGATTTAATATTTTAAACTCATTATCAGTATTAGCTTATGTTTCTGAATATAAACTAGACATAGAAAAATCAATTAAAGCTATGAGAAGGGTTCAGGTAGCAGGAAGATTTGAAATAGTAACAAAAGAAAAGCACCCATTTATTGCTGCAGTTGATTATTCTCATACTCCAGACAGTTTAGAAAATATATTAAGAGAGGCTAGAAAATTAAATCCAAACAGAGTAATAGTAGTATTTGGATGCGGAGGAGATAGAGACAGAAAAAAACGTCCGATAATGGCTAGTATCGCAGAAAAATATTCGGATATTTCTATACTTACTACAGATAATCAAAGAACAGAAGACATTAATCAAATAATGAACGATATTGAAAAAGGATTTAAAAAGAAAGATTATAAAAAAATTATAGACAGAAAAGAGGCAATATTTGAAGCTATAAAAGAAGCCAAAGAAAATGACATAGTTATAATAGCAGGCAAAGGCCATGAAACTTATCAAATATTCCCAGATAAGACAATACATTTTGATGACAGAGAAACAGCAAAAGAAGCATTAAAAGAATTCTATAAAGATATATAAAAATAAGCAAACTGTATAATTTTAGAGTATAAATATAAAATTATACAGTTTACTCAAAAATTTTAATTTTGACCATAGTATGAATTTTTTCCATGTTTTCTGAAATAATGCTTATCAAGCAAATACTGTTCTACTCTTGTTATATCAGGGTTAATCTGTATAGTTCTGTAAGCCATTTTAGCTACTTCTTCAAGTACAACAGCATTATGTACTGCATTATGAACATCTTTACCCCAAGCAAAAGGTCCATGAGATGATAGTATTATACCTGGTATATCCATAGGATTAATCTTTCTTTCTTTTAAAGTCTCTATTATAACCAAACCAGTATTTTTTTCATAATCTGATTCTATCTCTTCTTTAGTTAAAGCTCTGGCACAAGGTATATCTCCATAGAAATAATCTGCATGAGTTGTACCAAATGCTTTTATATCTTTTCTTGCCTGTGCCCAGCTAGCAGCATAACTAGAATGAGTATGAACTACAGCACCTATTTCTGGAAAAGCCTTATACAATTCTATATGAGTAGCAGTATCAGATGACGGCTTATACTTGCCTTCTTTTTTATTTCCTTCTAAATCCAGTACAACCATATCATCAAATTTCATTGTATCATAATCAACACCGCTTGGTTTTATAGCGAAAAGACCGCTTTCTTTGTCAATACCGCTTACATTCCCCCAAGTATAAATAACTAGATTTCTTCTTACAAGTTCAATATTACCGTCAAATACTATTTTTTTTAATTCATCAAGCATATGTATGCCCCTTTAATGATTATAAGATATATTTTCTATTATGAAATAAATAATATATTATCATAATAGAAAATAAATATCATATAATAATATTATCTCATATTCCAATAAGCTTCATTCCATCTCATTTCTTTTCTAAATTCATTAATTTTAGTATTTTCATCTATTACCAAAAGTTCTATTTGAGCGATTTCGGCATAGTCTGTTAAATAATCAACATTAATTGCATTAGAATAAACAGTATGGTGACCGCCTCCAGCCAATATCCAAGCCTCAGCAGCAGTAGTTAAATTAGGTGCTGGTTTCCAAAGTACTCTTGCTACAGGCAATTTAGGGAATTTATTTTCTTCTATTTTGACAGCATTAACTACATTAACTGACATTCTGAATCTATTTTTCATTTCTACTATTGAAGTACATAGAGCAGGACCAGCCTGACCATTAAATACCAAACGTGCAGGTGCTTCTTTATCACCTATACCAAGTTCATGAACTTCTATATTAGGTTTAGATTCTGCTATAGAAGGACAAACTTCAAGCATATGAGCTCCTAAATTCATCATATTATTTTCTTCAAAGTGATAAGTATAGTCTTCCATAAAAGAAGTACCGCCTTTCAAACCATTACCCATAACTTTTATAGTTCTTACCAAAGCAGATAATTTCCAATCACCTTCAGCACCAAATCCGTATCCATCAGCCATTAATCTTTGAGTAGCAAGTCCTGGTAATTGTTTCATTCCATACAAATCTTGGAATGTATTTGTAAATGCTTTTGCATTTTTATCTTTTAAAAATGCTCTTATAGCTATTTCTGTTTTTGCCTGTTCTTTTATATGAGATATTGTATATTCTTTATTATCTCCATAAACTATATTATAAGTATCTTCATACTCTTTCATAAGTTTATCTATTTCAGCATCGGTAACCTGACTCATATATTTTACTAAATCACCAACAGCATAATACTGAACAGACCAGCCAAATTTTATCATAGCTTCAACTTTATCACCGTCAGTAACAGCTACATCTCTCATATTATCACCGAATCTTACGATAGTCATATCCATACCATCAATATAAGCAACAGCAACTCTCATCCATACAGCTATTCTGTCCTGTACATTTTTACTAGACCAGTGACCTGCTATAACTTTACGAGGTATGTTCATTCTTGATGTAGCAAAACCAAATTCTCTGTCTCCATGTGCTGATTGATTTAAATTCATAAAATCCATATCTATTTTATCATAAGGTATTTCTACATTGAATTGAGTATTTAATTCAAGCATAGGTTTTTTTAATACACTAAGCCCTTTTATCCAAGTTTTTGCTGGAGAAAATGTATGCATCCAGCATATTACCCCTGCACAATTAACACTTGAATTTGCTTCATTTAATTGTGCTAATATTTTATCAGAATCTGTTAATATTTCTTTACATACTACTTTATATGGAAGTCCGCTGCTATTTAATGCTTCTGCTATTTTTTTTGAATTAGCTCTAACCTCTTTTAAAGTTTCTTCTCCATATAAATACTGACTGCCTGTCAAAAACCAAAATTCATATTTAGATAAATCCATCATAATACTTATCCTCCGCAAATTAGTTATTATTAATTAATTTCTCACTAAAATTAGCAAGCTCTTTATATTTTTTGTATAATGTCTCATATACTTTTACATTCTCTTCTATAGGCTTATGCACTCTGTCTATTCCCGCAGACAAAGCATTCTGAGCCTCAAAAACACTGTCATATAAACCATAAGCTTTAGCAGCAAATACAGCCGCCCCAATAGCAGGAGCCTGATCACCTTTGGTTACATATATTTCTCTATTTGTAACATCCGCTAATATCTGCATTCCCAATACACTTTTTCTAGCAACGCCGCCTATAGCCATAACTTTTTTAATCTCTATACCGCCATCTTCAAAACATTCTATTATAGCCCTAGCTCCATACGCTGTTGACTCTAAAAGCATTTTCATAAAAATAGGAGCATCTACACCTAATGACATTCCAAATATAGACGCTTTTAAATTTTGATTAGCAAAAGGAGTTCTTCTACCATTAATCCAATCCACAGCAACAGGAGAATCTTCAGTAGTTTTTATTTTACTAGCCTCTTCTTCCAATAAAGGAAGTATTTTTTTCTCAAACATTTCTGTCTCTTCTTCAGAAGTTTTTAATATATTTTTATAAGGCCACATTAATAAACTTCTAAACCAAGAATAATAATCACCATAAGCTGACTGACCTGCTTCATAACCTATATATCCTTCAACAACAGAACTATCTACCTGACCGCATATCCCTTTTACTAACTTTTCTTCCCCATTTGGTAAATTTCCAATAGTAACATCACATGTGGAAGTACCTATACTTTTTACCAAAACACCCACATCAACTAAACCGCCTACAGCACCTATATGTGCATCATAAGCTCCAACGCATACTAATATACCTTCATTAAGTCCAAATTTATTAGCCCATTCTTTTGTTAAATATCCTTCAATAGTTTCAGTTGAATATGTTTCAGTTCCTAATGAATCTCTTATATCTCCTAGTTTAGAGTCAAATTTATCAAAGAAATTTCTAGGCGGATAACCTCCCCAGCTTTTATGCCACATGCATTTATGACCTGCTGCACATCTGCTTCTTTTTATAGTACTAGGATTGGTATTTCCGCATAATACTGCTGTTATCCAATCGCAATGCTCTAGAACAGTATATACTGCTTCTTTTACAGCTTTATTATTTCTGATAACATGCAAAGTTTTTGCCCAAAACCATTCAGTAGAATAAACTCCTCCAAGATATTGAGTATAATCAACATCATTACTATGAGAAACTCTGTTAATCTCATCTGCTTCTTTCACTGAAGTATGATCTTTCCAAAGTATGAACATAGCATCTGGATCATCTTTAAACTTTTCACTCATAGCTAAAGGCATTCCGTCTTTATCGCATAAACATGGAGTAGAACCTGTTGTATCTATACATATACCTCTAATCTTTTCAGATACATTATTAAATTTTTTATCAGCCTCTTTAACAGCATTATTAACAGCTTCTGTTAAACTCTCAATATAGTCTAAAGGGTGCTGTCTAAATTGATTTATCTGTTTATTACAGTAAAGTCCTTTCTTCCACCTTTGATAATAGCTTACATAACTGCCTACAACGTTTCCATCTTTTGCATCTATTATAACTACTCTCACAGAATCAGAACCAAAATCTGCACCTAATACATAATGCTCGCCAACATTAAAGTTTTTCATTTTATTTATCTCCAAAATTAATTAGAATATTTTATGCATTTTTTCTTTGTTTTGACAATAAGTCAAATGTAACTGCTCCTAATAAAACTAAACCTTTAACTATCTTTTGTATATCTGTAGATAATCCTACAAGAGACATACCATTATTTAATATACCCATAGTGAAAGCACCTACTACAGCACCAATAATAGTACCTATACCTCCTGAAGTTGCAGCACCTCCTATATAACAAGCTGCTATAGCGTCCATTTCAAAACCGTCACCTGCTTTAGGAGTTGCTGATGCATTTCTTGCTGATAATACTATTCCAGCTATTGCTGATAATAGTCCCATATTGGTATAAACCCAGAAAAATACCATTTTAGTATTAATACCTGATAATTTAGCTGCTTTAGCATTTCCTCCCAAAGCATATATTTGTCTTCCTGCTATAGTTTTTGTTGTAATAAAATGATATACGGCAATAAGTAATGACATCAATATTAATACAACAGGTATACCATTATATCTGGCAAGTTTATACAAGAAGAACCATAATATAGCCAATATTACAAAAATAACTATAGCCTGCTGCCATTTTACAACTGTAGGAAAACCATATTTAGCTCTTTCTTTATCTTTTTTAATTACTGATAATATTATAAATACTGTTATTATCAAAGCTATTATTATTGGAACCAAATCTAATTTTACAGTTCCTAATGTAACTTCTATATTAGGCAAAAATCCAATTGCTAAAAAAGTATAATCTTTAGGCAAAGGACCTTTTGTCTGAGCCTGAAGCATAGTATAAGTTAAACCTCTTCCCATCAACATAGTAGCCAAAGTTACAATAAATGGGGGTATTGATAAAACAGATACGAAAAATCCAACTATAACACCAGACAATGTACCTATAACTATTGCAGCTAAAAATGCAACTGGAGTGGGCATTCCTAAATCAACTACAAATATAGCACTAGTAGCCCCGCAAAGAGCAACTATAGATCCTACACCTAAATCTATATTACCTGTTAAAACACATAAAAGCATACCTATTGACAATATAACTATATATCCATTTTGCATTATTAAATTGTTTATATTAGTTGGAGATGCATTTTTACCTCCTGTAAGAATATAAAACAAAAAGAATATAGCTATAAGTGCTATTATCATACCATATTGTTTTACATCAATATTAATATATTTGTTATTTTTTGTATCCATATAAAAATGCCTCCATTTTTTTATATATTTTATTTATTAATTTTATAATTAATTATCTTGAATAATACATTTCATTATATTTACTTGATTAATATCTTCTTTCAATTCACCCACAATTTTTCCATCATTTAATACATATACTCTGTCTGACATTCCTATTATTTCAGGTAATTCTGAAGAGATCATTATTACAGCTTTCCCCATTTTTACCAAATCATTAATAACACAATATATTTCATATTTAGCACCGACATCTATACCTCTAGTAGGCTCATCTAATATAAGAACATCTGGATTAGAAAGCATCCATTTTGCTAAAACTACCTTTTGCTGATTTCCTCCAGATAAAGATCCGACAACCTGATTTATTGAATTAGATTTTAAATTTAATAAATTTTTATATTCATGTGATTTTAATATTTCTTCATTATCATTTACAACGCCAAATTTAGAAAAAGCATTTTTAAGACTTGCCATTGTCATATTATGTTTTATATCATCTATAAGCACCAAACCATAAGTTTTTCTATCTTCTGAAGTATATGCAATTTTATTATCTATTGCATCTTTAACACTTTTTATAAACACTTCTTTTTCATGTATTTTCATATTTCCGCTAATGCGGTCTCCGTAAGTCCTTCCAAATATACTCATAGCAAGTTCTGTTCTTCCGCTGCCCATTAATCCTGCAATACCAACTACTTCTCCAGCCCTTACATTTAAAGATATATCTTTTAAAACATGTTTATTACCCTTATATACATTCCAATTATTTATTTCAAATATAACTTTACCTATAGGACAATTTTCTCTCTTTGGATATCTGTTTGTTAATTCTCTTCCAACCATACCTTTAATTATTGTGTCTTCATCAAAACTATCTTTTCCTTTATGTAAAGTTTGTATGCTTTGTCCGTCTCTAATAATAGTTATAGAATCTGCTATATAACTTATTTCATTTAATTTATGAGATATAATAATACAAGTAATACCTTCATTCTTTAGCTGCTTAATAATCTCAAGCAGATTCATACTTTCTTTATCATTAAGAGAAGCTGTAGGTTCATCTAATATTAAAAGCTCCACTTTTTTTGCTAATGCTTTGGATATTTCTACTAACTGCTGCTTACCCACCCCTATAGTATAAATAGGATCCATTACATTTTCATTTTCTAATCCCACAACTTTAAGCATTTCTACAGCTTTTTCTCTAGTTTTATTCCAATCTATAACACCTTTAAAAGAAACCTGTTCATTACCCAAAAATATATTTTCAGCTATTGAAAGATAAGGTATTAATGCCAATTCCTGCTGTATGATAACTATTCCATTATGCTCACTATCCTTAATTTTTTTAAACTTACACTTTTCTCCCTTATAGTATATATTACCGCTGTAACTGCCGTAAGGATAAACTCCAGAAAGGACATTCATAAGAGTTGATTTACCAGCCCCATTTTCTCCGCATAGAGCATGTATTTCACCTTTTTTAACCTTTAAATTAACATTATCAAGAGCTTTTACAGATGAAAATTCTTTTGTAATATTTTCCATTACTAAAATATAATCATTATCCATGAATGTCCTCCTAATTTTAATTGAATATTAATTAACTTGAAGTTGTTCTTCTGTATAATAACCGCTGTCAACAATTATGCTTTGATAATTATTTTTATCAATAGCAATAGGTTCGCACAAATAAGTAGGAACTACTTTTACATTATTATTGTATTGAGTAGTATCATTTATTTCTGGTTCACCGCCTTTTAATACAGCGTCAACCATAGCTGCACATTTTTCTGCTAATATTCTAGTATCTTTAAATATAGTCATAGTTTGATGACCTGAAATAATATTTTTTATAGCCATTAATTCAGCATCCTGACCAGAAATTAAAGGCCAATCTTCACCAACTTTATATCCTGATGCTTCCAAAGCAGAACGTATACCATATGCAAATCCGTCAAAAGCACTGCAAGCTATATCCAATTTTTGATTGTTATAATAACCAGAAAGATAATTTTCAGCCCATTGTTGTGCTGTTTCCTGAGACCATCTCAATATACAAGTATCCTGAAAACTTGTTCTTCCTGTTTTGCATACTAATACACCATTATCAAGATATGGCTGTAAAACTTCCATTATACCGTTATATAAGAATAAGGCATTATTATCGTCTGGTGATCCCATAAAGAATTCTACAGTATAGCTTCTATTTTCTTGTTTAGCTGTTTCCAAATTTTTAGCTTTTACTATATATTCTGCTATTTTAGTTCCTACGCCTTTATTATCAAATGTAGCATAGTATGAAACAGAATCAGTATCCATTAATAATCTGTCATAAGCTATTACTGGTATGCCATTATTTTTTGCCTGATCCAAAACGTTTACTAATGCCTGAGAATCTACAGAAGCAACTACCAAACATTTAACACCTTTTGCTATAAAATTTTCAATTTGAGATACCTGAGTTTGAACATCGTCTTCAGCAAACTGAATATCAACTGCATAACCCAATTTTTCTAAATTGGCTTTCATATTAGCAGCGTCATTTATCCATCTTTCTGATGACTGTGTAGGCATAGCAACACCAACCAAAATTTTATCGCTGTCATTTCCTCCAGAACAGGAAATTATAAAAAACATTAAAGAACAAATGATGATAAATAATTTTTTTATCATAGTTAAGCCCCCAAAATATTTATTTTTTTATATATATTTAAACTAGGAAAAAATAGGAGCTTTATATACTATAATTATTACTTTTATACTATAAATTTGATTTTTTAAGAATTATTTATTTTTTATACCATATTCATCTCTGAATTTCTTTGGAGTTGTACCAGTCCATTTCTTAAATATTTTTATATAATGACTTTGAGAATAAAAAGAAAAATATTGTGCTATCTCTCCGAAAGAATATTCATAATAAATAAGCATATTTTTTGAGAATGTAATCTTTTCCCTTTGTATATAATCTTTTATTGTGATGCCTTCCTGTTTACTAAATACCCTAGAAAGATATTCAGAATTGGTATAAAGTTTTTTAGCTATATCTTTAACAACTATTTTTTTATTAATATTTTTTATAATTATTTCTTTACATTGATTTATTAAATAATTTTTATTATCTATATGCTCATTATTTTTTTCATTGTATACCATTTGAGCGAAATAAAATTGTGCCTCTCTTTCTATAGACTGTATATGTTCTATTTTGTTAGTATCTTCTAATTTTCTTACAAAGTTATCGCAAATTGAAAAAGAAACTTCTGAAGAAATACCTCCGTCTATAGCTGCCCTGCTTGATAAACATATATGGCATATAGCTACATTTTTATATGAACGAATTTTATCTTTAGCCATAACCCCATACTGACCTATAAACTTTTCATCTAAACTCTGCTTTAAACTATTTAAATCCCCATTCCTGATACTTTCCAATATTCTAAGCTCTCTGTCATAAGGATTATGAAATACATTATTAGAATATGTATTTATATAGGTATCTGTAATTTCCTTATTTATTTTATGAAGCAATTCTTCGTTAATAAAATTATTAATAAGCATTTCATCATAAGATATTTCTGTATTATTATATAAATTATGAATAAATAAAATCTCTTCACAAAATATATCTAAAGGAATCTCTAACATATTCTTAGAATCATTTGATATACTGTTTATGCAATTAGGACCTACTATAATCTTTTTATCTGATAGTACAATAGAAGAATAAACTATATTATCTCTATCTATACTTAATATAGGATAATCTTTATTGGCATTCATAAGAAGAAAATTCTGAAGTCTTATATCTATAGAATCTTTACAACCTTCGTAAATTCCTATAGTTTTTTCTAAAATATTATTGGAATTATATATTCTTACAGGAGACTGAATCATTTTTAAAATATGGCTGCATATATATTCTATATTCATAGTATATATTTTAGTATATAAATTTATGAATAATATTCAATATAATATAAAAACTATTTTCTAATATAATAATTATTATAAATATAAAAGATAAAAAGATATTACATTCCAAACAATCCGAGTATAGAAACTAGAAGATAGTCAGTAATAAGTATCAGCATAAAACTATAAACCACACTTGTAGTAGTAGCCTTACCTACACCTTCAGCTCCGCCAGAAGTTCTAAATCCATAAAAACAAGATATAAGCATAACTTCAGCACCAAATATGGTTGATTTAATTAAACTTCCTATAAAATCTCCAAGCGATATAACAGATATAGCACTATCAAAATAATGAATAGGGTCACTATTAAGCACAAATACTGTAACTACAGCTCCTCCCAAAACACCTATAATATCTGCAGAAACTGTGAGCATAGGAAGCGATATAACAGCAGCCCAAAAACGCGGAACGGCAACATATTCTATAGGATTAGTATATAAAGTTTTCAAAGCATCTAACTGCTCACTAACCTGCATAGTACCTATTTCAGCAGTAACAGAACTGCCCACCCTTCCTGCAAATATCAAAGCAAGAAGCATAGGCGATAGCTCTTTAACCATAGCCTTACCAACCATAGATCCTACAAACTGAGAAATACCTTTTAGTACACTGTCAAGTACTACGGCTATCTGCAAAGACATAACCATACCAGTACAAAGAACTGTAACAGCAGCAACAACAAATGAATCAACACCCATTCTTACTATCTGCTCTCTTAAAAGTCTAAAAGAGAAAGAAGATCTAAAAGTATATCTGAATACCTCTATAAGAAGAGTAGCAAATTCACCTAAAGTTGCAAGAAAATAGTTTATTTTATTCTTAACACCTTTTCGTAATTCTATTTTAACATCAAATAATTCCATAATAAAATTACCCCGCATCATTACTATTATTGTATATATTCTCAAATCTAGTCTGGTCAGCTATAAAATGAAGCGGTATTCCGTCATGTATAGCACCATTTCTATGCTTTGCAAGTATAACTTCAACCTGATTAGTTTTGTCATCTATAACTTCATCATCTTTTCCTTCTTTGTTAGGTTTTTGTCTATGAAGAAACATAACAATATCTGCATCCTGCTCTATAGAACCAGATTCCCTAAGGTCTGAAAGTCTAGGTTTATCCTGTCTTTGTTCAACAGCCCTAGATAACTGAGCCAAAGATATAACAGGTACATTAAGCTCCTTAGCCAATGCTTTAAGCCCTCTTGAAATATCCGCTATTTCCTGTTCTCTTGTACCATTTCTTCTAGTCTGAACACCAGAATGAATAAGCTGAAGATAATCTACAACTATTAATTTTAAATCAATTTCTTTTCCAGAAGTTTTACTCATCTCGGCAAATCTATACTTCATCTGCCTAGCTATACCGCGTATTTCCATTATAGTTAATTGGCTGGAATCATCTATCAAAAGATTAGCCTGAGATAAACTATTAAAAGTCTGTCCGAGTTTAGTCCATTCCTGCTTTTCCAAGTCCCCAGACCTTATTCTTGACAAACTAATTCTAGCCTTACTTGCTATTAACCTTTCTACAAGCTGCATTCGGCTCATCTCAAGAGAGAAAAAACCTATACCAAAACCTGTAGTTTCTATATTTGTAATAACATGTTCTACGATATTAAGTGCAAAACTTGTTTTACCTACAGAAGGCCTTGCTGCTAATATAATCAAATCTGAAGGCTGAAAACCATGAGTAATTTTATCAAGTGATATAAAACCAGATGGAACTCCAGTTACAGTACCTTTGTGTTTTTTTCGGCTCTCTATAGTAGTTAAAGCCTCGTAAAGTAAATCCCGTATATGAATAAAATCATTGCTTAGTCTTCTTTGAGTAACCTCGAATATTTTCTTCTCAGCAAAATCAGCAATTTCTTTAGTTTCTGCATCTTTTGCCTCATAAGCTGATTTTTGTATATCCTGAGTTGCTGTTATTAAATCTCTAAGTAATGATTTTTCAGCGATAATTTCAGCATAATATTTGGCATTTTGATGAAAAGGCGTACCGTCTATTATACGCATTAAATACGCTTCATCATTTTGAATAATTTTTTCAAAAAGTCCGTTTTCTTTAAGATATCTTAAAGTGGTTTCGGCATTAACAGCTATACCCCTATTATTCATCTCTATGATACTTTCATAAAGGAGCCTGTTTCTTTCACTATAGAAATCAGTAGATTTTATTTTGGATAAAGCTGCGGATATAGCCTGAGAGTTTTGAAGCATCGCCCCCAATAGAGACTCTTCAGCCTCTATTGAGCAGGGTGTATTATTCATAAATATTATGCCTATTAATTGATACTAAGACTTAATCTCAAGCTTGTACAGTTTCAGAAGTATTATTGTTTTCTTCTTTTATTTCCTCTGTTACTTCTACAACTTCTTTATCATCTATATTGATAACTTTAATTTTGATAACAGCATTAACACTATGATATAATTTTATTTCAACATCAAACTCGCCAAGTTCTTTAATATGTTTTTCCATATGAACATCGCGTTTATTTATATCAATTTCTTTTTCTTTTAAAGCATCAACTATAGTTTGCTGACTAACAGAACCATATAATTTACCGTTTTCAGCCACTTTCATAGGTATAACTACGCTTATATCAACAATTTTACCTTTTAATATTTCAGCTTCCATTTTTCTTTTAGCTCTTTTTTTCTCTAAACTTTTTTGCATTTGAGCTAAAGTTCTTAAATTAGCTGCATTTTTTATTACAGCTATATTTCTTGGAATAAGGTAATTTCTTGCATAGCCGTCTTTTACTTTACATATATCACCTTCATAACCTAATGATATAAAATCTTTTTTTAAGATAACTTCCATTTGCCTTCTCCTTGATATCGCTATTAAATAATATAATAAATTTCTAGTTTACAATTTACATATTATATCATATTACACATATTATAGCAAGTACTTTTATACATAAATACACCTATATAGTATATTGATTTTTTTTATTATTATGTTATAATAATTAGAGTATTCTAACATAAGGAGTTAATTTAATATGAAATATTCTATAGTTTATACTAGCAAAAGCGGTAATACAGAAAAATTAGCATTAGCTATAAAAGAATCTGCTAACGGAGAATGTCTTCAATGCGTAAAAGCTGATGCAGTAGATGCTAATAAAATTGGTGAATCTGACTTAGTATTTGTAGGTGCTGGAAGTTATAAAGGTACTTGCGATGAGGCTGCTGGTAAGTTTATGCAGACATTAAAAAATAAAAAAGTATTTTTATTTATGACTGTAGGCTACGGTAATAATCAAGAATATTATGATAAAATGCTTAATCCTGCAAAAACTTTCTTAGATTCTTCTAATACATTAGTTGGTACTTATGCTTGCCAAGGTCAATGGATAGACGGTCAGAAGAAAAATTTAGAAAATATGCTTGAAAAAGCTGCAACTGATGATGAGAAAAAAGTTGTTCAATCTAAATTAGCTAATTATGACAATGCTATGGGACACCCTAATGCTGATGATTTAAACAAATTGAAAGAAGCTATTAAAACTCTATAATATTTACCCATAAAAATATCCCTCTATAATATAGATTAATTCTATTTATAGAGGGCTTTTCATATCTTTATACAAATTAAATTCTATTCAAATCTATAGGAAGTTCCAAAACTCTTACAGTATTTTCTAAAGCTTTTCTCATAATATCTTCGCTTTTTTCACCGCTTGCCTCAGCTAATACTTCCACTGTATATGGTATAAATGATGGTTCATTTGCCCTACCCCTTACTTTCTGCGGAGTTAAATACGGAGCATCTGTTTCTATTGTAAACATATCCTTTGGCACATACTTAAAAGCATCTCTTATAAAATCATTTTTTATATATGTAGATGAGCCTGAAAAAGAAAGTATATATCCCAAATCCAAAGCATTTTTTGCATCATCAACATTGCCGCTGAAACAATGAAATATACCTCTTTTTGGTATATCAGCTTCTCTAAGAATTTTAAAAGTATCTTTAAATGCATTTCTGCTATGTATTAATATAGGAAGATCAGTATTTTTCGCAGCCTCACATAAAGCCAAGAAAAACTCACGCTGCTCATTTTTATTTGAATCATCATGATAATAGTCAAGTCCTATTTCACCTACAGCATATATTGACTTATTTTGATTTTTTAATGTCTTTTTATTTAAATTTTTTATTTTTAATTCAAAAGCCTTTAATGTATCCTCATCATTTTCATTGGCATAATCTGGATAATACCCCATACTGAAAAATACACCCTCAGCATCAGAAAGTATAAACATACGTTCGTCTATATCATTAGGGTGAACTCCTATATCTACAAAATAAAATATACCCGCCTTATTAGCTCTCTCTAAAACCTCTTCCAGTTCTTTACTCTTCTTTGATATATATGTAAGATGGCAATGACTGTCTATCATTATGTTAACTCCAATTATTATTTATTCTTCCAAATTATCGCCTGAAAGTATATGAAAATGCACATGAAATACGCTTTGTCCTGCACCTTTTCCGCAATTATTTATAACTCTGAAAGATTCCAACTTCTGTTCTTTAGAAACTTCCTTTATAGTTTCTAAAACTTTATTCATCAAAAACTCATCTGTCTCTAATATATTTTTCACATGAGGTTTTGGCACAACAAGCAAATGTACTTTAGCTTTTGGATTTAAATCTGCAAATACAACACAGTATTCATTTTCTTTTATGAAATTTGAAGGAATCTCTCCTTTAATTATTTTACAGAATATACAGTCTTTATCAAAATATTTATCATCATTATAATTACTCATAAAAAACTCCAATAGAAATATTATAAAATCGTTTAATAATATATACTAAAAATTTTTAAGTTTGTCAATTTTTTTATTCAACTTTTTCCCGCCGCAAAAAGTTGCAAAAAGTGCAAATCTAAAAATAATATTAAATAGTACTAATTATGTTTTACATGTAGGATAAATTATTAAATTTAGGCATTTTGCTCCTTTATTACATGCCTGCATACGGTACGCAGAACGAGGCGGACACAGTACAAAAGAAGTGATGGATACGTAGCTCACGCTGTGTACTTCGTAAGGGTAAAGCAATGCAAATATTTAAAATTAAAAAAATTAATTCTGACAAAATATAATTGTTTAGGTATAAACTAAAATTAAAAATTAATCTATATATTATTATACTCTATTTAATAAAAATAAGCTAATTTAAAAAATTGAAATTAATCTCATTATATATATAATATACAAATTAAAAAAATTATATTTATTTAAGGTTATAAAAATGATAGAAAATATCCCCCCAGCATTACTTGCATTATTCGGCGGAACTATAACATTTACTTTTACAGCATTAGGCTCAGCACTTGTATTTTTCTTTTCAAAGGAAATCAAACATAAAGTATTTGCTTCTATGTATGGATTTGCTGCTGGAGTTATGATGGCGGCAAGTTTTTGGTCATTGCTTGCCCCTTCTATAGAGTTATCAAAAAATACTAATCTACCAAATTGGGTTATACCCGCTTTTGGATTTTTATTCGGATCATTTTTTATATGGGTGCTAGATAAAATACTCCCTCATATGCATATAGTAAATGGAAGCGAACAAAAAGAGGGAACAAACACAAAACTTTCAAAAAATATACTTTTATTTCTTGCTGTAACTTTGCATAATATACCAGAAGGTTTGGCTGTAGGAATAACATTCGGAGCTTTTTCTATAGGAAATGCTGATGTAACTTTTAATGCTGCTTTGGTATTAGCATTGGCTATAGGTTTGCAGAACTTTCCAGAGGGTGCTGCCGTATCGCTTCCTCTTAAAACCAACGGTGTATCAAATATAAAATCTTTCTTATTTGGTGCTGTATCTGGAATAGTAGAGCCTATTGCTGCCGTTATAGGTGCTTTGGCTGTTACTAAACTTACGCTTATACTTCCTATAGCACTATCTTTTTCTGCTGGTGCTATGATATACGTTGTTGTAGAAGAGCTTGTACCTGAGGCTGTAGCTGAAGAACATAATCACTTTGGTGTATTTGGTTTTATAATTGGTTTTGCTGTGATGATGGTTCTTGATGTGGCTTTGGGTTAATTTATAATAAAAAGGATTATTTAATGATAATAGTATTATATATAATACTATCTGCAATAACTATAACAGCAGTAATTCTGATAATTACAGCAAATCATTTTGTAAATAAACTTCTTATAAAAACTAATAAAAAACTTTTTGAAAGAAAAGAAAAAACAAAAGAAGATGATGATGAAAAAAAATTAATAAAAGAAAAAAGAAAAATATGGTTTGAAGAAAATCAAAAAGATGTATACACAGTTTCATGCGATAATCTAAAACTTCATGCTCATTTAATAAATAATAACAGCAATGTATATATAATAATAGTTCACCCATATGAAGGCAGAGGATCTTATATGAAATATTTTATAGAAAAATTTTATAATATGGGATTTAATGTACTTGCTATAGATTTAAGAAGTCATGGAGAAAGTGAAGGCAATATATATTCATTAGGATATTTAGAGAGGCTTGATGTATTAGCTTGGATTAAGTATATTAACAATAATTATAACGATGAAAAAATTATTCCAAAAATTATTCTATATGGAATTTCAATGGGAGCAAATGCTGTTATGATGTGCAGCTGTGAAAATTTAAATGAAGCTTCAAATAAAGATTTAAATAATGTAAAAGCAATTATAGAAGATGCAGGGTTTACAAATGCGTATGAACAGTTAAAAGAAAGACTTGACATGGCATATAAATTTTCTTTTCTTCCGATAGTAGAATTAACTTCTATAATGTCAAAAATAAGACTTAGGTTTTCATTTGATGATATTAATGTTGAAAAAAGCGTATCAAAATCAAAAGTACCTATACTCTTTATACATGGCGATAAAGATGAGTTAGTCAATTGCAATATGGTACACAAACTTTATGATTCATGCTCTTCAGAAAAAGAAAAGCTAATAATTAAAGACGGAGGACATATATCAGCTGTAATGAAAGATGAAAGTTTATACTGGAATACTATTAATAATTTTATAAATAAATATATTTAATTAATAGTTTTAGTATACATTAAATAGCTTTATTATAACTCTTCTATCTCCTTTATACTAAGCCCTGTAATATCACTTATAAGTGTTATATCTATATTTTTATTTTTCATATTTTTGGCAGTTAATATCTGATTTTCTTTTATTCCTTTCTCTATACCTTGTTCTATACCTTTCTCTATACCTTGTTCTATACCCTTCTCTATACCTTTTTTAAAACCTTCTTCAATACCTAATTTTCTTTCTTCTTCCAACATTATCTGATTACCATATAAATAAGCCTCTCTTTTATCATATTCATTCATCATAAGTCTGTCTTTTATAAAATTATTATATCTTTTCTGTACCTCTTCCATTATAGGTTTTTCTTTTACTAATTCTGACATAATTACCTCCCTATTATCTTTTTCTTTAATAGTAAAAAATTTAAGCCAGCAGTCTAAATCTTTATCTAATAAATTATCTTTAAATTTCTTTAGCTCAATTATATGTATCTGTAAATGATCTGTAAGCAGTCTTTTACTCTTAGTATCATAAATCATATAGCAAGAATGTATACAATCATTATCATCTAAATTGAAATTAAGCAAATTTATACTAATTACTGGAGTTAAAGCATCATACTTTTCACCCTGCTTTAAAAGTTTGCTGTAATTAGAAGCCCAATAATATAATATTCTCTCTGGAAATCTTGAATTGCCTTGAAGCTGAATCTCTATTATAACAACTGTTCCATTTTGAGTTATGCACTTTACATCAACTATAGTTTCTTTATCCTGATAATTTTCTTTATAATTAAATGGATTTAGAATCTCTACTGACCTAAAAGTTTTCATATTAGCATCAAGCATTGTTGAATTAATAAAATCAAGTAATATCAAATTACTATCTTTAGATGAGAATAAATATCTCACAAAATAATCATTTAATACATTAATATCTCTCATGATATTATTATACTAAAATTAATTATAAATGTAAAGCAGTATAATTTTTATAAATACAAGTCTATTATTTTTTTGTTTTGAAAGCATACTTATGAAAATAAATACAAGTAGGAATTATACCTATAGCCCAGCCCACAGGATTTGCAAACCATATTCCAACATATCCAAAAGGTATAGATAAAAATACAGATCCCCCTACTTTAATAATAAGCTCTGCTATTCCAGACATTAAAGGAATAAAAGCATTTCCTATAGCCCTTATAGAATTATTATATAAAAGTATTATAGCCAAAAACGGATAAAATAATGATGATATCCTCAAATAGCCTCTGCATATATCTTTTATTGTATCTATATACATATCATTTTTTGATATAAAAAGTTCTATTAAATTATCTCCAAACAAAAATATAATAACAGCTGCTAATATACTTAAAGATAGAGACAGTATTATTATACTTTTAAAACCTTCTCTAATTCTATCAAATTTGCATGCCCCAAAATTTTGTGCTACATAAACAGCAAAAGCCTCTGATATAACAAAATAAGCCATAGAAGCAAACTGACTTATTCTGTTTCCAGTAGTATATGATGCTACAACATTAGTACCAAAAGTATTAACTACTCCGCTTATAATCATCTCACCGATAGATAAAAATACAGCCTGAATACTCATAGAAAAACCTATTTTTATTATCATAAATAAATTATCAAAATCAAATACTCTGTCATCTTTATTCAATTTTAACATAGGAAATTTTTTAATAATATAGAGTACACTTAAAAAAGCAGAAATTATCTGAGATATTACTGTAGCTATAGCAACTCCTGCAACATTCATATTTAACAAAGCAACAAATACCAAATCTAATATAATATTAACAATGGTTGTAAGTATAAGAAAATATAAAGGTGTTTTGCTATCACCTAAAGCCCTTAATATACTTGCAGCACCATTATAAATGAGTTGTCCAAATGATAAGCCAATACATATTTGCAAATAAAGTACCGAATTATTTATAATATCATCAGGCGTTTTTAATAATACCATAAGCGGTCTTGAAAAAAATAAACCTAATATTAATAATATTACAGAACTGAATAATGTAACATATATAGAGTTTAAAAAAGTTCTCTTAAGCATAGTTTCATTTTTAGCCCCAAAGAACTGCCCCATTACTATAGAAAATGCATTGGTAAATCCTATAGCAAATGATAAAAAGAAAAACATAGTTGAAGTAGTAGCACCAATAGCGGCCAAAGCCCTAGAACCTACAAACTTACCTATTATAATCGTATCAGCAACTCCATAAAATTGCTGAAATATTCCTCCTACAAGCATAGGTATAGAAAAATATATTATAGTTTTGAATGGACTTCCAACCGTCATGTCTTTTGTCATAATAAAACTCTAAAAAAATATAGAGAATATTATATATCATTAATAAAAAATAAAAATATATTATTATTATAAAAAAATAAAAATTATCGTCTTCTCTTAACAAAAAACTTCATAACTTCAGTAACATAATCGCTTGAAGTATCTAAAACTATTTTTTCTATAGAATTTCTTTTAAGAAAATTAAGCCTATCTTCCATAATATTATTCTGTTCATTGAAGTACTCTTCTCTTATTCGTTTATTAGACATATCAAAGTAAACATAATCTTCATTTTCCAAATCAGACAATACTAAAGTGCCTCCCAAATTAGGAAGATTATATTCCAAATCATCATTAACCAAACATACAATAAAATCATGACGTTTTCTTGTAATATCTATTTCTTTTTTAGGCAAATCAGCACAGGCATCTGTTACTAAAAATGTTATGCTGTCTCTTTTTTGTATTCGGTTAAAATATTCTAAAGCATTGGCTATATTTGTATTTGCACTTTTAGGTTCAAACTCTATAAGCTCTCTTATTATCCTAAGTACATGATTTCTGCCTTTATTTAAAGGAATAAATTTTTCTACTGTATCAGTAAATATTAAAAGACCAACTTTATCATTATTTTTTAAAGCTGAAAAACTAAGCAAAGCACTAAGCTCTACAATCAGATTATGTTTAGTCTTTGTAAACCCAAAATCAGTAGAAGCAGAAAAGTCAGCAAGTATTATAACGCTTAATTCTCTCTCTTCTCTGAAACGTTTAATAAAAGGCTCATTGTATCTGGCACTTACCTTCCAATCCATAGCCCTAACATCATCGCCTACAGTATATTTTCTAACCTCATCAAACTCTATACCCTGCCCCTTAAAAGCAGAATGATACTGTCCTGCAAAATATGAGTTAACTATTTTTGAAGTTTTTATTTCTATTTGCCTTACCGACTTTAATAATTCGGAAGTTGTCATATTATTATTTGTAAACATATATAACCTATTTATTAAATATTTATTGAATTAATATTATATTATTAGAGGATAAAAAACAATACTATGAGTTTTATAAAGCATTATTATCTTACAATAAAAATTAAATAAAAACTATTTAGCACCATTAGCTTTTAAAAAATTAACCATCTCTTCCTGTTCTTTTTCTTCAGCCATTATTAAAGCAGTTTTTCCATTATTTGCTTTATAATTAATATCAGCACCAGCATCAAGCAGAACCTGAGCCATCTCAATATTTCCTTTTATAGCAGCCCCCATTAATGGAGTGTACCCCTCTTTAGTAGAAAAATCTATATCAGCACCCGCATCAATAAGTGCCTCTACAATAACTATATGATCCTCTATTGCAGAAACTATTAAAGGATTATAGCCTACATTATCAGCTCTGTTAATATCAGCATTAGCCTTTATAAGTTCTTTTACTACATCACTATGTCCGTCTATACATGCAGCCAATATTGGAGTAGTTCCGTCATCAGCGGATATATTAACATCAGCATTGCTTTTTATTAATTCCCTAACAGCATCTATTTTTCCAAATCTTGCTGCATATATTAAAGCACTGCCTCCATTAGAACCTTTTTCATTTATATTAGCACCTGCTTTAATTAATTCTCTTACAATTGTCACATCGCCTATTATAGCTCCCATCATCAAAGCAGTATCTCCAAAATTATTTTTTTGATTAACATCTACTCCAAATTTTATTAATTCTTTTACAATTGATGAATAACCGCTGTCAGAAGCAACCATAAGAGGTGTACTGCCGTTAATATCTTTTATATTAATATCAGCCTTAGCATTAACAAGCATTCTCAATACTGATAAATCCCCTTTAACACAAGACCACATCAAAGCAGTCCATCCGTCTTTATTCTTAGCATTTAAATCAGCTCCACTAGATATTAATTCTCTTACAGTACTGCTGTTACCTTCAAGAACCGCTGCCATTATTGGAGTATTCTCAAAGCTGTTTCCCATATTAATATCAGCTCCATTTGCTAAAAGCTCCTTAACTATTTTTTCATATCCTAAAAGTGAAGCCCATATTAAAGGAGTATTTCCTTCAGCATCTTTTATATTAATATCAGCTCCCTCTTCTATCAGTTTTTTTAATCCATTAATATCATTATTAGCTACAGCTTTTATTATTGGTATATTAACAGGAGGCTCCTGCTCCTCTTGAGAATACAAGATATTTAAAGATAAAATAAAAATTATAAATATTAACCTTCTTAACATAATTCATTCCAAAATAAGATATATTTCATTATAACATATATGAAATATTATTATAACAATCAAATATACAATTTTTTTATTTTTTATATAAAAATTACATATTGACAATAGTACGTATACGTATTATATTTTAGGTATAAATTATTAGTAGGAGGTAAAAAATTGATGAACCTATTACAAAAAACTTTTTTCATTTTTTTAATGTTCTTTTTTTCACTATTTGCAGCCGAAAAAACACCAATGGATTATCTAAATGACAATACTCCTCTAAAGCCTACAAAAGTATTTGATAATGTATACTGTATAGGCTCTGTAAGTGTTGTTGCTTGGGTAATAAATACTTATGACGGACTTATACTTATAGATTCTATGTGGGACGACAGAGATGCTAAACTAATAGAAGAAGGTATTAAAGGCTTCGGATTAGACCCTAAAAACTTAAAATATATAATATTAAGTCATGGTCATGGAGATCATTACGGCGGAGCTAAATATTTAAGAGAAAAATACGGTGCTAAAGTTGTACTAACAAAAACAGATGAAGATCTAATGTACAATCTAAATACTGGAGCAAATTCACCTCGTTCTCCAAAAACTAAAGTTGATATTTATTCAAAAGATAAAGATGTAATAACTTTAGGAGACATGAGTATAACTATATTAGAAACACCAGGTCATACTGCTGGATGCACTTCTTTTATATTTCCAGTAAAATTCAGAGGAAAAGAATATACTGCTGTACTTTGGGGAGGAACTGGACTTCCAAAAGAAAAAGAATTAATATCAGAATATAAAAAATCAGCAGAATATTTTAAAAAAGAAGCCAAATCAAGAAATGCAAGAGTTTCTCTCACAGCACACTTATTTGCTGATAACGGATATGCCAATTTAGAAAAAGTAAGAAATTTAAAAAGTGGCGAAGAAAATCCATTTATTATGTCAAATGAAGATATGGAAAAATATTTAAACTCATTAATAGAAAGAGCTAAACAATAATTAATAACATAACCTATTAACAAAAAATAAATTATATGCTATCATAATAAATATATGATAGCATTTTTTATATAAGGAGCATAATATTAATAATATAGGATATGATGTTTGTTATACTGCAAGAAAAATATATCAGTATATAGGCAAACAAATAATTGATTTTGATATTACACCCGAACAGTTAATAGTATTAAAAGAACTCTCCAAAGAGGAAGGAATATCTCAAAAAGAATTATCTATAAAGCTCGATAAGGATCAAAACACTGTCAAAGCTATGATAGATAAATTAGAAATAAAATCTTTTATAGAAAGAAGAGAAAATAAACTAGATAAAAGAGCTTTTTCACTATTTCTTACACAAAAAGCCAAAAAAGAACTTCCAATTATAGAAAACTATGAAAATAAAGTTTTAGAAACAATAGTAAAAGAATTAAATACAGAAGATACTGATAAGTTCATAAAAATATTAGAAAAAATCAGAGATAATATATCAGAAGTATAAAGGCAAAAGATAAATAATTTATCCCTTGCCTATTAATATTACTGCTGGAATAATACAGCTTTAAAATTTCTTCCTATATTTTCTGCAACCTCATAATATTTATTAGCTGCCTTTTCTTCAAAAACTTCATTTAAACATCCTTTAAACAAATCAAGCCAAGTATCAAATAATTTAATATCAAAAGGAAGCAAATTAATATGGGGCTGAACTGGATTTCCCATATACAAATTTTTATTTAAAAGCATAGTTTTCCAAAATTTGGCTATTTTTTCTTTATGTCTCTCCCAAGATTCATCATCTGTACCAACAGCACCGTTGAATATAGGTCCCAAATCTTTGTGAACTCTTATTTTTGAATAGAATATATCCATTAATTTTTCTATTCCTTCATCATTTATTTCAGTATATTTCATAATAAATTGTCCTAATAATTTTATTTTTTATTTTTAATTATATAAAAGTAATAAAAAAATACAATTAAACTTCATAATTTTTTATACTTTTTAATCTTAATAAATAATATTAAATTCAAAAAAATACGGGGAACAGCTAGTCCCCCGCATTAATCCTTAACATAAATAAACTAAAATACCATTATTTTTTAGAATAATCATAAAAACCTTTACCAGTTTTTTGACCAAGTAATCCGCCGCGAACCATTTTTCTAAGCAAAGCACTAGGTCTGTATTTAGGATCTCCTGTTTCTTTTTGAAGAACTTCCATAATAGCAAGTACTATATCAAGGCCGATTAAATCTCCTAAAGCAAGAGGACCCATTGGGTGATTAGCACCTAATTTCATAGCATTATCAATACCTTCAGCAGAAGCTATACCCATAGAATATAATTCAATACCTTCATTAATCATAGGAACAAGTATACGGTTAACAACGAAACCAGCTGTTTCATTAACTTCTACTGGAGTTTTACCTATTTCCTGAGATATTTTGATAACTTTGTCAACAATCTCTCTAGGAGTATTAAGACCAGAAATAACTTCAACCAATTTCATAACAGGAGCAGGATTGAAGAAGTGCATACCAACAATAGGTCTTCCCATACCAGCACCTATTTCAGTAATAGAAAGAGATGAAGTATTAGAAGAGAATATACAATCTGGTTTACAAATTTCATGCAATTCTTTGAAAGTTGTTTTTTTAACTTCCAAATTTTCAAAAGCAGCTTCAACTATTAAATCTGCGTCTTTACAAATATCTTTAAGACCAGTAGTGATTTTAGCCAAAATTTTATCAGCATCAGCCTGCTGCATTTTACCTTTAGCTACTCTTCCAGCAAAACTTTTTTGAATTCTAGCCTTACCATTAGCTGCAAATTCTTCTTTTATATCGCACAAATAAACTTCATAACCTTCTGTTTGAGCAAAAGCTTGTGCTATACCAGAACCCATAGCACCAGCACCAATTACACCTACTTTCATTTTTAACTCCTTAATTTTAAAAATTATTATTTTTTATTGCTGCTAATAAAAACCATACATTAGCTCTACTAAACTAATGTAAAATGTATAGCAAATAAATTTGATATACACTAACAATTTTTATATTTAGCATTTTAATATTAAAAATATATTACATTATTTATATTAATTTGCAAATTAAACTATTATTTATTAACAAATTTTTCTACTTTTCTTTTTTCCAAGAAAGCTTTCATACCTTCTTTTTGGTCTTCTGTTTCAAAACAGTCACCAAATAATTTTTCTTCTATGACAATGGCTTTGTCCATATCAACTTGTAAGCCTTCATTAATAGCTTTTTTGCTGTTTCTTACAGCTATAGGAGCAGCAGCAGCTATTGAAGAAGCTAATTTTTCTGCAGCAGCCATAAGTTCTGCTTGAGGATAAACAGCATTAACAAGTCCTATTCTTAAAGCTTCATCAGCTTTTATATTTTTTGCAGAATAAATCATTTGTTTAGCCATTCCAACACCTACTATTCTAGCAAGTCTTTGAGTACCGCCGAAACCAGGGGTAATACCAAGACCAACTTCAGGCTGACCAAATATAGCATTTTCAGAACATATGCGAATATCACAGCTCATAGATATTTCACATCCGCCGCCCAAAGCAAAACCATTAACGGCAGCTATTACTGGTATAGGGAATGTTTCTATTTTTCTAAATATATCATTACCTTTTTTACCAAAAGCCTCGCCTTCTGCTTTAGTAGATGTACTCATTTGAGATATATCAGCACCTGCTACAAATGATTTTTCGCCTGCTCCAGTTAATATTAAACATCTTATATTATTAATATCAACACTATCAAAAGTTTTTTCTATTTCATCCAACACTTGAGAGTTTAAGGCATTAAGAGCTTTTTCTCTGCTAATGGTAATAATACCAATCATACCTTTCTCTTCATACTTAACGAATTCCATTGATTTCTCCTTTTATTGCTAGTGATAAACTCGCCTACAAATAGCTTATAACTTCCTTCGTCAGTTATAAGCTGCTCGTTTATCACATAATATTGCTAGTGATAAACT
>NZ_ARQI01000129.1 GCF_000384655.1 Brachyspira innocens ATCC 29796 | reverse complement strand
GATACTTATGAAGATGAGTTTAAAACTCCAAGAGTACCGGGCGGAGCTTATTATATATTCTATATTTTATGTTATAAATTTGGTAATGAGAATCTATATGCAGCTAAGATTATAAATTATTTTTTTAGTCTTTTTATCATATCATTGTTTTTATTTTGGCTTTATAAAAGATTAGGACTTTTTGTTTGTTCTTTTATGTCTCCTCTTATTTTACTTAATGGCTATTTAGTAAAATCTATGACAAATTTTTGGAATCCTAATATATCATTAATTTTTAGTTTTATATTTTTTATTCTTCTTTATGAATATATATATATATATATATATATAGTAGAAACTTTGATAAAAAAGCTATTATACCATCTATTTTTATTTTTCCAGTATTGGCAATTATAGCACAAGGACATTTTGCTTCATTTTTTTCTGTTGTACCTACTATGATATTTTATTTAATTCTTACTTATAGAAATACAATTAAATATTTGAAATATTGGATTTTAGGAGTTTTTTTATCATTTTTAGAGTATCTTCCTTATCTAATTTCAGAAATTAATAATGGATTTTATAATACTAAATTAATGTTTTCAAAAGGGCCAGATACAGGGAAAATTATTATTGCAAAAATACAGGCATTATTTTTATTTCCTACAAACGAAATGTCATCTCATTATTTAAGAGGTTTTAATAATATTATAGAATTTTGGACTTCAGCACCATCTTATATATACGGCTTGATATTTTTAATTCTTAATCTTGTATTTTCTGTTTACTGTTTGATTAATATGTTTTATTTTGTTTTTAATTTTAGATACAAAGGAAAAACTGATAATGAAAGAACATCTTTAGAGATATCAAAATTTTTTATTTTATCAATATTTATAACTCTTTTATGTTTTTTAATTTTCAGATTTGGAGAAGGTTATTTTCATTATTTTTACGGACTTTTTTCTGTATGTTATGCTCCTATTATTTTATTTTTAGTTCAGAAGGAAAATTTTATTATTAATACTAAAAAAATATTTTTATTGTTGTCTATTTTTCTAATATTAAATGCAGCAGCTATGTTTGGAAGCATTGAGAGATATGTAATAAGATTTGAAAAAGATCTATCTTTAAGACATAGTAAAAATATAGAGCTTTTTCTGAATGAACATAAATAATTAATTTTTATGTGTGAATTTTATTTGACTTTATTATGGCTATATTATATTATACTAGTAATAGTAATTATGAATTTAAAGGAGATATAATAATGAAAAAGTTATTTGCTATATTATTTGCAGGTATATTACTTTTATCCTGTTCAAATAATTCATCTAATTCGTCTTCAAATGGCGCAAAAATGCCTAAAATAGGCATACTTCAGTTAGTAGAGCATAATGCTTTGGATGCTGCAAATAATGGTTTTGTAGACGGATTGAAAGAAGCAGGCTATGAAGACGGCAAAAATATTACTATAGATTATCAGAATGCTCAAGGTGAACAGGCAAACTGCATTACAATATCACAAAAATTTGTTAATGATAAAGTAGATTTAATACTTGCTATAGCAACACCTGCAGCACAGGCTGTAGCAAATACAACAAAAGATATACCTATACTTGTTACAGCAGTAACAGACCCAGCAGATTCAAAATTAGTTGCTGATAATAATGTACCTGGTGGCAATGTTACTGGAACTTCAGATTTAACACCAGTAAAAGAGCAAATGGATTTATTGAAGAAATTAGTTCCTTCAGTAGAGAGAATAGCATTTTTATATAATTCAAGCGAACAAAACTCTAAATTCCAAGTAGATATGGCTAAATTAAAAGCAGATGAAATGGGTATATCATATATAGATGCTACTATAACAAATCCTAATGATATACAGCAGGTAGTTCAAAGTTTGGTAGGAAAAGTAGATGCCATTTATGCTCCTACAGACAATATGGTTGCTGCTGGTATGGCTAATGTTATATCTATTACAGAACCTGCTAAAATACCAGTAATATGCGGAGAGGCTGGTATGCTTGAGGCTGGCGGACTTGCTACTTATGGTATAGATTATTATGAACTTGGAAAACTTACAGGAAGACAGGCAGTAAGAATATTGAGAGGCGAGGCTTTACCTGCTTCTATGCCTATAGAATATATACAAAATCCAGTATTAGAAGTAAATACTAATGCAGCACAAAAACTCGGTATAACAATACCAGCTGATTTACAGTAATATATTTAATTTTTTATATAAAAAAGCCTGTATAAAGTATTATATGGGCTTTTTATTTTGATATTTATGAACAATATAAAGATAACAATACAATATGACGGTACAGATTTTTATGGCTGGCAGATACAACCTAATTTAAGAACAGTACAGGGAGAAATATATAAAGCTGTTCAAAAAATATATGGAGAGAAAATTACAATATACGGCTGCGGCAGAACTGATGCTGGTGTGCATGCTTTAGGACAGGTTGCTAATTTTCGAGTTCCAAAAATGCTTGTACCTATTAATAAAGTGCATATAGCTTTGAATTCATGTTTAGACAGAGATGTAAGAATAATAAAAGCCGAAGAAATGGACGATAATTTTAATGCTAGAGCTTCAGCAACTTTCAGAGAGTATTTATATATAGTTCATAACAGCAGTACATCTTTTCCATTTTATGAGAGGTATGCTTGGTTTTACAGAAAAAATATTATAGATGAAAAACTTATTAATGAATATGCTAAATATTTGATAGGCGAGCATAATTTTACATCATTTTGTTCTACAGAAGATGAAAATGACAGTAAGTTTAGATATTTAGAAAGAGTGAATGCTGTAAGAAAAGGAGATACTATATATTTTATTATTAGAGGCAATGCTTTTTTACACAACATGGTAAGGATTATAGTAGGTACTTTGGTAGAAGGTCAGAAAAAAAATATGCCTGTAAATTTTATAGAGGATATATTAAAAAGCGAAAACAGAACAGAGGCGTTTGTAACAGCCCCAGCACATGGTCTTTATTTCAGACGAGCATTTTTTAAATGATTTTTAATTATAAAAAGACTTGAAATAAATTTTATATATGTTATAATGTATAGCATATTTATTTGGAGAGTTCGTTCAATTGGTAGAGCAGCGGTCTTGAAAACCGCCGGGCTAACACCCATGTGGGTTCGAGTCCCACACTCTCCGATTTGTTAATACGAATAGCTTCTTTATGATAGGGGGCTTTAGCTCATCAGGATAGAGCAATGGTTTCCTAAACCGTGTGGGCAGGTTCGAGTCCTGTAAGCCCCAAATTGTTTATCCTAATTCTTAATTAAAAAAAGATTTTCTAAAATGACATTCAGAGATTATATATCATATTTTTTTAATATTAAAAAGCTAAAAAAAATAAAACTCCTAGTCTCAGATACAGACGGCGTTATGACAGATGGAAGGCTTATATTTGATGATAACGGAGTGGAAAGTAAGTTTTTTCATACTCAGGACGGAATGGGTATAGTGATGGCTTTAAAATCGGGCATAAAAATAGCTGTTATTTCTGGAAGCAGTTCTAATGCTATAAAGGCTAGATTTGATAAGTTTAGTCGTCATGGCTTTGAAGATTTAATACTGGGTAAAGAAGAGAAAATGCCTGTTATTTTAACTTTAATTGAAAAATATGGTTTAAAAAAAGAAGAGGTGTCATATATTGGTGATGATTTGATAGATATTAAGGTTATGAAATATGCAGGTATATCTTTTGCCCCGAAAGATGCTGTAGATGAAGCTAAAAAAGCGGCTGATATAATCGTTAATAAAAGGGGCGGATATGGTGCTGTGAGAGTTGTTATAGATATGATACTCAAAGCTAAAGGTATTTATAATGAAGTTATTAAACAGTTTTAGTTTTTTTATATTACTGCTGTTATTATGTGTTTCCTGCACAAATTTTAAAGATCTTGGTAAAGAATTTGAACAAAAAGATGATTTTGTTCCTCCTCCTGATATGGAGTTTTATGGCTTTAGAAGAGAGAGTTATGATACAAATTTTAAACAGTTGGACTCTTTTGCAACTAATGCTAAATTCTATAATAAGAAAAAACTTATAGAGCTTTATGAAAGCAGAACATATACATATGATTCTAATCATACTGTAGCAGCAAGTATATCAGGGGAGTTTGTAAAAGTAAATCAGGATACATTATATACAGAAATATATACAAATGTTATTGCCAAATCTTCAAATAATACAATACTTTATACAGAATATTTGCAGTGGGATAATGATAAACAGAAAGTAAAAAGTCCTGTTCCTATACGTGTAGAACAGGAAGACGGAAGCTGGCTTACTGGAAGTAGCATGGAAGCGGATATGGGGCTTGAACATATTACAATATATAATGAAGTTGATGAAGGCGATGCTATAGGAGTTCCTGTTGCTGAATAAAAATAGATTAGTTTTCACTATTTTTATACTGTTTTTATCAGTATTATATTTAAATGCTCAGTCAAGAAGAAGTGCGGATAAGTTTACATTTAATAATAAAACAAAAGTTTTCCAATATACTGGCAATGCTAAAATGGAGGATTCATCAGCTATTATTACAAGCCATATTATGACATTCTATCAGGAAACAGAATTAGCAACATTCAGCGGTGGTGTTAGGCTTTTGAGTAAAACAAACGGCTCTACAATAACAGGCGGATATGCAAGCTATAATGGAAAAACAAGATATGCATATGTAAAAAATAATCCAGTATTAAGATCGCCTACAAATAATATGACTATAAAAAGTTCTTTTATGGAGAGAGATTTTAATACTCCTATTGCCAAAGCTATAAGTAATGTTCATTTAACACATATTGACAGTGAAAGCAAAAGAAAAACAGACGGCTATGCTGATAACTTGGTTTATGATATGGATAAAGAAACGGCTGTATTAACTGGAAATCCTCGACTTTATCAGGGAGCTGATAGGCTTGAAGGCGAAATACTGGAATATAATGCAAAAACTGCTACAGCTAATGTTATGGGCAGAGGAAAGATATATGTTCTTCAAACTAATAATTATATAAATACATCAGAAACAAATAAAAAAAAGAGTAATGTTAGTAATTATAATATTATAGTAGCAGACAGATTATTTCTAAATGAATACGGCGGAAAAGATAATAACACACGTACTTTATATGCTTATGGTAATGTTACAGCATTTTTTTATGAGGAGAATATGATACTTAAAGGCGGATATATTGAGTATGAAATAGATAATGAACATGTGTATATGTATGAAGAGCCTTCTGTAAGAATTCCAGATAGGGGAATTATAGCTTTTGGAGAGTGGATAGAATATAAAAAAGATGCTGAGTTTAAAGATGTAATATTTCACAATGATGTTGTGATGGTTGATTATGATGCCAACTTATCATTGGAAGGTGATTTGCTGCATTTAGACCCAGATACTAAAGTTGCAACGGTAAGCGGCAGTCCTAAGGCCTATGTTGAAAATAGAAGTATTAAAATTACATCAGTTACTATGCAGATGTTTAATGATGAAGAAAAACTGCGTGCTAATGGAAATGTATATGTAGAAGGAAAAGATATGAACTCACAAAGTGCTTGGGCTACTTACTTTGATAAGCAGAAATATTTAAGACTTTGGGGTGAGAATCCATACTTAAAACAAAAGGAAAGTGTTGTAAGGGCAAGAGAAATAAAATATTACATAAATACTCAAAAAGTTGAAGCTATGGGTGTGAGCGGTGAAATACCTCAATAATACATTTAATATTATATATTTGTTTTTTATATTTTTGTTCTTATTACTCTTTTTATCATGTCAAAATAGTACAGAACCTCTTAATAAAGAAAAAACTTATACTGTAAATATAACCTATATAGAAGATGATGCAATAAACTCATTTTCACCTAGAGATTTTCTTGATATTTTCGATGATGACTTATCGAAACTTACATACGATATTTTAGGATATAATATAAAATATAATCTTAAAGACGGAATTACAGATGATGAATTTTATAGAGCCAATAGAAAATTTATAAACAATAATGCTGATATATTTAAAAGAGATTTTATAGATATAAAAAATATAAATTATCAGGAATTAGAAAATGATATATTATATTCGCTTTCTAATGAGACTAAGGCTAATATAAAAAAATTATTCGGATATGAATATGATACTCCTTTAAATATCATAGCTAAAAATATAGCACCATCATACGTACAAAGCATACTTAATGTTTGGAATATGCCTGTAAAAAAGAGGGCTCAGTTATTAGATGGTAATAAATTTATGCTCTATACGGCATTATATTGGAGAATAATTGCCTCTGAGTTTAAAGATTCTTCTATAGTGATAGTGAATATGCCATTAACTGCCAATTATTTATCAATGAGTGCAAAATCTATATCAGACGGCGGTTTTGTAGATAGGCTTGTACTTGAAAATAATAATGTAAGACCTTGTAAATCTATAGCTGTTATAAGCACATATACTTTTCTTCAGTCTGATGCCGACTATGAAACAATAAAAAATATGTTTTCTTATTATGTTATTCAAACTATAGGAATGATGTTTCCAAAATATGATGTCAGCGAAGATATACATTCTATAATGTCTGAGGTTAGCAGATTTGATTATGTTAATTGGTATAGTAACATAGTGAACTTTCAATTAAAAACGCCTTACAAAACAATCAGAGAGTATAAGGATAATATAAGAAATACGCTTCCATAAAAAATAGTATGAATTAACTATAATAAAATAAACATTATCTCTAAAATGTCTATAAAAAACAATACACAATAATAAAAATGTCGCCAATATTTGTATAAAATGTATGATTATAGTATATATCAATAAACATAACTATAAATTTGTTGTAAATTTATGTAAAATTAGTATTTACTTAGAAAAAATAAATAGTAGAATGTGCATATAAACATTTTTTATAATTTGTCGATTTTTATTAGTGGGAGAAAATTATCATGAAAAAAATATTTATTTATATCTTAATGTTAGTTAGTTTTTCAGCGGCGTATGGTTTTGACGAAGGTTTTATATGGGCATTAAAAGCCAATTTTAATGGTACAGCAACCATGCCTTCAATAAGTAAGGACGATTTAAATAAAATCGGTGCTGCATATATGAAAGGTTCTGTAGGATACACTATGGACGGAGAGGCAGAGCTTGGTTATTTGTTTGGTTCAGAAAGATGGTTTAATGGAATGGATCCTGCTAAATTCAGCGGTATGAGTGTATTTGGTTCTTTAGGTGTAGGAAACGGATTTGCAGGACAAATAGCTGGTAATACTATAGATGGTAAAACAGCTAATGCTTATATTAATGTTTCTTATGCTCCAGTAATAAGTTTCGGAGTGGGTACTAAAGCTTATTTCCTAAACAGCAGATTAGCATTAGGACTTCATATAGGAGGTAAATTAATAGCTGACTTATCTCCAGAATATTTAGCTTATTTTGACAGATCTGATATTCCAGGTTTCCCTGAAATAGGAGAGATAATTGTTACTGACTTTATGATTAAAAATATGAACCCAGTAATGTTTAGTATAAAGTTTATGATAGAATATAATCAGCCTGTAAATGACAGAGTTGAAGTTATATTAGGTGCTTATACAAGATTTAACGTATATTCTCCTAAATATATTACTATGCCTGATTCTTTATTTACACTTATGAAGGCGGCAGCTCCTAATTTTACTATGGATACACCTTTAAAATCTTATTATATAAACTCATTAGATTTTGGTCTTACTTTAGGCCTAGCATTTAAAGGATAATTATTTACAACAATTGAGGAAATGATATGAAAAAAAGTTATTTGTTATTTTTGGTAATAATATCTATGTTTATGATGTCCTGCGGCGGACACTTCTTTAACCCTAGATATTATTATGGAAAAAATGATTCGCAGACTGAAGCAGAACAAGAAGTTCCTTCAGATATAGGTATAGGAAGTTCTGATGTTCCAGCTGACCAAGATCCTTTTAAAGTAGGAGAATGGAATACTATAGACTATAAATTTGACGGTAAAAAAATATTGGACTTTTTATTTGCTGCAAGTTTTGATGGAAATAATGTTCCAATGTATTCATTTTTCAAAGATGGTACACAGTGGGTAGTTTCTGATGCAGCAACAGCAGAGAAAAAATATAACGCTAAAGACGGAGTTAATAAAGCACAGGGCTATGATATTACAGCAGCTACTTTTTACAGGTATGATGCTAAAAACCCATTAGTTGCTCCAGAAAGCGATTATAATACATCTGAAAGAATGGAAAGATTTGTATTCTACAGACTTGTAGGTAAGGCTGTAGTTGTTCCTTTAAATAACTACTTGATAGCGGTAGATACATACTCAAAATTGGTATTTGCCTATGGTAAAATAACCAAAACAGGAAGCACTATGGGACAGGCATATCCTACAGCTTTTGAGGCAGTAGAACTTCATGGTGATAAAAGACCTTTCTATGAATATGACCCTATAGGTTTTATGTCTTATGATGAGGTTAATGATTCAATGACATTAACTTTATATAGAGAATATCAGGAAGAAATGGCAGTTGATGCTAATGCATTTTTCCCAAAAATCCATGACTCTACAAGAGCTGTAGCAGGTTATGAAGATAAAGAAAGTGCAGGTCTTTCTCCTTACTATTATGTAAATGTAGCAGATATAGATCCTGCAACAATATTAGATGAGTTTAAAGGCAAAACTTATTCTATAAGATCTGGTTTAACTCTTTATACTTATATATTCTCTAATGATGGAAAAACTGTACAAATAATAAAAGATCATTTCTATGATGGTGAAACATTCAATGAAAAATATACATTTACAAAAGTTACAGGTGCTACTTCCTTGCAGTACGGCGATATAACAATTACTGGATTAGACAGTTATGCTAAAGTAAGAGACAGTATTAATAATGTGGATGCAGAATTAAACTATGTTGATCCAGGTCCAGAGTTTATATACAGAGTAAGAGGAAAAGTATTTGATGCAAAAGATAAAAGCTATTCATATAAATTTACTATAGATGGTAAAACTATAGAATATTATGAAAATGGAAAATTTGTAAGATATTATGCATTTGTTCAGCAGGATGCAAGCGACAGAGCAATCTATAAAGAAGAAAGATCTGGTTCATTTGCTTATTGGGGTTTGAGAATAGCTAATGACGGTGATACAAAAGACGGTGTATTATATTGGTCATTAGGTGCAGGAGATACTCCTGGTCTTACATCAAGCAGCGGAGTAAGTTCTAGACCTGGATATTTAAATGTTGATGAATCTGTAATAGAGTTCTTTACTGATGAAGTTGCTAATAAAGTATATGCATTCAGAGATTATGAAGGTACTCCTGGTGACGGAAAAAGTTTAACAACATTTGAATACAGATTCAGCGGAGACGGTAAGACTATTACTTATACAGAAGAATCAGCTAAAAAAGATCCTACTTCTGTAACTTATACTTTAGTAAAAGATAATGGTAAAAGTGCAGTATACAGCCTTAACGGCGTACAATATACATTTACTTTAGAAAATGCTGGTGAAGATTTATGGAAAAATGATGAACCTGCAGCAGAACTTGGATTTAGAGATAAAGGTCCTTACTTCCTAGATGTTGTTGTAAATACTACATACTACTCTATGGACGGTAGTTATAAATATGAGTTTGATGGAAGCGGAAACCTTACGTATACTTATCCAAGTGGTGAAAAAGCTACTTATACTATAACTGATAAATACGGAAGTTCTCAAGCAGATTATACTAAAGCTGCATATATAGAAGACGGAGCATTGGTATTCAAATACTGGGCATTAAGACTTGGTGCTAACGGCACTATGATACAGATGTCAACAGGTGCTTTGGCTGATGCTAACCATATACTTAACTCTGCAGCTTACGGATATGACGCTTATATTACAGGTAAAGACGGTCAAAGTGTAGACAGATTTATGTCTGTAGTTGCTGGTGAAACTTATAGAATGAGAGATAAAGAGAATATTGTTCTTATGAATTATTATACATTCTCTAAAGCTGGTAACTATATAACACATGTTGTTACTAATACTCAGACTGGTAAAGAAACAAGTTCAAACATGTATTATAACTACACAGCTATAGATAAGCAGTTTAATGGACAGTATGAGCAGATGACACCTAAACAAAACAAAACATTTACTATTAAAAATTCTGATAATGAATTATATATGGATAATGTTATTGTAGGTTATAAAAACTATGATGATAGCTCATTTGAGTTTATGTCAAGGGTAGCTGGAAAAACATATACAACAGATGACGGCACTAAAAAATATGTATTCAGTGCTAACGGAGATTATTTTGATTTCTATGTAGATGGTAATAAAAATAATACATTTAGCTACGAGTCTCATAGTGGTAATGTAGGTAAATATACTACAGGAGGATGGTTCGGTACAGATGTAAGTATAACATTGTCTGATTATAAGGGTGTTGTAGATGGACAGATACAAGATGGTTCTATAACAGCTCATGTATATGTTGCACCTAAATTTACAGATAATGTAAAATCTAAAACTTATAAGTTTAGAGATACTACTGAATATGTTTATACAGATACATCTAAATTGCCTGACGGTTATACAAAACCTACTGGTAAGAGCTTGATACTTTATAGTTATGAATTTGACCCTACAGGTCAGAAATTAACTTATAAAGAGGAAACATGGAATGGAGGTACAAAACAGATAGATTATACTCTTAAAGAAGAAACTGAATCTATGGGTACATATACTTCTGCAAGCGGAGATATAAAAGTATCTATACAAGGCAGCCCAGATATACTTTATAAGTTCGATGGTTCTGTTTCTACAAAGGTTGGCGAAGCTTCATTTAAAGATCCTGAGCCAATATTCCCAGATAGAGTAAGGGGAGCCAAGTTTGAAAAAGGTAGTGTATTATACACATTTAATGATGATGGAACTCAATTTACAATAAAAGATGGTTCTTCAACCTTAACATTTATATTAGCTAGATATAATAATGATTCCTATATTAATAATAGTGCAGTTTATGAATATCAAGAAGAGTGGACAGTGTTTAAATATCGTTGGGTTGAATTATCAGATAATAATACAATTAAAACTTCTACATCAGGTTTTACTGTCGCAGCACCAGGTAGTACAATGGGATTTGAAGCTACTAGAGTAACTCAGTAAATAGTTTATAATTAAAAAATCAAGCGGGGGAGAGAATTAAAAAACTCTCTCCGCTTTTTTGTTAAAAATTAATTTAAGGAAAATGCATGAAAAAAAATTATTTATTATTTTTGGCAATGATATATATGTTTATGGTGTCATGCGGCGGGCATTTCTTTAACCCAAGGTATTATTATACTAAATCAAGCAGCTCTAGCTCATCACTTGGGACACCTAATACTGGTCCTGAAAAACTTCCAGATGAAGTTCCTGCTGATGAAGATCCGTTTAAACTTCCAGAAGAATATAATGACCCGAACTATCAGTTTTCTGCAGATAAATTTAAAAATTGGCTATTTAAAGCAAGTTTCAAAGGAGATAAACTTCCTATATATGATTTCTTTAATGATGATACTAGAAATTGGATACAAGGAGGTGCTGATTGGAATAATATACCTGCTGAATATTATAATGGTAAAGACGGAGAAAATTATGCTGAAAGCGGATTATTGACTGTAGATATTGATAACTTAAAAGTATATAGATATGCAGGAGAAAATCCTCTTTATAGTAGTTTGGGATATTTGCCAGGAAGAATGGATAGATTTAATTTTTATTCTATAAACGGAAATGCCTCTATAGCTACATTAAAACAATATCTTATAGCGGTCGATACTTATTCTAAGTTTATATTTGCTTTCGGAGCTATTACTGATACAGAGACTATTATGGGGGATAAAGTACCTACTGCTTTTGAAGCTGTAGAAAAACATGGAGATAAAAAGGCCTTTTATGAATATGATCCTATAGGATATGTTAAAGAAGATGGAAGTGTTATTTTATACGAGCATTATAAAACCGAGTTTGTTGCTTCTCCTACTACATATATGCCTTCAGATCATGGATATCCTGCTATGGCACAGCCTAATCCTACAGGACAAGGTTATTCTCCTTATAGATCTTTGAATCCTTCATCTTCAGAACCTGCTTCACCTGAAGATCAAGAAACTTTCAAAGATAATATAAATAAAATAAAATCTAGTTATCCGTCATTTAAATACCGTGATTATTCTGGATATATGGTTGACGGTAAGAATCAAATAGATTTAGATTTATGGAAGTCTGGTAATTATGGAGGCAATAGTTTTAAATTATATTCTTACACTTTTGAAACTACTGCAGATGTACCTAATATAAAAGTTGTGGTAGAAGAATATAATAGTACTTTAAAAACAGAAAAAACATACAAGGTTAAAACTATAACTTCTAAATATAAGGCTATATATGAAAATACCACTGATTCTGGAGATACAGTTATAGTTTCACTTGTAAAAGTAAATAATAAAGATACTATATCATTTAATGGTACTTCATTAGACCCAGATTTTAAAGATTACGGTCCTATATTTACAGACAGAGTTCTTGGAGCGACATTTAAAGGTGAAGATACGTCTTCTATGCGAAATCTCGTATATCAATTTACTGCCGATGGTTCTGAGTTTACTTTAACTTATGAAGAAAGATATTTATCATGGTTTGAATACAAATGGAGAACTCAGACATATTCATATAAATTGGCTCGTTTTGATGATTCATTAGAACAGCAGTTTACAGCTATATATGAAGCAAGTCCGGGCGGTACTATTGGAGATTATGGACGTGTTGTATTGAGAGAATATGACGGTAAAGATGATTATTTAATAAAAACAAGTACTGTATTAGCACAGATATGGGGACTTGGTACAGCTGACTCCGATGCTGGTTTGGGTTATGATGCTGTTAGAGAGAATAAATAATCTATAATAAAAAAATAAAGCAGGGAGACCATAAAAAACTCTCTCTGCTTTTTTATTAAAAATTACTATTTACAAACAAAATTTTTTTTATATAATACAATCATATAAATAATGTTAGGATAAATAAAAATGTTTAAAAAAATTATTTTATTAGGTATTTCTTTATTTTTGCTTTCATGTACTTCACCTTTTTCTGAAGTGGGTATGAAGTTTAAAGACAGAGAGGGTACTTATGAGAGTGAAGATAAAAATATTAGGGTAACGGTTTCTAAAGAGGATAAGCAGAATCTAAAGATTGATGTTTATGCTTTTAATGGTGTTGCTATTAATAACGAAATTTTTGATATTACTTCTTCTGTAACAACAGGTAATTTTACTCTTAAGTCTGTTAATAATCCTTCATACACTTATATACTTAATTTTCATAATAATACTGCTTTGTATTTTAGTGTTAGGGAAGGGGTAAGCTACAAAATATCAGAGGCAGAATTAAATAATTCGTCTAAATAAAAATAACTGTTATTATATTTATAGGCAGGGTAATAAAAAATATTTACTTCTGCCAATTTTTTTTAAATAAATTTTATATATTGTTTACTTAATTTATTTTATTAGTATAATTATATCTATGAAAATTATTTATGAGAATTTATACTATGAAAAATACTATATTTGTTATTTTATCAATTCTTTTTATGGCAATATTTTTTAATACCTGCACAAGACATTTCAGCCCATTGTACTATTATCAGGAAATGTCAAGGTCGGATAATGATATAAGCGGCGATACAGATGAACCAGAAGTAGGCGGAGAAGGTATTTTAAGTGATGCAGAAGATCCTTTTAAAACTGGTGAATGGAATAGAGAGGATTATAGAGGTTTTACTCTTGACCTTGACAATGAATATGTAATAGCTGCCTCTTTCGGACTTAAAAATGAACCAACATATATGCTCATTAAAGATGATACTTGGAAGCCTCTTGATTTATCAAGAAATGAATATTATTATGACGGAACTAATACCAAAGCTGCAGGTTTTACTGTTACAAAAGTAAAATACTATATGTATAAGAATATGAATCCCACTTTCTCATCTACAAGTGCTTACAATAAAAGTGATAGGCTTAATAGGTTTTGGTTCTACCGTTTTACTGGTACTGCAGGACTTTCTACGGATAATTATTTGATAGCGATAGATAGTTATTCAAAATTAGTATTTGCCTTTGCTATACCTACAAAATGGAAATCAATTTTAGGAATACCTGCTCCTATAGAATGGGGTGCTGTGGAACTTGGCTGGGAGGCTAGTGCTGATAGTGCTACTTTAAATGAACAGGTAAAATTTACTGTTGAAGGTCTTACATATTTTTATGAGTATGACCCAGTAGGTATAGTTCATTCTGATGGTACTATAGAGATATATGATTGGTGTACTTTATCTATAGCTAATGACAACAGTTATGCTCCTAGACTAGACGGAAGTCCTACAGATTTAAAAAGAAATGTAGCAAGTAATGGAAGTCCAGGACGCTCTCCTTATTTGCCTATAAAAATAGTGGAAAAAAATAAAATAGCTTTGCAGGTTCAGGATTTGCAGATACAAAATATCAGTGCTCAAAGTTTTGTTGATAAACTTTCTGGTAAAGATGAATATACAAATTATGCAGGATTTAGCTATGATATAAGGCTTGGATATAATTTAAATTCAGATACTATTAATTATAATATAATTGCTTCAAAAGAAAAACCTAGTTTATTCTTTGATTCTTTAGCTGCAGTAAATGTCGGAGAAACTAAAAGCATACTTTCTACAGTATATACTCTTGATGTGCAGTATGAGGATACAGATGAGGTTTATTTTTATTTAGACGCTTCTATTACAATGTATGACAGAACTTATAAAATACCTCAGATTGCTAATGATACTGTTTTGATAGAACAAAATAAACCTTTAATAAAATTCAGATACGATAAAACTCAGGATATGTTTGTCTTTGATTCATCTTCTGGAGATGTTGCTGATGTTTCATTCGATAAAACTTTTACTCTTAAAAAAGGAGAAATTAAACAATTTGAGATTACAATAAATAATTCTTCAATTGGTGCTAATGATGCAGGTGGAAGTATAAAGTTAATATATTCTTTAACTTATTAAAGTGTATGTTTTTTTATAATAATATTAAGTTTTTTAAAAAAAATTATAAAAAGTAAAGTATATACTGTTTATTTTCTTTAATAAATGGCTTATTTTTAAAAAAAAATTTGTTTAACTATAGGCTATACTATAATTTATTAAGGAAGTATTTATGTATAATGATTTTTATAATAATAACCTGCAGTTTAGTAATGCCGATTTAGTAGACGAAAAACAAATATTAGCCTCTATTATATCAAACGGCATATCTTTAGAAAGGGCCAATACTATAGTAGATAAGTTATATTACAGCTTTTATAATTTGTATAATATAGTTAATGCTTCTGATAAAGAGCTTTTGAAAGTAAAGGGACTTAATGAGAATAAGATAAAACTTATAAAGAGTATACCTTCTATTTTAGAATACTATTTATTAAGCAGCTTAAAAGCTGATACGCCTGAGTTTAAAAAAAGAGATTTGATAAATTATTTGATAATAAAATTAGGTAAGTTAAAATTTGAAACTTTCTCTATTGTTTGTTTAGATGTAAATAAAAAATTTATATCAATGGAGCATATATTCAGAGGAACTATAGATTCAGCTACCATATATCCTAGAGATTTAGTAGAAAAATCATTATCTTTGGGTTCAAGTTATGTAATAGTATCTCATAACCACCCATCAGGTATAGCTAAACCTTCTAAAGAGGATATTAATATAACGAATGTACTGTATAAAGCATTTAAAATGGTTGATATAAAAATGCTGGATCATATTATAATTGCTGCTAATTCTTATTACAGTTTCAAAGAAGACGGAATGTTTGATAAATATAAAAATAGTATGGAGGTTTGATTGATGCTTACTACTAATTTGAAAAAACCTTTTTACAATAATATTGTCAGCGACAGCAAAACAGAAGATGATAAAAATAAAGAAAGACCCATCGAAGATGAAGAGTTAATATCCTCTGTTGGAAAAAATATACGTGCTATAAGAAAATCTCAAATGAAAACTATATCAGAAATAGCAGAGGTTTCTGGAATATCATCAAAATATTTACAGAGTGTTGAGGTTGGAAAAAGAAATATATCAATAACAAATCTTAATAAAATAGCAAAAACTTTGAATGTACCTATTTCTGTATTTTTTAGTTATGATCATATTGAGAAAACTAAGAAACTTTTATGTATAGCAAATAAACTTAAAAATTATTCTATAATGCAGTTATCAAATATAGATACTATTATAAAAGATTTGAAAAATATTATAGATTGATTTTTATTAGTATTAGATATATGCAATAATTTTTTTGCATATATCTAATATAAATCTATTAAATAGCATACTTGTATAAAAACTGCCTGATAAGATTATACTAAAAATTATAAATATGATTTTTAATATGCTGTATAATTAATTATTTTAGTATATAGCTAAACAACTATAGTTTGTCAATTTCTTTATTCTTATTTTTGAAGAGACTGTTATAAAATAAAAACAATATTTATTATTTTGAAACAAGTTATTGTATCAATTGCATCATCTATAAGGTTTAATTAATAAAAAAGCTCAAGACTTCACATTAATAAGCAAAGCCTTGAGCCAAACACTATATTAAAAAACTATCCTTATGTCTAAATAATACCTGCTATTCTTCCAGCTATTTGATAGAAAGCAAAACTCACTATCCAAGCAACAGATAATGTATAAAGCATTAAGAAAGGTATCCATTTTTTACCTATTTCTGAACCTATTACTCCTATTGCAGCAAAGCAAGGGAAGTATAAAAGTACAAATAGTAATAATGTATAAGCTACTATAGGATTGAATACTGGATCATTTCTCAAAGATTCAGTAAGTACGGCTTCATCCCCGTCTTCTATAGATTTAATCTGAGCTATAGTAGAAACTAATACCTCTTTTGCAGCTCCTCCAGCTACAAGCCCAATACCTATTCTCCAGTCAAATCCTAATGGTTTTAATACAGGTTCTATAAATGTACCTATTCTACCAGCATAGCTATGTTTTAATCCTTCAGAAGAAACTAATCTTTCAAACTCAGTATTTAGAGCTTCTTCATCATTAACATCTAATCCCTGACTTGCAATTAATGTTTTAGCTTCATTCATAAGTCTTTGATTATCAGCATCTGTAGGTTTGTATTGAGGGAAAGTCATCAAAGCCCAAATAATTATAGAAGCAGCAAATACATAAGTACCAGCTTTTTTTATGTACATTAATCCTCTGTCAAACATATGTCTTAGTACCGCTTTAGCTCTTGGTATTCTGTATGGAGGAAGCTCCATTACAAAAGGAGTTTCTTCGCCTTTAAAGAATGCTTTTCTAAATATAAATGCCATTATAAAAGCCATTAATACACCAATCATGTATATACTGAACATTACAGAAGCAGCCATTTTTGGAGCGAAGAAAGCCCCTATAAAAAGTATATATACTGGAAGCCTTGCACCGCAGCTCATAAATGTAGTAATTAAAACAGTTACAACTCTGTCTTTTTTACTTCTTAATGTGCGAGCTGCCATAACAGCTGGAATAGTACAGCCGAAACCCAAGAAAAGAGGGATAAATGACTGACCATGAAGACCTAATTTATGCATTATTTTGTCCATTAAGAACGCAGCCCTTGCCATATATCCAGAGTCTTCCAAAAATGAAATACCAGTAAAAAGTATAAGTACAAGCGGAAGAAATGATAATACAGCCCCAACGCCGCCTATAACACCATCAACAATAACCGACTGTATTAAACTGCCTTCTGGAAGTAAACTGCCTATAAAACCAGATAATGCTCCTATACCCATTTCAAGCCAGCCTTGAGGATATGCCCCTACTGTAAATGTTATCTTAAATATAAGCCATAATACAACCAAAAATATTGGAAGACCAAGCCATTTATTTAAAAATATTACATCAGCAGCCTCAGTAAAATTGAATGCCTGTATATTATCCTTATGAACAGCTTCCTGTAAAGCTCCTCTTATATATGAATATCTTTTATCAGCCATTATAGAATCTGTTTTTGCATTCATTGAGTTTTCTAATTTTATAATTTCTTTATTTAGAGTTTCTATAACATCTCCGCCGTTATTGCATTCTCTTCTTATAGAGTGAATCGCTCTTTCGTCTTTTTCTAATGCCTTTATAGCAAGCCATCTTTTATGAAGATTGCTTATATCTCCCTGCATTTTATTTGTGATTATTTCTATAGCTTTTTCAACTTCTTCTCCGTATCTTATAGCGGAATCCTGATGAAGCTTATTTCCAGATTTGTACATCTTTTCTATTTTTTCTAATATCATAACAACACTTTCGTATTTATTGCCATGTACTTTCATTACTGGAAGTTTAAAAAGCTCTGTTAAAATTTTTTCATCAATATTAACTCCGTTTTTTTCAGCATGCTCATACATATTAAGTACGCATACTATAGGAATACCTAATTCTACAAGCTGCAATGTAAGATAAAGATTTCTTTCCAAATTTGTAGAATCTATAACATTGATTATAAAGTCTGGTTTTTCATTAAGTAAAACATCACATGCAACAACCTCATCTTGTGAATAAGCACTTAAACTATAAACACCGGGTAAATCAATCAAATCATAAGTATATCCGTTATACATCATATTAGCTTGTCTTTTTTCTACAGTTACACCGGGGTAATTAGCAACTTTATAATTTGCTCCTGTTAGTGCATTAAATATTGTAGTTTTACCAGAATTAGGATTTCCAGCTAATGCTACTTTTAATTTTGTATTATTAGAAGGAACTTTTATCTTTTTAGCTATATCGCTTTTATTTTCAGTTAATGAAGCTTCATCTTCTTTTGATTCTTTATGTTCAATTGGCTTTAATACTCTTTCTTTTTTTATTTCAATATTAGATTTATCAACTTCTATTCCGTTAGCTTCAGATTTTCTTAAAGATATTTCATAATCCATTATATGAACTTGTATAGGGTCTCCTAAAGGTGCTTTTCTTACAATCCAGCCTTTAGCCCCGGGTGTGAAACCCATTTCTATAATTCTTTGTCTAATTTCACCATCAGTGGCTACTTTATCAACAACAAAACCTTCTTCAATATCCAATTCAGTTAGTTTCATAAATTTTCTCCTTGAAAATTATAAGATATTTACAAATTGTTTGTGTATTCTAACATTTAAATAAAAATTGTCAATATCTTAATATGTATTTTTGTCGTTTTTTTGTTTATATTTATAATAATATTATGCTATTGATATAGTTTTATTTTTTGTATATTATTTAATATAAATAATATTAGGACAAATTATGTATAATGAAAAGCATTTAAAAAATATAGGTGCAGTAATAGATAAGGCAAAGGCACTTTATGACAGTTGTATATGCTGCGGACATATATGCGGTATTAATCGTAATGAAAATAAGATAGGAAGATGCAAAATTTTTGAAGATACTAATCATATAAAAGTAGCATCTCATACACTTCATTTTGGAGAAGAGCCTATGCTTGTAGGAGAGAGAGGAAGCGGAACCGTATTTTTTTCAAGCTGTAATTTGAACTGTGTATTTTGTCAGAATTATCAGATTAGTAATGAAGGAGTTGGCGATGCCGTTAATATAGAAACATTAGGCGATTATTTTTTGAGTTTAGAAAGAGATGGAGCTTTAAATATAAATTTAGTAAGTGCTACTCATGTTATATATCCAGTTCTTAAAGGTTTAAAGATTGCTTTAGAGAAAGGTCTTAATCTTCCTATAGTTTATAATACAAATGGGTATGATACTAAAGAGTTACTGGATTGTTTAGACGGCATAGTTGATATATATTTGCCTGATTTAAAATATGTTTTTGATGATAAGGCTTTTAAATATTCTAGGGCTGAAAATTATTTTAATGTTGCTATTAATGCTATAGAGATAATGAAAAGTCAGGTTGGAGATTTGACTGTTAATGATAATGGGATTGCTGAGAGAGGAATTATAATAAGGCATTTGATACTTCCAAATAATGAATCTGATTCTTACGATATATTAATAGAGTTAAAGGAGAGGGGATTTTTAAAAAGCACTATATCTTTAATGTCTCAGTATAATCCGCAATTTAAGGCTTTAGATTTTGAGAATATAAACAGAAAACTATATAAAAAAGAGTATGATGATGTTGTAGATTATGCTCTTGATTTGGGCTTTGAAAATTTATTGGTTCAGGAGATGGAGAGTTCTGAAAATTATTTGCCAGACTTTACTAAAGAAAAACCTTTCCAAATGTAATTAATGTGATTTTAGCATATTTTTTTAATTAAAATTAAATAATCTTTATATTTTGACAAAAATATTTTATGATGTATAATTATCTAATAATCAGAGTATTGTTTATTTGATTCTTTTTAATTTAAGGAAGAAACTATGAAAGAAATTTTTGCACTTTTGGAAAGCGAAGAGGTAGAAAAAAGACTTGAGGCTCTTGAAGAGTTGGCAAAAAATGTAGAAAATTCCGATAAAATATCTGTAATTAAAGCATTGAAGCCGCATATACTAGATTGGGACGAAAATGTCAGACTTAAAGTGGCTCAGGTATTAAAATTGTATACAGGACAATAATATGGGAAGAATAATATCTTTTTCTAGCGGTAAGGGCGGTGCAGGAAAAACTTTATGTTCAGTTAATTTTTCTGCAGAATTAGCCTCAAGAGGATATAAAGTTTTAGTATTTGATATAGATATTAACTGTTCTAATGTATTTATATTACTTCATGTCAAACCGCAATCTAAATTACAAGAATATTTTGAAGGTACTTTAACATTAAAAGACTGTGTTATAAGAAGCGAATATGGTATTGATGTTATTAGTGCTGGTGTTAATATACAGAGATTTGTTCAGTTTGAAAATGATTTTAATTTGTCAAACCTTGCTAAAGATTTAAAGGTTTTAGCCAATGATTATGACTATGTTATAATAGATTATGCTGCAGGTATTACTCAGCCTATGATGCGTTTTTATGAGATGTCTGATGATATTATATTAGTAGCAAACCCAGAAATTACAGCTTTAACTGACCTTTACAGACTTATGAAGATGATATATGTTAATAATATGACTGACAAAATGTATTTGATAGTTAATAAAGTAAAAAATATAGACTGGGCTATCAATTTATACAGAGAAGTTAAGAAGGTAACTGCTAAGTTTTCACTTGATATTAATTTGGTTCTTTTGGGTCCTGTACTTTTTGATGAAGAGAAAGTTATGATATCAGTTCAGAAAAGGACACCTATAATAATACTTTATCCGAAAACTCCTATAAAAGGCGGTTTTTCATTGGCTGTTACTAGATATTTGTATGATATAGGCGTAATGAAAGATGAAAATGCCAGAGAAAAAACTTTCTCCGACTTTTTTTAATAATTATATATAAAAATATATTTATTTTTATTTTAATATATTCTTAAAATTGGTATTATTTTAATTTGACAAATGAAGATAATATTGGTAAACTATTATATAATAGTAAATGATAAACGAGGGGTCTATTATGAGTAAAAATATTGTTATAACTATCAGCAGAGAATTCGGAAGCGGCGGAAGATATATCGGTGAGATGGTTGCAAAAAAACTAGATATACCTTTTTATGATAAGGCTATAATAGAGATGGCATCGGATAAAACGGGATTTTCTCCAGAATATATTAAAGAAAATGAACAGAAATTAACAGGTGCTTCTTTATTTAATTTTGCTATATCAGGTTCTTATGCAGGAAATATGACATTTGGAAACGGAGAGTCACTGCAGGATACTATGTTTTTTGCTCAAAGTAATGTTATTAAGGAAGTAGCTTCAAAAAATTCATGTGTTATAGTGGGAAGATGTGCAAATCATGTATTGGAAGGAATGGATAACTGTATTAATATTTTTATCTATTCTGATATACAAAGCAAAATTAAACGTGCTGTTAATGATTATAAACTGGATAGTTCTAATATAGAAAAAATCCTTAAAGAAAGAGACAAATTAAGATCCAAACATTATAATTACTATACTGGTAAAGTTTGGGGAGATGCAAGAAATTATCATGCCTGCTTTAACAGCGATTTTATAGGTATTGATAATACTGTAGATTTAATAGAAAAAATAGCCAAATTTAGATTAGACAAATAGGTATATTATTATGAAAATAATACCTGATTTACATACCCATACTACAGTAAGTGAGCATGCATATAGTACAGTCAATGAAATGGTACAGGCAGCCAAAGGAAAGGGTTTTTTAGCTTTAGCTATTACAAATCATGGTCCTGCTTCAAGTGACGGGGCTAAAGAAGTTCATTTTAAGGCTATGCATAATTTACCTGATTATATAGATGGTATAAGACTATTAAGAGGCTGTGAGGCTGATATAATAGATTACAGCGGAAAAGTAGATTTAAGTGAGGCTGTATTAAATTATTTGGATTTTGTTATAGCTTCATATCATGAAGATGCTTTGCAGCCTCTAAATATAAGAGAGCATACCAATGGATATGCTGAAGTTATAAAAAATAAACATATTGACTGTTTAGGGCATGTTGGTAATCCGAAATTTGAGTTTAATATTGAATATATAGTGAAATTATGCAAAGAATATAATAAACTTATAGAAATTAATTCATCATCTTTTAAAGTGAGAAAAGGAAGCTATCCTATATGCAGGGAAGTAGCACTTATGTGCAAAAAATATGAAACTAATATCATAGTAACTTCTGATGCCCATTCTATGTATAAAGTAGGAGATCATAAAGATGCAGTAGATATGCTTGAATCTATTGATTTTCCAGAAAATCTTATACTTAATACTGATTATGACAGATTGATGGAATATCTTAATATAGAAAAATGATAGTCTTTTTTTTGATTGTAAGTTTGCTTGCTTCAACTATAGGAGCTATTTGCGGAATAGGCGGCGGTGTTATAATAAAGCCAGTACTTGATTCTCTAAATATTATGGAAGTGAGTAAAATAAGTTTTCTATCTTCTTGTACAGTGCTTTCTATGAGCATGTACACTTTCATAGTTTCAAAGATAAAGGGAGACAGCCTTGTAAACGGAAAAATAGCTACTCCGCTTGCTTTGGGCGGTGTGCTTGGCGGAATATTTGGAAAGATGTCATTTTCTTATGTTATTATGTTTTTTAAAAGTGAAAATATTGCAGGTGTTTTTCAGTCGGCCGTTTTGATATTTTTAACTATACTTACTGTTATTTTTACTATAAAAAATATGCAGGGAAAAAAAATAAAGTCTTTACATATACAAAATATATTTTTATGTATTATTATAGGACTTATTCTTGGATTTTTATCATCATTTTTAGGGATTGGCGGCGGACCTTTTAATATAGCATTTTTGTATTTTTTCTTTAGTATGGATTCAAAAGCTGCAGCTCAAAATTCTTTATACATAATACTTTTTTCTCAAATAGCAAGCGTATTTATAAGTATAGCAAATAATGAGGCTTCTAAAGTTAATTTACGTTTTTTGATTGTAATGATAATTGGCGGTATATTGGGAGGGGTATTAGGAAGATTTGTCAATAAAAAAATAGATTCTAATATCGTAAATAAACTATTTGTAACTATATTAATAATAATAATTTTAATAACTTCTTATAACTTGTACCATTTTTCTATTAATATATAACTTTTAATATTGTTTTATGTTATAATTATTACTATACTATTAATATGGCGGTAATTATAATATGTTAGATATCATTATAAAGAACATAGGAACATTAGTAACTGCAGAAGGCAGCAGTCCATTATATGGTAAAAATCAGGGGAAAGTAAAAGTATATAATAATATTTCAATAGGCATAAAGGATAGTTTTATAGAATATATAGGAGAATCTCCTAATGAAAAAGCTAGAAAAACTATCAATGCCAATGGTGCTTTAGTTACATCTGGTTTAGTTGACTGCCATACTCACTTTGTATATGGAGGAAGCCGTGAAGATGAGATGTATGATATAGTTACTGGTCATATGGGATATTCTGATATAATAAAGGCTGGATATGGTATATTATCTACGGTAAAAGATACTAGAGAACAGACAGAGAATGCACTTTATAAAAAGTCAATTCCAATACTTGACAGTATGATAAAATATGGAACTACCACTGTTGAAGGTAAAAGCGGCTATGGTTTAACAGTTAAAGATGAGATAAAGATATTAAATGTTATGAAAAAATTGAATGAAAACCATAAAATAGATATAGTTTCTACATTTATGGGAGGACATGTTGTACCAAATGAATATAAAAATGACAGAAATGGATACGTTAATTTAATATGCAATGAGATGATACCTAAAATTGCAGAGTTAGGACTTGCAGAATTTTGCGATGTATTTTGTGAAAATTGCGGACTTGACATGGAAGAAAGCCATAAGATTTTAGATACAGCCCAAAAGCATAATTTAAAACTCAAAATACATTCTGACCAGCTTGAAACCAGCGGAGGTTCTTATTTGGCGGCTAGATTTAATGCTGTAAGTGCCGAGCATTTGATTATGGCTGATGACAGATGTATAGACGTTATAAAAAAACATGGGGTAATAGCAGTACTTTTACCTAATGCTTCTTTTTATTTAGGAATGCCTTATGCTAAGCTAGATATATGGTGGAAAAAGGTATACCTGTTGCTATAGCTTCTGATTATAACCCAGGCTCAAGTACTTGTTTTAATATGCAGTTTATTATGAAATTAGCATATTTAATATATAGATTAAAGCCTGAAGAAATATTGAATGCTGCTACAATTAATGCCGCATGTGCTATTGATAGAGGAAAAGAGATAGGCACTATTGAAGTTGGAAAAAAGGCTGATATTATAATATGGAATACCAAAAAATTAAACTTTTTACTCTATACTTTGGATAATAATTTATGCAGTATCGTTTTTAAATCAGGAGAAATTGTATATAACAGTACTGATATTTAGTAAATTATCATATTATAAAAATAATTATAGTTTTTTAATATATTTTTTATTATTTTGAAATATACAAAGTATTATTTTTACTTGACAATTTAGTCTTATTTGATTATATTATATAAATATACGTATATATCTCTGTACGTTTTTTAACTTTAAGGGAGTAGTTTGTATAAAATATAATGGAAGAAGAATTATTTTCTAGGAAGGAGTCTGTTAAGGATATTTTTTCTGTTATAGAAAGTAAATTAAAAAACGGCTTATTTGAAGAGTCTATGGAAGATTTTGATAAGATTATGTCTATGGACTTTGAATGTGCTAACCTATATGAAAATATATCCTGTGTTAAATTTTGGATTAACAGGCTTGATAAGTTTAAAAGCGTAGAGAGAAATTGTATAGAGTATTGCAAACTTTTAGATTCTACATACAAGAAATTTAGTGTATTTGTACATACTAAATCTTATGATGAGAGTCTTATGGCAGTTAATGCTATACATTATTATGTTTATAATAAAACAATAGACTTAATAATGCAGAAAAGTACTGATGATATTGAAGGCACGGAGGAATTACATTTACTTTCAAATGCTTTTATAGAGTTAAAGGATTATTCTAGGGCATTAAAATCTTATGAATATTTAAATACAATAGAGCCTTATAATTCAAAGACTCTTAGTTTTATTGCTATGATTTATGATATACTAGGCGATGAAAAGAAATGCAAATTATATATAAGAGAGGCTTTATTTTATGATCCTTTAAGTATAGAGTTTGAAAATATTAGCATTGAAGTAGTAAGAGAAATAAGAGATATAATAATAAAAAGAGGCATTCATAATAATAGTCAGGAGGAGATAATACTTTGGATGAGTGCCTATGGCGAGCTTATGAATATACTGGATGTGAAAAGACCTTTAAGTGAAAAAGAAGAGTTTGAACTTAGGAAAAAGATATCTAGGCTTGAAGCTGACTATAGAAAATTAAAACTGAGAGAGGCAGCAGCACCTAAACTTTTAGCTTCTTATGCGTTTTTAACAACATATCTTATTATGAGGCAAAATGATTCTGATATAGAAGAAGTTAAGGTATGGGGCAGAAAGATGGCTGCGATAGATAAGGATTTGCTGCAATACTACATAAAAATATTAGATAAGGAGTGATAATATGTCAGAAGCTCTACAAAAATTGGAAAATATATTTTCAGAAGAAACATTTACTAGAAAGCCATTACTTAATTATACAACTAAATATTTTTTTGATTTGGCTGCTGTAATTAACGAGATAAACGATACTAATGATATTAATGCTGCTATAGATACCGCTAAACTGCAGTTGGATAAAAATCCTAATCATATATCAGCATTATATGCAAACGGACTTTTAAATTTAAAAATTGCAAACTATTCTGAAGGAAGTTTGGATAAACTTTTAGGTATTTTTAAAAATGCTAAGAAATGGAATATAGTTGAGTTTATAGCTCAGAAAATATTAGATGAATATTATGAAAGCGATTATGCTTTAAGATATTTAGCTAGCTATTATCAAAGTACAAATAGGGAAGCTGAGGCTTTAGAAATATGGGAAAGACTTATACGTTTTGATGTTTCAAATCCAGAACTTCCAGAAAAAATAGCTCATACCAAAGAATTAGCAGGCGATATAAAGAGTGCTGTACATTATTATAAAATAGCTTTTGAAAGAAATCTTTTAAGAGAGAGAGATAATGCCGAAAGCGATATAAAAAAAGTTCTTCAGTATGAGCCTGATAATTATAACTATCTGCTTAAACATGAGAATGCATTAAAGGCATTAGTTGATTCTAATATAATGATAGATGTGTGGAAAATAATATTTTTCTATTATTTTGAAAATAACAGATACAGCGATGCTTTGAAAACTATAAAAAATTTGCTTAATTATGAACAGGATATAGTAGCTCAGAATAATAAAAAAGCCAAATTTTTCAGACATAGACTTGTAGATGTTTATAAAGCATTGTATCCTAATCATACGCTTTTTGAAAAAATAGAGGAAATATCTTCAATTACTAATGTTAATAAAAAACCAAAAGAATGTATAGAAATATTTGAAAAATATATACAGTACGATGTTGATAAATATGTTCTTCATAGAAACTTCGGGGTAGGAAAGATTAAAGCTATAGATATAAACTTTTTGATGATAAAATTTGTATCTCAGGAAGATGTAAGAAAAATGACATTTGATATGGCTATACAGTCTCTTACTACACTTCCAGCAGATGATATTAATGTTTATAAGGCATATAAACTTAATGAAATAAAAAAAATAGCAGAGGAAAATCCTACAGAGCTTTTAACTATTATTTTAAAATATAAAAAAACTATTACAACTAAAGATTTGAAACAGGAATTAACTTCAAAACCAGCTGTAGTAGTTCCTGAAACATCATATACTAAATGGCTTGAAGGGGCTAAAAAATCTGTAAGGGCTTCTACTACTGTTAAGTTTGATAAAAATACTTTCCTTTATAATGAAGAAGCTGAAACTTATGATGCTGAATGTTTGTCTAAGTTCAATAAAACTGATAATTTCTTTGAAAGATATCAGATATATATGGAATATTTAAATTATACTCCTAATTTGAACTCTGATGAAGCTAAAGAGATGAATGATTATTTTGTTAATATTTCTAAAGATAAAAAATCTCCTAATGATGCAAGAATAGTGAGTACAATATATTTGAGAAGTCAGTCATCAGTTGATAAAGATATACCGCTGCTTTCTGATATAGTGAAAGATATTGATGATTATACTCATGTTTATGAGGTTCTTCCTTCTTCAAACTATAGAGAGAAGTTCATAAAAGCTATTTGGGACGGAAGAAGAGATGATTATTATAATATTATATTAAAAATGCTTTATTCTTCTCAGGTTAAAAATAATTATCTTATAGTAAATAAATTATTTGCTGATGGTAAAGTAGATATGCTTGCTAAGACTATTGATGATATATTTCTTCATTACAGAGAATATCCAGAGGCATTTGTATATTTTGCTCAGAAGATACTTGATGGGGAATATTATGATGATATAGAGGGAGACATTAAAATAAATAAAAACTCTCTTATGATAGGGCTTCTTAGCATTATCCCTCATCTTTCTAAAATGGTAGATAAAAAAGAAACATCTGCACAGGCTAGAAAACTTTTGAAAGTGGTGTATGATTTGGTATTTGATAAGGCTTATCTGCTCAAGTTTATAGAAAATGAATCTGAAGATGATGTAAAAGTTATATTTAGTGAGTTCCAAAAGCTGGTTAATTTAGAGCAGCATTATAAAACTGATATAATTTCTGCTGTTATTAAGCGTTTCCCTGATTGGAAGATATAATTAATAATATGGAAATAATATAAATAAAGGGCTTTTTTAAGCCCTTTATTTTTTATTATAGTTTTATATTTTCGAGTATTTTTATTATATTAAGCCTCACTAAAATAATGAATACTAAAAATAAAATACTGAATGATATATATAAAACATCTTTTGCTTTAATAAATGACTCATATAGCCTTGTCTTGTCATAAGGTGCACTGTATCCTCTCACTTCCATAGCAATGGCTGTTTTTACTGATGACTGTATAGCCAAAATTACTATTGGTATAAAAAGGTTGGCAGAATTAGTTATTTTCTCTCCTATTGGCATTAATTGATAATCAAGCCCCCTTGCTTTTTGAGCTTTTCTTATTCTTAAAGCTTCATCTTTTATTAATGGTATAAACTTTAATGATAATGCTATTATAATGCTTATGCTTTCTATTGGTATTTTTAGATATTTCAAAGGATAAAATATTTTTTCTATGGCAAAACCTATATCCATTATATCCATAGATGATAGAACTACTGCTGCAAGTATTATAATCCCAAATAATCTGAAAGCTGTATTTGCTATATAATCTATATTTCTTCCTATCAAAAAATAGTTAATTAATATAATTGAAAGCAAAAGCCATATAGACGCTATAAATATTTTTATAATATTTTTAATATTTATTCCTATAAGAAGTACATGCAAAATTATAGCTAAAGCACAGAATATAGTTTGATTTATTTTATTCATTACTACTAATGATACAGCTAAAAATAATGTGGATAAAAAAATAGTTCTTGGGTCAAATCTTTTTGTCATAATGATACTCTTTTAATAAAATAATTTTTGTATTAATTCATCAGCATTTGATACATTATCAATATTATTCATTCCTAATTTTTTAAGCTCTTCTATATATAAGAAAATTTCAGGTTCTATTAGATTATATTCTTTAAGTATATTTTTTGAAAATAATAAATCTTTTGGTTTTCCTTGAATATATTTTTTATTTTTATTAATAATAAAAACATAATCTCCGTATTCTATTATATCATCTAGTATATGAGATGACTGTATAATAGTAATATTAGAAGTTTTATTTAAATTTTTTATAGTATTCATGAATGTACTTTTGCTTTCAAAGTCAAGTCCTGCTGTAGGTTCATCTAAAAATAATATTTTAGGAGAGGTTATTATTATAGAGGCTAGTGCTATTGTTCTTTTCTGACCGCCGCTTATTTCAAACGGAGAGGCTTTTAATATTTTTTTATCAATATTTAATATTTCTAGAGTTGCTCTTAATTTTTTATTAATTTCTTTATTATCAAGTTTTTGTCTTTTTAGGTTAAATGTTATTTCTTCTCTTACTGTATTATTAAAAAATTGTTTTTCTGTGTATTGAAGCATTATTCCAGATGATTGTCTAAACTCTTTTAGATTATTTTTGTCTTCTATATTCTTATTATCAAATAATATTTCACCTGATATTTTTTTTATAAGCAGGCATATAGTTTCAAGAAGTGTAGATTTTCCGCTTCCAGATACTCCTGCCAAAAAATGAAATTTTCCGCTTTCAAACACAGCATTTAAATTTTCAGTTATTAGTTTTTTTTCTTTTTTGCTTATTATGTATCCTGCATTTAAGTTTTTTAAACATATTTCCATAAACTTTCACAAACCTTTTTATAGTTAAAAATATCTTTATCTATTAATACATTTTTATTTTTATATAATTCATAAGCCAACTTAAAATTAATAGGCATATTTAGCTTATGAAATTCATCATTTTTTATTAAAGCCCTTACAAATTCATCTGAAGAGCCTTTAAAAGATACACTTCCATTATCCATAAATACAACTTCATTGCAATGTTCTATTTCATTAATATGATGAGTTACTATAATTATAGCAGTACCCATTGAATGTATTTTCTTTAATACTTCAATTACTTTCATTCTATTTTCAGCATCAAGCATAGATGTAGGTTCATCTAATACAAGTATTTTAGGATTTAATACCAAAGATGAAGCTATACATAGTCTTTGTTTTTCTCCTCCTGATAATGAATGTACTTTATCTTTTCTTTTATTTGAAAGTTCTACTATTTCAAGTACTTCATCTATTCTTTTATGCATCTCTTTGCTTGGTATAGAATAATTTTCCATAGTAAAAGCGATATCAAGTTCTATAGTGTCCGCTACTATTTGATCATCAGGATTTTGAAAAACTAGGCTTGCTATTTTATATATTTCATATGCTTTTTCATTTATATTCATATCAAATATTTTTATTTCGCCTTTATTTGCTTTTTCTATTCCAAACATAAGTTTTATTAATGTAGATTTTCCGCTTCCGTTTTTTCCAAGAAGTGCTAAATAACTGTTTTCATCAATATAGAGATTAATATTGTCAAGAAAGTAGTTTTCATCATCTTGAATATATGAAAAGCATACGTTTTTAAACTCTACAGCTTTACTCATTATAAACTTTCCTAATAAATAAAAAATTAATATTGGGGTTTTAATAATAAAACCCCAATATATTTTTGTTAATAAAAATATCTATTTTTTTAAATAATCATCAACATCATAAAAAGGTATATTTATATTATTTTCTTTTAGTATAGATTTAAACATCTCCATAAATATACCGCTTTCATTTATCATTTTTACTCTTGATGTAATATCTTCTTTATCTTTATAAAGTCCTACTTCTCCTTCCCAGTCAGCAGAGCATGTAAGATTAACTCCGCAGCTAGGACTTCCAGCTATTCCGTATATTCCTACTATTTCATATCCATTGTTAATATATTCTTTAAGAGTATCAGCAAATGAATTCAGAGTTTCTCTAGCATATTTTTTATATCCAGAGTTATTGAATTGTTCTTTTACATGTCCCCATCTTTTTAATCCGTAGCATTCTGTTTCAGGGCATGGAAGCTGAAGTATTCCTATATTATTTTTAAATAGCTCTTGTACAAATGAAAAAAATACATTCATATCTTTGTATTCTCCTTTGACAACAGCATTTTGATTTAATATGCAATGCGATAATACAGCCAATTTTTTTGACCTATTCATTATCTATATCCTCATCTTTTGAAGAAGCAGCATTTTTTTGAGCTAATAATTTTTTATTTGTTGTTATTTTAGAGAGAAGAGAGCTAGGCATTCTTAAAATTATAATATATGCTATTATACAAGATAAAGGCTTATCTATAATATTTGATATTATTCTAGGTATAAATGCAGAAGTAAATATTTTCTGACCGCTTTGAATTAAGAATCCAGTCATAATATCCATAGTTCCGCCAGCTAATCCGCCGTATAATATTACTGTTATAGGAGTTCCTACTAAAGGTGCTGCAACAGCAAGTATTACACCTGTTATTATAGCTGTATGAATTTTGAATCCGAACTTAATAGAAATAAATCCTGTTATTATACCTATCATCATATTAACAATAGCATAAGGAAGTTCTGCAGGATTATTAACCATAGAAGTAATTAAATTGGTAACGAATCCAGTAATAGCTCCGTATAATGGCCCTAGTACTGCACCGCTTAATACTGTACCCATTACATCGAAAAATACAAATGGGATATTTAAGTGTTTTGCTATAAATGAAAGCACTATGTTTAATGCTACGCCTATAGCACAAAAAGTTAATGAATACGCTTTTGTTTTCATTGTGTAAATCCTTTTAGTTTTTTTATTTTAACTGATTAAAAAATTAATCAATTATATTTATTTATATTCATTAAAATAAGAAGAGAATATTGATGTTTTTACAGACAGCCTGCCTGCATTATTTAGATTATCTGGGGAAAGTGGTATTGATTACTGAAATGCATATTTTGTGATGACGATAAAATATTCATATGAAATTAATACCTTTAATGATTATTATTTTTTGAAAACTATATTTTAATAATATAATTTAGATAATAAAATGTCAATAGTTTACAAAAAAATTATATATTACGGTTTTATGCTTGATATTTTTATTATTTTTGTTATCATACTTATAAAGTAACTTTACTGGATTTTTCTTATGTTTATTCTTTTATCAAAAAAACTGCTATTTTGTATGTTTTTTAACAATCATAAATTTCCTCTTAAATAAAAAATATTAGTCCGTGCGGCTTTAAAATCATAATAAAAAATTATTCTATCATTTTTAGGAGTTTAATTTTATGGAACAGTCAAATGTTTCAAATAAAAAATCAATAATAAAAAAAGTAATTTTAATATTAATAATTTTGCTTGCAGTACTTTCTTATTTCTTTATACCGCAGGTAAATAGTAATCTTAATACAATATTTAAAATGTTTGCCTCTGGTGATTTTAATGTAGTAAAGGAATTTGTAGCTTCTTACGGACATTATGCTATGGCAGTTTCATTTATACTTATGGTACTTCAGTCTGTAATAGCACCTTTGCCAGCATTTTTACTCACATTTGCAAATGCTAATTTATTCGGCTGGAAAGCTGGAGCATTATTATCTTGGTCTAGTGCTATGGCAGGTGCTGCTGTATGTTTTTATATAGCAAGAATATTAGGAAGAGATTTTGTTGAAAAACTTACAAGCAAGACTGGATTAAAACAAATAGATGAGTTTTTTGAAAAATATGGAAAACAAAGTGTGCTTATAGCAAGGCTTCTTCCTTTTATGTCTTTTGATATAGTAAGCTATGCAGCAGGATTGACATCTATGAATTTTTTAAGTTTTTTTATAGCTACTGGAATAGGACAGCTTCCTGCTACAATAGTATATTCATATGTAGGAGGCATGCTCACTGGAGGTGCTAAACTGTTTGTTACTGGGCTTTTAATATTGTTTGCATTGTCTGCATTGATAATTTTATTAAGACAGATATATAAAAATAGAAAAGATAAAACTCAAAAAGCAGAAAATAAGGCTGAAAATAATAATGAAGTTAAAAACTAAATATATAAAACTTATTATATTTTTGGCAGCAGTTATAGCTGTTATTATATTAAATCATCATTATAAACTGCATGACAGAATACATAATTTGGAAGATTTTAGAAATATACTTGGAGATAATATAATTAGGGCTTCTATCATATATATTGTAGTAACAGCTATAGGAAGTTCTGTGTTAGCTTTACCAGGTATAGCATTTGCTTTATTTTCTGGATTACTGTTTGGTCCTGTACTTGGCATAATATTATGTTCTTTTTCTGCTACTTTGGCTGCTGTAATTTCTTTTTTAATAGCTAGGTTTTTTCTAAAAGATACTATAAAGCCATTGGTAGAGAAAAATAAATATTTAAATAAACTTTTATTTGAGGAAGGAAATAAAAATGCCATGATCCTTTTGATGATTACTAGGTTAGTACCTTTATTTCCTTATAATATACAGAATTTTGCTTATGGTATAACTGATGTAAGCTTTGTGAAGTATTCATTGTATACATTTTTATTTATGCTTCCGGGTATATCTTTATTTACTATAGCTTCTGTAGGTATAGTTTCTGATAATAACAGATATTTATATTTTTTGATTGCAGGTATTATTTTAATATTTGTATTAGTATTATCTTTATTTTTGAAGAGTAAATATATTAATGATAAATCTGTTTAGAGTGTATACCTAAACAACTATAATTTGTCAAAAATTAATTTTTTTAATTTAAAATATTTGCAGGGCTTTGCTACGAAGTACACAGTCGTGCCGCCACCCCACTTCTTTTGTGACGCTGTCCGCCTTGCTCTGCGTGCCGTAGGCATGTGTGCCACATATGAAGTACGTCTGCGGCGAGAAGCAGGCACAGCCATCAGTAGCGAAAGGCTATATTTTAGGTTAAATTTAATAATTTATTCTACATATAAAACATAATTAGTAGGATTTAGTTTTATTTTAGACTTGCACTTTTTGGTTCTTTTTGCGGCGGGAAAAAGAACAACATAAAAATTGACAAACTTAAAAATTTTCAGTATATTTTTGAGTTTTTGTATAGTGATTTTTTAATATGCTAATAATCTTAAAAATATTTAGCATCTGAATGCGTAAGTATTCAGAACTTTTAAGCGAAATATTTTTAAGTTTTTAAAAGGAGTAATATATGAACAAAAAAATTATTATTATTTTACTTTCTGCATTTATGTTTTCATCATGCGGAAGTAAACAATCTGAAGAATCAAATAAGTCAGCTTCAGAAAATTCTCAATTAACTAATTCGATGGGAAGCGTCATATTAAGAGATGAAAATGCAGTTCCTGTTGTGATAGATAATGATAATAAAGAAGTCATTATAGAAGCAACAGTAAATGGTAAATATTTTAATACGCCTTCAAGACATCATGGCATAGTATTTAAAGGCGGTAAGTATGGAGACAGAGCTGTTTTAGTAGGATTAACAGATGAAAGAGAAGTTTATCAGGCTTTAATTGATATAGGGGCAGTAGCAGGAAATAATCTTAAACTTGAAGATTATGGTAAAGTAAGTGAATATGTAGATGGTCAGAAATTAGATATATTTGTTACTTGGGACGGCTTGGATAAAGAAATACCTTTTTCTGAAGTAATAAAATCTTCAGAGGAAAGACCTATTGATGTTAGATTCGGCGGAAATTTTGAGGCTGCTAAAGCTAATAGAACAGGCTGCATACTATGTCTTGACAGCTGTCCTATTGCTATAACAAGTGATGCTGCTTTTGCGACTGCAGAACTTGACAGTAAAAAAATAGATAAATATATAAGAGAAGATGTACTTCCAGCTGATGGAAGCAAGGTTTATGTAATATTTAGAATAGCAGAATAATATTTATTTAGTTTAAGTATAAGTAATATGAAATAAATATTTTTAAGGTTTAAAAGGAGTAATGTATGAACAAAAAAATTATTATTATGTTATGTTTATTATCGGCATTAATGTTATCATCATGCGGAAATAAACAACAATCATCATCAGTAAACAGCAATGGTGCAGAATTGACTAACTCTATGGGAAGCGTAATACTTAGAGATGAAGGAGCTGAGCCTGTTGTTATTGATATAGAGAAAAAAGAAGTTATCATTCCAGCAGAAGTAAACGGCAAATATTTTAACAGTCCTACAAGACATGGTGTAGTATTTGACAGAGGTGTTAATGGTGATAAATCAGTTTTGAGAGGTTTGTCAGATGAGAGAGAATTTTATCAGGCATTAATAGATATAGGAGCAGTAGCTGGAAACAATCTTACTATGGAAGATATGAAATTAGAAAAAACAGTAGATGGTCAGAAATTAGATGTATTTGTTACTTGGGACGGTTTGGGTAAAGAAATTCCTTTTTCAGATATAATAAGATCAGATGAAGAAAGACCTATGGATATTAGATTCGGCGGAAATTTTGAGGCTGCTAAATCTAAAAGAACAGGCTGCATACTATGTCTTGATAGCTGTGCAGTTGGTATTACAAGCGATGCTGCTTATGAAACAGGTGCTGTTGAGGTGAAAAAAATAGGAAGATATGGCAGAGAAGATGTACTTCCGCCAGATGGAACAAGAGTATCAGTGATTTTTAGAATAGCTGACAATAATAATTAAAAAATTTAAGGGATTGATAGGTGAAATATTTTATTATACTTTATAATACTTTCTTATGGGCTATGATAATTGCTTTTATTATGTTTAAAAATGTATGGCTTGAGATGAGAGTTAATATAGGTTTATGTTTTTTTATTGTATGGGCTTTGTTTTTTATAATATTTTTATTTGTAGGAAGCAAAAAAAACATTTTTAAAAATTTTAAAATATTTTCATCTATTAATCTTATATTATTCTTGGTAATTACTCTAATAATATTGTCTCCTAAAAGTGCTGCATATGTTCCAGCATCTATTATAAGAGATGGTTTACATGCTGGCAAATTATTAAAGCTTAATACTATCAATATTATTCTGCTTTTATTTATTATTGGGGGACTTATTTTTATATATTCTAAAAAAGTAATAGATAAAGGTAATAAATAAATGAAATCAAATGCCTTTATAATATTTACTAGAATACCAATAGCTGGAAAAACAAAAACAAGACTTCAGACAAAATTAACTCCAGATGAATGTGCCGATATTCATAAATGTTTTTTAAAAGATATATATAAAGAAATGATAGGATTAAAAGAATATGATATCGATGTTATAGTATCATATAATCCAGAAGGTGATTTTAATATCTTAAAAGAAATATTTAATAATGATGTTGAGTATATTAAACAGGAAGGCAGTAATCTTAATGAAAAAATATATAATTCTATTAAAGAGGTATTATTTTTAGGGTATGATAAATGCGTTTTAATTGGTGCTGATATACCAGAGATAACTAAAGAAAACATTATAGATGCATTTAATATACTCAGTGATAATGATTTTGTATTTGGTGAGAGTTTTGACGGCGGATATTATCTTGTGGGTATGAATAAATACAGCGATATTATAGTGAAGTCTGAAAGCGGTATTTTGAAAGATATTTTATTCTTTATAGAAAAAAACAATTTTAAATATTCAGTTATAGAAAAAAAGCATGATATTGATGAGTATGAGGATTTACTTTCTTTAAGTGAGAGAATAAATAATGGAGAGGCACTTTTAGAAAATACTGGAAATTTTTTGAAAAATATTGGACTTTTATAAATGTCAGTATCTATAATAATACCAATTTTAAATGAAGAGAATATAATAGAGAGACTAATAAATGATTTAAAAGTTTTGAAAGGTGATTTTGAAGTTATATTTTCTGACGGAGGAAGCACAGATAAAACTTTGAATATAATAAAAGAAATGAGTAATTATAAAATAGTTTGCTCTGAAAAAGGAAGGGCTAAACAGTTAAATAGGGGGGCTCTGGAGAGTAAACATAATATACTTTTATTTTTGCATGCTGACAGTATTATAGAAAAAGATGTTATAATAAAAATAGAGAAGTTTATCAAAAATGGTAATAGAACAGGCTGTTTAAAAATAAAATTTGACAGTAAAAAAATATTAATGAGTATATGCGGATTTTTTTCTAATTTGAGAGTAAAGTTTAGAAATATTGCCTTCGGGGATCAGGGAATATTTATAGAAAAAGACTTATTTATGAGTATAGGAATGTTTGATGATATAGCACTTATGGAAGACTATAAATTATCTATAAAATTAAAAAAACTTTATCCTATAAAATATATTGATTCTTATATCATATCTTCTTCCAGACGTTTTGAAAAAAATGGTATTATAAAAACTATTATCTGTATGCAGAAACTTCAGCATATGTTTAGAAAAGGTTATGATATAGAAAAAATAGCAGATATATATAATAATATGAAGTGAGGAGTTTTTTATGCAGATGCCTGATAATGTAAAAGACTGTATACACTGCAATAAATGTGTGAAGAAATGCAGTTTTTTAAGCAAGTATAATATAGATTTGGAAGCATTTTCAAAAAGAGAAGATTTAGCTTATCATTGTTTTTTATGCAATGACTGCAATATAGTTTGTCCTAAAGATATAGACGGAAATAAAATATCTATGTGTATGAGGATAAATAAAATAAACTCTGATATAAAAAATAAAAAAGAAATAGAAAAAAAATATAAATTTCTTATGCTTGAAAAAACTGATTATATTTTTAAAAATTATAAAAATGTTATAAGCGAATCTGTAATATTTTCAGGCTGTAATTTTTCATCATTTTATCCTGATGCTTTGAAATATATATTAAATAAATTTAAAAAAGAATATAATATAGGTTCTGTATTTGACTGCTGCGGCAAACCTATAGCTGAACTTGGAATAGATGAAGAGAGTATTGTTAAAAAACTTGAAGATAGAATGATTTCGCATGGTGTAAAGGAGATAGTAACATTATGCCCCAACTGTTATTATTTTTTAAGTCCTAGAATAAATAGTATTAGAATTATAAGCATATACGAAAAACTTAATGAGCTTGGTTTAAGATTTAATTTAAATATTGATGAGGAAATTAATTTATTCATACCTTGCCCAGATAAAAAAACAAAACATATAAAGAACTCTATATTAAATATTATAGACGGAGATATAATTGTTAAAGAGATAAATGATATTAATTGCTGCGGATTAGGAGGCTGTGCTATAGTTAATGAAAAAGAAATAGCGTCTGGATTTATAGAAAAATTAAAGAGTAAAAGATTAAACAACTTATATGTTTACTGTGCTACTTGTGCGGGTAATTTTAATAGAAACAAAATAAATAATGTAAGGCATTTGCTTCTTAGTATACTTGGTATTGATAATTTAGAGATAAAAAATAAGAGTTCTATTATTAATAGGGCGATGTTTAGATTTTATTGATTAAATTTAGTATATACCTAAACAAATACAGTTCTTCAAATTTGAATTATTTATGAATGCGATTATTATTTATTCGATAAAATATATTATAACAACTATATTTTATTTAAAAATGCTTGCTTTTGCCTACTTCTCTCCTGCATACTGCACCAAAGTGATGCGTACCTTATATGTAGGTATTATAGCCGTAGTCACAACAAATAACCAAAATGAAAAATATATTTTTTTCAGACTTACTAATTTTCATCAAGTTTTATGTATAAAATATTTACATTATATGTGTTTGATTTTATGTTAAATAATATAATTTTGTTAGATTATATATTTTTTTTACTGTATTGACAAAATCTATATAATATATATTATAGGTAGGTATATTGTATTATAACAATATTTAGGAGGTTTATATGATTAATAAAAAAAGAATTGTGAAATTTATATTGTTAATGCTATTTCTTTCATTAACATCTTTGTTTTTTACATCATGCTCATCACTATTTGATTCTGCATCAAAATTCAGACCTTATGATTTAAGAGGTACTTGGAGAAATAAGGACGATTACAGAGAAGAATTTACTATTTCCTATGATGGTATATTAACTTCTTATAATGCTGATGGTTCATATAGCCATCATTATATTGAGAATTGGGATAATGAGAAGTATAATGAAAAAAGTTATTATGAGTTAATTATACCAAATCTTCCAATTTTAGGAAATATGACTTTTTATTTTAAAAGTGACAATGAATGTGAAATAAGTTATGGAAGTGTATCTGGTATAACTTATTATTTTGAAAAAGTAAGCTAAATAAAATATTTGAAAATGAAAAAATATAATTGATAAATAACTTAACTGAATAAAGATATTTAAGTATATATTATTATATTTAATATAGCTTTAGTATATACTGTATGTTTACTTTAATAAATTCATAAATACTAAAAGGCAATATGTATGTATCTTATGCAAATTTTAGTTTTTAATTATTGAAATAAAATATTTTATAGTTATAATTGGCTTATATTTTAATTATAAGGTATTGTAATGTATTTAGAAGGAATAAATAGTCCTATTGATTTAAAGAGATTAACAGTAGAAGAATTGCAAATTTTATCTTCTGAGATAAGAGAGTTTTTGATAAATAATGTTTCCAATACAGGGGGACATTTAGGAAGTAATTTAGGAGTAGTGGATTTAACTATTGTACTTCATTATTTATTTTCTTCTCCAAGAGATGCTTTTATATTTGATGTTGGTCATCAGTCATATACTCATAAAATTCTCACTGGAAGAAAAGACCTATTTCATACATTAAGAAAATACGGAGGACTTTCTGGATTTCCTAAAAAATCTGAGTCTGAACATGATATAGAAGAAACAGGACATGCCTCTACTTCATTATCATTTGCTTATGGGCTTGCTTGTTCAAGAAATATACTAGGTATTAAAGGCGATGTTATAGCCATAATAGGAGACGGGGCTATGACTGGTGGTATGGCTCTTGAAGCTATGAATAATATTGCAAATACTGATACTGATATAATTATAGTATTAAATAATAATGAAATGTCTATAGGTAAAAATATAGGTGCTATATCAAAGTTTTTAAATACAACTTTAAATGATTCATTAGTTCAGGAGGCTTCAGAAAAGGTTAGAGGAATAGTTTCAACTCTTCCTTTCGGGGATATTGCAAATGAGTTTATAGATAGAGGTAAAGGTGCTATTAGAACTTTTGTTGCACCTGGTATAGCTTTTAGAGAGATGGGATTTAAATATTTCGGTCCTGTTGATGGGCATAATTATGATGATCTTATAAATACTTTTAATAAAGTAAAATCTATAAGAGGTCCTAGACTTGTTCAGGTTAACACAGTTAAAGGAAAAGGATATAAGATAGCTGAAGAAAATCCTTCAAAATTTCATGGAATAGCTCCTTTTGATATAGAAACTGGAGAATTGAAAACAAAACAAGATTCAAAAACTTTTTCTGCCATTGCAGGCGAATGTATTGTAAATGCTGCGAAATCAAATAAAAATATTGCAGCAATAACCGCAGCTATGGAATCTGGAACAGGATTAACAGAATATGCCAAAATGTTCCCTGATAGATTTTTTGATGTGGGAATAGCCGAGCAGCATGCAGTAACATTTGCAGTAGGGCTTGCTGAAAGCGGTATAATACCTTTTGTTTGTTTATATTCTACATTTCTTCAAAGGGCATATGATCAGGTTATACATGATGTTGGTATTATGAATGCCAATGTTAAACTTATGATAGATAGGGCAGGTCTTGTACCAGAGGATGGAGATACTCATCAGGGTGTATTTGATGTATCTTTTTTGAGAATTGTGCCAAATATTACTATCATGGCTCCTATATGTGAAAAAGATTTTAGAAGTATGGTAAAAAAAGCTGTAGAATATAAAGGTCCTGTTGTTATAAGATATAATAAATCTTCTGTAAGAGAATTAAAAAATGATGAACTATTAGATGATATAGAAATAGGAAAAGCATATATTCTTAGAGAAGATAAAATAAATAATAATGTTATAATAAGCTATGGTCAGACGCTCATTGATATAACAGAAGCGGCTTATGAACTTAATACAGATTTTACTATTATTAATCTTTCTACTTTAAAACCTTTAGATGAAGAGACTATTTTAAAACAGATAAAAAAAGCTAATAAAGTTTTAATTATTGAAGAGGCTTTGGAGGCAGGAGGAATTGGAAGTGCCATATTGGAATTATTATCAGATAATGAAATATATAAAGAGGTAAAACTTCATGCATTGCCTGATAAATTTTTTGAGTCGGCGTCAAGAGCAGAACTTCTAAATATGTATAAACTTGATAAAGATGGATTAAAAGAGGTAATAAAAAATTATTTTTTATAATTTGATTTTTTTTACTTCTTTTAGAAATTGTATAAACATATCCGTTATAATAGGATCAAGCATTATATTTTTTTCTACAAAGTTTTCGACCATATAGTTTACAGCTTCTTTGCTTGATTTATTAAAGCTATGTGTTAAAGTGTCATATACATCTAGAACTTCTAAAATTTTAGCAGGCAGATATGTTAAACTTTGAAGTGTTAATATATCTTTATAATCATAAGAGACTATATATTCTATATAATGATTTGGATTTCTTTTTAAAGCTGCTTTATATAATTCACTGAAAAGTCCGTATCCATGTCCGTAATATTCATGATGTAAAGAAACGGTTAAAGATACTCCTTCGCTTCCGCGCATAAAATATTTTGTAAAGTTGTAGTCTTTTATGGAATGATTATCTTTTTTCTCTTCAGGTATAGGTATATAGTCATGATTATTTTCAAGTGCAATATCATGCATTAATATTCCTATAGCTGTATCCAGCAATGTATTAGCTTCTAACTTTCTTATTCCAAGTTTAACATTTGTTTCCAAACTGTTTTCTGTATCTATATTGTACATTTTATATATTTTCTCAGAATATTTGTAGTAAGTTTTTTTGAAATCTACTCTTATTTTATTAGTTAGTCCCTGACTCATTTTTTCATTAAAAAAGAGTATAGCTTCTATTGCTGTCAAAAATACCCTATTAATATGTCCTATTGTGGAGTCAGATTTAAATGCTTCCATATTTTCAAAAATATTATTAGTTTCATACTCTTTTTTATATATTATCATAGATATTTCAGATATTAAAAGTTTTATCATTTTTGATAGGTTTATTATATCTTCTTCATCATTGCTTAATGTATTGTTTTCTTTTTTTTCTAAATAATCTATATATTGAAGCCTTAATATGAAAGCTATTTCTACAAGCATTTTGGAGATGGCTGATGCGGTTTCAGCGTCTAAGAAGTTTTTACGATAATAAGTGAGTTTTGCTATATATTGTCTTAAATAATTCTGTATTTCTTTATTTGATTTATTAATAATATTTTGAAGTATATTTATTTCTTTATTAGCTATTTCTTTATTTGTAGGTATGCAAAATTTGAATTTATTGTAAAAATCTTCTGCTTTTATACTCAAAATTTCTCCTTAGACAAATATAATATTTTATATAGTAATATTATATATCATTATATTATATTTTTCAATTATATTTTTTGTATATGCATGTATTAAAATTATTATTAACGGTAATTTTTTCATTTCTTTAATAAAAAATATGTGAGTTATGATATACCTAATCTTTTTACGGCTTCCGAAATATGATCTAATCCTATAATTTTTATTCCATCTATATTTTTTACTTCTTTTAATGCACGCTTAGAAATATATACTTCTTTGAGAGAAAATTTTTTCATTTCTTTTATGCGTCTTTCTATAAATCTTACAGGTCTTATTTCTCCAGAAAGTCCTAATTCACCAATATATGCAGTTGTTCTTTGAATAGATATTCCAGACATACTGGAAGCTATTGCCATTGCTATAGATAAATCACTTGCTGTTTCTTTTACATTAAGTCCGTTTGCTATATTAATATATACATCTTGATTTGAAAGATTTAGATGTGCACGTTTTTCTAGTATTGCTATTATTATAAGAAGTCTGTACTGATCATAACCTATAGTAAGCCTTCTAGGATAGCCGAATGCACTGCTTCCTACCAATGCCTCTTCTTCAACACAAAATACCCTGCTTCCTTCTATTACAGGGGTTATGACGCTTCCTGCAAATACTGCTTCATTTAATCCTCTAGTAAAAACTCTTGAAGGATCTTTAACTTCCATTAATCCTTTTTCAGCCATTTCAAATATTCCGACTTCATCTACTGCCCCATAACGGTTTTTTACAGCTCTTAATATTCTGTATATTCCTTTATCATCACCTTCAAAATAAAGAACGCAGTCTACTATATGCTCTAGAATTTTAGGTCCTGCTATAGTTCCTTCTTTTGTGATATGTCCTACCAAAAATATAGTTATATTTTTTAATTTTGCAGTCTGCATTAAAGCCCATGCACAGTTTTTTATTTGTGCTGGAGAGCCTGCTATACTATTTGTTGAGGGGCTGTATACTGTTTGTATAGAGTCTATTATGGCCAGTGTAGGAGGATTATCTAATAATGTATTTATTATATTATCGCAGTTGGATTCTGATGATATTAAAAAATCTGAATCTTCCAAAGCAAGCCTGTCAGCTCTTAACTTTATCTGCTCAATAGATTCTTCGCCTGTAAAATAATAAACTTTTTCATCTTTAGCAATATTTGAAGCAACCTGCAAAAGCAAAGTAGATTTACCAATACCCGGTTCGCCTCCTATAAGTATGACACTTCCAGATACAATTCCTCCTCCTAAAACTCTGTTAAGCTCATCTATATTTGTTGATATTCTTGCACTTTCATTAGTTTTTATTTTTTTTATAGATGTTAACTGAGCTTTATCTGAAGAAACGGAAGTTCTTTCTCTTATAGCTTTATTTGTATTTTCTGTAGGTTCTGTAAAAGGCTTTAAGCTATTCCAAGAACCGCAGGAAGGGCATTTACCCATCCAATTAATAGTGCTTTCTCCGCAGTTATCGCAGACAAATATTGTGTTATTTTTCTTTGCCATATTTATTAATTTTTATTATTAAACTTTTCAAAAATTTTCTCTCTTCTCTTTTTATCTGAGCTCCATAACATAAGCCCAAATACTATAACAGCAGCAGGAAGCATAACTATATTTATAACTCTTACAAATAGTTTTATAGTTTCAGGTACTTGATAAGGAGGATTATATACAGCACCTTTTCTTCTTATGCTCATAAGTCCATTATCTCCTACCATATAATCAACTAGATTCATTAAGAAAATTTTGTTTGCAGTATAGGCACTATTTTTAGCCATTTCATAAGAGCCTACAGCTATAACTTTTCCGCTTGTAGTGGAGTTAATTCTGTTTATATCATTATTAATATTGTTTTGAGTGTTATCTGACAACGGTATATCCTTTCCTTCAAATGCACTATTCATCTTTCCCTCAAATACAGAAGCTAATAATCTTTTTGATAATTTACTTGAATCAGTAGGCATTCCAGTCATAGATGCAGTGAAGTTCTCCGTTTCAACCCAGCTTTTATCGCTAGTATAAATTAGAGGTGTAATTTTTATATCTGTATTATTTGTATTTGTGATAATTTCTGATGATATAGGTGTAAGCATTAAATTAATGCTTTTAGTTATATCACTTTTGGCATTGATATTTTCTGCAGCTATTAAAGGTATATAATACATTTTCTGTTCTGGCATACCTTGCTGAAGTTGTGCTTTATATGAATTATCATCAAATATCATATTTTCTGCTACAGTAAATCCGTAATTAGGAAGTATTTCATTAAGTCTGTTTGTAACTGGTATAAGTTTAGGTCCGTACATTTGAGCAGCTGGATCGTCTTGATTTATCTGTACCCCATTAAGCATAAATAGTACAGGCTTTCCGCTCATAATGAATTGATCTAGTTTATATAATTCATAGTCGCTGAATGCAGTTTTGCTTCCTAAAACTATTAAAGCATCTATATTAGAAGGTATATCATTTAAAGAAATATCAACTGCTTCAAAATTATAATTTCCTTCTATCTCTGATACATACTCACTTACACTGTCATATGCATCATTAGGGTTTCCTCCAAATTGAGGCGGTATAGTTATATAGTTTGCTTCTTCATGACCTTGTATATATCCTATAGTAGCTTTAAGTCCTAGCATACTGTCTATATTTTTTGATATTTCATCTTTTATTTGATCAAAAGCTCCATATAATATATATGATGTTGAAAGATGTCTTATATCATCTCCGTTTTCTAAAACTAATGCGAAATAAGCACTTCCTTTATTTGCTACTATATTTCCGTCTGGGTCTTTTATATCCTCCCATTCTATCTTTTCTACATTTAATTTTTTTATCAATTCCTCATTTTCTTTAGTAGGGTTTGTCATATCTACATTAATAAACTTTACTTTGTTCATTAAGTCTTTATTTGCTTCAGCCACTGCCTGCATAATAGAGTCTGGTATAATTTCCATTGCTCCTATTTGAAGTAGATCATATATTTCAGGCGATGATATATAATAAACATTTAAATTATTTTCAAGTCTTTTTAATCTGTCGTTTTTATCCATCATTTTTCTTATGATAGTATCTATATTATATTCTAAACCTTCAGTTGATTGAATAAAAGGTATAGTTTCTATAGAGTCGCCGTATATAAAAGAAAGTCCCATATATGCTACTTTAGTTTGTGTTTGATCTTTTTCTAAAACACTTATTTGAGTTGGATTTATTCTGTACTGAGAAGCTAATTCAGAATGTTTTGATGCGTCTATTACCTCAAAACTTATATTTTTTCCTCCTGCTGTTTTATATCCTTCAAACAAATCTTTTACATATTTCTCATAAGTTGAAAAAGGAGGCGGAAGATTTGGTGTAACAAAAAACTTTATACTCATAGGTTCTTTTAAATTTTTAACCAAGTTTTTGCTTTCTTTACTTAGAGAGTATACTTTATCTTTTGTTAAATCTATCATCGGGGTGAATTGATTAATTATAGCGTTTATAAGTATTATAATTACAACTATTAATGAAAATGTTATTATTCTGTCTTTTTTCTTTGTCATGTATTACCTGCTCATTAAGTGTTTTTTATTTAATTAATATATTTTAGATTAAAGAACATATTATATATTAACATTATTATTTGTCAAAATATATAGAATATAAACCCAAAAATATATTTTTTGTAATAATTTTTATATTAATACTTGACATTTTTTATATGTATGTTATGATAATTATCACTTGCCCAGTTAGCTCAGTAGGTAGAGCAAAGGACTGAAAATCCTTGTGTCTAGGGTTCGATTCCCTGACTGGGCACATTTCTTTTGTTTTCCCAATCAAATAATCTATTCACTAGTTTAATAATTAATTTTATACACTTGACAATAACTTCTAATGCTTTAAAATATTTTACTATTAAAATACATAGCGGTAAAAATATGAATATAGAAAAAGAAATGACAAATTACATTAATCCAATATATGAGGATAATCATATAATAGTGGCAGTGAAGCCTCCTAATATACCCGTTCAGGGTGATATAACTGGAGATTTATCTTTTTTTGATAATATAAAAGATTATATAAAAATAAAATACAATAAAAAAGGAAATGTATTTTTGGGGCTTGTTCATAGATTAGACAGACCAGTATCTGGAATAATGGTTTTTGCCAAAACTTCTAAGGCAGCTTCAAGATTAAGCGAGGCTATAAGAGATAGAAAATTTGAAAAGACTTATTATGCTGTTGTTAATGGCATACTTTTAGATAAAGAGGGTAGGCTTGAAAACTATCTTATAAAAAAGACAAATAAATTGGGTAATATTGCTCAGGTGGTTTTTGAAAATACTAAAAATGCCAAAATAGCAAAATTAAAATACGAGGTTGTAAAAGAAGATTTAATAAAAAATCTGAGCCTATTAAAAATAGAATTAGAGACAGGAAGGTTTCATCAAATAAGAGTTCAGCTTTCAAATATAGGTCATACCATATATGGAGACAGGAAATACGGAAACTATATAAAATATGACAGAGATGATGTTCCTTTAGCCTTATTTGCCAAAAGTTTGAGATTTCCTCACCCTACAAAAGATGAATATATCTATGCCGAGGCGGATTTACCTAATTATAATCCTTGGAATATATTTGAATAAATAATTATGAAAAAAATTATTTTTGGTACTTGACAAAAAATAATAATATGCTATTATATACAAACATTCAAATGAATGAAACAAACGGGCCAATAGCTCAGTCGGTAGAGCATCGCCCTTTTAAGGCGGTTGTCGAAAGTTCGAACCTTTCTTGGCTCACATAGAGTTTATATTCTATTTAATATGCCGGTGTGGTGAAGTGGCTAACACACAGGATTTTCATTCCTGCATTCGCGGGTTCGAAACCCGTCACCGGTTCATTTTCTTACCATACTTTAGAGAGTATGGTTTTTTTATGTTTTATATTTTCTATGTAATCAATTACAAAAATTTTAATATTATAAATAAATTGTATTGACAATTTTAATACTTTGGTATATTCTCTCTTTTTAGATTACTATATATAAAAATTTGGAGAGAAATATGTATATATCTAAAAGAATTCAAAGGCTTAAAACTTCGCCTGTAAGAAAGTTAAATCCATATGCTGAAGAGGCTGTAAAAAGAGGAATAAAAATATACCATCTTAATATAGGACAGCCTGATATTGAAACACCAAGTGTATTTTTAGAAGCTATTTCCAAATATAAAGGAAAAACTCTTAAATATGAGAATTCAAGAGGTATGAAGCCGCTTATTAATAAGATTCAGGAGTATTATGATAAATTAGGTGTTCATTATGAAGAAAATGAAATAACTATTACTAACGGCGGAAGTGAAGCAATATTATTTAGTTTGCTTGCTATTTTTGATGAGGGTGATGAAATTTTGGTAGCAGAGCCTTACTATGCTAATTATAACAGTTTTTATGATGTGCTTGATATAAAACGTAATGCTGTTAGAACTTATGCAGAAAACGGATTCCATCTTCCTAAACGCGATGAGATAGAAAAACATATTACTCCAAAGACAAAAGCATATATGTTCTCTAACCCTTCAAACCCTACTGGTGTTGTATCTACTAAAGAAGAGCTTGATGATATAGCTTATCTTGCTAAAAAACATAATATGTTCATCATAAGCGATGAAGTATATAGAGAATTTGTTTACGGAGAGAGAAAAGCAATCAGTTTTGGTACTTATAAAGATTTGGCTGATAATGTTGTAATAATTGATTCTATATCAAAAAGATTCTCAGCATGCGGAGCTAGAATAGGCTGTATAATAAGCAAAAACAAAGATTTCAGTAATGCAGTATTTAGAGAATGTCAGGCTAGATTATCAGCTCCTACACTTGAAATGGTTGGTGCTGCTGCTTTATATGATTTACCAGAGAACTATTTTGAAGCTGCTAGAAAAGAGTATGATAATAGAAGAAAAATATTATTTGAAGAGCTTACAAAGATGGACGGCGTAGTAATGAAAGAACCTGAAGGTGCATTTTATGTACTTGCAAAACTTCCAGTAAAAAATGCTGAGGATTTTGCTATATGGCTTTTAAAAGATTTTAATCTTGATAATGAAACTGTAATGTTTGCTCCTGGTGAAGGTTTTTATGCTACTGAAGGTTTGGGTAAAGATGAAGTTAGAATGTGTTATGCTTTGGAAGCTAAAGACTTAAAAAGATCTATGGAAATATTAAAACAAGGCTTAATAAAATATAAAAAAGAAGTAGAAAAATAATTTTTATATTAAAATTAAAAAAGGGGCTATTAAAAAATAGTCCCTTTTATTTATTATAAATTATTTCTATTAATCTATTTCTCTTATCACCTTAAAGAAATTATCTATTGTTTCCTTAGATATTAATTCTTTATTATAATAGTCTATTATATTATTTTTAAATAAACTTGAATAAAGTGCATCTTTATTTTTTTTATCTATTTTGTAAATTTGTTTATCCTCATCACTAAATAAATCTTCTATAGTAACAAAATTGCTGTTTATATCTGTTAGCTGTGTTACTTTAAGATTTGTATTTTTAGCGAGTTCTTTAAATTGATTAGCGGAGTTATCACCGTCAATTAATATAGAAGGTTTTTTTGATATATTGCATAATCCTTCTATTATGATATTTTTTTGCTTTTCATCATTTTCTCTTCCTATACCATTAATAGGCATGAATGCTATATCTATTTCTTTATTTTCTATATATTCCATAAGTATTTTAAAGGCCGTAAAATAATTATAGTCTATAATTCCTTCTACATATATCAGTTTTGTATCTCTGGTAATATCTATATGTTTTATACCAAATGCATTTATAATTTTTTCAAGAGTATCTGATTTGCCGTAAGTTGCAGAGAAGTCATTTTCAATTTTTATTCCTATACCGTCCTGTTTTATTTCGGCTATTTTTAATTCGTCTAAATAATTTATATCAGCAAAATATGGAATTTGAACAGATGTTATAATTGTAACTCCATTGTCTTTTGCAAACTGTTTTAAAAATTCTCTAAGTTCTTTTATTACTGGTACTGATAAATGCTGCTCTGGCTCATCTATTATAATAATATCTCCTTTTTTAAACTCATTATAATTCAATGTGTTGAAAAATAAACTGAAAAACCAATTAAATCCTTCAGACTCATTTTCTAAATTTGTAAGTCCGTTTTTGCTTTCAAAATATATTTTTATGAATTCTTTTTCTAATGATATCTTAAAACTATAATCACTATTTGATTTGTATAATTCATTGTTTGATATATATAAATCATTAAATCTTTTAGATATAGTATTTTCTAATATTTTATTTATTTCATTTTCTGTTTGTTTTGCAAATGCTACATCAGATAGTATATTGCTGTAATTATCTGATATATATTCATACATTTCCAAGTTATTGGCTGATTTAAATAAAGAATATAGAAAATTAGATTCTTTAATAAAGTTTTTATTGTTATTTTTTCTGTTATGTTTTGAAATCGAGTTCTCATTTTTTTTATAGCATGATACCACAAGTTCATCACTTTTTATATTGTTTTTATGAACATATACTTGAGAGTTTTCTATACCGTCAATTTTTATTAGTATATCTGTTAAATATTGTAAATTGCTCTTATTTATTTTATCTTCGTCTAATAATATATTATAATAATTATTCCATTTATCAAGTTCATAATATTCTGTTTTAAGTATGCTTATTAATAGTTTTAATTTATCTACTTTCTTATTTTCTTTGTATTTAGAAATTATATCCAAAATTTTTTCTGAAGAATAATTTAATATATCATTAAAATTTTCTTCTTCATTATTATCAGTTTTTATATTATTATCAACATTATAATTATTTTTATAAATATAAAATAGCTCATTATCTTTATACGCTTCATCATCACTTTTAAATATATAATTAAGTATTTTATATATATAATTTTTTTTCAAGACAATATCATATAAATCTTTGTTTTCTATAACAGTCCATACAATATTTTTATTCTGAGCATTACCTTTATATATGATTCCTTCATCAGTTTCTATAAATATTGAAATTTCTGGTTTACAGTTTATAAAGCCTTCTATTTTGGGATTATCTCTTTTATCGTCTATACAGCCTGTAAAAGCTTTTTCTACTGCAGAAAGTATATTACTTTTTCCAATGCCGTTAGCTCCTATTATACTTATTAAAGCTCCCTGTTTCATATCTCCGTTAAGGTATAATCTTCCGTACTTTAATTCATTTTCTTTGCTTCCCTCATTTTCCAAAACTGGATTAATGTTCCTAAAGTTTTTTATTGTTAAATACCTTTTCATAATTTTCTCCTCAATTTTTATATTTTTTTATATTGTTTTTTTGAGCATTTTACTTTATATAGATTTATGTTGCAATAGGCAATATATTTTTATATAGTTTTAAAGTATTAATATGTCATTTATAGTATAATTGATTTAATTTTTTATGGAGATTTTTATTAATTATGACTGTATATAATTTATTATTTTTTCTAAAATTTATAAAAAGAGCTGCAGCTTTAACTACAGCCCTTTTTAATAAAAAATGAAATTATTTATTTAATTCTTTAGATAATTCAGCATATCCAGCACCTTTTAGATAACTGATATTTTTGAATCCCATATCAGACATAACCTGAGCAGCTTGACCAGCACGGTTGCCTGATCTGCAGTATATTACATATGTTTTATTTTTATCTAATGCTGATGCTTTTGTTTTAAAATCGTTTGCTTTAAAATCTATATTTACAGCATTTTTGATAATACCTGTTTCTTTAATTTCTTCTGGTGTTCTCACATCAAGTATTACAATGCTTGAATCAGATTTTAATAATGATACAGTTTTCTTTAAATCCAATCCGTTTGCTTTTGCCTGAGAGAATGCCTGAATACTAAAAAGTAATAATGATAAAATAATAAATGAAATACTAATATGTTTTTTCATAATAAAAAACTCCTTTTAATAAATTGTTTATGTTAATGATAACACTTTAAATATTATAGTCAATAATTTCTACAATATGCATTTCACCTTGTAATCAAAGTTATAGTTATAAGCTTAAAATAGATTAAATTTTATCTATGCTTGAATATTTATTTACAATATCAGAAACTTTTTCTATATTTTCAATACTATCTCTATTTACTAAAAACTCTCTTCCTATTTCTAAACATATCCAATCAAGCCTTGCTCTTTCTTTTAAATCTTCTATTGAAGCAATATCTTTATTTTTAGCAAGTCCTAAAGTTCTTCTTATAAGTACGCAGCCTGCAAAACCAACAGCATCTTTAAATATTCTGTTTAATACAGTTTTTATATACTCTTCAGAATGTTTTTCTCCTTCATCATAATTCCAATATAGAGGTTTAGTTTCTTTTAAGTGTTTTTTCCATAATTTTTCAAATTTTTCTAAAGTACCTGTTATCATATATTTAGCAGTATCAAAAAGCCATTTTCTAAACTCTATAGAATTTGTACCAAGTCTTTTTTGATGATATTCCTGAGATATATAAGCCATAAAAAAGTTAGCACTTGCTTTTCCTATATCAAAACCTATAGGACCATAAAATGCAAATTCGGGGTCTATTACATAAGTTTCTTCTTCATTGCCCATAAAACTTCCCAAATGAAAATCTCCATGAAGTAATGCTTCTGCTTTTGTCATAAAGGCGTATTTCATTTCAGCTGCTGCTGTTTTTAGATTAGAATCTCTTTGAAATTGTTTTACTTTTTCTATATTTAATTCATCATAAAACACATTGGTTTCATTATCTTCAAAAGGGTGAGTAAAAATAAAATCCTCTGTTAAACTGCATAATTCAGCATTCATATATTCAGAGACAAGTGCCTTTTTTGTTTTGCTGTCTAAATAATAATCGGATGTGAAAAATAATGTTTTTGAAAGAAAATCGGTTAAATCTTCTGCAGCTTTTGGAAATTTTCTTCCGTTTATTATTTCTCCTCTGAGTACTTTATGTTTATTTAGGTTCTGCATTATAACAACGCACATATCATCAGAATCATAATATATTTTAGGCACTAAATTAGGACATAATTTGTACTGTTCTTTGAGTGTTTTTATTTCTATTTTCATTCTGTCTTTTTCTAATGGATAGTTTTCTCCAACGCATCTTAAAAAAGGAACGGACTGTTTTAATATTACAGTTTCCTTATCATTGTTTTTATTTGTAATACTGTATACATAATTTAAATTTCCATCTCCAATTTCTGTTATAACTAAATCATCAAAACTTGAGAATATATTTTTCATTTCATCAATTGTTTTTAAATAGTCTGATATAGTATTAATATTTAATTGTTTATAAGCCATATTTATATCTCCTTTATATATTTTATCTATTTAGTTAGAAGTGCTTTTAAATTTTCTATGTAAGGCGGTTTTATTATGCCTTTTTCAGTGATAAATCCTGTTATAAGTTCATTAGGCGTAACATCAAAAGCTGGATTTCTTACATTCATATCTAAAGGAGCAGTTTGTACTCCTGCAAAATTAATAACTTCTTTAGCATCTCTTTCTTCTATTATTATATCATTTCCAGTTTTAGTATTTAAATCAAATGTTGTAGAAGGACATGCTATATAAAAAGGTATATTGAAATATTTAGCTAAAATAGCTACACCCATAGTTCCTATTTTATTTGCAGCGTCTCCGTTTTCAGCAACCCTGTCGCAGCCTACTATTACCAAGTCAACAAGTCCTTTCGACATTATAAAAGCAGCCATATTATCGCATATTAAAGTAACATCTATACCAGCCTCCTGAAGTTCAAAACTAGTTAGTCTAGCTCCCTGAAGAAGCGGTCTTGTTTCATCAGCATATACTCTTATTTTTATTCCTTTCTGATGAGCTATATACATAGGGGCAAGTGCTGTTCCTATTCCGCTTACAGCTAATCTTCCTGCATTGCAATGTGTTAATATACCGCAGTTATCTTTTAAAAGCTCTGAACCGTATTCTCCTATTTTCTGGCATATATCAATATCTTCAGAATGTATTTTTTTGGCTTCTTCTTCTAGTATGTTATATAGTTCTAAAGATGATTTGTCTTTTTTATCTTTTATAGTGTTTATCATTCTATTTAAGGCATAGCTTAAATTAACAGCAGTAGGTCTTGAAGAGTTTAAATATTTTGCTCTCTCTTCTACAAAGTTTATAAACTCATTAGTATTTAAATTAGTTTTATTTTTTAAGTTTATAAGCAAAGAATATGCAGCAGCAACACCTATTGCAGGAGCACCTCTTACCTTTAATTCTTTTATCGCATTATATGCTTCTTCTTCATTTGATAGTTTTATTTCTTTTACTGTTATGGGTATCAATGTTTGGTCAAGTATATATAATTCTTCCCCAGTCCATCTTACAGTAGGTATATTTTTATTTTGCATAAAAAGTCTCCGAATAGTTTATGTATTATAATAAAGTATAGTAAAATGATTTTTTAATTTCAATAATTATTTAAGATAAATTACCCTGACAGCTGCTTCCTTCACCCGCAGTACATCCGTAACAGTAATCTTCAACTGGTATATTATTATCTTTAAAATCATCAATAGTTAAATCTCCTATATAATAAGATTTTCCGTTCTGAGATAAAAGATTTTTCATTTGATTAAAATCACAGTCATAAACCTTTCCGTCATATCCTATATTAATGGTATCAAGGCACATTACTTTAAATGCATTTGATGCATTAAAATTATCTTCAAGAAGCTGCATATATGCTTCGTATTTATTATTTTTCTTTAGTTTTTCTTCAAATCTTCCTATAGGTATATTTGCTATTGTATATAAATTATTAAACACTATATTATGATCATTTTTTAAATTGGTTTTATAATCTTTTTCAAGTTCTTTTTGAGAAGAAGGCAGATAATCGTCCAAAGGATTATAAACTAAATTTATTATCAAGTTTTCATCTATACCATATCCTATAGAGTTTAGATACTTAAGCATATTTATACATTTTTCATAAGTGCCGTTTCCTCTTTGTTCATCTACATTTTCTTTCGTGTAGCATGGAAGGGATGCAGTTAATTCTACATTATTTTCTTTGAAAACATCTATAAGTTCTTTTTTATCTTCTAAAATAGTTAAATTTGTTCTTAATATTATTCTTTTTACATTTTTTAATTTTCTAAGCTCTTTTATAAAATATTCTATAAACTCTGATTTTTCAGGGGCTCCTCCAGTAATATCAATATCAATTTCCTTTCTACAGTTTTTTATAAATTTTAAACAGTCGTCTATTACTTCTTTTGTTATGGTTTCTGTTCTATTTTTATTAGCATCCACATGGCAGTGAGCACAATTTAGGTTGCAGGCATATCCAGTATTGATTTGTATTGTTTTAATCTCTTTTTTATTTAGTTTAATTGAGTATTTTTTTAACATTTCTGAAAAATGAGTCATAATATCTCCGTAAATATTTTATTAATGTTAACTAACAAGTATAATAAATCATATTACTATACTTGTTAATTTTTTTAATTGTTTATTTATATGATTGTTTTATCTGTAATTAATTATATAAAATAATAATGATAATAATAGTTTTGAATTATTTTTATAGATTCACGATCTAATTAAATGAAAATAAGAGGGATTTTATTTTTATAATGTAATGTTCTGTATTTATAAAAATTATATTTCATAATAAAAAAATAATGATAAATTATTTAGCTAATGCTTTAGAAAACTCATCGTATCCAGCATCTTTTAAATTATTAATGTTAGTGAATCCTAAATCAGCCATTATTTGAGATGCCTGACCAGAGCGGTTTCCTGTTCTGCAGAATAATAAATATTCTTTACTCTTATCTAATTCAGATACTTTTTCTTTGAAATCAGCTGCTTTGAAATCTATGTTAGAAGCGTTTTCTATAGTACCTGTTTCTTTGATTTCATCTGGAGTTCTAACATCTATTACTATAATATTAGGATTAGATGCTATTAGTTCAACAGCCTCATCTACGTTTAAATTTTTGTAGTTTACAGCTTCAGAAGTTTCTTTTTTCTGACAGCCTGCAATTAATAATATGATAGACAATAGGCTAAAAGTGATAATAATATTTTTTTTCATATATAAAATTCTCCTTTTTTTATATAAAATTTTTTATATAATATCATACAAACAATTATAGTCAATTAGAATTTTATTTATATAATTTATTTATCTTTTTGATAAAAAATTGTAAAGTAATATAGCATTATTATTAATAGTAGTGTATAATACTTAACAAATTTTTTAAATGGATAGGATTATGAAATTAAGATTATCAAAAAGAGCATTACAAGAAGATTTTCAGGGTAATTTTGTTAAGATGATTTTAGAAGTAGCTGCCAAAGGTGATTTAATATCATTTGCAGGAGGATTGCCTAATCCAGCTTCTTTCCCAGTAGAGGAAATAAAAGCAGCAGCTATTAAAGTATTGGAAACTAAAGGCAGTTATTCTCTTCAGTATAATAGTGCTGAAGGATATGGACCTTTAAGAGAGTTTATTGCCAATAGGTACAGAAAACAAGGCGTTAATGTGGAAGCAAAAGATATTCTCATTACAAACGGTTCACAGCAGGCGTTAGATGTCATTTCTTCATGTTTGGTAGACCCAAGTGATACTGTTTTAGTAGAAGATCCGTCATATTTAGCAGCTTTGCAGTCATTTCATCTATATAATCCTAATATTAAAACTATTGATTTAAATGAAGACGGAGCAGATGTAGAACAATTTAGAGAATCTATGAATAAATATGACCATAAATTCTTTTATGCAGTTCCTAACTTCCAAAACCCAACAGGAATAACTTATACAAATGCTGTAAGAGAAAAGATAGCTGAAATAATGAAAGGCAAGGATACATTCTTTATAGAAGATAATCCTTACGGGGAATTAAGATTTAAAGGCGAACATCAAAAATCACTTTATACATATTTGGGAGATCAGGCTATACTTTTGGGTACTTTCTCAAAAACAGTTTCACCAGGTTTGAGAATAGGCTGGATAGTTTGCGGTATTAAAGAGCTTATGCAGAAAATGACAGAGTATAAACAGCTTATAGATATGCATACCAGCACATTTGTTCAAGTAGTTGTTAGTCAGTATTTTGAAGACAATGATTATGATGCCCATATCAAAAAAATCATAGACATGTATGGAAAACAATGCGGATATATGCTTGAAGCTATGGATAAGCATTTACCTGATGATATGCATTGGACTCACCCAGAAGGCGGTATGTTTGTGTGGGCTACACTTCCTAAAGGAATAGATGCTGTTGAGTTTTATAAGAAAGCTGCCGATGCTGGAGTTGCGGTTGTTCCTGGAGAGCCTTTCTATGAGGCTAAAAGAGGATTAGGTACTTTAAGACTTAATTATACTAACTCTAAACCAGAAGATATAGATAAAGGTATGTCTATACTTGCAAAAGTTATTAAAGATATGCGTAAATAATATTTTTATAATAAAATGATATAAGGGGCTTTATAAGGCCCCTTTATTATTGCATAATAATTAATTTTATATTTTAAAATATGTAATTTTTTATAAACATCATACAGGTATGAAGTATATAAAAAAATGTAATATATATCTAATATACGTTTTAATTAATTTACAATATTTTAATGTATTCATTATTAAATAAAAAATATAATATAATAAAAATATTAGATTTTTATTTAGCTTTTTTGATATAAACTGTTTATATCGTATATGATTGCCTCTGCATATAAAAATCTAAACACTATATTAAAAAAAGGAAAAAAGTATGATTAAAAAAATTAGTTTATTATTATCATTTGTTTTTGCTAGTTTTGTATACGGACAAACAGCTAAATCTACATTAGACGGTTTATCACAATCATATAATGGTGAAATGAATGCTTCTGCTTCTTATGCTGAATATGCTAAAGCAGCAAAAAATAAAAGCGTAGCAGCTATGTTTAGAGCAGCTTCTGCAGCTGAAGCTATACATGCTAAACTTTTAAATGAGATTGCTATTTCTTCTAAATTATCAACAGCTCCTTTGAAAGCTACAATCAATGCTGTAAAAACTTCTTCTGATGTTGATAATTTTAAAAGCAGTATAGCTGGCGAAACTTATGAATATACAAAAATGTATCATGCATTCAGTAAAGTAGCTTCTGCTGAAAAAAAAATAAAAATGTTGCTGATTTAATGAACATAACAGGTGCTGTAGAAAAAACTCATACTAGTTTATATACTAAACTATGCAAGACTTAAATGCTAATAAAACTTACCAGAAGGATATTATCTATGCCTATTTTGTTGATATATAGAAGCAGGAAGTGCTCCTAGCAAATGTTCTCTTTGTAACGCTACAACTAGTTCTTTTCAAGTTTTTAATTAATTAAAATTATAATTTTTCAATTTATTGAAAGAGGCAAAAGAAGTATTTATAGTAATTTTATTATCGATGCTTTTTTTATTATATACAAATTATAACTTGAAAAAATATCAATAGCCTATATAATATTTTCAATAATTTTTTTAATTGGAGAAATAAATGTCATCTATGAATATTATAATAATAGCTTGTGCTGTTATAGTTGTACTTATTATACTTTTAGTTTTAATGAAAAAATCTAAAAGCAAACCTAAAGTATCTTTAACCAGTGCTAAAAGCAAATTTTCTTTATCATCAATTTTTAACACTTCATCTATTAATGATGAGTTTTTTGCGAGTTTGGAAAATACATTGATAACAGCCGATGCTGGAGTGGAAACTACAAAAGATATTATTTCAAAATTAAGAGAAGCTATACAAAAAGAAAATATAAAAGAGCCTTCAGAAGCAAAAAAATATTTAAGAGAAATTTTAATATCAAAGTTTATATCTAAAAAAATAGAATTAAAAGATAAAAATATACTTTTTATAGTTGGAGTAAATGGTGTTGGAAAAACCACATCAATAGCAAAATTAGCCAATATACTAAAGAAAGATCATAAAGTAATACTGGCAGCAGCAGATACATTCAGAGCAGCAGCTATAGAGCAGTTAGAAGAGTGGGCTAATAGACTTTCTGTTACAATAGTAAAAGGTCAGCAGGCAGGAGATCCAGCAAGCGTATTATTTTCAGCTTTAGATAAAGCTAAGGCTACAGATGCTGATATTGTAATAGTTGATACAGCTGGAAGATTTCATAATCAGGAAAATTTGGTAAGACAGCTTGAAAAAATGAAAAAAATAGCTACTGAAAGATTTAGTGAGTTTAATTTTATACCTATATTGGTATTGGATGCTAATGTAGGACATAACGGAATAGAGCAAGCCAAAGTTTTTACTAATGCTTTGAATATACAGGGTGCTATAGTTTCAAAATTAGACAGCACTGCTAAAGGCGGGGTTTCTATAAGTATAGCTCATTATTTATCTCTCCCTATATATTACGGAGGATTTGGTGAGAAGGTTGATGACTTTAAAGAATTTGATGCTGAAAGTTTTGTAGATTCTATATTGCAGTAAAAGTTATATTTAGGAGTTTTTTATGCCTTTGACTATTAAACCTTCAGAAATTTTTGGTTCTGTTTATATTCAAATGAGTAAAAGTGATGCCCATAGAGCTTTGATAGCTTCTGCTTTATCTAAAAATCCTAATATTATAAAGCCTTGGATTGATAATGTAAGTATAGATATAGAGGTTACTAAAGAGGCTGTTTCTAATTTTGCAGATTTAGAAGTTATTGATGACGGGCTTAAAGTTGTTCCTAAAAAAGAATATAAAAAAGAATTAACTATAGATGTAAAAGAATCAGGTACTAGTTTGAGGCTATTAATTCCTATTGTATCGGCACTTGGACTTAACTGTACTTTTATAGGTTCTAAAAAGTTATTTTCAAGACCTATGGAAGTATATAAAAATATATGGAAAGAACAGGGACTAGAGTTTTCTCTTAATGAGGATTCTCTTAAAGTATCTGGTAAATTAAAAAGCGGTGAGTTTAGAGTTGCTGGTAATGTAAGCAGTCAATTTGTAAGCGGGCTTTTATTTGCATTGCCTTTGTTAGAAGGAGATTCTAAGATTATAATAGAAGGGGAGCTTGAGTCTGCACCTTATGTTATGATGACATTAAAGACGCTTAAACATGCAAATATAGAAACTTCAAGACAGGGTGAAAATATAATAGAAGTATGTGGTAATCAGGGGTATTCTCTTAGTGACTATGAAGTAGAATCTGATTGGTCGCATGCCGCTTTTTTTGCTGCTGCTGGTGCTTTGGGAGGCGAGGTTACTTTGTATGGGCTTAATAAATATTCTCTTCAGGGTGATAAGGAAATACTTAATATACTTAAGTTTATGGGGGCACCTATAATCTATAATGATGATAATTCTATAACTATAAAGAAAGCAAACAGGCTTAATGCTATGGACATAGATATTGCAAATATACCAGATTTAGCACCTATAATAACCTCTCTTGCCTCTACGGCAAAAGGAAGAACAAAATTATATAATGCTTCAAGATTAAGATATAAAGAAAGCGACAGAATAAATGATCTTAAAGATAGTTTTAGTAAAATAGGAGCAAAAATAGAAGTTACAGAAAATGAGATTTTTATAGAGGGAATAGAAAAATTGGAAGGCGGTAAAACAACTTCTCATAATGATCATAGAATAGCTATGTCTCTTGCAGTTGCTGCTATAGTTTCAAATAATCCTATAACAATAGATGATGCTCAGTCTATTAATAAATCATCTTTTAACTTTATAGAGCAGTTTAGAAGTATTGGTGTTAATATGGTATTATAAAGTATTTAAGATACTTTTTAATAGTTCTAATTGTATATAATTTGTTACTGCTACATCTTCATCAATTATCTGTGAATGCAAAAATACTTTCTGCTGAGTTTCATACCATTTTATTATATCTCCTGATTCGCAGGCATTGCTTATATCTGATGAAGAAAACCATATTCCAGTATCTGTTTCTTCTTTTACTGCATCTATACTATTTCCATTAAGTTTTGATACAAACTCTACAGCCTCATCTATATGATCTTTTCTATAATCCATTGCTTTTAATATTGCTCTTGAAAATTTAGATACTGTTTCTCTGTGATTATTTATATATTCCAAAGTAGAAACGAAGCTGCTTGTTAATATAATTTTATCAGAATAGTTAGTAATATCAGCAAGCATTTTATAATTACTGCCTCTTATATGTGTTGTATAAGGCTCCCAAGTAGATATAACATCAGCTTCTTTATTTATAAGGGTATTTTCTAAATTTGTAATATTAACATTTAATAAATTAATATCTTTTTTTGTAAGTCCTGCATTTTCTAAAGCTATAAGCAGCATAGCTTCTCCCGATGTACCTAAATGAGTGGCTACAGTTTTTCCTTTTAAATCTGATATTGTATTTATATTGTTGGATTTAGCTGTTATTATTTTTTCGCCCTTGCTTATTCCGTTTGGTATTAAAATTTGTGCTTTTCCATCTATTATTAGATTATGAGCTGCATGTCCAATATAAGCGAAGTCAATTTCTTCTGATATCATAGACAAAATAGCAGCATGTCCGTTAAAAAACTCATATAATTCAGCGTCTAAATTTTCTTCTTCAAAAAATCCTTTTTCTTTAGCCACCGCTACAGCAGAAGCTCCAGCAAATTCATATAAATATCCTACTCTTATTTTTGTTTTTTGAACCTTATTTTCTTTCTCTTCTTTATTAGAGCATGATATAATACTTATCATTATAAAAATCATATAAATTATTTTCTTCATAAAATTATCCTTATTATAAATTGTTTAATACATTTTTAAGCATTTCTAATTGTATATAATTTGTTACAGGTACAGCTTGCTCTATTGTATCATAATATAAAAATACCTGTTCTTGAGCCTCATACCATTTTAATATATCTCCTGATTTTAAAGCATTTTCTATATCTGATGATGAAAACCATACACCGCTGTCAATTTCTTTTCTTACTTCATCTGTTTCACTTCCTATAAGTTCTGCCGCTAATTTAACTGCTTCGTCCATATTGTATTTTCTATAATCCATTGCCTTTAATATTGCTCTTGAAAATTTTTTTGCTATTTGCGGATATTTATTAATATATTCTAAACTAGATACAAAACTGCTTGTTAATACAATATCATCTGAATAGTTTGTAATATATGCGAGCACCTTATAATCATTTGTAAAATGCAGCCAAGTAGATATGGCATCAGCCTTTCCATTGATTAGATAGTTTTCCAAATTGGTTATGTTTATATTCATAAGATTAACATCTTTTTTCTTTAATCCTGATTTTTTGAAAGATATATAAAGCATAGCCTCACCTGATGTTCCAAAATGAGTGGCTACAGTTTTTCCTTTTAAATCTTGTATACTATTAATATTAGAATCCTTATTGACTATTATTTTTTCACTTTTACTTATTGCGTTTGGAACTAAAATTTGTGCTTTGCCGTTTATGATTAAATTATGAGCAGCATGACCTATATATGAAAAATCTATTTCTTTAGAAACTATTGATAATATGGCAGAATGACCATTATAAAATTTATATAACTTTGCATCCAAATTTTCTTCTTCAAAAAATCCTTTATTTTTGGCTATTGCAATTGCAGAAGCTCCTGCAAAATCTGATAAATAACCTACATTTATCTTTATAGAATTATTTTCTATACTTTCTTTTTCAGTTTCTTTAATTTCATTTGAATTGCATGATATAATGAAAATTATAGAAATAATGATACATACTGCTTTTTTCATATCTAAATCCAAATCATAAATCTGATAATATATTTTTTAACATATCTAATTCTAGATAATTGGTAATAGGCACATTTTCTTTAATAATACCAGAATCTAAAAATAATTTTTGCTGGGTATTATACCATTTTTCTATATTTTTATATTTACATGAATTTTTTAAATCAGATGATGAAAACCAAACAGCAGTATCTATTTCCTGCTTCATCATATTTTCATCTATTCCAGTTATTTCAGCTGTGATTTTTACTGCATCATTTATATTATATTTTCTATAATCCATAGCTTTTAATATTGCTCTTGAAAATTTTGCTGCAGCATACGGATTATTATTAATATATTCAGCGGTTGTTATAAAGCTGCTTATGAATACTGCTTCATTTGAATAGTTTGTTATACTAGATATTACAACATATTGATTTGGTATAGCATCAATAATTTCTTTTGTATGCGGCTCCCAAATAGAAACAGCATCTGCTTTTTTATTTATTATCATATTAGCCAAGTTTGTAATATTTACATTTAATAAGTTTATATCATCTTTTGTCAATTTGGCAGTTTTTAAAGCTATATTGAGCATTGTTTCTCCAGAAGTACCAAGATGAGTAGCTACAGTTTTTCCTTTTAAGTCTGATATAGTTTTTATATTAGTCCATTTTCCTGCTATTATTTTTTCAGCTTTACTTATACCATTAGGAAACAATACTTTTACATATCCTTTTATGGCATGAGAATGTGCTCCATTTCCTATATATCCGAATTCTATTTCATGCCCTATCATTGATAATATTTCAGAAGGTCCGTTATCGAATTTTATTATTTCTGCGTCTAAATTTTCCTCTTCAAAAAATCCCTTTCCTTTGGCTATTGCAATTGCAGAAGCCCCAGCAAAATCTGATAAATACCCCACTTTTATTTTTATAATATTATTATCAATATTATTTTCATTATTACTGCAGGATAATATTATAAAAATTATTATTAAGAGGTATATTGTTTTTTTCATTTTAACTATCCATTAAAATATTTCTTTTTATTTCTGAATCTCAAACGCACAACTCTAAATAATGCTTCCGCTATAATATTTTTAGACATTTTAGATTGTCCGTTTCTTCTTTCATAAAATATAATAGGCTCTTCTTTTACTTTGTATCCGTTGCTTTCAAAAGAGTAATTCATTTCTATTTGAAAAGAATATCCTGCAGAAAGAATATTATCAAAATTCATTTTCTTTAATACAGAAGCTCTAAAACATTTAAATCCGCCTGTTATGTCCATAATCTTTGAACCCAATACAAATGAGGCATATCTGTTTCCGTAATATGATAAAAAAAGTCTTCTCAAAGGCCAATTAACAACACTTATTCCATTACAATATCTTGAACCTATAACTAAATCAAGTTTTTCTTCTTCCATTTTTTCTATAAATTTAATTACAAAATTAGGATCATGAGAAAAATCAGCGTCCATTTCTATTATATAGTCTAGATTATATTGAAATGAATGCTTAAAACCAGCTATATATGCAGGTCCTAATCCTTCTTTTTTCTCTCTTTTTAAAAGATGAACTCTATCATTATTAAGATATTTTTCTACAATACTAGCCGTTCCATCAGGACTATTATCATCTACAACTAGCAGCTCTATATATTCAGGAAGGTTTAACACTGTGTTTATCATCTTTTCTATATTGTCTTTTTCATTGTATGTTGGAAGTACTATAATAGCTTTCATTTATTATCTGTTATCCTTCTGTTCCTATTTTGTATGGTTTCTATTTTTTTTGTTTTGTTTGCATTCTTTTTTATATGATTATCTATGTTAAACATTATATAGTGCACATATCTTAAATTTGATGCTGCAGGGTCTATAATATTTTTATATGAAAATACTTCATTAGAATCTACTTTATAAAATACTATATCTCCGAATAATATTATATCATTATCTTCTATGGCAGTATCCATTCCTATTAAATTTATTTTTACTCCTATAGATATAGAAGAATCTATGATTTTATATCCTACTATATAAGAGTTTTCATAATCTAATTCCATATCTAATGTATCTATTAAACTTTTAAAAGTTTTTATTTTTACTTCTTTATTTCTATATTTTACTATTATATTTTCTTTTATATCGCCTTCTTCAAAATGGAATTTTATTTCCTGCATTTGATTAAAAGGCTGTTTAATTTTTAATTTTGATATAACTGCTTTTGATTTTTCTATATCTTCTTTAGACATCTCTATCGGACTTGCTAATGATAATTGATACTGCTTATTTATTTTATACTTTTCATTATCCAATGTATAGAATGAATTATCATTTCTATTGTATTTTAAATGTTTTACTATTTTGCCATTTTTATTGTAGAGAGTCCATATAAACATATCAGCCAATATATTCATAATATAGTTGTTTGCAAAAACTTCCTTCCAATCTTCAATAGTCCATCTTTTTCCAGTCATTAATGCTTTGTACAATCTGCTTATTTGGAATTTATAGCATATTTTTATATGATTTTTGATACTATTAAATTCATCTAATATGTTTTTATCTAAATTGCTGTATTTATCTAATTTATTAATATATTTGTTAGTGTTATTATCTAATATTTTATCTATATCCAATTTTTCATTTAAATATATAGTAAAAGAATATTTTTCATCTTTAAGAGTTTTTGTACCATTTAAATCTATTCCAAAATCTGGTATTATCTTATCACTTAATTTGTCCTCGGATATGTTTAATCTTTTAGCAACTGATTTAAATGCCAATTTTGATGTGTTTTTTATTTGGAAATATTTAAAGTTGCTAGATATATAATCAATAACTATAAGAGAATTAATACTGCCGTTAGAAGCTAATGCTGATATGGCATAATTGGCAAGTGATATTCTCCCAGATTCGCACCATTCTTTTATTTTATAAACTATCTTATCTATTTTATATTCATTTTCATATACTAAATATGGTATCATCACATATTTATAAGATGTATCAGCACCTTCATAAATCCATTTTTCGTATACATTTTTTATCACTGTTATAAATGAATTAAAATCAAAATATGATATAAGTTTATCCAAATCTTTTATCTTTATAGGATTTTTTAACCTTGAATATTCCATATATATATACTTCATTACTATAATTGGAATATTTTGATTAGTGTCTTTGCTTACAACACCATATAGCATAGATTCATCTATACATAGAAGATTTTTTTCATATTTTTTATTGTAGTTTTTATTAACAAAGTTTACAAGAGTATTGATATCTTTAAAACCAGAATTAATAATCTTTTTATTTTTCCATTTTTTTAATATATCTTTTGCTAAATCACTATCCAAACCTTTCAAATATTCATACGATTCTTTTTTCTTTCGATTAATGATTTTTATAGCAGCTTGTCTTATTTTTTTTGATTTATTTTCGAGCAAAGAACATAGTACTTTACTTGAACTAAAATTTACTTCTTTACTATAGAGTTCATTTAAAAATGGTATAAAATTTTTGCTGTTTTTTGTTATTCTTTTTGTAAAGTTTTTATTAGAGAATAAGTTTTCAAAATAGTCGCTGTTGTCTTTTATAAGAGAATAGAAAAAATTATTAAACTCTTTATTTTTTATCTGTACAGCAAATGAATCATAATACGATATTCTGTCATTATAGGAGTAGAAAAATATATATGATATGATTATGTCTGATAAAGTTATATCAAAGTCATTTAAATAATCAAGGCTTTCCTTATATGTTATATTAAATCCTTCTTTTGCTATCAATATTAAATATATTAAGGCTTTATAATTATTAGTTTTTAGTATAATATTGAGAAGCCTTTTTGCTTTTTTAGAATATTCAGCCAATAAAAGTATATAATATATTCTATAGTTTGTAAGAAGAGATTTTTTTATGAATAAAATATCATTAGAATTTGGAGTTTTTTTTAAATTATATGGGGCATATGGTTTTAATGCACTAAAATATCCGAAAGCTGATTTTTTTACATGAAATCTTTTAATAAGTTCATATCTTTTATCATCTTCGTATATTATATCATCATTAATAACTGTAATACTATTTGGAGTGCCTAAATGTTCTACTATATTGTATTTGGCATAATAAGAGTCATATATTTTATGCATAAGCATATCTATTTTTTTTTCGGCTATTTTTATATTTGCTTTTTCATCTCCTTTTTTTAAGAGAATGGCAGTTAATATTAAATATATTCCGCAGTTATTACTTTTTTCTAGTTTAGAATAGAGAGTGTAGAAATAATCCCTGTCTTTGCCGTATGTATAATTAGCTTCTCTTAGAAAATCTAGGGCATATATATCATTTTCTACTATTCCTCTGTTAATTATGCATATTTCCTTTTCTAAATTATAGCCCTCATATCTTCTGCTAAATAAAGAACTATTAAATTTTTCCATAAAAAACTCTTAATTGTTATTAACTTTTATCTAATACTATTATACTATTATTTACACAAAAAATAAATAGTATATATTTTATAAATTTTTTACAGCTAATTGTCCGCAGCCTGCCAAAATTTCCTGACCTTGTTTAAATCTTTCTACTACTTCAATACCATTATCTTTTAGTATAGACTTAAATCTTAATATAATATCTTTATTAGGTCTTTGGAGTTCTGGGGCATGTTCTACTGGATTCATAGGAATTACATTTACTTTGAAAGGGAACTCTTTTTTTAAATTTACAAGTCTGTAGGCATCATTAACAGAATCATTAATATCTTTGATAAGTACCCATTCAAAAGTTATCATTCTTTTTCCATTTTTACTGTATCTTTTTAGTACAGCCATAAGGTTTTCAATAGGATATCTCTTGTTAATAGGCATAATCTTATCTCTCACTTCATTTTTTAATGAATGCAGAGAAACGGCAAGACGGCAGTCCAAATCTTTTTCTATAAGCTGTTTTATTCCAACTACCTCTCCTGAAGTTGATATAGTAATATGTCTTATACCCAAATTAAAGCCTTTAAAAGAGTTAATAGTTTCTATGGCTTTGAAAAGATTTTTGGTATTAGCTAAAGGTTCGCCCATACCCATAAATACAATAGAATTTACCTTTTTTGTAACAGCCCTCATTAAAATAAATTCAGCAAGTATTTCATCAGCAGTAAGATTGCGTGATAAGCCCATACTTCCAGTGGCACAGAAAGCACAGCCGTAACCGCATCCTACCTGCGATGACAGACAAAAAGTTACTCTATCTTTTTTTTGTAAAATAACAGATTCTATTTTTTTCTTATCATATAATGAAATTAATAATTTTTTTGTTCCGTATTCATCTTCAGATATAGTTTCTATTTTGGAATTATGTATAAAATAGTTTTCATCAAGTAATGCTCTTAAATTTTTTGGTATATTGCTCATATCTTCAAAACTTACAGCATACTTTTTATATATCCAATCAAGCACCTGAGAAGCATGGAACTTTGGGAAATTATTATCCTCACAGAATTTAGATAAATCCTCTTCTGAAACATTCATTATAGATATTTTTTTTGACATAGTTTTTTGTATATATTTTTATTTTATTTAACTTATAACCTATAAGTTTTAATCAAACCCCTCAGCAGCTTTTTGTAGGCGGAGTAGAGGAAGAATTTGAAGAGCCTGCTGCACTGTTTTTAGCTTTATAATCATTTACATAAAAGCCTTTTCCTTTAAATATGATACCGCTATTTAAAGATATCATTCTTTTAGCTTCGCTGCCACATTCTGGGCAAGTAGCTTTAGCTTCTGCAGTTATTGATTGAAACTCTTCAAATTCATGACCGCAGTTTTCACATTTATATTCATAAGTTGGCATAATTTTTCCTTTTAATTTTAAAAAATTAATTGCTGATAAATATATTATGTTAATAAAAATATGTCAAGTATATTTATTTACAGATTATATAAGTAATTGCTTATGAATACCTATAAATATTGCTACAAATTAAAATTATAGCTATTTAATAATATCTTCATATCTTTCTTTTAAAATTTTCATATAATTATGATATTTATTTGCAAGCATCAAATCAGGCTCTATTATATTATTATCAATTAAAGATTCTCTAATCTCATCTAAAGAAACTTGCTTTTTTAGAAGAAGTAATGCAGATAAAGCAGCACCCAAAGAAGCACCAGCTGAAGGCAGTATTTTTATAGTAGATTCCCAAATATTTGCTATTATTTTTACTATCTCTTTATTGTTTGAAGCGCCTCCTGTAACAGCAAGATCTATTTTATTATCATCTCTGTTTTTATGAGTAAATTTGCTCAAATATATTTCTAATAATCCTAAAGAACTTAAAACTATACCTTTATAATCATCATCAAATGAAGGAGTTTCATAATATCTTTTTATAGGAAATGCCTTGCTTATAGGGGCAGACTCATATTCTTTCTGCCATAGCATTATTGGAAGATTATCAGCATTTTTTTCTAAAGATTTTTCAGCTTCTTTGTATGTTCTGTCATAAGAGTTCATAATTTCATCTAAAACTATGCCTCCGTTTGTTCTGCATAATATCATAAAAGGATTATCTATACCATCATACATATTGTTAGCAGCACCTGAATAATCTCTTGTGTTTTCATCTATATCAAGCATATAAACAAAACTTGTTCCTAATGATAATATATCTCCTTTATATAAAACTTTTGTCTGAGGATTATCACCGCTTCCTATACCAACTATACATTCACTATCAAAACCGTATCTTTCCATAAAGTATTCAGATATATAACCTGCAAAACTAGAGGGAGCATCGATTTCTCCTAATTTTTGTTTTAAATCAGTTGATATAGTGTTTAATAATGTATCATTCCATTCTCTTTTATTATAGTCCATTAAACTTGTACCAGAAGCATTTCCAAAATCTGCAGGTACATCATCTTTAGCAGTTAATATTGAGGCTATAAATGTATTTAATAAAAATATTTTGTATGTATTTTCTGATAAACCTTTGTTATGATCAAAATAGTATTTTATAACAGCACCTGTAAATCTAAGAGGAGAGTTTGAGGCAGTTATTTGTATCATTTTTTCTTTTCCGCCAGCCGCTTCTCTTAATTCATTAGCCTCTTTCTGTGTGCAGGAAGTTCTCCATATAGGTGCGGCATTATATGAATATGAATCTTTAAACATATCCATTAAACTTTGATTTGCTGATGATCTATCTCTCAACTTTTCTAAATTATATTTATATTTTTCAGATAAATAAACATGTCCATGCTGCTGTGCTGATATTTGTATTGCTTTTATGTCTTTTATACTGCATTTTTTTTTGAGTTCATCAAATGCTCTATTTAATGCTGCCAAAAATATATTAGGGTCTTGTTCAGCTTTTCCTCTTACATTAGAATAAATTAAAAGGCTATTTTTATTCATAGATGTTTTTTTTATTTCTTCTAATGAGTTAAAAGCTATAGATATATTTAATTCATTTTTTTTAGTTTCATAATTTAAAATACTTAAAGTTACACTTTGAGTGCTTAAATCTATTCCCAATGTATACATTTTTACTTCCTGATATTTTATAAATTGATTGTATTATTTTTTATGATATGTATTATTATTTATATAATTTTTTTATTATTTTTAGCATGTTCTAATAATTCTTCAGCATGTTTTATGCTTGCTTCTGTAATTTCTTTTCCAGTTATCATTCTTGCAATTTCATTAACACGCATAGAATTATCTAATTCTTCAATAGTAGAAGTTACAGTATCTTCACCTTCATTTTTTGTAACTTTAAAATGATTATTAGCATATATTGCAATTTGTGCCAAATGTGTAACACTTAATACCTGTTTCCTTTTTGAAAGAGCAGCTATTTTTTCTCCTATTACCTCAGCAATTCTTCCGCCAACTCCTACATCTATCTCATCAAAAACGCATGTTTCACAGTAGTCACCTAAAGAAAGTACATTTTTTAATGAAAGCATTATCCTTGATATTTCGCCTCCAGAAGCAATTTTTCTAAGAGGCTGATATATACTTTGTTTATTTGGTGCTATTATAAACTCTATATTATCTATTCCATTAGAATTGGCCTTTATATTTGAGCCGTCAATATTTAGTATTCCATCATCATCTTCATCTAAAGTTATTTCAACATCAAATTTTGTAGATGACATACCTAAATCATTCATCTCGCTTTCTATTGCCTTTATGAATTCATCTTTTCTGTTATGCCTTATATCAGATATTTCTTTAGCAAGTATTGAAGCTTTTTCTCTTAGAACTTCTATTTCTTTTTTTAAATTTTCGATATCTTCTTCTGAAAAATTTAAAGACTCCAATTTTTCTTTTGCATCTTTGGCATATGATACAATTTCTTTTATATTAGAGCCGTATTTCTTTTTGAGATTGTTTATAAAGAAAAGTCTCTCATTAAGCATCTGAAGCTCTTCAGGGTCAAATTTTGTTTTGGATCTTATCTCTGTCAATACGCTTTTTATATCCTCAAGATTTAATGTTATTCCTTCTATCTGTGAGGCAATATCTGAAAGTCTGCTGTCATATTTTGATACCGTTTGTAATGCTCCTATACTTCTTGTGAGTTTTGTATAAGCCCCAGATTCGCTCCCAAATATATCTTTATTTATAGAAGAAAGCGATGAAGCTATACTTTCAGCATTTGACATCATTGTTATATCGTTTTTTATATCTTCATCTTCATTGGGTTTTAATTTTGCTTTTTCTATTTCATCTATTGCATATTCCAAAAAAGATTTTTCTTTTAGAATTGAGTTTTTATTTTGAGATATTTCATTATATTGTCTTATGAGTTTTGTTAATTTATAATAATGATTTTTATAATTTTCAAGTTTATCTTCTATATTTAGATAACTGTCATAAAAGTTAATATGATTTGCAGGATTAAAAAGAGACTGATGTTCATGCTGTCCATGAATATCAACTATTAAATCTCCAAGCTCTTTTAATTCAGCAACTTTTACACCAACATTATTTATAAATGATTTGCTTTTTCCGTCTTTAGTAATTTCTCTTTTTATAGTAAGCTCATCATTATTAATTTCTATATTCCATTCTTTTAATTTATTTTTTACTATTTCTGAAGATGACTGAAGTTTGAAGTTACCAGTAACAATAAGTCTGTCTCCATTAGAGCCTACCATTCTTATAGAGCCTTTTTCACCTGTAATAAGTTCTAAAGCACTGATTATAATACTTTTACCAGCTCCAGTTTCTCCAGTAAGTACATTAAAACCGCTGCTGAAATTAATTTTTAATTTATCTATTAAAACAAAATTTCTTATTTCAAGATATTTAAGCATTATCTGCCCCAATTAAGTTTATTTCTAAGTATATCATAAAACAGTCTGTTAGCACTTTGAAATATGTAACAGTTTTTATCACTTATTTGTGCCTTTATTTTATCATAATTTTTAAATTGGCATATATCATATCCATCTATAATAACCATAGCTTTTAGAGATTTTTCTGTTAATTCTAATTCTATAGTATCATGTTTTGGAACAACCAATGGTCTAAACGTAAGTGAATGCGGAGCTATAGGTACAAAAGATATAGCATCAATACTAGGTGATAATATAGGTCCTCCAGCACTTAATGCATATGCAGTAGATCCTGTAGGTGTGGCTATCACTACTCCGTCAGCTACTATTGAAGATATAAGTTTGCCTGATATCATAATATTAATATATATAGCCCTTCCAGAACATTTGCTAAGTACAAGTTCATTAACAGCTAAATATTCTTTAATAATTTTTTTGTTAGTAGAGTATAGACTTACAGATAATAAAGTTCTAGGCTCTATTTCATAAAGAGTTTTTTTACCTTCAAGATATTCATTAAGTATCATATATGCTTCATTTGGAGGAATCTCTGATATGAAACCAAGTGTACCGTTATATATTGGAAGTACGGAGATATCATATTTTATAGCGATTTTTAAAGCGGATAATAAAGTACCATCTCCGCCAATAGATATAAGCATTGATACATCTCTTAATTTTCTTATTGCTTTCTTAATATTCATATAAGTAGATATATCATAATCTATTATAATAGGTTCTATATTGTATTTTTTTAATATCTTTTTAATATTTTTTAGAATGCAAGCAGGATCACCCCTAAGCGTATTTACGATAATTCCTATTTGCTTTTTTGCTTTGTTATTCATATTACTTTAATTAAAAACTCTAAAAATAATTCATTTGATTATATCAAACTGTAATTAATATATCAAGTTATATATTGATAATTTTTAATTTTTATAATAAACTATTGATATGATATTGTTTAGTTTAATTTATTTTTTGTTGGGATTTATCCATACATTGTTATGCGTTATTGTAGCATTTCCTATTTATCCTTTTATCCGTATTTTTAGTAAGAAGAAAGCAAAATACTGGGTGCATTCGATAGCAAAAGTGTGGGGAAGAGGACTTATGAAAATGGCTTTTATATCATTTGATGTTGAAGGAAAAGAAAATTATAATCCTAATAAAACATACCTTCTTACTCCTAATCATCAAAGTTCATTTGATATATTTGCATGTTTTTCAATATTTAAAAAATCATATGCTTTTGTTTCAAAAGACACTTATGGAAAAGTACCTTTAATAGGTTTTGGTATGTCTCTTGCCAATTATATATTTGTAAAACGCGGTACAGTAGGAGCTGTAAAATCTATAGACGATATGGAAGACAGATTAAAAAATGGTACTAGTATAGTTATATATCCAGAAGGAAGCAGAAGTGCTGACGGAGAAATAAGAAAACCTAAAAGAGGGATATTAAAAATAGCAGAGAGATGTCCTGATGTAGAAGTACTCCCTGTTGTCATATATGGAACTAAAGATATTATGAAAGCAAAGAGTATTAAAATTAATCCTTTTAGAAAAATAAAAGTAAGATTTTTAAAACCTTTCTATTTAAAAGATATAGATGGAGATGATAATGCCAAATTAAATTATTGGTATGAAATTATGGATAGGAATTATAATGAACTTAAAAATAGAAAATAAAGTATTAAAAAATATTTATCTATTACAAGTTTATATGAATTAGTAATAAATTTTATTAATAAAAAATAATTTATAACTTTAAAAAGCAAATCGCTACAAGTATAACTTATAGCGATTTTGGAGTTTTATGTACTTATAAAAAATTGATAATTTTCTTTTTTAGTAAAAGGCTTTTAGTAAATTAAAAAACCGTTATTTTTAGTAGTAATACTATATTAAATAAGTATTAAAGTCAATATATTTATATGTGTTTTTTTAATAATTTTAAATTAAAGCCGTAAAGCTCATTAAAACTTTACGGCACTTTATATAAAATTTATTTATTTTTAGTTGCCTAATGCAGCTTTAGGATCTGTATATTCAATGCCAAATGCTTCAGCAACACCTTTGAATGTACATTTTCCATTATAAGTATTAAGTCCAGTAAGAAAAGTATTATTTGTTTTGCAAATTTCTTCTAATCCTTTTTCGGCAAGCATTATTCCGTAATGAGTTGTAGAATTAGTAAGTGCTATAGTAGAAGTTCTTGCCACAGCTCCCGGCATATTGGCAACACAGTAATGAACAATATCATCTACTATAAATATAGGATCATCATGAGTAGTAGGGTGAGATGTTTCAAAACAGCCTCCTTGGTCAATAGCAACATCTACTATTACAGCCCCTTTTTTCATCATTTTTAGATGCTCTTTTCTTAAAAGTTTAGGAGCTTTGGCACCAGGTATAAGTACACTTCCAATCACAACATCAGCAGTTTTAAATAATTCTTCTAAAGTTGAAGGAGCACTAAAATATGTATTTATCCTCATATTAAATATTTGATCTATATACGATAGTCTTGCTACATTAATATCAGTAATAGATACATTAGCCCCAAATCCCATAGCTATTTGAGCAGCATTAAGCCCTACAACACCAGCACCTAATATAACAACATTTGCTTTTTGTACTCCAGGAACGCCTCCTAATAATACTCCTTCTCCTCCGAATTTCTTTTCCATGTATTTAGCAGCTTCCTGAATAGATAATCTTCCAGCTATAGCGCTCATAGGAGCTAAACAAGGCAGCTGATTCATCTCATCTTTCATAGTTTCATATGCAATAGATTTTATTTTCTTCTTTAATAGCATTTCAGTTAAAGGTTTATCGGCAGCTAAATGTAGGTAGGTGTATAATATCTGATTTTCTCTGAAATATTCATATTCTTCTTCTATAGGTTCTTTTACTTTAATAATCATATCTGCTTCAAATACTCTTTTTTTGTCAGCTATTTCCGCACCGACTTTTTTATATTCTTCATCGCTAAATCCAGACCCTTCTCCAGCACCTTTTTCCATAATTACTTTATTACCATGCAGTATATAATCAGCTGCATTAGCTGGTGTTAATCCAACTCTATATTCTTGATTTTTAATTTCTTTTGGGCATCCTATAAGCATATAAAAACTCCTTTAAAATTAAAATTACTTTATATAGAAGTATATTATATTGTATATAAACTTCTATATGTATACAATATAGTTATTTAATTACGGTTTGTCAAGAAATAAATCTGTTTTTTATTTTGTTTAATATATTTTTATTTTTCATTTTTATTTGATTATTACACATTTAATATGAATACTATATACAATAAATTTTTGTACATAATTTGAATATTATACTTGAAAAAATTAGACTTCATATTATAATATATAATAATAAAAATGATATTACTTAATTTAATTTAATATCAAATCACTTAAAAATAATAGGAGAATATAAAGGTGAATATTAATAATAATGCCTCTCAGTTAAAAAAAGAAATTTTGGTAAAAATAGCATTAATGTTTATTGAAGACAGATTAATAGAGGATATAGATAGATTGCCTATAGAAATTATACCAAGAGACAGTAAATCTATAAGATGCTGTATACATAACGACAGAGAAATCATAAAAAATAGAATTATGGCCAGACTTGGAATAAGTGTTGAAGGTAAAGAAGACAGCGGAATACCATTGTCTGAGTATGCTAAATTGGCATTAGAAAGGGAAAAAACAACTTGGCCTATGCTTACAGTACTTGACGAGGCCTGCAATGCTTGTGTTAGGGCAAATTTTATGGTTACTAATGCTTGTCAGGCTTGTTTGGCAAGACCTTGTATGATGAACTGTCCTAAAAATGCAATTACTATTTTAGATGAAAAAAGGGCACATATAGACAGCAGCAAATGTATAAACTGCGGATTATGTTTAAAAAATTGTCCTTATCATGCTATTATATATATACCTGTTCCTTGTGAGGAATCTTGTCCTGTAGGAGCAATTAATAAAAATGAACAGGGTAAAGAAGTAATAGACTATCATAAATGTATATTCTGCGGTAATTGTATGAGAGAATGTCCTTTCAGTGCTATGATGGATAAGGGACAGCTTGTAGATGTTTTAAAACACCTAAAAGAAGATAAAAAAGTTAATGTTATGTATGCTCCTGCAATAGCTTCACAGTTTAATGCTAAACCTGGACAATTAAAAAGTGCTTTATTAAAGATAGGATTTAACAAAGTTTGGGAGGTAGCTTTAGGTGCTGATGTTACTTCTGACAGAGAAGCAGCTGAATTTGAAGAGAGAATGGAGAGGGGAGATAAACTTATGACTACTTCCTGCTGTCCTGCTTATGTTAAAGCTGTTAGAAAACATGTACCTGAATTGATTCCTTGTGTATCTGAAACTAAAACTCCTATGCATTATACTGCTGAAATGATGCATGCTGAAGATCCTGAGGCTGTTAATGTTTTTATAGGTCCTTGTCTTGCTAAAAGAAGAGAAAGCATAGATGATGAATTGGTAGATTATTGTTTATCTATGGAAGAGCTTGATGCTTTATTTATAGCTACAGGTACAGAAGTTGCTAAAGAACCAGATTTGGATATAGAAACTGTTCCTACTGCTTCTGGAAGAAAATATGCTATGAGCGGAGGTGTAGCTGAAGCTGTTAAAATAAGATTAAAACACCCTGAAAAATTAAAAGCTGCTGTTATTAACGGACTTGATAAAGAGGGTATGAAACAGCTTAAAGGATACGGTAAAGTTCAGTCTGGAGAAACTCCTATTACCGCTGATACACCTAATCTTGTTGAGGTTATGGCTTGTAATGGAGGCTGTGTAGGCGGTCCTTGCGTAGTAAAAAACCCTAAAGCTGCTACGGTTCAATTACAAAGATATGCTTCTACTGGTACTGAAGTAAAAAAAGACTGATGATTTATTAAAATAAGTAACAATAATGGCAGGAGTTAATATTATCATTACTCTTGCCTTTTTTATGTATTTAATTATTCTGCCAATAATTTTTCTATATTTTTCAAATTTCTTTCTTTTGCATAGTATAAAGCATCATTTCCTTTACTGTCTTTTATGTTTTTGTCAGCATTATGTTCTAATAGTAGTTTTACTATTTCTACATAATTAATAGTGTCTTTTCCAAATATTGCTATTTCAAGCAAAGCTGTTCTTGATAAATTATCTATATGATTAACATCCACATCTGTATTTTCAAGCAGAAATTGAACAGTTTCCCAATGTCCTTTTTCACATGCCAGTGTTAGTGCATTTGCTCCGTATATATTAACTACTTTAGTATCAGCATTCCCATACATTATTTTTATTGTATTTATATATCCTTTCTCGCATGCATATAAAAACGGAGAATTAAATTTATTATCCTGTATATTGACATTTGCTCCATTATCAATAAAAAGTTTAGCCATTTTCATATCATTTTTATACATTGCTATCATTAATGGTGTTCTTTTCATATCATCTTGTATATTAACATTAATACCCATTTCTATATATTCCTGTACAGTTTTTATATCTCCGCTATGTATGGCCGAAAAGAAACCTATTTTTATATCTGCAAATAGTATCGCATTTGATATTAATAAACTGATAATAATTAAAACTCTCATATTTAGTCCTTAAATTGTACTCTTTTTATCAATTCAAACAATATATTTTTATATTACTAAAATAACATTACTATTAAATAACTGAAAAATACTTCCAAATATAAAAATTATGATAACATATTTTAATTTTTTTTTATATTTAAAATATAGTATTTATTTTAGTATATTTTTACAGTTAGTATAAATATATAGTTGTAAATAAAGGTTTTTATTATATTTTTAATAATGGAATTAAAAAAATATCCGAAGAATTATTAAAGAATTATAAAAATAATTAGGAATTGAAAGTGCGTTATATAGGTATTTTTATAGCGTTTATTTTATTTTGTACAGTCAATCTAAATGCGGCTGTTATTAACGTTTTTTCAGATACAAATAATATTTATTACAGTTCATTAGATAATATTACTAATAGCTTTGTCTTAAATAATGGGAATTCAGATGAAGTTTCAAATGACATTAATTTGATATTTGAAAGAGCACTTTTAGGTTCTTCATATTTTCATGGACTAAGCTATAGCCCTGATATCAAGTATATTACAGGGGCTAATGGAGGAAAGGCCGTATTTTTCCCAAATATTCGCTCTTATGTGAAAATAGATCATTATTTAGATAGTTCTGATGATGTTTCTACAGCAAGTTTTACTTTTGAATTTTATTTAAATCCTTACAGAGTAAGAATGAACTCTAAAGTACTTTCAAAAATGGCTATATATAATGATAATGGTGTTACAAAGTATGCAGGTATAAGAGCAAATATTATTAATGGCAGATTAGTTTGGCAGTTTAATAATATATTTTCTTATAATGGTCAATATACGAATGTTACTTTATCAGGAGGAGAGTACTTAAAAGAAAATGAATGGAGACATCATAGTGTTAGTTTTGATGCTTCTACTGGAAAATTAGTAAAATATATAGACGGGCTTGAAGAAGAAGTTGTTTATTTGACAAGTACAGGTGATAGAAACGGATCTCCTTATGTAGCAGAGTTTGACAATATAAAATTAGATCCTCTCTATTTAGGACAAGGTTTTATAGGAGGTTTGGATTCTTTCTATTTTACACCTAATTATAAACAAGATTTTAATTTATATAGATATTCATCAAACGGAGAAATAATAAGCAGAGTTATAGATTTTGAAGATAAAAATACATTTATAGACTCTATAAATTATAAAGGAAGTTTTACAAATGGTTCTTATATAGATGTTTATTATAGAACTTCAGACTATTATTTTGCTCCAGATGATAATAATATAGCTTGGCAGTATTTAGATAATAACACAAATACTATTACATCAAATGTAAAATATGTTCAGATAAGAGCTGTATTAAAGAGTAATATTGATAGAAATATAACACCTATATTAAATAATGTTGATATTTCATATCATAAGGGAAGACTTCCGCAGATACCTGTTAATTTAACAGCATCAGCGGTTAATAATAATTCTGTTATGCTAAAATGGGATGCTGTTCATGAAGATGTTGTTGGATATAAAATATATTACGGTACAAAGTCTGGGGTTTACAATGATGCTCAGTATACTCCTATACAGATAGGAAATCAGAGTGAATACTATATAAAAGGACTTAATAGCAATGAGGTTTATTATTTTACTATAACTGCTATAGGCGGCGAGGGCGGAAATATGGAGAGCGGTTTTTCCAAAGAAGTTTATGTTAGACCAGTTCATTAAAATAAAAAGGAGATTAACGTGTCTACTAATACTAAAGCAATGAAATTAAGTAATCTTGCAGAGGAACTTTTAAAGAAAGGAGTAAACGAAGAGGCTATCGAGGCTTTAAAAAGAAGTATGAGATTAAGTACTTCTGAAGATATGAAGTCGTATTTACAGGTAGCTGTTTCCTTATTTGAAAACGGCGATTATGAACATGCTAAAATATTTTTAAACACTTTCTTAGAATATTGGATGGCAGCTGAAGCATATTTTATTTTAGGAGCTATTGCCAAAAAAGAATACAGACTTCAAGAGGCTTTTGAACTTTATAGAAAAGGTATCACATTATATACTTCTCAGAATCTAGATCCTTATTATGAGTTTTTATCTTTATGTACTATGCTTAAAGAAGAAGATAAGGGTTTGGAAGCTGCTAAAAATGTACTTAAAATTAATTCAAAAGACAGAGTTGCTTTGGTTTATATGGCTAATTACTTCTTTAGAAATGAACTTTATAAAGAGGCTATGAATTTTTATAAAATATTGGTAGATAATAATTTGGCTGACCATAATGATTATCATTATTATGGTGTATGTCTTCATGAAATTAAAGATTATAAAAGAGCTGAAAATATGTATTTGCAGGCTTTGGCTATGTATCCTGCTGATACTCCAGAGATTCTTGCTCTTAAAAATCTTAGAAGTAAAAGTTTAAGAGATAATTATCCTAATTTGGAAGAAAGCAAAGCTAAATATACTAAAAAAATAAAAGAAAATCCTGATTCTAGTTCTTATTTCCATTTAGGTAATATTGAATTTATTAATGGAAATTATGAAAAAGCAGCAGAGTTTTATTCTAAAGCTAAAGAAGTTTATGAAGAGAAAGTCTGCGTATCTTAAATAACAGCTTATTTCGGCAATTACATATAAATAAAACTTTTTATTATAAATCTGAGTTATATATTAATTATATTATAAAATAATATAATTTCTAATATATATAATAATATTTCATTAGTTTAATTTAATTACTAAAATAATTATTAGTTTTGCTGCAAGTATAATATTAAGATTATTACTTATTTTTAAACATTCAGTAATAAAACTTTTATAATTTCATAATTATAAAAATTAAATTTATTTTATTGACACTCATATATAATTTTACTATACTAAATTTATAAAATTTTATACTTATCATTCATTTAATACAAATTTATCTAATTATTTAGGAGTCTATTATGAAGAAAATCCATAGTTTATCTTTTAAACTGCCTGTTATTATTAGTTTAATGTCTATATTAATGCTAGGATTTTTGTTATCTGCATCAGTATATTTTTCAAATAAAGGAATAACTGAAAGTACTAATACAGGCTTTGAGAATACTGTTGCCGGATATGCTAATTTGTTTGATTCTATATTAAATGCTCAGGTAATGGTTAACAAATCATATACGAGCGGTGCTAATATAAAAAATTTCTTTTCAAATGCCGCTGCCTATAGTAATAATGTTTATTTGGATATAACATCATTTGTAGAAAATAATAATTTTATAGAAAACATATCTATAATGGATACAAGAGGTGTGATAGTTTTTGATAGAAACTCGCAATTAATAGGCCGAAATTTCATGGATTTAAGACCCACTATGATGAATAAGTTATTAGCGGGAGAAGAAGTGGCTTTTGGAGATGATATTGTTAAATCAGCTGCTACAGGTGATCTTACAATATCTTTAGGGGTGAGAATACTTGATTATAATGATCAATTAATAGGTTATTTAGTTTCTATTATAAAAATAATGTCTATATATGACGCTTATTTTAGTAATGTACGATTAGGAAAATCTGGAAGAATAGTAACGGTTAATAATAAATCCGTAGTTGTAATGGATACAGATCCTAAAGAAATAAATAATCAGGCTCCAAGTGAATATAATAATATAATGCAAGATACATCTGTGTCTGGAAAATTAAGATATGGTGTAAGAGAAGGATTTTATAGGAAAATGACTGCTCAGCCTTGGGTAGTTGCTTATGCTATGGATACTGAAGAGATATATGAAGTTAATAGATCTATTATTGTTATAAGTATAATTATAGGTATTATATCAATGGTTATTATGACATTAGTAGTATTTTTATTTACTAGAAGCATAATAAAACCTCTTAATATTGTAGTTGAAGAGGCTAAGGAGATAGAAAGCGGCAGACTTATTATGCATAAAAGAAAGCTAAATAGAAAAGATGAGCTTGGAGAATTATCACATTCTTTTCATAATATGAAATATAAACTTATAGAAGTAATAGAAACTACTTTGCATAATGCTGATAAGATGTCTCAGGCGGCTAATGCACTTGCTTCTGGAAATAAGAATTTAGCTGCTAAAGCAGAAAATACAGCTGCCAACCTTGAAGAGACTGCTTCATCTATGGAAGAAATATCTTCAGCAATATCTATGGCTACTAATAATTCTGTAAAAGGTAATAATATGATGAATAGCTGTAAGGAATCTATAGAAAATGCAGCTTCAGTGGTATCAGAAACAGTAAAAAGTATGAATGAAGTTAATAATGACAGTGAGAAAATTAAAGATATAATAAAAGTTATAGAAGGCATTGCTTTTCAGACTAATATTTTGGCACTTAATGCAGCAGTAGAGGCAGCACGTGCTGGAGATCAAGGTAAAGGTTTTGCTGTTGTAGCAAGCGAGGTTAGAAGTTTGGCACAAAATAGTCAGACTTCTGCTAAAGATATTACAGAATTAATTAATCAGGTATATGAAAAAATTAATAAGGCTAATGAGATAGTAGAAAGTCAGGAACAATTATTTATAGGAATAAAAGAGCAAATTGAAGAAACTGCAAATATTATAAAAGATATAAGTTCGGCTGCCGTAGAACAACAGTCTGGAGTAGCTCAGGTTAATAAAGCAGTTATGGAAATGGATTCTATCACTCAGGAAAATGCTGCTTTAGTTGAAGAGTCTACTGCTTCTTCTATATCGCTTTATAATGATGCTAAAGAACTTCAAAATATTGTTAGCTTTTTCCATATAGAAAAATAATGCAATAAGTTAATAAAAAATTAATAAAAAACTATTTACAAAATAATTTATAGTTTTATAATAAAATTACCTAAGTGAATAACTATTAATGTTTATCATAAAGGAATGTATTTTAAAATTATATTTATCTTTTTTGTTAGTTTATGGAAAATAATAGAATTGCTGTTATAGGTATAATAATTGAAGACACCAATGCTGCGGCAAAGGTGAATGAAATTCTTCATAGCTACAGTGATTTTGTTATAGGAAGAATGGGCATACCTTACAGAGAAGAAAATATAAATATCATAAGCATAGTATTAAATGCTCCTATCGATAAAATTAATAGTTTAACAGGCAAACTTGGCATGATTGAAAATGTTTCTGCTAAAGCACTTTATGCCAGTAAAAAGTAATACAGTTTAATTATAAAATAGGAGTATATTTTATGTCTTTAGAAACTTTATTCAAGTACGATTCTAAATCAAGAAATGCAAATGAGTTTATTAATGATGAAGAGATATTAAAAACCATATCCAAAGTAGAAAGCGGCGATTATAATATAAGAGAGATATTAGATAAGGCAAGTCTAATGAAAGGTCTTGAACCTTATGAGGCATTAGCTTTACTTCTTTGCAATGACAAAGATGCTGAAAATGAGATGTTTGAAATAGCAAAGAAAATCAAATTAGAAATATATGGTAAAAGAATAGTTTTATTTGCTCCGCTTTATTTATCTAACTATTGTATAAACGGATGTGTCTACTGTCCTTATCATGCTAAAAATAGCCATATAGCAAGAAAGCAATTAACTCAAGATGAGATTAGAGCAGAAGTTACAGCATTGCAGGATATGGGGCATAAAAGACTAGCATTAGAAACTGGAGAAGACCCAGATTATGCTAGTATGGAATATCTACTTGAATCTATAAAAACAATATACAGCATTAAACATAAAAACGGAGCTATTAGAAGAGTTAATGTTAATATTGCAGCTACTACAGTTGAAAATTATAAAAAGTTAAAAGATGCAGGAATAGGTACTTATGTATTATTCCAAGAAACTTATCATAAACCTACTTATGAAAAAGTTCACCCAAGCGGACCTAAAAGCAATTATGAATATCATACTGAGGCAATGGACAGAGCTATGGAAGGCGGTATTGATGATGTAGGTATAGGCGTATTATTTGGGCTTTATGATTATAAATATGATTTTACCGCTATGCTTTATCATGCTAAACACTTAGAAGATACTTTTGGCTGCGGACCTCATACTATAAGTGTTCCTAGAATAAGACCTGCTGATGATGTTGATGTTAAAAGTTTCCCTAATGCTATTGTTGATAGTTTATTTAAAAAGATAGTTGCGGTTTTAAGAATTGCTGTTCCTTATACTGGTATAATAGTTTCTACAAGAGAGAGTCAAAAATCAAGAGAGGAGGCATTAGAGGTTGGTGTTTCTCAAATAAGCGGAGGTTCAAGAACTAGTGTTGGAGGATATGTTGAAGAGGAAGAAGAGAACTCAAAACAGTTTGAAATATCTGATAACCGTTCGCTTGATGATATTATAAAATGGCTTTCTGATATTGGATATCTTCCTAGTTTCTGTACAGCTTGCTATAGAGAAGGAAGAACAGGAGACAGATTTATGGCTTTTGCTAAGAGCGGACAAATAAAAAATTTCTGTCAGGCCAATGCTATAATAACTTTAAAAGAATATGAAAACGATTATGCCAAAGAAGAAACTAAAAAATCTATAGATAAAGTTATGGCAAATGAGATAGAGAGAGTACCTAATGAAAAGGTAAAAATGAAATTGGTTGATGCTTTAAAAGGCATAGATGAAGGAAGAAGAGATTTTAAATTTTAATTAATTTTATATATTGATGTATAAATTATTGATTTAATTTTATGAGATATTTATTTCACCGAGCAGAAAAATATAATTTTATTTGCTCGGTGTATTTTATAGAATAATATTAAATAAAAAAATAAGTTTTTAATAAAATATATATATATTATAAACAAATGGGATAAAATATGAATACCACACCAAATTCAAACAGAACGCATATTGCAATATTTGGAAGAAGAAATGCAGGTAAATCCAGTATTATTAATGCAATTGCCAATCAAGATGTAGCAATAGTATCTGATACTGCAGGAACTACTACAGACCCTGTTAAAAAAGCTATAGAAATAAACGGTATAGGAGCATGTGCCATAGTTGATACTGCTGGTTTTGATGATGAGGGTGAGCTTGGTGTTTTAAGAATACATAAAACTAGAAAAATTATGGAATCTACTGATATTGCTTTGCTTGTATTTGATGCTTCTTTTATTAATAATGATTATTTGCTTGAATTAAAATGGAAAAATGAGCTTTTTGGTTTAGAGATACCTGTTATAGCTGTATTAAACAAAATAGATTTAAACGATAACTATAAAAATATAGAACAGAATATAAAAGAAATGTTCGATTTAGAAGTTATTTCTATTAGTGCAAATAATAGATTTAATATTGATAATCTAATAGAAGCTATAAAATTATCAATTCCAAAAACAGAAGAAATTAGTATAACAGGACATATAATTAAAGAAGATGATATTGTAATGCTTGTTATGCCTCAGGATATTCAAGCACCAAAGGGGCGTCTTATACTTCCGCAAGTGCAGACTATAAGAGATATACTAGACAATAAAGCTGTAATCATAGCTTCTACTTTTGATAAATTTGAAAAAGCTATTAGAGCATTGAGTAAGCCTCCTAAAGTAATAATAACAGATTCTCAAGTATTCAAAGAAGTAGAAAAGTTAAAACCAGAGGAAAGTCTTTTAACTTCATTTTCTGTACTTTTTGCAAGATACAAAGGAAATGAAGAAGTATATAAAAGAGGTGCTGACTTTATAGACAATCTTACAAAAGAGAGCAAATTATTAATTGCAGAAAGCTGTACCCATGTTCCTTTGGAGGGTGATATTGGAAGAGTAAAAATACCTAATCTTTTAAAAAAGAAATTTGGTTTTGACTTTGATATCGACTATGCTGTAGGAAATGATTTTCCAGACGATTTGTCTAAATATGATTTGGTAATACATTGCGGCGGGTGTATGGGTACTAGAAAGCATATTTTAAATAGGATAAGAATATGCGAAGAGCAGAATGTTCCTATAACTAATTATGGTATGACTATAGCTAAAATTAATGGGGTGAAATATATTTAATAATATAAAGTGATTAAAATAATTCATTAATAAAAATAGTGTGTATTTTTATATGTAATGATGTTTTTATTTATAACTTTACATTTATATTTATTTTAGTATAATAATATTATGAGAAGAGATATTAATGTTTTAAATGATTATTTTGTGAGATATTTATTCTCATCTAAAGACAGCAATTTAATATTACTTGATTTTATTAACTCTACAATGCTTGACGCTAATATGAAAACTTTTAGAAGTGTGGAAATACTTACTCCATTTAATTATAAGGAAAATTATCAAAATAAAGAAACTATAGTTGATGTTAAATGTATTACACAAAATGGTACAGTTGTTATAATAGAGATTCAGCTTCAAGGAAACTCAAGATTTCCAGAAAGAATATTATATTATTGGGCTTCCAATTATAGCAAGCTATTAAAGCAGGGGGAGAAGTATGATGCTTTAACTCCAGTTGTTAGTATAAATTTGCTTAATTTTAATTTAGATGACTCAAATAATGTTCACTCTTGCTATATGATTTACGACACAAATAGCAAAAGACTTCTTACTGATCATTTGCAAATACATATAATTGAACTTAAGAAATTTAAAGACAATTTATTAGATAAAGATTTAGATTGCTGGATTAAATTTTTCACTATGAAAGAAAAAGATAATAAGGAGATAATTATGTCTGAGTTAGTTAAAGAAAAGCCTATAATGGAAGAAGTACAGAGAAGATACAATAACTTTATTAAAGATAGATTAATGATGAATGAATATGATAAAAGAGAGGCTTATCTATATGGTAATCAAATAATGCTTGAGGAAGAGAGAAGATTAGGCATTGAAGAAGGTTTTAAAAAAGGTATAGAGAAGGGTATAGAACAAGGTATGGAGAAGGGTATAGAACAAGGTATGGAGAAGGGTATAGAACAAGGTATAAAAAAAAATCAAATATTAACTGCAAAAAATATGAAAAATAAAAATATAGATATATCACTAATAAGCGATATTACTGGACTTAGTATAAAAGAAATAGAAGAACTTTAATAAATATTTTCTAAAACTATTTAATTTATATAGATTATATTATTTTGTTTTAATGTATATTTTATTCTTATAAAAGTTTATTATATTTTTATATGTAAAGGAATATAAATTTGATTGATATAAACAGAGCAAAAGAAATTATTAACAAAATAGATAAAGAAGAAAGCATATCTTATGATGATGCTTTATTTTTATTATCATCTTTTGAGTATGATAATAATATTAATAAAAAACAATTGACTCATAAAGAAGAAGAGAGCGTAAAAGAATTAAAAGAATATCTTAGAGTAAAGGCTAGGGAAAAGGCAGATAAAATATTCGGAAAGTATGTTTTTATGCGTGGTCTTATAGAGTTTACTAATTACTGCAAAAATGACTGCATATACTGCGGTATAAGAAAGAGCAATAAAAATGCTGAAAGATACAGATTGAGTAAAGAAGATATTTTATCATGCTGCGAACTTGGATATGAAATAGGATTTAGAACTTTTGTTTTGCAAGGAGGAGAAGATCCTTATTATAATATAAATATAATGTCTGATATAGTAGAGGCAATTAAAAATAAATTTCCAGACTGTGCATTAACATTATCAATAGGGGAGAAAGAAGAAGAGTATTACAGAGTATTAAAAGAAAAAGGAGCTGACAGATTTTTATTAAGGCATGAAACTTCGGATAATATTCATTATTCAAAACTTCACCCAATGGAGATGAGTTTGAATAATAGAAAAGAATGCTTAAGAAATTTAAAAAAGTTAGGATTTCAAACAGGCACAGGCATTATGGTTGGAAGTCCTTATCAAACTTTAGAAAATATTGCAGATGATTTAGTATTTATGCAGGAGATAAAACCAGAGATGATAGGTATAGGACCGTTTTTGCCGCATAAAGATACACCTTTTGCTAATGAAAAAAAAGGGGAACTTGAACTTACTTTAATACTTATAAGCATACTTCGTTTAATTTTTCCTTTAGCATTGATACCCGCTACTACGGCTTTAGGTACTATAAAAGAAGGAGGCAGAGAATTAGGAATACTTCATGGTTCTAATGTTGTTATGCCGAATTTATCTCCTATGGACGTTAGAAAAAAATATTTATTATACAATGATAAAATATCTACTGGGACTGAATCTGCTGAAGGTGTTGAAAGTTTAAAAAATAATATGAAAAATATCGGATATATTCTTACTGGAATGAGAGGCGATTATGATATCAACAGAGGCAAAAAATAAAATTATATATTTACATATAATTAAATATATATTAAAATACTAATACTACAAAAATAAAGATTAGTTTATGAAAAATATATTTAATAATAGAACAGATAATAATATAAATAATAATAAAAATATAATACAGACTATAGATGAGTTTTTTAAAAGAGTATCAAATTTAGCAGCAATAGCAGGTTCTATATTTGCAATATTTGTTCTTCTTATGCAGATAAGACAAGTCAATGCTGATAATTTTTATATAGCTAATTATGATAAGATAATTAATGTTATTACAGTTTGTTTTGTTTTTATACTTATAGATCAAATAAGAATAGCACCTAGAAAACTTTATATAGTAGTTCCTATCATTCAGCTTATAGGTCTTTTACTTCTTAATTTTTTCAGCAAAAAATATTATGATATATATGCAAATAGAATAATATGGACTATAGCAGGGTCAATACTTTTCTTTTTGGTTATAGTTATAAATTGGCTTAGGCTTTCATATTCTAAGTTTACATTATATCAGATGATTATAGCCTCTTTTATATTTGTTATCACATTAGGAAGTTTATTATTATATCTTCCTTTAAGTACAGTAAGCGGTAAATTATCATTTGTTGATGCATTATTTACAGCTACTAGTGCGGTATGTGTTACAGGTCTTAGTGTCATAGATATATCCAAAGAGTTTACATTGTTTGGTCAAGTTGTATTAATAACACTTATACAAATAGGCGGACTTGGTATTATGTCCATATCGGCAATAGTACTTTTATTTTCGGTAAATAAAGGAAGTGTTCAGGATAGGGTTAGAACTTTAGAGATGTTTAATACTCAAAATAAAGATATAATACAATCAACTGTAAAAGTAATTTTTTTATCAACATTTTTTATAGAGTTGTTGGGAGCAGTTTCTTTATTTACAGTTATGGAAACTGACAGTAAATTGGGAATGCGTATATTCTCTTCTGTATTTCATTCTATAAGTGCTTTTTGTAATGCAGGATTTTCTCTTTATACAGATAATCTTCATCAGTATTCTGCCAATATTACAGTGAATGTTACTATTATGCTTCTTATTACTCTTGGAGGTATAGGATATCCAGTAATGCTTACAGTATCAAGGGCTGTAATTAATAAGATAAAAGGACAAAGATATGTATTTGATGTTCAGGCTAGAATAGTTATATATACAAGTGTTATTTTAATAATAGTAGGAAGTGTTTTTATATTTTTTAATGAATATTCAAATTCTTTAAAGGATTTGCCTTTAAAAGAAAAAATATTAGTTTCCCTATTTCAAAGTGTGAGTCCTAGAACAGCAGGATTTGAAACTATAGCATATAATTCTATGAGTACTGTTACTATAGGAGTAGTGATATTTTTGATGTTTGTAGGTGCTTCTCCAAACAGTACAGGAGGGGGCGTAAAAACTACTACATTATTTGTATTTATGTTTTCAGTAATTACAGCAATTTTTAACAGACCGTATATTGTAGTTAATGGCAGAAAAATAAAAAGTGATACTGTTAATAAATCTGTTGCTATAGTTACGCTTGCTATAAGTATTTCAGTACTTGCTTCATTTATTATGTTTTATATAGAAAAATCAAAAACTATGATGCCTATACTTTTTGAGGCAGTATCGGCTATAAGTACAGTAGGTCTTTCTTTGGGTATAACACCTACAGTTACAATATGGAGCAAATTAATACTTATACTCTTGATGTTCATAGGCAGAGTAGGGTATCTTACTTTATTTATGAGTATAGGTTCTATTAAGCAGGGAAAATATGGAATAATAGATCTGCCTACAAGCGATGTAACTATTGGTTAATATTATGTCTAAAGTTATTGTTGTATGCGGTGCTGGAGGAAAGACCTCATATATAAAAAGATTATCAGAAAGTTATAAAGATAAAAGAGTAGTTATAACAACAACAGCAAAAATTTTTAAACCTGAAAAATACATAGAAACAATAGGTTCGCATTCTTTTGATAATGATAATATTATTATATTAGGCAAAGAGTATGATGATAAAAAACTAATGTATGCAGGAGATGATGAATTAAAAAAAGCCATTGATTTTGCAGATATTATTTTGATAGAGGCAGATGGAGCAAAGTATTATCCCATAAAAATACCAAATGATGAAGAGCCTATTATACCAGAGTTTTTATACGGAAAAATATACAAAATAGTTATAGTAATGGGGCTTCATAGTTTAGGAAGAAAGTTTAAAGAGGTATGTTTCAGATATAATTTATGCAGTGAAATAGATAGTGAAAAAATAGTGGATTTAGAAACTATTGAATATATTGCAAATAAATATTATATAAATAAACTTAAAAACAAATGTGATAATATAAGTTTATATTTAAATGATTTTACAAAGAATAATAATATTACATATAAAAAAACAGCATTTATTATATTAGCCTCTGGTAACAGCAAACGTTTTAAGGGCAATAAATTAATTCATAAGTTTAAAACTCTAAATAATAAAACCTTATTTGAAAATACTATTAATAAAATATCAGATGTAAGAAAATTATTTAAAGAATATGATAATTTAAAAAATATAGAAACTTCTGTAATAGCAGTAAGTATATATGATGAGATAATAAATAAATCATTTGAAAATAAGGATTATATTTCAGTATATAATGATAATCATAATGAAGGTATAAGCTCTTCTATAAAACTTGGTATTAATGAGGCTATAAAACTCAAAGCTGACTCATTTGCTTTTTTTGTATGTGATATGCCTGTTTTAGAAAGTTATGATATTTTTAATATGCTTAAATATTTTTATTATAGTCATAAAAATATAGGTGCTATGTTTACAGGAGAGAGACCATCTAATCCTGCGGTGTTTTCATCAAAATATATTAGTGATATTTTAAGTTTAGAGCATGACAATGGAGCTTTAAAAATAATTAAAAAAAATATAGATGACTGTTTTTTTTATACAATAGATGAAAATAAATTAAAAGATATAGATACAAGAGAAGATTTAAATTAATAGACTTGTTTCAAAACTAATTTTATTTATTAATTGTGGGGGCTAGCCCCCACACCCCTACTTCTTTTGGTGACCCAAAGAAGCAAAAAGACTGCATATTTATATATTAAAATGATAAATCATACGACATGTAAAACATATGATTTATTTAATAATTAATATTATATAATTTAGCATAAAATAACAAACTCATAAAATTATTTGTCAAGTAGTTTTGAAACAAGTCTAATAAAAAAGCATAAGTATTAAATTAATAATAACTTATGCTTTATTTTTTATTATAATTTATTTATTTTTTAGCTTCCTCTTTAGGAAGAACAACATTAAGTATAATAGCAACACAAGTAGCTATAACAACAGGGCTGCTTCCAAATACAGTTTTAGCCCAAGCAGGGAAAGTGTCTAAAGCTCCTCCAACTTGAACAGTACCCATACCTAAAGCAACAGCAAGACCAACTATTAATGTATTTCTAGGTCCCATATTTTCAGTGAATACTAATTTTATACCAGTCATAGCAATAGAAGCAAATACCATAATAGTAGCTCCGCCTAGTACGCATGAAGGTATAGTAGTAAGCAAAGCAGAGAATTTAGGGAATAATCCAGCCACCAATATGATAATAGCAGCAATTAAAAATACTATTCTGTTAATAACTTTAGTAGTAGCAACTATACCAACGTTCTGACTGTAAGTAGCAGTAGGCAGACAGCCGAACATAGAAGATAATATGTTAGTAAGACCATAAGCAGTAATACCGCATTTTAATTCTTTATCAGTAGGCATTCTTCCCATACCGCCTGAAGTAGTAGCAGAGAAATCTCCTATAGCCTGAACAGAGTTTACAGCAAATAAAAGAGCTATAGCAATACAAGCAGAAGGATCAAACTCTATACCAAAAGGAAGTAATTTCGGAGCTTGGAAAATACCTGCATTAGCAACACTAGTAAAATTAATCATTCCAAAGAAAAAGGCAGCTATATATCCTACTATTAAACCCATAAGTATAGAAGCTAGTTTTAAGAATCCTTTAGTAAACTGATTGAATATGATAACAGCAATAAGAGTGATAAAAGCAACAGCCCAATACTGCCAAGAACCAAAAGGAACAACTTCTCCATTTATACTATATAATGTACTTCCGCCAGCCATATATCTTACAGCAGTAGGATATAATGAAAGACCAACGGTAAATACAACAGTACCAGCTATTAGAGGAGGAAATAACTTTCTTATTTTTTCAACAGCAAGCCCGAATATAATAGCAACTATACCGCCTATTACCTGAGCACCAAATATAATAGCAAGACCTTGAGCACCAAGACCAGTACCTTCAGGACCTCTTGCTATAGACTGCATAGTAGATACATAAGCAAAACTAACACCGATAATCATAGGAAGTCTTGCACCTATATGATAATTTTTAGTGATAGGTATAGGGAAAACCATTATTATTGTAGAAATAGCAGCAAATACTAAAGATGACTGAACTAAGAGTATTTGTTCTGGACTTCCGCTCTTAAGTCCTGCTGCAGATGATACTATAAGAGCAGGAGTTACACAGCCTACAATCATAGCAACTACATGCTGAATGGCTAGCGGAAAAGCCTGCGACATCTTTGGAACGGCTTCGTATTCAAACAAAGCATTTTGAGTTTTTTCATTCGTACTCATATTTCTTCTCCATTCATTAAATTGTTTTTATTTAAATTAATAAACTATTTTGTACAGATATCCTCTATAAAATACTTTATTAAATTTAAAGCACACTTTTTCCTATACAAAGCAGTTGACCTTGCACTGTCTCTTGGTTTCATAATATTAGAATATGCTTCCTGTATAAGATTAATGTTATTTTTCCATTCATTGATATTTGAAGCCATAAATTTTTCTTCTATAGCTTCATCTCTTGTTATAGTAGTACCTAATGTACAAAAACTTATTTTAAATCTATATTTATCATTTTCTTTAAGAGCTAAAGCACATATCGCTAGTTTTGATAATGCATTTGCTTTTCTAGTACCTATTTTTTTGTAGAAAGAATATTTATAATCTTTTTTTGGTATTATTATATGTGTGAGTATTTCATCATCTTTAATAATAGTTTTGCCCACTCCAGTAATAAAATCTTTAATTTTTATATCTCTCTGAGAATCTTTATTTTTTAATCGCAAAACACTGTCCATTGCGTATAATGAAGGAAGACTATCAGCTGAAGGTGAAGCATTGCAGATATTTCCTCCAATAGTAGCTATATTTCTAATAGGAGGACCTGCTATACCAGAGGCACTTTCTTTTAATACTTGAGGCGTTAAAGGAGATTTAATAATTTCATCAAAAGTAGTTAATGCTCCTATAATGATATTATTTTCATCTTCTTTTATATCTTTTAATTCATCTAAATAATTTATAAATAATACAGGTCTGTCAAATTTAGCTATTAAATTACTTCCTCTCAAATGCTCAACCATCAAATCAGTACCGCCTGCAAATATTATAGGATTATATTTAGCTTTTAATTCTAAAGCTTCATTTATATTTTTTGCACTTAAAGTTTTCTCTACTGCCATAGGTTTTTACCCTCCTTAGAAGCCATATCAGAAGCTCTTAATACAGCATTAACTATATGGTCATACCCAGTGCATCTGCATAGATTGCCTGATAAACCTTTTCTTACATCATATTCGGTAGGTTTTCCTTTAGTACTGCTTAATATAGCTTCAGAAGACATTACCATACCCGGAGTACAAAAACCGCATTGCACAGCACCCTCATCTAAAAAAGCCTGAACTACAATTTTTCCTTTTTCTGTTTTTGTATACCCTTCTATAGTAATTATTTCTTTTCCTTCACATAATGCTATAGGTATAAGGCAGGAGTTCACTACTTTTTTATCTAAAAATACTGCACAAGCACCGCATTCTCCCTCTCCGCATCCTTCTTTAGTGCCAGTGAGTTTTAATTCATCGCGTAAAAAATCTATTAATCTAGTTAAAGGATTTAGTTCTGTAGTAATTTTTTCACCATTAACAGTAAAGTTTATAGCCATTATAATACCTCCGCAATATTTTCAGGCAGTATAGGAATACTTGTGAAATGATAATTCAAAGCACTTTCCATAGCTGAAGCATAAGCACTTGCAGCTCCGTCAAATGTTATCTCTCCAACACCCTTAGCACCTAAAGGTCCGTATTCGTAAGGCTCACCCATAATGCATGTTTTTATTTCTGGCAAATCTAAAGAAGTAGGTATCATATAGTCAGACATTTTTACTTGCAGGAATCTTCCATTTTTATTTACTATTTTTTCTAAAGCTCCCCAGCCTAATGCCTGAGCAACTCCGCCTTTTATTTGTCCTTCAACTATTTTTTCGTCTATAGGATATCCGCAGTCAAATACAGCCCAAACTCCTACAATTTTTACTTCTAATGTAACTTTATCAACTTCAACTTCTACAACATTAATTCCAAGTCCGTAGCTAGGATATGCATCTCCTCTTAAAGTAGAAGTATCCCAATCTATTAAATGTGTAGGGTGTTTATAGTCTTCTATTATTTCTATTTCTTCAGATTCACTCCATCTTTGTTTTAACTTTTTAGAAGCCTCTTGTATTAGATATCCTACTATCATAACAGAACGCGAAGCTACAGTAGGACCAGTATTTGGAACGATTTCTGTATCGTATTCGGCTATTTCTATATCTTCTAATGGAATAGATAAATTGTATGCGGCTATTTTTTTGAATGTGGTATGAAGTCCTTGTCCTATTTCTGTATTTGAAGTGAGTATAGTTACTTTATTTCCTTTTTTTCTTAATTTTAATTTGGCTTTTATTATATCTCTCTCTCCGCTTCCAGTGAATGCACAGCCATGTAAAAAGCATGATATTCCTATTCCTTTATACATAGTGTTTTTATATTCTTTATACTTTCTTTCATAGTCTGATTCTTTTAAAGCCCATTCAAGCATTTGAGGAAGTATTATATTATCATGAAATATACCGCCTGTTATTGTAGGATCATTTTTTTTGACAAAATATTTTCTTTTTAACTCTATAGGATCAATACCTATTTTTTTGGCTATATTATCCATAGTTCTTTCTATAGCAAATATAGCCTGAGGTCCGCCGAATCCTCTGAATGCACAGCTAGGTACATTATTAGTGGCGTATAATCTTCCTAAAACTCTTACATTAGGAAAATTATATACATTAGCAGCAGTGTATGTGCATCTTTGCATAATAACTCTTGAACTAGCTTCATAAGCACCTGCATCCATATCGGATACTACATCAAGAGCAATGATATTATTATTTTCATCAAGAGCTGCTTTTGTTGTTATTTGAGCAGGCTGTCTTTTTACACTGTAAGCCATATCAAATTGTCTGTCTAATATGAGTTTAACAGTTTTTTTTGCTTTGTATGCGGCAACAGCAACTGCAGCAGCCAATATATCAGGATAATGCTCTTTTCCTCCGAATCCTCCGCCTATAGGAGGAGCTATTATTCTTAAGTTATCCTCTTCAACACCAAGCACTGGAGCGGCTGCTTTACGTACATAGTATGGGCATTGAGTGGAAGAATAAATTGAAACTTTTTCATTTTCCAATATACCAACAGCACCATTAACTTCCATATACAAATGTTCTTGATATGGAGTATAATATGTTTCTTCTATAATGGTTTTTGCTTTTTTGAATGCATTATCTACATCGCCATATCCAGCTTTAAATGATACAAATATATTATTATCTCCTACTATAGCACCACCCAATAATTTTTTGGAATCATCTATAGTAAGAGACGCCTCTAAATCCTCGTACTCTATTACAATTTTTTCTGCTATATCATAAACTATATTTTTATCAGGACCCACTACGAGAAGTATAGTCTCTCCAATATACCTTACTGTATTTTCAGCAAAAGGAGGCCAATCAGAAACAACCATAGTAGTCATGTTTTTTCCAGGAACATCTCTGTAATCAACAGTAAAATATCCGTCTGGAAGTTCTGGGATATTTATTTTTAATATTTTAGCCCTTGCTTTTGTAGAATATACCATTTTTGCATAAAGTATATCTTTACCGAAATCTATATCGTTTAAATACTTTGTTTTTCCTGTTATTTTATCTAAAGCATCTACTCTTGGTATAGAATTACTCAATTCTTTAATAAAAGTCTTCATTTAATTACCTCTAATTACCTCAGTATTAAATAAAAATTTGGGCATATTATATAAAAATAAATTATGTCCTTTAAGTTATTATTTATAAAATTATTTAGTTATTCTAGTTCCTGTTTTGCCGTTTATAGCATCTTTAGCTTTTTCAAGTAATGTAATCATAGCTTCTTTTCCAGTAGCTTCTGCAAACTGCATACAAGCCTGAACTTTAGGAAGCATAGAACCAGGTGCAAACTGACCTTCATCGCAGTATTTTTTAGCTTCTTCTACAGTCATAGAATCAAGCCATTTAACATCAGGTTTTCCGAAATTAACAGCAACTTTTTCTACAGCAGTTAATATTATAAGCATATCGGCATGAAGTTCTTTAGCAAGTACTGAAGCAGCAAAGTCTTTGTCTATAACAGCAGGCATACCTTTTAAATGATTGCCTATTCTTATTACTGGTATACCGCCGCCTCCGCAGCATATAACTAATGCTTTTTCATTGAGCATAGCTTTTATAGCTGTACTTTCAGCAATAGCAACTGGTTTTGGTGAAGCAACAACTCTTCTGTATCCTCTTCCAGCGTCTTCTTTAACTATCCAGCCTAATTCTTTTGATTTAGACTCTCCCTCTTCTTTAGTCATAAACTGACCTATAGGTTTAGTAGGGTTTTGAAAAGCAGGATCTTTTTCATCAACTATAACTTGTGTAATTAATGTAGCTATAGGAGGAACCTGCAAATTTCTATTAGAAAACTCTTCCATAATAGCATTTTGTAAATCATAACCAATATAAGCCTGACTCATAGCAACACATACTGATAAAGGTATATCATTACCTGTTTTATGATTAGTAGTATATTCATTCATAGCATTGTTAATGAATCCAACTTGAGGACCGTTTCCATGTGCCACAATTACTTCGCATCCGTTTTCAACCAAATCTACTATATTTTTAGCAGTTATTTTTACAGCCTGCATTTGCTCTGCTAAAGTATCTCCCAAAGCATTACCGCCCAAAGCAATAACAATTCTTTTTTTATTTTCCATTTTTATATCCTAAAATCAAAATTAAATTAAGTTAATTATCTATAATAAGTGCTTTTTTTCACAATATTATAGATATAAAATGGTAAGTACTATTATGTTTATCATAGATACTTACCATTATATTTTTTTATTATTAACAGCCAAATACTCTTGGTTTTCCATCTGAAGCTAATTTGCTTAATATAGCTTGAGGATCTCTGAATTTAGATAAGAATATCATAGCAGCTATAACATAAGGTTTGTAGCTAGCTTGTTTATAAAGAGGAACTCTGTATCTGTCAAATACTGAAGCAGCAACTTCGCCATCTTTACAGCTAACATCATTAATATCAGCAGGTAAGCAGTGTAAATATAATGCTTTTCCATCTTTAGTTTTTTTCATCATATCTTCAGTACAGCACCAATCTTTATGCTGAGCATTTTGTTCTAGTAATCTTTTTTCAAGAGCTTTGATACCGTCAGTGTCGCCTTTACCGTAAAGGTCTGTTCTTTCCTGCATAGCAGCAAAAGGAGCCCAAGATTTAGGATAAACAACATCAGCATTTTCAAAAGCCTCGTCCATACTATTAGTGATAGTTAATTTAACACCAGCAGCTTCAGCATTTTTCTTAGCAATATCTTCAACTTCTGGCATAAGTTCATAACCTTTTGGATAAGCCAAAGCAACATCCATACCCAATCTAGTAAATAAACCAGCAGCACCTTGAGGTACAGATAAAGGTTTACCGTAAGAAGGAGAATAAGCCCAAGTCATAGCAACTTTTTTACCTTTAAGGTTTTCTAATCCGCCTAATTCATGAATAAAGTGAAGTGAGTCAGCCATCATTTGTGTTGGGTGGTCTCTATCACATTGTAAGTTTACCAAAGTAGGAATTTGTTCTAATATTCCGTCATTGTATCCTTGTCTTACAGAAGCAGAAACTTCTTTCATATATTCGTGACCTTTACCAATGTACATATCATCTCTGATACCTATAACATCAGCCATAAATGATACCATGTTTGCAGTTTCTCTAACTGTTTCACCATGAGCTATTTGGCTTTTACCTTCGTCTAAGTCCTGAACTTCCAAACCTAAAAGGTTACAAGCAGAAGCAAAAGAGAAACGAGTTCTAGTAGAATTATCTCTGAATAAAGAAATACCCAAACCAGAATCAAATACTTTAGTAGAGATGTTGCCTTCTCTTAAAAATCTTAAAGCATCAGCAACAGTCCAAACTGCTTGTAATTCATCAAAAGTTTTGTCCCAAGTTAGGAAGAAATCATTTTTATACATTTTGCCGAATTCAAGGCTGTCTAATTTTGAAATGTATTTTTGTATACTCATATTTAAAAATCCTTTTTAATTTTATTTTTATATTGGTTATTTTTTATATTATTTAATTATTTATTTGCACAGTAAATAGTAGGTACAGCAGCATATAAAGCAGCACAATGAACCAAATCTTGTTTCCAAGTGATTTCATTAGGAGCATGAGCCTGAGCTTCAGCACCAGGACCAAAACCTATACAAGGTATTCCGTTACGTCCCATAATAGATACGCCGTTAGTAGAGAATGTCCATTTATCAGTAAGAGGACGAGCTTTTCTTTCTTTATCTATTTCTGGAGTAGGTCCTATTCTTTCAGTACCGTAAAGACCTTTGTATGCTTCTTCTAAAGCTTTAGTTACAGCATGATCTTCTGGAATTACCCAAGTAGGGAAGTAGCATTCTATTGGATAAACTAATCCTTTCCAAGATGGTCTTTCATAATTGTACATAGATACTTCAGCACCATATTTTTTTACATTAGGAAGATTTCTAATTTCTTCTAGGCAGCTTTCCCAAGTTTCGCCTGCTGTCATTCTTCTGTCTAATGATATAGAGCATGAGTCAGCAACAGCACATCTGCTTGGAGAAGTATAGAAAATTTGAGAAACAGTTACAGTACCTCTTCCTAAGAAGTTAGCTTCTTTATATTGAGGATTGTATTTTTCTTCAAGCATTTTTACTAAGCCTTTGATTTCTGTAGAATCTTTAGCGTCATTTTCATTAAGGCTTCTGATGTCCTGAAGTATATCAGCCATTTTGTAAATAGCGTTATCTCCTCTTTCCGGAGCAGAACCATGGCAGGAAATACCTTTAACATCTACTCTTATTTCCATTCTTCCTCTTTGACCTCTGTATATACCGCCGTCAGTAGGTTCAGTAGATATTACAAATTCAGGTTTAATTTTGCTTTCTTTACATATATATTCCCAGCATAATCCGTCACAGTCTTCTTCTTGTACAGTACCAACTACAACAACTTGATATTTGTCATTTAAAAGACCTAAATCTTTCATTATTTTAGCACCGTAAACACCAGAAACTATACCGCCTTCTTGGTCAGAAGTTCCTCTACCGCCTATTTCGATGTCATTTTCATAACCTTCATAAGGATCAAATTTCCAGTTAGCTTTGTTTCCTATACCAACAGTGTCTATATGAGCATCAATACCTATTAAAGTTTTACCGCTTCCCATATAACCTAAAACATTACCCATAGGATCTATATCAACTTTATCGAATCCTACTTTTTTCATCTCTTCAGCTATTCTTTCGATTACGCCTTTTTCTTCGCAAGATTCACTAGGAATTCTAATTAAATCTCTTAAGAATTTAGTCATATCAGCTTTATAGCCTTCAGCTTTTGCTTTTATTTGTTCAAATTGTTCTTTTGAAATAGCACTCATTATTTTTATTCTCCCTAAATATATATTTATTTCTAATAAAAATTTATTTAAATTTATTAATTATCTATCTTTAGCTTCCCAAACAATGTTTTTCCATCTTATAGGATCAGTATCACCTTCAGTGCTGAATAATAATACTTTAGAATTAGAATCAAGTTTTAATTGTTTTCTTAACTCAGCATATTCATCTTTAAGCATAATAGTAGCCAAAGCACCGAAAGGAGCAGCACCTGATTCACCAGATACAACCTGAGGATCTCCTTTTAATGGAGCAGCAAGCATTCTCATTCCTCTTGCAGCAACTATATCTTCAGCAGCTATAAAGCAGTTAGCATGATTTTTAAGTATATCCCAAGAAGTGATATTAGGCTCTCCGCATGCAAGTCCAGCCATAATAGTATTTAAATCACCTTCTACTATTCTTATTTTACCGTCTCCAGCTTCAGCACCTTTATATAAACAAGCAGCAGCTTCAGCTTCAACTATAACCATTATAGGAGGATTATCTTTATATTTGTTAGAGAAATATCCAACCATAGCACCAGCCAAAGAACCAACACCAGCCTGTACAAATACATGTGTAGGTCTCTCTCCAAACTGTTCATCAGCTTCTAATGCCATAGTACCATAACCTTGCATAATCCAAGCAGGTATTTCTTCATAGCCTTCCCAAGCAGTATCCTGTACAACTACACCATTTGGAACTTTAGCAGCTTCAGCAGCAGCTTTTCTAACACATTCATCGTAGTTGTATTCTTCTATTGTAGCAGTAGCCCCTTCAGCCTGAATATTTTTTAATCTTGTTTCTGTTGAGCCTTTAGGCATAAATATAACAGATTTTTGTCCTAATTTATTTGCAGCCCAAGCAACACCTCTTCCATGGTTACCGTCTGTAGCAGAGAAGAATGTAGCCTGACCGAATTCATCTTTTAATTTTTGAGAAGTGAGCACATCATAAGTGAACTCGCTTACATCTTTTCCCATTTTTTGTGCTATGTATTTAGCCATAGAGTAAGAACCGCCTAATACTTTAAAGGCATTAAGACCAAATCTGTATGATTCGTCTTTTACTTTTACAGTTCCTAAACCTAAATATTTAGCCATTTCTTTTAGTTCTGATAATGGTGTTTGTGTGTATTGAGGGAAACTTTGGTGAAATGCCTTTGCTTTTTTTACTTCCTCAATAGACATTATTGGTAAATTTTTATCATCTGTTTTAGGCATCTTATTTTCAGCCCATTTAAGCTCACTCATTTATATCCTCCTTTTTTGAATCTATATAATTATATAGAGTGAATTTACTTATTCCAAAATGATTTGATACTTTATCTCCTGATTTTGTTATTAAAAATACTCCAGAATTATTCAAAAACTTTATAGCTCTTATTTTTTCTTCTTTATTCATTATGCTTGCAGGTTTTCCTATTAATTCTTCACTTTTTATTATAAGTTTTTCCATAAGTTCCTGAGCACTATTTGGTATTTCTTCTAATTTTGATTTATCTTCTGTGTTTAAAAGACTTTCTAAATCGCTTTTAAAAGGCATTAAATTAGTTATATCAAAATTTATAGACAGTATATATTTATACTTGCCGTTTATATCCTTTATAAATACAGTTGAAGACTTTAATATTTTTCCGTTTGATGCTTTTGTAAGATATGATAAATGATCTACTATAGGTTCTCCTTTTTTTAATTTTTCTATAGTATTCAACACTACATTTGATGCACCTTCTCCAGCTTTTCTTCCAGTGATTCCTCCGTTAATGATAAAAACTATAGTATGATCTAAATCATCTTCTTTTAGTTCATGTATACACACTTCGCAGTTATTACCGAATTGTCTTGCTATACCATGTGCTACGCTTATCAATGTTTCAAGTATTATATTAGAGCTCATAAATATCCTAAAATATACTTTTTATGGTTAATTATATCATCAATAGATACGTTTATAGTATACTAACTTTTTTTTAGATTTTCAAGGAAAAATCTAAATTTTTTTTGAAAATTCGTTGACAAATGTGCTTTTTTTAATATCCTATTAAAATGTATAGAAAAAAATAATTTCATTAAAATATATAATTTTAGGAGTCAGCTTATGCTATTAATAGGGGGAGGAAAATTAATTACAAGAGATAATAATATGCCCTTTTTAGAAGACGGTGCGGTGCTTTGTGATGGAAGATTAATTAAAGAAGTGGGAAAAACTTCTGATTTAAAGGCTAAATATAAAGATGCTGAGTATATAGATGCTAAAGGCGGAGTTATTATGCCTGCATTTATAAATGTGCATGAACATATTTACTCTGCTATGGCTAGAGGCTTCAGTATTAATGGCTATAATCCTAAAGGTTTTTTAGAAATATTAGACGGAATGTGGTGGACTATAGATAGAAATCTTACTTTAGAGCAGACAAAACAAAGTGCTATGGCCACTTATATAGAATCAATAAAAAACGGAGTTACTACAGTATTTGACCATCATGCAAGTTTCGGGCATATAGAAGGTTCTTTATTTGCTATAGAAGAAGCTGCCAAAACTATGGGGGTGCGTTCTTGTCTATGTTATGAAGTTTCTGATAGGGACGGGGAGGCTAAATCTAAGGCTTCTGTTAAAGAAAATCTTGACTTTATTAAACATGCTATGGCTGATAAAACTGATATGATTAAAGCTATGATGGGTATGCATGCCTCTTTTACTATTTCTGACAAAACTATGGAAGCATGTATGAAAGATTTACCTGAAGGCATAGGCTGTCATATACATGTTGCTGAAGGTATAGAAGATTTGCATGCCTGCCTTAAAGATCATGGTAAAAGAATAGTTGACAGACTTTATGATTTTAAAGTTTTAGGTCCGAAAACTATACTTGTACACTGTATATATATTAATCCTCATGAAATGGATTCAATAAAAGATACTGATACTATGACTTCTCATAATCCAGAATCTAATATGGGTAATGCCTGCGGATGTCCTCCTACTATGGAATTAATGAAAAAAGGTATATTAACAGGTTTGGGTACTGACGGATATACTCATGATATGACAGAATCATACAAAGTAGCTAATGTTCTTCATAAACATAGTCTTTGCAATCCTAATGCTGCTTGGGGCGAAATACCTCAAATGCTTTTTGAAAATAATGCTAAAATAGCTAACCGTTATTTTGAAACTCCTCTAGGCATACTAAAAGAAAATGCTGCTGCTGATGTTATTATAATGGATTATAAAAACTATACAGAATTAAGCGATAAAAATATTAACGGACATATATTATTCGGTATGAATGGCGGACATGTTAATACTACTATTTGTAATGGCGAAGTATTAATGAGAGATAGAAAACTTACAAAAATTGATGAAGAAGCAGCTTATGCTAAAATAAAAGAAGAATCTGATAAACTTTGGAAACAAATCAATAAATAATTAATAATAGACTCTTTATGAATTATACCAAATAATGGATATATATTTGTTCATTATTTGGTATATAAATATTTTATGTATATAAGTAAGTATGAAATAAAATAAATAACAGTAATAATTATTTGGAGGAATTATATAATGAGTGATGTAATGACACCTATTCCTTTTGGAAATCTTATGAATTGGATTTTGGAAGAAAAAAAGACAGGTAAAGTATTTGGTATTTCGAGAGTCTTTAAAGCTGATAAATCTAAATATTATGAAATTTTTGGAAGAAAATTAGAGACTCCTATAGGACCTGCAGCAGGACCTCATACTCAGTTAGCACAAAATATAATAGCCGCATACTATACTGGAAGCAGATTCTTTGAACTCAAAACAGTACAAAAAATGGACGGTGAAGAATTAAGTAAATGCGTAGCCAAACCTTGTATAGCTGCTAATGATGAATGTTATAACTGTGAATGGTCAACAGAGCTTTATGTACCTCAGGCTTTTGATGAGTATGTTAAGGCTTGGGTGGCTTTAAAAGTTATAGCTAAAGAATGGGATTTGGGAGATATGGACGGTTTTCAGTTTAATATGTCTGTTGGTTATGATTATGAAGGTATTAAACTAGAAAAGATAGATAAGTTTATTGAAGGATTAAAAGACGCTTCTAATACTCCTATATTTAAAGAATGTATAAAGTGGCTTAATGATAATATTGACAGATTCAAAAACTTCAAAAAAGAAGATATTGATAAAATTAATGCTGATGTATGTAATTCTGTTACTTTGTCTACTCTTCATGGATGTCCTCCTACTGAAATAGAAAAAATCGCTTCTTATTTAATCACAGAAAAAAAATTAAATACCTTTGTTAAATGCAATCCTACACTTTTAGGTTATGATTATGCTAGAAAAACATTAGATGATATGGGTTATGATTATATATCATTTACCGATTTTCACTTTAAAGATGATTTACAGTACAGCGATGCAGTTCCAATGCTTCAAAGACTTCAGAAATTAGCTTCTGACAACTCTCTTTTATTTGGAGTAAAAATCACTAATACATTCCCAGTAGATGTTAAGCAGAAAGAACTTCCTTCTGAAGAGATGTATATGTCTGGTAAATCATTATTCCCACTTTCTATGACAGTAGCTTCAAGATTGAGTAAGGATTTTGACGGAAATTTAAGAATATCATACTCTGGCGGATGTGATTATTTCAATATTAATGATGTTATAGATGCAGGAATTTGGCCTGTAACTATTGCTACAACTTTATTAAAAACAGGCGGTTATCAAAGAACTGAACAAATAGCTAAAAATCTTAAAGAATATAAACCATTTACAAAAGTAGATGTTGCTAAAGCTGAAAAAATAGTTGAAGCAAGCAAAAAAGATAAACATCATACTAAACCTATCAAACCTCTTGCAAGCAGAAAAATTAAGAAAAAAGTTCCTTTGGTAGACTGTTATACTGCACCTTGTATGGAAACTTGCCCTATACATCAAGACCTTACAACATATATAAGACTTAATTCTGAAGGCAAATATGATGAATCTTTCAAAGTAATTATAGAAAAAAATGCTATGCCTTTTGTTACTGGTATATTATGTCCTCATACTTGTATGGATACTTGTACTAGACAATTCTATGAAGAGCCTGTAAGTATAAGAGCTTGCAAATTAGAGGCTGCTAGAGCTGGTTATAAAAATGTTATCTCTACTTTAAAACCAGCACCTTCTATAGGAAAAAAAGCTGGTATTATAGGGGCTGGACCTGCTGGACTTTCTGCAGCATTTTTCTTGGCACGTGCTGGAATAGAAGTTACAGTATTTGATAAAAGAGAAAAAGCTGGCGGAGTTGTTGCTAATATTATACCTAATTTTAGAATATCAGCTGAAGAGATTGGAAATGATGTGAGTTTATGCAAGCAAATGGGTGTAAAATTTGAACTTGGAAAAGAGATAAAAGATATAAAAGAGTTTTCTAAAAATTATGATTATACTGTTGTTTGTATAGGTGCACATAAAAACATGCCTTTGAAGCTTGAGGCTGGAGAATCTATAAATGCTCTCAAATTCTTAGAAGAGTTCAATAAAACTAACGGCAATGTAGATTTAGGAGAAGATGTAGTAGTTATAGGAGGCGGTAATACTGCTATGGACGCTGCCCGTGCTGCTAAGAAAAATAAAGGCGTTAAAAATGTTAGATTAGTTTATAGAAGAACTAAAAGATATATGCCTGCCTTAGAAGAAGAACTTAAAGAGGCTTTAGAAGATGGTGTTGAGTTTATGGAATTATTAGCACCTGTAAAAATAGAGAACGGAAAACTTTTATGCAGAAAAATGGAATTATCAGACTATGATGAAAAAGGAAGAAGAAATGTTGTTGAAACTAAAGAAACAGTAGAAGTTCCTGCAAGTACAGTTATAGCTTCTATAGGTGAGCAGATTGAATCAGAGTTTTATAAATCTAACGGAATAGAAGTTGATGACAGAGGAAAACCAAAATGCAATGCTAATAATGAATCATCTCTCAAAAATGTTTATATTGCTGGAGACGGACTTTACGGAGCTGCTACTATAGTTGAAGCTATAAGAGATGCTAAAGTTATTGCTGAGGCAGTACTAGGAAAAGCAGTTGCTCCTAATTTGCCTTCTGTTTCTACTGAAGAGATTTCTTACAGTAAAAAAGGTAATCTAAAGGAGGTGTCAAAAGACCCTGAAGCTAGTAGATGTTTAACTTGCGACTATATATGCGAAAGCTGTGCTGAGGTTTGTCCTAATAGAGCAAATATATCAGTTAAAGTTGAGGGCGGAGCTAAAATATCACAGATTATACATGTTGACTATATGTGTAATGAATGCGGTAACTGTGAAACATTCTGTCCTTATAGTTCAGCACCTTATAAAGATAAGTTTACATTATTTGCCACTGCAGATGATATGAAAAACTCTAAGAATGACGGTTTCTTATTCTTAGATAAAGAAGGTAATGCTAAACTTAGAATAGACGGCAAGGAAGAATCTTATAAAGCTGGAAGTTCTAAAAACTTTAATGGAGTTTATAGTATAGTCGATAGCGTATTTAATAATTATAAATATCTTATATTGAAATAATTTTTGGGTTTTTATTATTATATAATGGCATAACAGTGGAGAATATAAATCTCCATTGTTATGTTTATTAATATTATTAAAATGGGAGGTAATTTTATATGGGCGAGAGCGTTAATATTATCATTAATGGCAAGGAAATGAGCTTTGATTCTGACAGAAAATTAATGGATGTTCTTAGAAATGACTGCAAGTGCAAATCTGTAAAAGACGGCTGTTCTGAGGGAGCATGCGGAACTTGTACTGTTTTAATAGATGGAAAACCAACTAAAGCATGTATACAAACTATAGGAAGACTTCAGGGAAAAAGTGTACAAACTATAGAAGGTTTTACTCAAAGAGAAAAAGATGTATATTCTCATGCTTTTGCAGTTGCTGGGGCTGTTCAATGCGGATTCTGTATACCGGGTATGGTTATATGTGCTAAAGGTTTAATAGATAAAAATAATAATCCTACTAGACTTGAAATAGTAGCCGCTATAAAAAATAATATTTGCAGATGTACAGGATACAAAAAAATTATTGATGCTATAGAATTAGCAGCTAAAATGATAAGAGAAAATATTGATGTTAAAGACTACAAAGGAAAGGTAAAATTAGGCGACAGAAATATTGCAAGAATAGACGCAAAAGAAAAAGCATTAGGTACTGGTGAATACTGTGATGATGTTGAAATAGATCGAATGCTTTATGGTGTAGCTGTTAGAACTAAATATCCTAGAGCAAAAATATTAAAAATTGATACAAGCGAAGCAAAGGCTTTAAAAGGTGTAGTTGATGTTATTACTTCTAAAGATTTACCAGGTGACAAAAAAATAGGTCATATTTTCCATGACTGGGACGTACTTATAGGTGAGGGTGAGACTACAAGATTTATTGCTGACGGACTAGCTTTGATAGTGGCTGAAGATGAAGCCACAGCTAAAAAAGCTAGAGATTTAGTAAAAGTAGAATATGAAGAGCTTCCTTTGGTAAGAAATCCAGAAGAGGCTATGAAAGCAGATGCTCCTTTGGTTCATGAAGAGAGAGAAAGCAATCTTCTTACTCATGAAAGATTAGTTAAAGGAAATGCTGATGAGGTAATAGCGAAATCAAAATATAAAGTTACAAGGCATTATGAACTTCCTTGGACAGAGCATGCTTTTATGGAAGCTGAAGTTGCTGTTGCTATGCCTTTTAATGACGGCATATTTATATATTCTAGCGATCAAAGTGTTTATGATACAAAAAGAGAAGTTTCTATGGCTTTGGGTATAGAGCCAGATAAGGTTGTAGTAGAAAATAAATATGTAGGCGGCGGTTTCGGCGGTAAAGAGGATATGAGCGTTCAGCATTATGCTGCTATAATGGCATACAGAACAAAAAGACCTGTTAAGTTCAAACTTACAAGACAGGAAAGTATTAATTGGCACCCAAAACGCCACCCTATGAGTATAGATATGACTACTGCCTGTGATGAAAATGGTATACTTACTGCTATGAAAGCTACTTTAATTACTGATGCAGGTGCTTATGCTTCTTTATCTGGTCCAGTACTTCAGAGAGCTTGTACTCATGCTGCTGGTCCTTATAATTATCAGGTTATAGATATAGAGGGTAAATCTTTCTATACTAATAATCCTCCTACTGGACCTTTCAGGGGATTCGGAGTGCCGCAGTCTTGTTTTGCTACTGAAATGAATATAAACTTACTTGCTGAAATGTGCGGATTAGATCCTTGGGAAATAAGATATAGAAATGCTATACGTCCTGGTCAGGTACTTCCTAACTATCAAATAGCTGATGAAGCTACTGGACTTGTTGAAACATTAGAGGCTGTTAAAGATATATATTATAATAATAAAAATGTAGGTATAGCTTGTGCTTTGAAAAACTCTGGTGTAGGTGTGGGACTTCCAGATACTGGAAGAGTTCGTTTAGTTGTTGAAGATGAAAAAGTACATGTATATTCTGCTGCTTCTTGTATAGGGCAGGGTATTGCTACTGTTCTTTATCAGATAGTAGGAGAAACTCTTGATTTAGATGATGATAAGATTATTATTCATCAGCCTAATACGGCTACTTCTCCAGATTCTGGTACCACTTCAGGCTCAAGACAAACTCTTATAACAGGTGAAGCTTGTAAGAGAGCCTGCGAGGAGCTTAAAAAAGAACTTGATAAAGGAAAAACTTTAAAAGATTTGGAAGGCAAAGAGTTTTATGGCGAATGGCTTACTATAACTGATAAAATGGGCGTTGATAAACCTCACCCTGTTTCTCATGTTGCTTATAGTTATGCTACTCAGGTTTGCCTACTTAATGATGACGGTACTATACAAAAGATTGTTGCAGCTCATGACATAGGAAAGGCTATTAACCCTATAGCTTTGGAAGGTCAGATTGAAGGCGGTGTTGTTATGTCTTTAGGATATGCTCTTACAGAAAAATTCCCGCTTGAAAATTGTGTGCCTAAAGTAAAATTTGGTACTTTAGGATTATTTAGGGCTGATAAAACTCCAGATGTTGAATCTATTATTATAGAAAAACCTGGTGTGCCTTATGGTTATGGGGCTACTGGTATAGGTGAGATTTCTAGTATACCTACTGCTCCTGCTGTTGCTTTAGCATATTACAAATTTAATGGTGAGTTCCAGACAGAACTTCCGCTTAAAAATACTCCTTATTCAAAATAATTTATTATGAGTTTATTTAATGATGAACTTGTAATTATAAGAGGGGCTGGAGATTTAGCTACTGGTGTTGTGTATTCTTTATATAAGGCTCATTTTAAGATTATATTATTAGAAACACAATACCCCTCTTCAATTAGAAGAAAGGTTGCATTATCTGAAGCTGTTTATGATGGTAAAAGCAGAGTTGAAGATATTGAAGCTGTTTTAGTAAAAAGCTATGAAGAAGCTCTTAATATAGTTACTGATACAAATTATAGTAAGATACCTATTCTTATTGATCCTAATTGTGAAATATTAAATCATGTAAAACCTACATTTTTGATTGATGCTATAATAGCAAAAAAGAATTTAGGCACTAATAAATCTATGGCAAAATATACTATAGCATTAGGTCCCGGATTTACTGCTGGTAAGGATGTTGACATTGTTATAGAAACTGTAAGAGGTCATAATCTTGGAAGAATGTATAACAAAGGTGAGGCTATACCAAATACTGGAATACCGGGCAATATAGGCGGAAAAGAAGCTGAAAGGGTAATACATGCAAGTGCTGATGGTATTATTGAAAACATAAAAAACATAGGCGATTTTGTAAGAGAAAAAGAAGTTATAGCATACATAAACAACAATAATGAAAAAATAGAAGTGCTTGCTGCTTTTGACGGTCTTTTGAGGGGCATTATAAGAGATGGTTTTAAAGTGCATAGGGGCTTAAAAATAGCTGATATTGATCCTAGAAAATCTGAATATGATAATTGCTTTACTATCTCTGATAAGGCTAGAAATTTGGGCGGTGCTGTACTTACTGCTATGATGTATTTATATAATAAATAAAAAGGCTTAACTTATTATGTTTAAGAAGCCTTTTATATTAATTAAATATTATCTTCTTTTTTTTGATTTCTTCCTTTCTTTTCTCTCTCTTCTGTCTTTTGCTCCTCTTTTTCTATCTTTAGATGATTTATGAGATTTTCTTGAATATATTTCTTTTTTGTTTTTTTTCTTCTTTAAGAAATCTCTGCTGTCTATTATATCTCTGTCATCAAAACTATTATCGAATTCGCTTGCTGGTATAAAGTCAATGAATAATTCTTTAATATCTACTTTATAAACTACTATTCTTATTTTGTCGCCCAATGTGTACCATTTGGCATCTTCTTCACTATAGGCTGCCTGTTCATTTTCATCATATCTATAATGCGATTTTAATACGGCATATCTTATTAAGCCTTCTATTCCTCTGTCTTCTATTTCAACAAATATTCCAAAGTTTGTAATACCGCTTATTATTCCGTTGTATTCATTTCCTACTTTGTCTTTCATAAATCTTGCAGCTTTTACCTTTGCCAAACTTCTTTCGCATTCAACTGCAACTCTTTCTGTTTTTGAACACCATTGTGCCGAATTGGTATAAAACTGCTGCATAGTAGGTTTTAAATTATTTATACCTTCTAATGAAAGTTTTAAAAGTCTATGAGTAAGTAAATCAGTATATCGTCTTATAGGCGAAGTAAAATGAGTGTAGCATTCAAATCCAAGCCCAAAATGCCCTATATTATTAACATCGTATATAGCCTGTTTCATAGAACGAAGTAGTAGGGTAAGAAGTAATTTTTCGTCTGGCTTTCCCATTATAGATTCTATAAATGAATGAAAATCCAAATTACCGTCTGCATCTTTTGTGAGTCTGTAGCCTCTGTTAAATGCTATTCTTGTAAAAGTATCGAGCTTTTCCATATCTGGACTGTCATGTACTCTGTAAATAGAGCCTTTTATATTTTTTAATCTTTTGGCTACTTCGCAGTTGGCAATAAGCATTAATTCTTCTATTATTTTATGAGTTTCTTTTCTTTCACCAATAAAAAAATCTTTAGGATTACCGCCTTTATCTAATATTATTTGTGTTTCATTTAGATTAAACTCTATACTGCCGTTTTCTATTCTTTTTTGGAGAAGTATTTTTTTAACATCGTCAGCATTTTTTAATAATTCTACAAGCCAATCTTCATCATGCTCTATACCGTCCAAAACATCTTGGGCATAGTCATATGTTAATCTCCTGCTTGATTTTATGACGCTTTTATGAAAAGTGCTTTCTTTAACATTGCCGCTATTGTCTATTGTTACGAATACCGTCATAGTAAATCTGCTTACACCTTCATTTAAAGAACATATACCGTTTGAAAGTTCATGCGGAAACATTGGATAAACTGTATCTATTAAATAAACGCTATTTCCTCTTTTTCTAGCTTCCCTATCTAAAGCACTTCCCATTACCACAAAATGACTTACATCAGCAATATGAATGCCCAATTTATATCCGTCATTTAATTTTTCTATACTTATAGCATCGTCAAAATCTTTTGAATCTGCTCCGTCTATAGTTACAGTTCTTATATTTCTCAAATCTATCCTGTCGAACTCTAATTCTACATTCTCCATACTGTCTGGTAAAAGTTTTGCCTCTTCCAAACATTTTTTTGGGAAATCTGTAGGTACATTATATGCTTTTGCTATTATTTCAGCGTCTTTTTTAGCATTGTTAATATCTACTTTTATTTCTGGTTTTGGTATGCTTGTTTTTTTATTTACTGTATCAGATTTTTTATTTTTTGCATTTCTTCTGTCTCTTTTACTTTCTGATGTGCTATTTACTTTTTCAGATGATTTTCTTAATTCTCTTTCTAAATATACTTTTCCTTCATTGGTAAGTTTTAGTATATTAGATTTTTTCATTACTAGTCCCATTGATACGGACTTTTGAAGCATTTTTTCAAAGCGTAATTTATCTTTTTTAGTTTCTACGTATTTATTTTTATAAGCAGAAATATCTAATTCTTTTTCTTTATTTATTCTTTTTAATAATTTTATTACTTTCATAGTTTTTTAATTTACCCGTGTTTTATAATAGACTATATTAATTAATTTTTTGATATTAGTTTCATTATAGCAGTATTATTTATAATGTCAAACATAAGATTTTTTTACATATTCATATTAATATTGTTTTCTATATTAGAAAGCATTTATTTTTGATACCCCCATAACTATATGGGGGTAAAAAGTTTAATTAAATGAAGGTTATAAAATAGTATCAAAAGATACAAAGTTATTAGCTATTATTAATATTTGTTAGTGTATTCTAACATATTATAAAGTTTTGTCAATATCTAATTAATATTATTTTTTCTTTTAATCCATTCATTTTTTATATTATTAGAATTATTCATTAAGTTTTTTAACTTTTCTCGGTCTTTATTATGCAAAGCATTTTTAAAATCTTCCAAGCATTTTATATATTTATCTAATGACTCATAAAGATATTCACTATTATATAAAAATAATTCGCTCCACATATTAGCATCTATTGTTCCCACTCTAGTATGGTCTGATAAACTATTGCCTTCAAAACCAAGCGAAGCTAAAAAATGATCATGATTGACAATACCGCATGCTATTATATGCATTAGCTGACTTGTAAAAGCTATCATTTCATCATGTTTTTTAGCTGTTGATATTATAACTTTTCCAGAACCTATATCATAAGCTAATTTTTCTATTATTTTTATATCATTTTCATTTGCATTGTCATTGTTTACTATAATGGCATTAGAGTTTTTGAATAGTGTTTCAGATGAGTTTTGATATCCTCCTTTTTCTTTTCCAGCCATAGTATGAAGAGATATATACTTTTTATCTTTAGTATTATTAAAAATATCAGTTTTTACACCGCAAAAATCAGAGAGTATTTTATTATCATCAATTAAATGTTTATATTTGCAAATAATATCTATTGCTATGGAAGGCAAAGTGCATATCATGATAATATCAGCCCATTCAATATATTCTTTTATATTATCGTAATTATAAGAGCCTTTATCAATATATCCGTCTTTTAAAGCAGATTCTATATTTTCTTTATTTGTATCTACTACATATATATTATAGTTTTCATTACTTGCCTTTAATGCCTTAATTAAAGAGCCTCCCATTAATCCCATTCCAATTACTGTTATATTAGACATAAAATTTCCTTAAAATAATATTTAGTATTTTTATAACTCTTTTGCAATACTCTCCAGTGTTTCTAATGTCTTGTCTTTATCTTTTATAATAAATTTTCTACCCTGTTCAGTAAGTTCAGCATATTTTCCTAGTTTTAATATTATTTCTTTTATGTTTTTAAACTTTGTATGTTTTATAGCACTTTGTCCGCTTGCCATATTAAACTCTTTATTAATTTTTTTCATTACAGATGATAATGTTATAGCCTTATTTTCTTTATCTTCTGAAAGCACTTTTTTTAATACATATATAAAGTTCTTATCATTTATTTCATCAGTATAATTAATTTCATTTTTGTTTAAAATATTATCATTCATTTTATTTTCAAATGATTTTATAGTTTCTTCTATAGTAAATGAAGAATTATTTGATGTTGTTTTAATTTCATTTTTATTTAAAAAATCAATAACTTCATTTATATTTTGATATCCTGCCAATTTTAGTGCACTTTCTCCTTTTTGGCAGAGCTTATCATTTATTTTATTGCATATATAAGATTTGGATATTTCTAAGTTTTCATTTTTATCATAAAAATCTTTTATCTCATCGGAGAAGCATTGCCAAAAATCTTTTTCTTCTATTACTTTATTTTCTTTATTATAATCATTATTATAATTATTTTGTTCAATACTTTCAGTTTTATTTTCTAAATTATTAATATTATTTTCAATTTCTTTGTTTTGGATTTCATTTTTTATAGTGTCTTTATTTTGTTTATACTTATTCTTATCACTTTTATTTTCATTATTTTTTTTACGTTTTTTAGCTTCCTTATTTTTTTTATTATTATCAATTATATTTTCTCTGATTATTTCATTGTTATTATTTTCATTAACTGTCTTTTTATTCTTATTTTGATTATCTATTTTTATTTCTGAATTATTTTCTTTAACAACATTATCTCTGTATTTTTCTATTTTGAAAGGATCATGACAGCATGCATTTTGAAATATGTTTTTTTCAAAATTATCGGATGTTGTAACCATAGATACTATGCAGCCATGCCTCATTAATTTATCCATAACAATGCTGTAATCAACATCTTTTGTTACGAATATAATAATATCTATTTTTTTATATATGATAAAATCTTCAAAGGCATCTAATGATGATTTCATGTCTGCCATATTTTTTGCTTTTTTAAAAGGCACAGAATGAATGATATCAATATGCAAATCTCTTAAATGTTTTGCATATTTCTTTATGGATTTTGAATCTCCATAAGCCTTTTTTATAGAAAATACAATATCTTCATCTTTTAATTGCTCTTTGTAATAGTCTAAAATACTTTTGAGCATTGATTTAAGATTTACATGAAAATCTAAATATCTTATATTTTCTAAGTCTATATATATACCTATTTTTTTCATAATGCCATCACTATTATTAATTATTGATTATATAGATATATTGTATAAAAAATTAATAAAAATACAATACTATTAAAGATAATTTGTGTTATTTAAACAATATGTAATTCTTATGATAATTCATGTATTACAGCTTCTTTATAGTCTTTCATTATGTCGCGTATAAATACATCTTTAGTAAATATTGCTATAGGTATATTATATTTATTGGTATATTCTCTTATAAAGGATAATGCTTCTTTTGTTCTGTTATTGTCAAATGTTATAAAAGGATCATCTAATAGTATTAATCTTCCAGCTTCATGTATTTTTGTGAGTATAGAAAGACGCATAGCTATATAAACTGCATCCTTTGTAGCTGAAGATAATAATTCTACATTTCTGCTTTCATTTTGTTTATCTTTTACCATAATTTTTGATTTATCAAATCCAGACATTTCTATTCCGTTATCGGATAAGCTTTTTCCAGTGATATGATTGTATAATACTTTAGCTTCATTAGAGAGAGAATTAAATATATCATCATTTTTTTTATTTATTTTAGATAGCATATTTTCTAACAATTCCAAAGCCTTTTTTCTTTTATTTAAATTTTTTATCTCTTCATTATTTTCTGCAAGCTCACTTTCAAAATTTATTATGCTGTCATGTATATTATCAGTACTGTTAAGCTCTCCCTTAATATACGAAGCATTTGATATAACTTTATTCATATTTTCTTTTATAGTGTTTATTTCTCTTTCTAGTTCTTTTAATTTGTTTTCTATAGCTTTCATTTCCATTTCATTAAAGCTGTCTGGATTAATGCCTTTATCATCAAGTTCTTTTAATATTCTATTGCAGTTTGCTTCTAGTGTAGGTATATCTCTAAGTCCGAATTTTTTTGCTTCTGTGATGAGTTTGGCAAATAATTCTTCTGTATTTTTATAAACATTATCAAAATTAGTTTTTATTTCATAGTAGTTTTCTTTATTTTTCACGTTTAGCTTATCAAAAAAACTGTTTAATTCATTATTATAATTTTCCAAATTAATAATAGTTTCTTCTAGCTGTTTTTTATAATTGTTTAGCTCTTCTTCATCATTGTTTGAAAGTATAATTTCTATTTTTGCCAATTCTTTATTTAGAATATCTTTAAGAGATGATAATTCTAAATTGTCAGTATCAATATCAAGTTCTGGAAGTGAGTCTAATATATCATTTATAAATTTTTCGTTTTTACCTTCTTTTATAAACATAAAAGGTATGGAAGGAAGTATTATCAAAAACCAATACGGATTTTTAAAATATAAACTTAAAAGTGATGATACCAAAATTACAGCAGACAAAAAAACTATTTTTGGTATTCTATTATTTTTCTCTTTTAATACGTCTATTTTTTTTACAGCCTTATCTATTCTTAATCTTATGCTTTCATAATCAGTTTTTTTCTTTTCTTCTGTGGATTTTTGAAGAGGTTCTATTTTTCCTTTAATATATGCTATACTATTTTTGCATTCATCTATTTTTCTTTCAATGTCATTTATTGTTTTTGAATGATCATTTTGCAGATTGAGATTTTCTTTTATAAATTTATCTTTTTTATAAAAATCATTTATCATAGTAAGTATATTTAATGCTGTATTTTTTTCTTTTGATTTATTTTTTTCTTCTCTTAGGCTGTTTAATTTATTGTATTCATTAACTTTTTCTTTTATGATATTGTCGCTTTCTTTTAGAAGTTCATGTAACTCTTTTAATTTATCTTTTTTACTAACTTCTGTATTAGCTTTATTATATAAATTATCAAGCTCTTCTTTTATTTCTTCATTTCTATATTTTAAATTTTTTAATTGAGCTGGTATTGCCGACTGAGATTTTCCAGAGTATTCTGCTTTTACTTCGGATATTATTTTTCCAACATCTATATCGGAGGCAAATAATTTCTTTTTTATTTCGCTTTCCCAATCTTTGGAATCCTTTTTGCTGTCGGACATTTCAAATATTATTTCGCTTTGCCTTATTGAATATAAATTATTATAAGACTGAGGATGCATTTTTTTTGAAGGGTCTATTTCTGGTATAATATTAATATCTATATCATCACCGTATCTTGATTTTATTTGTTTTGCAAATGTTGAAGTTTTTTTATTTTCTGAGAATAAAAGCATAAGAGAATCAAATATTGTGGTTTTACCAGATTCATTTTCTCCGTAAAATAGGGTCAGTTTATCAGATATTTCAAAGGACTTATTTTTAAACTTTCCGAATTTATTTAAATTTAGTATCATTTTATTTTCCAGCCAATTATAATATAAGGCATTTTATCATTTTTAATACAAATTTCAAATTTATTAATTTTATAAATATCGCTTAAAATAAATAATTGACATTCTATCATTTTTTTATATTATAGAAAATATATAAAAATATAAAGTGGGAATCATATGAAAAAAATTGTATTATCATTATTATTTTTAACTGTTTCTAGTTTTAGTTTATTTGCTCAGCATGGAGGAGGCGTGGCATTATTTGTGCCATTAACAGGAAGTTTTGCCTTTGCTGATGTAAGAGGACTTGATGGCAGTAAATTAAATATATTAAAAACGAGTAGTGCTTTTGATTTTGGGGTATTGGTTCAGCCAGGATATTTTTATGATTTCGGCGGATTATTAGGTTTTGATGTTTTGGCAGATATTGGATATTACAGAAGTTCTTATAAATATATAAATACAAAAGATGCCAATGTTGTTTCGTATACATTTGATAGTTTAAATACAGGTATTATGTTTAGGGTTACAGCTTTGGTTTTATCATTAGGTATAGGAACAGGTGTAAAAATACCGTTAGCTGCTAATATTCAGGATGCTGATTACGGAGTTAAATTGAATAGGACTGAAATAGAAAGCTCATTTGAAACTGCAGTGATACCGTATTTGAAATTTACTATAGATTTTAAGTATAATTTAAGCAGTTTTGCAGCAGTGGCCGCAGGACTTTATTTTAATTATGATTTTGCTATGAATTATAAAAATCCTAATTATTCAAAATATAATATACATTCATTTGATTTTGGTATACAGGTAGGTACTTATTTAGTAGGAACTAGGTACTAATTTTTAATTATATTTTTATTTAATTGGTTTATAATATTTTAGCGGGAGCGGTGTATGCTTAAAGAACTTTTACAGCCTGAAATTGAAGATTTGATAGAAGAAAAAGACTGGGACGCATTAAGAGATATACTTCCATTATGGCAGGAGGTTGAAACAGCCAATTTAATAACTTCTTTAAAAAATGAAGATAAATATAAAGTTTTTAGTATACTTCCTAAAGATTATTATTTAGGTGTATTTCCAGAGTTAGTTCCTATAGATCAGCAAAGAATAATAGAAAACATGCCTGAAGCTGATATTAAAGAGCTTTTGGAGAATATGAATCCAGATGATAGGACATATTTTTTGGAGTCTATACCAGAGGAAATGTCTGCAAATATATTAAAGCTTCTAGGCAGTGAGGAGCGTGAAATAGCTTCTTGGCTTTTGGCATATCCAGAAGGCAGTATAGGTCGTTTGATGACACCTGAATATATAAGTATTAAGCCAGATTGGACAGTGGGGGAGGCTTTTGAATATATAAGAAGCAATATAGAAGATGCTGAAACCTATACTACTATATATGTTATAGATGAAAGGCGTACATTAATAGGTTCTATTCCTCTAAGAAAATTATTTTTTACTGACAAAGATACTCTTATATCAGAAATAACAAGCAGCTGTCCTTATATATTGGTTTATGAAGAGCAGGAAAATGCCATTGAAGTGATAAAAAAGTATAATCTTCATTCTCTTGCAGTAATTGATGATAGGCATGCCATGCTTGGTATTGTTACAGTTGATGATATACTTGATATAGCCGAAGAAGAATATACAGATGATTTTCATAAAATGGCTGGTATTACTTCAAGTGAGGATCAGTTTGATGATAATTTAAAAATCACACCTATAGCAACTTTATATAAACAGAGAATACTATGGCTATTAATATTAGTATTTATTAATATATTTTCAGGCGGAGTTATAGGTATATTTCAAAATACACTTCAAAAACATATAGTATTGGTAGTATTTTTGCCATTGCTTATAGGAAGTGGCGGCAATGCAGGGAGTCAGTCTGCTACGCTTGTGATACGTTCGCTTGCTATAGGAGATGTTGTACTTAAAGATTGGTTTTATATGCTTTCAAAGGAATTAATAGTATCTTCTATGCTTGGACTTAGCATGGCTTTAGGTGTTTATATATTGGGAGTAATACGCGGAGGATTTGAGATAGCTGCTATTGTAGGTATATCAATGTTTAGTATAGTATTTATAGGGAGTATTATTGGTCTTTGTCTGCCTTTTATATTAACAAAATTAAATATAGATCCTGCTATAAGCGGTGCTCCTATGCTTACATCTATATGTGATATAATAGGTACAGCAATATACTGTTCTATAGCAACTTTGGCTTTTATTATACTAAATAATGTTAATTAAGTAATATTTTTTTTATTAATTTATAAATTTTTTTTAAAAAAAATTGCTAAATTAATATTATAATTTATAATGACAAATAAATTATTATTAAATAAATAAAAATATATTTGACTATTTGGCTTTTTATATTAAATTATAAATATATAATGGGGTTTAATATTTATGAGAGAAATTGAAATAGAATTGCATGGAGCTTCAGCAAAAAATAATATATTAGCAGTAGAAATTTTACTTAAAAATAAAGATATAGATGTAAATTTAAGCAATATATTGGGGCTAACCCCATTAACTCATGCCTGTAGAGCAGGGTATAAAAAAATAGTTGAACTTCTTTTAGATGCAGGTGCTGATGTAAATAAGGCGGATCAATTATATATAACGCCTCTTATGAATGCCTGTGCCAATGGTCATACAGATATAGTAAATTTGCTTATAAATAGAGGAGCATCAGTAAATTTAAGCAACTGCAACAGCGAAACACCTTTGCATTATGCTTGTTCAGAGAATCATTTTGACATTATAAAAATACTAGTAGAAAACGGTGCAGATGTAAATGCTAAAACTGATACTAATGTAACCCCTCTTATGTATGCCTGTCAGAAATCTAATTTTGATGCAGTAAAATTTCTTATAGATAATAATGCCAATATTAATGATATTGATATATACGAAGAGACTGTATTATCTTATGCTATATCAAGCGGTAATATTGATATAGTGGAATATATACTTAATACTAATGATATAGAAATTCCTAAATATTCTCTTACAATAGCAGCTATAAGCGGTAATTTATCTTTAGTTCATTATATACATTCAAAATTAGGCGGAAGTAAACATAATGTATTTTCAAGTGCATTTATATCAGCGGCCTATAATGGGCATTTAGATGTAGTGAGATATTTTTTTGATAATTCTAGGAAAAAAGCTCCTAAAGCATTGGCAATAGCTGCTTCAGCAGGTCATAAAGATATAGTAAATTATTTTCTTATGAATAAAGTTCCATTAGATGGTGTTACAGATAATGGAAAATCTGCTTTAATATCTGCTATAGAGATAGAAAACAAGGAAATTATAGATTTATTAATTAAATATGGTGTTGATGTTAATAAGGCTGATGATGATGATGTAACTCCTTTAATGTATGCATGTTATATTGGGAATATTGAGATAGTAAAAACTCTTCTTGATAATAATGCTGATGTAGATGTTTATGATAGTATAGATAGAAATGCAGTAGTACATGCTGTTATAGCTGGTAATATAGATATAGTAGAGCTTCTTCTTATGCATGGCATGTCTTTGAATGGTACTGAAGGTGCTATTACGCCTTTAATGTGGGCTGTTATATATGATAATTTGAAATCTGTAAAATATTTAGTAGAGAAGGGTGAAGATATAGAAGAAAATGATATTAACGGTTGGAATTCTTTTATGTTTGCATGTGCTAAGGGATATATCGATATTGTAAAATATATTTTTCAGTTATCGCCTGATATTATTAATAAAAAAAGCAAACTTGATGAAACTCCTTTAATGATTGCAGCTGATAATGGAAAGCTTGATATTGTAGAATATTTGCTTAAAAATAATGCTTCTGTGAAAGATAGAAATGCTAATGGAGACACGGCATTATATATAGCTTCTTCAAACGGTTATTTTGAAATATGCGAAAAATTAGTTGAATATTATACAATAAATTATACTAATAATGTATTTGAAAGAGAATATTTTATTGCTAAAGAAAAAGGATATAATAGTATAGCTGATTTATTTCAGAGTAAATTAAAATCATAAATAGCCCTTTATTTTGTAAAATACATTTTGACTTTTTAATATAAATATTATATTATCTATCATCATATTTTTATGTTCTGGACACCATTATGGATAATAAAGAAAGACTGGGTACTATAGGTATATTTTTAACTGCATTAATTTGGGGATATAGTTTCGTAGCGGTAAAGGTTGTTGTACAGGAAATAGAACCTTTTTATCTTGTGGGATTTAGGAATTTAGCAGGCGGTATTTTTCTTTCTTTAATCTTCTTTAAAAAAATGAAAAAGATAACAAAGAGAGATATACTGCTTTCAATACCTGTAGGTGCTGCTTTATTTTTGGGTTTCTTTCTTCAAACTATGAGTTCTAAGTTTATAACAGCTTCAAAGGTAGCATTTTTTACAGGCTCTTATGTTATATTTATACCGTTTCTTGCTTGGGCATTATATAAAAAAAGACCTCATATTGCAGCATTTATAGCGGCTGTGATTACTGTTATAGGATTATATTTATTAACATCATTTGACGGGCTTGGTAGTATTAAAGCAGGAGATTTATTTGCTTTGTTTTGTGCGGTTGTGTTTGCTGTTCATTTAATACTTATAGATAAAATGCTTGAATATGTAGACGGTATAATAATGGCTTCATTACAGCTTATTGTAGCAGGTATAATATCATTATCTGCAGGAATTATCACTTCAACACCATTCGATATAAATGCAGTATCAAGAGAAAGTATATATTCTATTATTTATCTTGCAATAGGGGCTACTGGAATAGCATATCTTCTTCAGACAGTATCACAGAAATATGTTAATCCAAATAAAGCTGGTATTATTTTGAGTTTAGAATCATTTTTGGGAGCTTTGGGCGGCATTATTTTCATGAAAGACCCTCTTACTGTGAATTTTGTGATAGGGGGTATATGTATGATATCAGCTATATTTATATGTGAGATTGGAAGCAATATAAAAAAAACTGACTAATATTATATTATTTATTGACAAAAATAATAAAAAATATATAATCTTTCAATATAAATATTATATGTTTATACGTTTCTAATTATTGATTATTCTTTAATATCTTATTTTTGATAATCAATAGGAGTACTGATAATGAAAAATCTTAAACTAAAAGCAAAAAAGTTTTCTTATCCTATTTCATCTCTATTGAGGTGATTTTATCTTTTTTACAACTTCAATTAATTTTCTAAAGCAATTATCATAATAATATTATTTTTTAAAATATTATTAGTTTAATAAATAAAAAACCGTAATAAATATAAGGAGATTTCTCAATATGAAAATCGTTAATTCGTGGAATGATTTTGACCCGTTAAAACATGTTATAGTAGGAAGAGCTGATAACTGCTGTATAGCTCCTTCTGAACCTGCATCTAAAGCTAAAGTACCTTTAAACAGCCCTATGAGAGGTATGACAGGTCCAAGACCTTTAGATACAGTAGAAAAAGCAAATGCTCAGTTGGATAATCTTTGTAAAATATTGGAACAGCATGGTGTAAAAGTTGACAGACCTACACCTCTTCAATGGAATCAGGCTGTTGTAACACCTCATTTTATGACTGGAAGTATGTTCGGCTGTATGCCTCCTAGAGATGTACTTCTTACTGTAGGCAGTGATATAATAGCAGCTCCTATGTCATTCAGATCAAGATATTTTGAATATTTGGCTTATTCTCCAATACTTAGAAAATATTTTGATGAAGACCCTGATTTCAGATGGATAGCAGCACCTCGTCCAGAACTTGGAGATGCTAGTTATGATATGCATTATTTTGATGGAGATGTAACAGAAGAGGTATTACTTGAAAGAACTGCTAAACTTCATATGGTAACTACGGAACATGAAATACTTTTTGATGCTGCTGATGTTATGAGATTAGGTAAAGATTTATTCTGTCAGCATGGACTAACAACAAACAGAAAAGCTATGGAATGGTTAAGAAGACAGTATCCAGATTTCAGAGTACATGCTGTAAACTTCCCTGGAGACCCTTATCCAATTCACATTGATGCTACATTTGTACCATTAAGACCTGGTTTGATAATTAATAACCCTACTAGAAAACTTCCAGAAGAACAAAGAAAAATATTTGAAGCTAATGGCTGGGAAATAGTTGATGCAGCACAGCCTGCACATGAAACTCCTCCTCCTCTTTGTTATTCAAGTGTTTGGCTTTCTATGAACTGTTTAGTATTAGACCATAAAACAGTATTGGTAGAAGCAAGCGAAGTACATCAGTTGGAACAAATGGACAAACTTGGAATGAATGTTATACCAGTACCATTTAGAGATGCTTATCCATTTGGAGGCGGTTTGCATTGTGCTACTGCTGATGTTTACAGAGAAGGTTCTTGTGAGGATTATTTCCCTAAACAAGTTGAAGATCCTACTTTGGTTACATACAAAAAATGGAGCTGATTTATAAATTATAATTTTTAATAATTTTACTAGGGAGCATTGAATGCTCCCTTTTTATATATAACAAGTATTAAAGAAATTTTAATTATTAAAAATAGATTTTTTATTTTTATATGAATTTGTTTTAAATATTGAAAAAAATTAATTTTAAATCGTATATATTATATAAAAATTATACATATGCATGGTATATGTTTGCAAAAATACTATTTATGTATTAAACTATATAGATAGTAATTTTATTTTTAAAGAGGTTTTTTATTATGGCATCATTTATGGATAATTTAAGAGAAAAAGTAAAATCTAATCCTAAAACTATAATATTGGCTGAAGGATATGATGAAAGACATGTTAAAGCTGCAGTTATTTTAAAGAAAGAACAGTTAGTTAAAGGCGTTATATTAGTTGGAGATACTTCTAAAATAGAAGCTTTAGCAAAAGAAAATGCATTAGAGTTAGACGGTAATTTTGCTAAAATTTTTGACCCTAATAAAGATGCTAAAACTGAAAGTTATATTGAAATGCTTTTTAAAGCCAGAGAAAAAAAAGGTATGACTAAAGATCAGGCTAAAGATTTAATTATTAACAATTCAGTTTATACTGGTGCTGCTATGCTTGCTTCCAACGATGCTGACGGTATGGTAGGAGGAGCAGTATATGCTACAGGTGAAATGTTAAGAGCTGCTTTATTTTTAATTGGTCTTAAAAAAGGCATTAAAACTTTATCTTCTACATTCTTCATTGAAAGCCCAGACAAATCTTTATTTACAAATGGTATAGCTTGTTTTGCTGACTGTGCGGTTATACCTGAGCCTACTTCTGAACAGCTTGCTGATATTGCTGAATCTACTGCTGAATCTTACAGGGTTATGACTGGTTTAGAACCAAAAGTTGCTTTGCTTTCTTTCTCTACAAAAGGTTCTGCTAAACATGAAAGTGTTGATAAAGTTATAGAAGCTAAAAAAATATTAGATTCACGTAATGTAAATTTTGCTTATGATGGTGAAATGCAGTTTGATGCTGCTATAGTAGAAAAAGTAGGTGCTCAAAAAGCTCCTGGTTCTCCTATTAAAGGTAATGCTAATGTACTTGTATTCCCAGAATTAAATGCTGGTAATATAGGATATAAAATAGCTCAAAGAGTAGGTAAATGTACTGCTATAGGTCCTATGCTTCAAGGTATTGCTAAACCTGCTAATGACCTTTCAAGAGGCTGTTCTGCTCAGGATATAGCTGATTTGGCAGTATTAACTTCTTTACAAGCTATGTAATGAATTTTTTATTTTAATTTATATAAAAAGCCTTGGTATTTTAATAATATCGGGGCTTTTTTTATTTTTTATAATTGTATATATTTTTTGAATAGACTTGTTTCAAAAGTACTTGACAAGATTATATATAAAATTTTAATAATTTATAAATTGTAAAAGCAATGTTTTACATGTCGTATAACTTATTATTTTAGTATATACCTAAACAAATATAGTTTGTCAAGAAAATATTTTTTTAAATTTAAAATATTGCAGGGCTTTGCCCACCACGCTGTGTGCTACGCAGCACCCCACTTCTTTTGGACGCTGTCCGCCTGTGGCGTGCCACAAAGAAGCAGGCACAGCCCGCAGTAGCGAAAGGCTAATATTTCAGCCTAAATTTAATAATTTATCCTACATGTAAAACATAATTAGTGCTATTTAGTATTATTTTTATACTTGCACTTTTTGCAACTTTTTGCGGCGGGAAAAAGTTGAATAAAAAAATTGACAAACTTAAAAATTTTTAGTATATAAATATGCAGTCATTTTGCTTCTCGCCTGCCTACGGCACACAGAGTGAGGCGGGCTGTGCATGGGTCACCACCGAGTAGGTGCCTTGCATATGGCACGCAGAGCGGACGGGAAAAGAAGTGGGGTTTTGTGAAGCACGCAGAGCGGTCACGCTGTGTACTTCGTAAGGGCAAAGCCCCAGTTATAAAAATAAAAATATTAAAAATTAAAATAGTATAAATATTTCTTAATTTAGTTTTGAAACAAGTCTAATACTTAGATTAATTATTATATTATTAATATTTAAAAAATGTGAAAAGATTAAGAATTGAATTAGTGAATTGACTTTTATATAAATTAATGCATTATAACCTTATTTCTTCCAAGATGTTTAGCTTCATACATAGCCGAGTCAGCATTTTTTATGGTGTCAGCTATAGGCTTTTTCGATGTACCCTTATGCTCAGCTATTCCTACACTCACTGTAACATTTATTATAGTAGATTCATAATTAAATCTCTTTTTTTCTACAGTTTTACGTATTCTTTCAGCTACTATGTAGGCTTGTTCTTTTTTGGTATTAGGGCATATTACTATAAACTCTTCACCACCGTAACGTATAGCAATATCACTTTTTCTCAGCATATGAACATTATTATCAGAAGCATTGCTTAAAAGTTTACCAATTTCATGAAGAACTACATTTCCGCAGTCATGTCCGTATATATCATTAATATCTTTGAAATGATCCAAATCCATAAATATTATAGAAATGCTGTATTTGTATCTTTTTGCTCTGTCAACTTCTTCTTCTATTATTTTATTAAAATAACGTACATTAAAAAGTCCTGTCAGCGGATCTATTGTAGACTGTGCATGAAGAGTATCTATTTCTTTCATAAGTTTTTTTATAACTTTGTCTTTTTCTATGGAATATTTTTTTTCGATTTCATTTACACTGAAACTCATATTACGCATTTTGATTTTTATTACATTTTCAAATAAATCGTAAATATTTACAATACCTATAGGATAATTGTCTGAGTTTATGATGACTAAATAATCTATTTTATTATTTTTCATAATATCAAAAGTCATAAGTATATCATCTTCAGGATGTGCTATTATAAGATTCTTATTCATAAAATCAGATACTTCTTTATTGATTACAGCATTTTTAGAACTTTTTTTTGAGATATCTTTGATAACATTTATTAAAATATTATCGCAATTTATAACACCTACAATTTTATCAGAATCATTTACAACGGCAAGTATTTTATTAGAAGATTTAGATGCAATAGATACTAACTCTAATAGATTAGAGTCTTTTTTTATCACTCCAATACGATTTTCCATTATGGATTTGATAATACTTCTATACATTAAAAATACCTTAAAATAAGATACAGCCTTAAATTAATATTAACATATATATATTTTTTTTCAATATATTTTTAATACATATAATCTTGATTTTTTTGTTTTATAAAGTATCATATTAAAAAGTTTGTATTGGATATTAAAGATTTAAATGAAAAAGATAAATATTATTATAGTAATGATTTGTTTATATCCAAGCCTTGTTTTTGCTGATATAAATACTCTTTTTAATATGGATATGTATGAGAGAAAATTATCATTAAATACAAACACTGGTATTTATAGTAATGAACTTTTTATAGAACAAACTGCTTTAGGAGGATTTAATTATATAAAATTTAATTTAGAAACCAGATTATACTATAGATTGTATATGTATAAAGATGCTACTAATTTTTTATTCAAAGGTACTAAAGCAGATTTTGGTATAGAAAATAACTTTTCTTTATCTTCGGATATGGTAGGAGTATTTGCTGATATTAGGCCGCTTTCGTTTTTGGGTGTGAGAATAAGCGGATATGCTGATTTTATGTTTAATATAATGAACTTTGGATATGCTGGTTTCGACAGTAAAGATGTAAGCTATTCTTTTGATGAACTTTATGCTATGAAGAAAGGCAGTGCTTTTGGCTATATAATAAATGTTTCTCCTTACTTTATATTTAATTTTAATAATTTTGTTTTGATAAATAATTTAAATATTTCATATGTTAATGTTGGAGATAAAGAATACTATTATGACCCTAGAACTTCTATACTTCATAAAAAAAGCGAGTTTGAACTTATTAATGATTTTTTTCTTTTAGGAAGAATTAGTTTATTTTATATAGGCGGATATTACGGACTTACTTATTTGATTAATTCTAAACATTTATCGCATAAATTAGGAATAGCAGCTATTGTCAATTTTAAATTTTTGAAAGAGAGATTATTATTCAATATAGGAGCTTCAGCTGGTCTTCATGTAGGACTTCCTTATTATAATAATGAGACTTTTATAGAGCTTAAAATGTCATTAGCTTATAAAATATTATAGAATAATTTGAAGAGTGTTTATTTTAATATGATAAAAAGAAAATTAATGCCGGACAGATATTTATTGATTATATATATAGCCTTACTTGTGGCTGGTTTAGTAGCTATATATGGTGCTCAAACTATACATGAGCCTAATGGCGGATATTTTAATAATCATTTAAAATTATTATCTATAATGTTATTAGGTACTTTAGTAGTTCTTATTCTCCCAGATTTTTTTGGATTTTTAGATAAGATGGTGCCTTTTCTTTTACTTTTTACATTGCTTCTTTTAGTATGGGTATATTTATTTGGTATAACAGTGGCTGGAAGTTATGCTAAAAGATGGCTTTTACTTCCTTCTGGAATTACTATACAGCCTTCTGAAATAGCAAAGGTGACATGCAGTATATATTTTGCAAGTGTACTTAGTAAAAAAGGCGAGAAATTATTTGATATAAAAAAGGGGCTTTTTCCTCCGCTTCTTATTTTATGTTTGGTATCCGGACTTATACTTATAGAGCCTGATTCTGGAACAGCATTATTATTTGCTATGGTTGGCTTTTCAATATTTTTTTACGGCGGTATACCTTTTAAATCTTTACTTTTTTCGGCATTGCTTCTTGCAATACTATTTGCTTTATTTATATTTAATATACCGTATATGAGAAGCAGAGTTAATTCATATCTTGACCCACAGTCTCAGTCGGAAGAGGATATTTATCAAATTAGAAGGGCAAAATTGGCATTTAATTATGGAGGAATTACTGGCATACCTGATGAAGAAATAAGAGATGTAAGCACTCATTTGCCTGCAGCATTAACTGACTTTATATATGCTTCAGTGTCTCAAAGATATGGTTTGGTAGGTAATTTAATAATACTTCTTTTGTTTTTATCATTTACTATAAGAGGTTTTATTATATCATCGCGGACAAATGATCTGTTTTTAAAAAATCTTTCATTTGCTATAACTATGTTTATAAGTGTTCAGGCATATTTAAATATAATGGTTGCAACTCTTATGATACCTACTACTGGAATGCCGCTTCCTATTATTAGTTATGGAAGAAATGCTTTAGTTATCAATATGATAATGGTTGCTATACTTTTAAAAATAACTCAAAGGAGTGAAAAATGAATATTATTTTATGCGGAGGAGGTACAGCAGGACATATAACACCTGCTATTTCAATATATGATTATGTGAAACATCAGGGACACAAACCTAGACTTGTAGTTGCTCAAAAAGACTATCATCTTATACCACATAATTATGATTTTAATACTATTAATATTAATCCTCCTGGTAATTTTTGGAAAAAAATATTATTTATATTAAAATTTATACCTGCTTTGATGAAGTCATTAAAAATTATTAAAAAACATAAACCCGATTGTATAATAGGAATGGGTGGGTTTGTATCTCTTCCTATGCTGTATGTGGCTAAATGGAATAATATACCTATATTTTTATGCGAGCAGAACTCTATACCGGGTAAAGTTAATAGAATATTCTACAAATATGCAAAACAAACTTATTTAACTTTTTCAAAGACTTTAGAGTTTATGCCTAAAGGAAAAGTTTTTGGAAACCCTGTAAGAAATGACTTTTTTGTAGTTAATAGAGAGGGTGCTAGAACAGTTATGAAATTATCTAATGATGATAAACTTTTAGTTGTGATGGGCGGTTCTCAGGGAGCATTAAAATTAAATGAACTATTTTTTGAGTGTATAAAAGATATTAAAGATAAAGTAAAAAATGTACGTATAGAATGGCTTGCTGGTCATAAATGGGCTTCTGAAATAATAGAAAAAGTGAATAATGCTAAATTTGATAATGTTTTTGTGCATAGCTATTATAAAGATATGGCAACTTTACTTCATGCGGCTGATTTTGTTATATCTAGGGCTGGAAGCAGTTCTATAAGTGAGATATTGGCGGTTAATGTACCTTCTTTGCTTGTACCTTTTCCATATGCAACAGATAATCATCAGTATTTTAATGCTTTGGATTTGCTTAATAAAGATATGGCTTATTTAATAGAGGAATCTGATTTAGATAAAGAAAAGTTAGAAAGTGTTGTTATAAATAATTTAAATAATGATGAAAGATTAAAAGCTATGCGTGAAAAAATTAGAAGCAGTTGGAGTTCAAGGGCTGTATCTTCAATAGTAGATGATATAATGAGTAATTTAAAAAATAAATAAAATAATTGATTGGTTTTTATAATAATTGAATTTTTTGATTTAATATTAAAGGATTAACTTACATAATGTTTACAAAAAGAAAAGAAAAGATACATTTTATAGGAATAGGCGGAATAGGAATGAGTGCAATAGCAAGTGTATTAAATGCTATTGGTTTTACTATAACTGGAAGTGATTTGGCAAAAACAGCAAAAACTGAATCTTTAGAAAAATCTGGTATAAAAGTATATTATGGTCATCATGCTTCTAATATAGAAGATGATATTACAGCAGTTGTAACTTCATCAGCTATAAGTCCTGCAAATGAAGAAATAGTTGCAGCAAAGGCAAAAAAGATAACAGTTATATCGAGAGGGGAGATGCTTGCAGAGCTTATGCGTTTGAGATACGGCATAGCAATATCAGGCTCTCATGGCAAAACCACTACAACTTCGCTTATAAGTCAGATAATGATGCATGCAGGACTTAATCCAGTTTGTATTATAGGCGGAAATCATTTTAATTTGAAAAGTAATGCTGCTTGTAATGATTTAAGCAGTGAGTATATGGTATGTGAGGCTGATGAAAGTGATGGAAGTTTTTTGAGGCTTTCTCCTGTTATTAATGTTGTAACTAATATAGATAATGATCATTTGGATTATTACGGAAATGTTGAGGCTTTAAGGGTTGCTTTTTTAGAGTTTATTAATAAAGTTCCTTTTTACGGCTGTTCATTTTTATGTTTTGAGAATGATGTTGTAAGGGATTTATCTAAAAGTGCCAATAAAAAATATTATTCTTATGGTTTTGATAAATCATATGATTTTTATGTGGATAAAGATTCTATTAGAGTAGAAGCTCCTATTACGTATTTTATAGCATATCATAATAAAGAGTGTTTGGGAGAGTTTTCTGTGCCGCTTATTGGAATACATAATGTATTAAACTCTTTAGCTTCTATAGGTGTTGCTTATCATTTAGGAATAGATGTTCCTGATATAAAAGAAGGTCTTAAAACTTTTGAAGGCGTAGGCAGAAGATTAAATAAACTGTATGATAAAGAGATAACATTATTTGATGATTATGCCCATCACCCAACAGAGATAAAAGCTACATTGTCATCGGTTAAAGACGGATATAAAAATAGGCGTATAATAGCAGTATTTCAGCCTCATAGATACAGCAGAACCGAATTGCTTGTAAATGATTTTGAATATGCTTTTAATGATGCTGATGAGGTAATTATTACTGATATTTATGCTGCAGGAGAAGCTCCTATTGCTGGGGTTAATGGTGAGATTATATGTGATATAGTAAAAAAACAAAATAAGAATGTAAGATATATAAAAAATATAGATGAAGTATTGCCAGTGTTAGAGAGTATAAAAAAAGATGGTGATATAATAATAACGTTAGGAGCTGGTAATATAGTGAGGGTTAGCAATGACTATGCAAGACAGTTACAAGATAGTTGAGAGTTTTCTCGAAGAAAAAAATATAGAATATTATAAAAATCAGCCTTTTAGTAAATTCAGCAGTTTTAATGTTGGCGGAAATATTGATTTGTATATAGTTGCAAAAAAGATAGAGGATTTTTTGGATATAGCAAATTTCCTATATAATAAAAAAATAGATTATTTTGTTATTGGAGATACTAGCAAAGTAATTGTTTCTGATAATGGATATAATGGAATAATAGTATCGTTAGAAGGGGAGTTTGAGACTTTTGAGTTTTTAGAAGACGGAATTTTAAAATCTAATAGTTCTGCTATTTTAGAAAGGCTTTCTCATGAAGCCAGAATTAGAAATTTATCTGGATTAGAGTTTGTAGCTTTAGTTAATACTAGAATAGGGGCTGCTATTTATGATAAATTAGAATCTTTTGGAATATCATTATTGAAATTTTTGGAATCAGTAAAAATCTTTAATAAAAAAGACTGCTCTGTATTAGAATTAAGCAAAGATGAATATTTGAATTTAACTGAAGACGAAAGAAAATTCATAGTAATATTATCAGCAGTGTTCAAATTGGATAATGATTTGCCAGAAAGTATTGATAACAGAATAGATTGGTTTAGATATATAAGAGGATCTGTTGCACCAATGGAGGCAAATATAGGACCTGTTTTTGAGGATTCTCATGATATTAAAGCCTATGAAATGGTAGAGCGTGTAGGCGGACTTGATATGAAATTTGGTGCTATGAGATGGCATAAAAGATTTCCAAATTATATTGTTAATGAGCATTTATATAAAGAAGATGCAGAACCTAGCAAAGCTGAAGATGTTATTAATTTAATAGAAGATACTAGAAAAAAAATAGAGCAGCATTATGCTTTTAATCCGCAGATTAATATTATTCTACTTAGCTGAAAGATATTTGTATAAACTGTTATTATAAAAATCATATATAGCTATCGCTGCCGCTGCATGTATTTCAATTTCTTTGAAGTTTTCGACTATTTTGATTTCTGTAAGAAAGTCGTATGAATTAAATTTATTTTTTATATTATTTTTTATTTCATTAATAAAATCATTACCCAGATAAATCATTTCTCCGCCTATAAATATTATCTCTGGGTCAAAAGTATTAACTATATTGTATATTCCTATAGAAACCCAATAAGCTAAAAAGTTTTTATATGTATCTATAACTATATCATCATTTTTATAATTTTTTATAATGTCATCAAATGTTAAATCTTTATATTTATCACTTTTGTTTTGAAGTTCTTTCATAAATGCTTTTATACTAGCTACAGATTCCCAGCATCCTTTTTTCCCGCATGAGCATATATAATTTGAATCTGTTACTATTGTATGCGAGTAGTTGGCAGCTGTATCATGCGTACCGTATAAAATTTTTCCATTATTTGAAACGGATACTCCAAGCCAATTACTAAGGTAAATATATACCGAAGAAGTTTGTATAGGCATATATTTTTTCATCTCTTCAAGTATATTATATGTAAGCATAGCACATGCATATCTGTCTATTATAACATCTATATTGATATTTTTTTCTATATATTCTTTGAGAGGTATGTTTTTCCATTCTGGTATTCCCATACAGTCTATAAGCAAATTATTTTTTTTCCCTGTTTTACCCGGTACTGAAATACCCAGAGAGAATATTCTTTTTTCTTTATGCTTTGATATAATATCTTTAATTTTTTTTATTATTGGATTAAAAGTTATTTTATAATCTTTGTTTATTACAACTTCCATTTTATGTTCATATATAATTTCATTTTCTAAATTTACTATTGCAATATGACATAACTCTCTTCTAAAATGTACAGCTAAAAAATATCCAATATTTTTATTAATATCGAGTAATATAGGTTTTTTCCCGCCAAGAGAAGATGACTGTCCTCCGCATTTTTCATATACTATACCAATATTAATTAAATCTTCTACAAGTACGGATATACTTGCTTTGCTCAATTCCAAATTATAAGCTAAATCAGCTCTGGAATAATTTCCAATTTTTAAGAGTTTAACTATATCAATATAGTTTTGCTCTTTTAAATTTTTAACTTTTAATCTTTTCATTTATTTATTTCTTATAATCCTATAATAAATGATTAAAAAAGCGATGCATAAAGAATACACACCGCTTAATATTTATAATACTTAAATAATAACTATTTATTAAATATATTATCATTCATATATTTTATTTGTACATAGTTATTAATATCAACAGAATTTGTAATAGCTTTTGTATAAATAAATATATTTTGCTGCGATTTGTACCATTTTGAAGCTGTGCCGTCAAGATATGCATTTTTTATATCATCTCCAGAAAGCCATACAGCTGTTTCTTTTTCTAAATTTACAGCATCAGTATCAGTGTTATTTTGTTTTGCCACTATTTCAACAGCTTCATTCATATTTGCAGTTCTATAATTCATAGCTTTAAGTATTGCCCTTGAAAATCTATTAACTATGTCTGGATTATTAGTCTGATATTCAGGTGTAACTATCCAGCTGCTTGGAAAAGCACCAGCATCAGAATAATCAATTGTATTGGCAATAGTTTTTGCTTCATTTCCAAGATTTTTTAATATGTTAAAAGTGTAAGGAGCCTGCACAGCAGCAGCGTCAATTGTTTTATTTGACATTGAAGATACTATAGTAGGTCCGTCCATATTAACAATATTTAATTCATTTCTGTTTATTCCCAAAGTTTTAAGTGCCAAATTCAAAAGAATTTCTGAAGAAGTTCCAAATTGAGTACCTACTGTTTTACCTCTTAAATCAGAAACAGTATTTATTTGAGAATCAGCTCTTACAATAATTTGTTCAGATTTACTTAAACTATTTGGGAACAATACATTAACTTTTCCTTCAATAGCTAAAGTATGTGCTCCATGACCAATATATGCAAATTCTAAATTATTTAAAAGCATAGCATCAATTTCAGAAGGACCATCTAAAAATCTTATTAAGGAGACATCTAAATTTTCCTCTTCAAAAAACCCTTTCTGTAAGGCTATTGCCAGAGCAGAAGTACCTGAAAAATCTGGCATATATCCTACTCTTATTCTAGCTATTTTTTTACCTCTTCCTCTTTACCTCCATTAGTACATGATATTAATAGCACTGTTAGTAATGTTAATAATACAATTTTTTTCTCACTCATAATTACATATCCTTTATTTCTAATAAAAATTATTTTACCGATATAATATCAGCATTTGATATTATACTATATTTTTTATTAATTACAAAGAAATATATATGTAAATATGAAAAAAAATATTAAAATTAATTTCTAAATAGTAATATTTTTTATTTATTTAAGTACATTATCATTCATATATTTTATTTGTACATAATTATTAACATCTACTTCATCTGTAACAACACCAGAGTTTATAAATATTTTCTGCTGAGCTTCATACCATTTTGCTGCCTCTCCATCAGAATATGCTTTTTTTACATCATCAGAAGTAAGCCATATAGCAGTTTCTTCCTCTAATGCCACAGAATCAATAGGAGTTCCGTTTAATTTGGCAACTATTTCAATAGCGTCTTCCATATTAGCAGATCTGTAATCCATAGCTTTAAGTATAGCTCTAGTAAATCTATTAACTATATCTGGATTATCTTTTTGATATTCTGGAGTAACTATCCAGCTGCTTGGGAATACTGCTTCATCTAAATAGTTTGTAATAGATGCTATAACAAATACTTCGTCGCCAAGCTGTTTAGATATTTCAAAAGTATAAGGTGCCCATACAGATACAGCATCAACTTTTTTACCAACCATAGAAGATACTATACCGCTTACATCCATATTTACAACATTAACATCAGATTTTGTAATTCCAGCCTTTCTCAAAGCTATATCGAGTACTATATCACCAGAAGTTCCAAGCTGAGTACCTACAGTTTTTCCTTTTAATCCAGCTACATCATTAACATTAGCCCATTTTCCTACTATAATTTGTTCTGATTTTCCTAAACCATTAGGAATTAATACATTAACTTTGCCTTGAATAGCAAGAGAGTGTGCTCCATGTCCAATGTATGCAAATTGTATATCTTTAGAAAGCATAGCGGCAATTTCAGAAGGACCGTTTAAAAATTTTACTAATTCTACGTCTAAATTTTCTTCTTTAAAAAAACCTTTTTCTTGAGCTATAGCAGCAGCTGAAGTTCCAGCAAAATCTGCTAAATATGCAACTCTTATTTTGTTAGCAGATGATGAATTTTCTGAAGAAGTCTTATTTCCTCCGCAAGATATTGCAAAAGCCATTATAAATATGAATAGTGTTATCTTTTTCATATTATCTCCTTTTTTTTGTTTTTTATTACTAATTATATATTTAAATATCAAAAGCATTTATTTTATATAGAATTATTTTTTTGCTTCTAAATATTCCTGATATACTAATTGCCACAACTCATTTTTTATATCATTAAACTCTTTAGATAATTTTGTTTCTGGAACTCTAGGGTAGGGTATAGGTACTTCAACTATTGCTTTTATTCTGCCCGGACGCGGACTCATTATAACAACTCTTTGAGCCAAAAATACAGCCTCATCTACATCATGCGTAATAAAGAAGCAGGTTTTTTTTTCATTATCCCAAGTATTTAATAATTCGGTTTGAAGCTGGGCTCTTGTCTGTGCATCCAAAGCTCCGAATGGTTCGTCCATAAGAAGTATATTAGGATTAACTGCATATGCCCTTGCTATAGCTACACGCTGTTTCATACCGCCTGATAATTCTTTAGGGTATGAGTTTTTAAAATCTATTAGTCCTACAGCTTTTAAATAATGATCTACTATTTTATTTATTTCATCTTTTGATTTTTTCTGAAGCTCTAAACCAAAAGCCACATTTTTTGCAACAGTAAGCCAAGGAAATAGAGCATACTGCTGAAATACAACGCCTCTGTCAACACCTGTACCTTCTATAGCTTTTCCGTCTATTTCTATAGTGCCTGAATTTGGAGTATCAAGTCCAGCAAGTATATTAAGTAATGTACTTTTTCCACAGCCTGAAGAGCCTATAACACATACAAATTCATTTTTGTAAATATCTAAATTAACATTATCCAAAGCATGAACATCTTTGTTTGTGCCTTTATATATTTTACTAACATTAGAAATTTTTACTTTGACTTCTTTGTTTATCATATTATAATCTCTTAATTATACGTTATTTATCTTTTCTTTTTTTCCTGCCATACTGTTAATTTATTTTCTATAATACTTACTATTAAGTTTAATACTAATCCAGTAATACCAATAAGTATTATACCAAGCATAACAATATCCATTCTGAAGTAAAGACTTGCTTCCTGTATCATCTGACCCAAACCAGCATTTGAACCAGTAAGTTCTGCAGCTATAAGTGTGGTAAGCGAAGCTCCAAGTCCTAAACGCATACCAACTAATATATAAGGAACAGAGGCAGGTATTACTACTTTTAAAAATATATCTTTATCTTTAGCACCAAGTACTCTTGCTGCTTTTATCAAAGTAGAATCTACTTCTTTTACGCCTTGATAAACAGTGATAATCATAACCAAAAAAGTAGATATAAATATAACAGTAATCTTAGCACTTTCACCTACTCCCTGTGCCACGACAACTAAGGGTATATATGCTAATGCTGGGATATTTCTTAAAAATTGAATTATAGGTTCTATTAAAAGCTGTATAGGCTGATACCAACCCATTAAAAATGCTATAGGTATAGAAACTATAAAAGCTAAGGCAAATCCTGATAATACTCTAAACAAACTTATTGCTATATGATGCAGTAATTTTCCATTAGTGATTTCTTTAATGAATGATTTAAAAACATCAGCAGGGCTTGCTATAACCGCACCTGCATCAGATGATGAAACAAATTGCCATATTAATAATGCTATTATAATGGAAAGGGCAGTAAATATGTATTTTTTATTTCCCATAGGTTTGCTGTTCATCTTCTTTCCTCTTGATTAAATTTTATTAATCCATTAATACTGTAATTATTTGTTTATAGTCTTAATTAAAAAGTATTATGATATTAGGCTGATAATTAATTTTTAATCATCAACCTAATATTGTTAATAAAACTTTTTTCAAAAACTTATTTTAAAATGTCTTCTATTTCAGCATTACTCAAAAAATTCATTACCAAAGGCTGAGATTTATTATCCTGCGATTGCTGCCAAGTAGCGTACATTCCGTCTTTTGTTCTAAGCACATCAACATACCTTGAGCAGCCTGTACCATATGGGCTTACAAATAAAGGAAGTTCTTTGCTTATTCTTTCTATATGGGCAAATGAACCATTTTCTATATATGCTACTCCTCCAAGTTCTTCGCATGAATATCCTCTAGGTCTTTTTACAGCTTTTTCATGTTCATCTAAATTTCTTACGCATTCCCCTCCGTCATAGAAAAATAGACTTATTCTTTTGTTTTTTAATATTCCGACCTGAGGCATATCAATAATACAAGTTCCTCTTGTCATAGCGATGTCCCAAGTATGTCCTTTTTCAAAGAAATAAAATACAGGTGCTTCAAAATTAAGGTTTTCTCCTCTTCTTATCATATATCCAGTATTAGAGCTAGTCCAATTATAAGGGTGTGTGCAGAATAATAAATATTTTTCACCATTATAGCTGTCATAAATAAAAGGATCTTTTAGGTGTATAAATCTTGAATCTTCGCCTTTTATAAGTTCTTTTACATTGGAAGCACTTAAATTTTCTATTTTATCAGATACTATTACGTCAATATCCCATACACCTGTACCAGGTTTTAAAAAATCTTTAAGATGATCTGGATATTTATTTTCTGATTTTTCTGATGATATATAAAGCTCAACTTCATTGTCTTTGTTAAATCTTAAAGCGGTTCCCTCAATAGATAAAACACCTCTAGGAAGCTCTTTTTTTAATATGCTTTTAATTTTTGTCCAAGTATTTCCTTTATCAGAAGATTTAAATATCGCTAATTCGGCACCTCTATCTCCTAAATCAAGTCCTGTTCTGGAATCCCCAGAGTTTCTATATCTTCCTGATATATATAAATTGCCGTCTTTATCTTCTATCATATTACCGCCGCCGAACCAATATCCTGTTTCTGGTGTTACTGGCACTATGATTTTAGCCTTTTTTTCGTCTATTAGTTTTAGAGAAAACTCCATTAGCTTTTTTTCTAAATCTCTCATTATTAAATCACCTTATATTATTTATTTATATATAAATTAGTATAGTAAACTAACTAACTAAAATCAATTATATTGCTTAATTTTTTATATAAAATATATACTTTTTTTACATAATAAAAATAAAAAAATATTATCAAGTTAACATACTTCATAAATTTATGATTTGAACTATTCGATAATAGAATAACAGTTAACAACATTTCAAACTAATATATTTTTACTAAAAAATGAGGCTTTATTATGAATATGCATACCGATTACGTTTTTAAAGATGAAAAAGTATATGTTTTGCTTGATGAGTTCAGTGACTATTTACAGACATTAAATTTTGCTGCTCATACTATTAATAGTTATAATAAAGATTTAAAAGAATATTTTAATTTTTTGGAAAGTAAAAATATTTTACTAGATAATGCTGATCATTATAGTGTAAGAGATTATTTAACTTTTTTAAAGTCTAAATCTTTAACTAATTCCACTATGTCAAGACATCTCTCTTCTATAAAGAAATTTTATAAATATTTAATAAGAAACGGATTGTCTGATAAAACTAGAATAGTTGATATGAAAAGCCCTAAAAGAGAGGAGCATATAGCTAAGTTTTTATCATTAGAGGATATAGACAGAATATTAGCTATAGATGATGACGGAGATTTTACTCTTTTAAGGGATAAAATGATGGCTTTATTTATGTATGCTATTGGTTTAAGGGTTTCAGAACTAGCTTCTTTAAGACTTAGCATGATAAAAAAAGGTGATAAGACATTGAGAATATGCGGAAAAGGTTCTAAAGTAAGAGATATTCCTGTTCTTCCTATAGTTTATGAAAATTGGGATATCTATATGGAAAAAAGAAGAATGATACAAAAAGAGTATTCTCAAAATAATGACTATTTATTTATAAATAGATTTGGAAAACCAATAAGCGACAGAAGTATAAGAACATCTATGAAACGCCTAATCAGAAATGCAAATATATCTATGGATTTTTCTCCTCATACATTAAGGCATACTTTTGCAACTCATCTTCTTAATAATGACGCTGAAATTAGAGGTGTTCAGGAGTTATTAGGTCATGAAACTATAGCAACTACTCAAAGATATACTCATGTTACTAATTCAAGATTATTTGAAGTATATAATAAATTTCACCCTCATTCTAATAATTGATTAGTGTTGAATTATAATAAATTTTAATTATAGTCAATTATATTTTATTTATTATCGATTTTTTTTATTTTTTTAATACTTCTAAGGTGCAGATATACTGTATGGTGAGATATATTTAAATAATTTGCTACTATCTGAACTGATTCTTTAAACTCAAAGATTCCTTGATTAAATAATTTTCTTATAATTGTTTTGTTATAAACAGATGGCCCCACTTCATCTTTGTCTATTCCAGTAATAACTTTCTTTATAGCATCTAAAATTATCTCCTCAGATTTACTGTTTTTATTTTCTTTTATTTCGGTATTGTTAGCAGAGTGTTCTGGAATAAATATTTTTAGAGTATTAATCAAAGAAATGTCATAATTCCAATTTATCATCATAAGTCCTATTGGAATTTTATTAGAATTTTTTATTAAAGTATAATTTATTTTTGAGCATTCACCAGTTACATTTTCTACAAAATTATTTTTATAATCATTATTTTTATCTAAAAGTTCATTCAGTACGCTTTTATCTCTTTCCGACAAATAATCGCCTATTTTTTATTTGATAAATGACCATTAACAATATGTATTATTGAATGCTGTTTATCTTCAAAGGAGTATAATATTAATTCTGCATTTTCACCTAAGTAGTTTCCGAGAGATTGAGATATAGTTCTATAAGAATCAAGTATAGCAAAATCCTCTTGAGTATATCTGTATTTATCCATTTATATATTTATCTCCTTCATAATATACTGCTTATTTAATAATATAATAATTTTTTTTCTTTTTACAAATTTTTTTAATAAAATGTTTGTTTTATTGTTATTATATATATATAATAACAAATTATTATGTTATTTTAAGCGGGTAACTATATGGAAATAAATTTAGATAATTATGCTTTGATATCATTAGATAAGCTCAAAGACTATAAGGATTTAATACAAAAAGATAAAATAGAAATTATTTCTAAAAATGAATATGGTATTGTAAATGCAGTGCCTTACAATAAAGTTGATTTTTTATTCACTGAAGATTGCAAGAATAATATTTTATTTAATAAATCGGAATATTATATATATAAATCATATTTAGAAATGATAGAGTTCTTTATAGATCCTAATTCTTTAAATAGTAAAGACTATTTTTATTCTATTTTCACAAGCTGTAAAGACCCTATAGAAAGTGTAAGAAAGACCCAAGAGAAAATGCTTGAAGATATATTGTCTATGAATTATTTTAAGAGAATAGAGAATATTAAAAATCTTATATTGGAATTGGAGATAGAAGAAAATAGAGATAAATTTACTTGTAAAGCTGCTGAAATAGTAGGAGAGATATTAATAAAATTGGGATTAATGCAGAGAATAAATGTTATCGGAAATATATCTGATAATGAATTATTTGATTCTAATAATTTTAATATAAATTATGAAGAGCTTTTAAGAAGTGTAGCAGAAAGTGTTTTTGTACTTCTTAATAAACCATATGAAAAAAACGATATGTTTACAAATACTATAGGATTTACAGGATATAATATAATAGATCACAGCAACAGACTATTCATAAATATAATAGAATATATGATATTTTATAATAAGAATATTAATATGGGTATACTTTCAAAAATAAGGGCTAAATGGAAAAATGAGTATATGCCGTATTATGATAAAATATCTAAAAAAATAGATTTATTAAAGATACAAGTAAATTAGATAATATTTTTAAATTTGGTATAAGACAGTTTGATTATATTGAAATTGTTAATATGGCTATTGCGGCACTTCTTCATGATATTACATTAACTGAAATTATTAATTATTTACCTGTAGAAAATAGTAATAATGAACTTTACTCTCATGCTATTAAGTCTTATAACTATCTTAAATATTCTATATCAAATAATCAGGACGTTAATTTAGCAGTAGGGCTTCATCATGAATATTACGGATATGGTTACGGCTTTGCAATCACATTATGCGATGCTATGAGAGCGAAAAGACCAAATTTTGAATATCAGTATTTAATTACTTTTGATTCTAAAGATATACTTAATTTTACATCTTCTGTGTATTATCCAGTAAAGATTTTAGAGATATTAGATTTATATGATTTTCTAAAATATAAAAGAGATATATGTTTTAATGAAATTGATACAGATGATGATATTTTAAATTATATGTATGATAATTTTTTGAAAGATGAAGTAAAAATTGATTATATATTATTTACTATATTCAAAAAATATCTGCTAGAAATGAAAACTTTTGATTAAAGGCTTATAATATATGACAAGAATATTTATCAGTTTAATCACTTGTGCTTTTTTATTTGCTGTTTCATGTTCAAATGATGAAAATAAAAAAACACGAAATAATGATAATATATCGGAAAATGTTTTAGATTATGTGCAGATGGATTCTCCTAATTCATTTATTCCTTTGGGCATAAAAATTTCAGCTCCTGAAGATAGTTTAAATGCAAAATATTTTATAATCAATAAAGACATTGCAGAGATTGATTTTGATTATATGAATAATTCATATATATACAGAGCTTCTAAAAACTCTAATAATCTATTATCATTTTACGGCGATTATAAAAATAGCGGAAAAAATTTTATAGAAGATGATATCAATGTTGAATATAATATTTCTTCAAATGGTGAGAAGTTTACTTTATGGAGAATAGATGATATTTATTATATTCTCTCTTCAAAAGCAGAAGATGATGCTGACTTGACTAATCTTTCATCGATTTATATAAAATTTATTAATAATAAATGATTAAATTATAAATGTTATTGAAAATTTGTATATTATATTTTGTATAAATTAGTGTTTTTTAATACTATCAAGATAAAAAAGTTAATTACGAAATAATTCTGATATTTTGTTATTATATTTTATAAAATTATACTACTTTACATTTATTATTAATGTTAGTATAATAAAATTATGAAATATTTAGATAAATTAAAACAAATATTAAATGAGCCTGTTACAGTTGATAATTTAAATAGAATTAATGACTATTTTATACGCTATTTATTCTCTCATGTTGGAAATGAAAATATAGCTTTAAACTTTATTAATGCTGTATTTAAAGATTTAAACTTTGAAACTTTTAAGAAAATAGAAATACTTAATCCATTCAATATTGCTGAAAACTATGATGAGAAAGAGTCTATAGTTGATATAAAAGCAACTACAGAAACAGGTATAACCGTTTTAATAGAAATACAATCGAGAGGAAATGAAGATTTTATAAAAAGGGCTTTATACTATTGGGCTTATAATTATAGTTCTAGTTTAAATAGAGGTTCTTTTTATGATGAATTAAAACCAACTGTAAGCATTAATATTACAAACTTTATACTTACAGATGAAGATAAAATTCATAGCTGTTACGTATTAAAAGAGTTAAATAACAATAAAATTCTGACCGATCATTGTCAATTACATTTCCTAGAGCTTCCTAAATTCAATTTAAAAAATATTTCTGCAATAGAAAGTTTAGATAATATACATAGAGAATTCATTTCTTGGATAAAATTTTTTAAGGGGGAAGACATGTCTGTCTTGATGAAAGAAAATACTATATTTGAAGAAGTAGAAAAAAAATGCCGTACATTTGTTAATGATAGTCCAGTAATGGATAAATATAAAAAAAGAGAAGTAGATACTTACTTTTTTAATAAAAGCATAGAATTAGATATGAAAAAAGCTAAAGAAGAAGGTATTAAAGAAGGTATTGAAAAAGGTATTGAAAAAGGTATTGAAAAAGGTATTGAAAAAGGTATTGAAAAAGGTATTGAAAAAAATAAAATAACAATAGCTAAAAATTTAAAAAAGTCTGGTTTAGATATAAAGTTTATAAGTGATAATACAGGATTGAGTATAGAAGAAATAGAAAATTTATAATATAAATAATATTTGGTTTATTTATTACATCATGTATTATCTTAATCTAAAATTAACATTAAAATAATTTTCAATAAATA
>NZ_ARQI01000128.1 GCF_000384655.1 Brachyspira innocens ATCC 29796 | reverse complement strand
TATGGCAAGTTCTATGGCTTTAGGTATGATAGAAACTAAAGGTTTGGTATCTGCTATAGAAGCAGCAGATGCTATGGTAAAAGCAGCTAATGTTAATCTAATAGGAAAAACATTAGTAGGCGGAGGTTTAGTAACAATTATGGTACGTGGTGATGTAGGAGCAGTGAAAGCAGCAACAGATGCAGGAGCAGCAGCAGCCGCTAAAGTAGGAGAGCTTATCAGCGTGCATGTAATACCAAGACCTCATGAAGAAGTGGAAACACTTCTTCCAGCTCCGCAAGTTAATAATAGCAGTAAAGAAGAGTAATATATAAAGTAATAGGTTTATTATGAAAGTTTTAACAGAACAAATGCTTAGAAGCGAGATACTTAACAGAGATGTATCAGAATATTTTATAGAAGAGGGTGTTTTTGTAACTCCTTCTGCTAAAGAATATTTGGCTTCACGCAAAATAGAACTTAAAATAAAATCAGGCAGCTTTAATGCAGGAAGTTCTACATCGAGTCCTAAATCCTATGGTATAAAAGAAATAGAAAATATGGAGTATTATATAGACTATAGTACAAATAAAAAATTGAATACTAAACCTGAAAATTATACTCATTTATATAATAATGTATTAGTTGAGAAAAATCATCCTAGGATAGTGCTAAGGGGAAAATTAGACAGTCTGCTTTCTTTAATTGTTGATATACAGTATCAGTTTAAAGAAAGACATGAGGATAAATTGCTTGAATACTTAAAAAAATATCAGAAACTAATACATACTATATTATATTCTGAGGTTTCAAATAAAAGTTTAGAGTTTGATACCATATTTGATTTGACAGAAGAAGAGATTAGAAAAATGTCTCATCACCCAAAAGAGTATTTCGGATGCGATCATATTTTTGTTAATTGTAATATGCCTTTTACTGTTATAAAACTTAATCTTATAAGAACGGCTGTTAGAGAAGTGGAACTAGCTGCATATAATGCTTTAAAAAATGAGAGAGATGACCTTATAAAGTTATTGAATCGTATGAGCAGTGCTGTTTATATATTAATGTTAATGGCACATACTGGTAAGGATATAAGCAAATGACAGATAATTCATTTTTTAATAAAGTATCTGATTCCATTAAATATGAGCTTAGCAAAAGAAAAATCATAAAGGTGGAAATATCAGCAAGACATGTACATCTGTCTCAAAGTGATTTAGAGATATTGTTTGGAAAAGGTTATTCTTTAACTCCGAAAAGAGATCTTTCACAGCCCGGACAGTATTTAAGTGAGGAGCGTGTTAAACTTGTTGGTCTTAAGTCAGAAATGAATAATATAGCTATATTAGGTCCTGTGAGAAAAAATACTCAGGTAGAATTATCTATATCTGATGCTAGGGCATTAGGTATTAAAAATATAACGATTAATGAATCAGGGCAGCTCGAGGGGGCTGGAGATATAACTATAATTGGAAAAAATGGAAGTATAGAAGCTAAAAATTCTGTTATAGTGGCTAAAAGACATATACATTTAAGAGAAAAAGATGCTTCAGAATGGAATTTGTATAATGGTCAGATAGTTAAAGTTAAAGTTTATGGTATTAGATCTTTAATATTTGATGAGGTTGTTGTAAGGGTTAGTGATAAATTTATGCCTGCTATGCATATAGATTTTGATGAGGCAAATGCATGCGGTTTACTCAGTCAGGGATATGGAGAGATCATTTTATGAGTTTTTCATTTGAATATGTTGATTCTATTATAGATAGGACGACTGACTGTATAGAAAAAAATGGTGATTTTAATATAAATGATAAACTGTATGTAGGTGTTGATTTAGGTACTGCTTATATTGTATTAGTAGTTTTAGATTCAAAAGGCAATCCTATAGCAACGGAGCTTCAATATGCTGAAGTAGTGAGAGATGGGCTTGTTGTTGATTATTCTAGGGCTTGCTCTATTGTTAGAGAATTAAAGGGAAAATTGGAAAATAGGCTTGGAGTTGAGCTTGTAAATGCTGCTATTGCCATGCCGCCCGGAGTTAACAACAAATCAGTTGCTACTCATAGATATGTAGCTGAAAGTGCTGGGTTTGAGGTGTTAAATGTGATAGAAGAGCCTGAAGCTGCTAACTATATATTAAATATAGACAACGGAGCAGTTGTTGATGTGGGAGGAGGTACCACTGGTATTGCTATATTTAATAATGGTAAAATGATATACACGGCTGATGAGCCTACTGGCGGAACTCATTTTACTCTTACTATTGCTGGAAATTATGGCATTTCTTTTAACGAAGCGGAAAATAAAAAGAAGGATAAAAATAATTCAAAAGAGATATTTAGAATTGTTCTTCCAGTAATACAAAAAGTAGGGAGTATAATAAGCAAGCATATAAAAGATTATAATGTAGATTTAATATGTTTGGTTGGCGGTACAGTATGTTTGGACGGGTTTGAAAATGTTGTTGAAAAGGAAACTAATGTGCATACTATAAAGCCTAAAAATCCTTTTTTGGTTACTCCTTTGGGCATAGCTATGAGTTTGGTTGAAAATAATAAGAATTAATAAAAATTAGAGGAAGTATTATAAATTTATGGACGATTTAGTATTAAAAAAAATTGTACTAGAAGTTATAAATCAATTAAATAAAACATGCATAGATTCTGTATTTGTTCTATCAGATAATAATAGTTTCTGTTTCAAAAACGAATTAGAAAATATGGGGTATAAAGTTGATATATCTAATAATGCTTGTGATTTTAATAATCATTGTATGTTTATAATAGATGATTTATCGGCTGAAATTATATCTTCTATATCTAATCTTTTATATAAAGACAGTAATACTTCTTTTATAATTAATGCTTTATTATCTGGAAAAAAAGTTTTAGCATTAAAAGATAATGATAAATTTGATAATTATAAAAAAACAGCTTCTAATCAATTATTTTCTAAATTATTAGAGCTTGAAAATACTGCAAAATCTTATGGGCTTATAATACTTGATAGCAAAAGTTTTTTATCATATTTTAGTAAAAATAGTAATAATGAAATTAAAAGTTCATCAGCTTCATTTGATTTTACTGATAAAAAAGTTGTTACTAAAAGTGATATAATGGATATTGTTAAAGATTATTCAAGTATTATAGTAAGAAATAATGTTATAATTACACCGCTTGTTATGGATTATATAAAAGAAAATAAAATAAACATTATTTATAATGAATAAAATTAAAAGGAATTATTAATGGTACTAGCAAAAGTAATAGGGAGTGTATGGGCTACAAAAAAAGAGGAGGCTTTATCTGGAAGCAAACTTTTAATTACAAGAGTATTTGAACCAGATACTAGTAAAGAATTGGATATTATTGTAGCTTGTGATTATATAGGGGCTGGTATAGGCGATATAGTTATTATTACTTCTGGAAGCGGTGCTAGAAATGCTCAGGGTGATAAAGATATGCTGCCTATAGATGCAGTTATAGTGGGAATAGTGGATCAGGTTGATTTAAATAAATAAAAATGAAGGTTTATATATGAGTTTGAAAGAAAAAATATATAATGCTGGTATTGTTGGTGCTGGCGGAGCAGGTTTTCCATCACATATAAAATTGCCTGAAAAAGTGGAATATTTAATAGCTAATGCAGCAGAATGCGAACCCCTATTAAAAACGGATCAGTTCTTAATGTTAAAATATGCTGATAAAATAATAAAAGCATTAACTGTTATAGGTAATGAAATATCAGCTGAACATATAATTATCGGCACTAAGAAAAAATATACTAAGCAAATAGAAGCATTATCTGAAGCCATAAAAAAAGAGAATGCTCCTATAGAAATAAAGACATTTAAAAGTTTTTATCCTTTAGGTGATGAACAGACTTTGGTATATAATATTACTAAAAGAGTTATTAAGGCTGGGGGTATACCTTTAGAAGAGGGCTGTGTTGTGTTTAATGTTGCTACTTTATGCAATATTTATGATAGTCTAAGCGATATACCTGTAACTTCAAAATATATGTCAATATTAGGAGAAGTAGATAAACCTTCTATTGTTAAAGCTCCTATAGGTGCTAATTTAAGAGAGATTTTATATCAGTCTGGCGTAAATGATGATAATAAATACGTTATAGTCGGCGGTCCCATGATGGGAAGATATTATCCTATAAAAGAGACTAATAATTTGTTTGTTAAGAAAACAACTGGAGCTTTGATAGTTATTGATAATGATCATTATTTGGTAAAAAAGAAAAATATAAATTATGATAAGATGATTTCTTTAGCTAAATGTTCATGTATACAATGTTCTGCTTGTTCTGAGTTATGCCCTAGGAATTTAATAGGTCATAAAATTCACCCTCATTTGGTTATGCGTACTTCAGCATTTGCTGATTTGGATAATATAGAAAATAATAGTGAGAATGTATTGGATATACTTAAAGAGGCATATTTCTGCTGTGAGTGCGGTATATGCGAACTTTATTCTTGTCCTATGGGTATTAATCCTTCAAACATGAATATATACATTAAATCACTTTTGAGAAAAGCAAATATTAAATTGGATAGAAATGTAAAAGATTATGGAGTACACTCTTCTATAGAATATAGAAGGGTATCAACTAACAGACTTACTAGAATTTTGGAATTGGATAAATATGACCATGATGAAGCAGACATGGACAACCCTAAAGAAATTAAAGTTTCAAAAGTATGTATAGAATTAAGGCAGCATATAGGAATGCCTGCTGAGGCTTTAGTTAAAGAGGGGGATTTAGTTAAAGAAGGTCAAATTATAGCTGCAGTACCGATGGATAAAGTTGGGGCTAATATTCATTCAAGTATTAATGGTATTGTAGAGTCTGCTGACAGTGAAAAAATAGTTATAAATGGGGAGAGTATTAAATGAAGTCTATAGGAATGATAGAATTGAACAGTATAGCTAAAGGAATATTAGTTACAGATTATATAGGAAAAACTGCGAATGTTAAGGTTTTGAGATCTCATTCTGTATGCCCCAGAAAGTATATTGTTATATTCAGCGGAGATGTAGGGGCTGTAGAAGCATCTAAAAATGCGGCTCTTAATGCTGGAGGGCATTCTGTAATTAATTCTTTTGTAATAGCAAATGTTCATGATACAGTTATAGAAGCTATTAATGGTACTTTGGGAGATTTTCCTAAAGAGGCTATTGGAGTTATAGAATATTTTTCTATTGCTTCTGCTGTACAGGGTGCTGATGATGCTGCTAAGGCCAGTGATGTGTCATTAGTTAATGTTAGGCTTGGTTTTGCTATAGGCGGAAAATCTTATATTACAATGACTGGAAAAATTAGTGCTGTTGAAGAGGCTGTTAAGGCTGGAATTAAAAAGGCTGAAGATGAGGGGCTTGTTGTTGATTATTGTATATTGCCTTCTCCTATAGATGAATTATATAATTCTATTTTATAATTTTGGAGTGTGTATTTATGAATAAAAATAAAATACTTTATAATAGCCAGAATGTTTATGATCTTATAAAAGATAATACAGAAATTATAGAAACTGATAATAATGTGATATTTACTCCAAGTGCTATGGATATTATTAAATCAAAAGGGATAAAAATAGTTTATAAAAAAGATATTGCTGATAATTGCGGATGCTCTTGTGTAAAAGATGATAGTACGGAGATAGTAAAACAGACTATAAAAATTTTAGTTAATAAACTTAATATCACTGATGAAAAGATTATAAAAAAAGTTATAACTGAAGTATTAAATAGAGTAAATTTATAAAGATTTTTAATGGAAAATTTGAATTTATCTATTGGAATAATAGAAACTACTGGATATGTTGCGGTTATTAGTGCTTTGGATACTCTTTTAAATGCAGCTAATGTAGAAGTTATAGATAAAGAACGTATTGGTTCAGGTATAGTTGTTATTATTATAGCGGGCAGTATATCCAATATTAAAGAGGCTGTAAAAAGTGCTGAAATTGCTATAAAAAAATTAAATAGTAAATGCAGATATACTGTTATTGCAAAGCCTCATAATGATTTATGGCGTATTATACCTTAAATAAAAACTAAAGGAGTTTTTGCGGATTATGGAAAATAAAGATATTCAGTCTATTGTGTCAGAAACAATCTGCACCTTTTTACATACTGGAACTGCTTCTGGATATAAGGATAAAAATAATTCAAATAGCAGAAAAATAATAAAGAAAAATATTTCAGATATTAATAAAGTTCAATCTGATATAGATAAAAATGTGTATATAACAGATGTTTTTAATACAGATGAGAGAGGGGCATTAAAATGTTTATTGATGGAATTGAATGCTTCTTCTATCAAATGCGTATTAAATAGTGATGAGATTTATATTGTTTTAGAGGGTGTTCTTATAGCTGAGAGTAATCAAAATATAACTGAAGCTAAGCAAGGGGAAATAGTATCAGTATTAAAAGGAGATTGTGTTAATTTCTCTACGCCTTTCTATGCCAAATTTTTGCGTGTAGTTTGTTCAAATAATTAAGTATTTATATTATATTTTTTATATATTAAAAACTGCAAAATATTTTTTATAATTAATTTTGCAGTTTTTATTATATTCAGTTATATTTATATAAGTTTTCTATAAATATTTTTAACATCTTCTAAACTAGGCTTAACAGGATTGGTTAATAAACATACATCTTTTAAAGCATTTGAAGCCATTTCTTCTATAGCATTTTCAAATTCATTTTTATCAACACCATATTCTGTTATTTTTTGATTTATTCCTATATTTTTATTTAATTCTAAAATTAGATGTTTTAATATTTCGCATGAAGCTGAAACATCATCAATATTTTTTACATTTAATAAATCTATAACTTTAGCATATTTTTTAGCAGATTTTTCACAATTTTTGGCATTATATTCTATAACATGAGGCATTAATATAGCATTAGCCCTTCCATGAGGCTGTCTAAATCTTCCTCCAAGTGCATGTGCCATAGCATGTATTAAACCCAAACCAGCATTATTAAAAGCAACCCCTGCTATACAGGATAGTTCATGCATGGCTATACGGGCATCAATATCCTTTCCATTATGTACAGCTTTAGATATATTATTAAATATGCCAACTATAGCATGTTCACTATACGGCATAGTAAAAGGACTAGCATTCACAGAAACATACGATTCAAAAGCATGTGCCATGACGTCCATTCCTGTTTCTGCTGTTATTCTAGGAGGTACTGTCATAGTAAACTGAGGGTCTAATAAAGCTATGTCTGGAAGCATTTCATTAGATAGAAGAGGCACTTTTCTATGGGTTTCTTTATCTGTTATTATGGCATATGAAGTAACTTCAGAGCCTGTTCCGCTTGTAGTAGGCACAGCTATAAAAATAGGTTTTTTCAAATTATCAGACATTCTTTTATTAACTTCTAAAGCAAAATATATTACAGATTTAGCAGTATCTATTACAGAGCCGCCTCCTATTGCTATTATAGTATCAGAATCAAATGATAAAATCTTACTTAAACATTTTATAACTATCTCAAAACTAGGATCTGGTTCTATATCAGAAAATATTTCATAATTAATATTTTTATTTTTTAATAGGTTTATAGTAGAATCGCAAGCCCCAATTTTAAGCATGTTATTATCTGTAAATATAGAAACACGCTTTGACTTTGAAAGATCTAATTCAAGTAAAGCATTATTTCCAGATATTATTTTTGTATTTAAAATGAACTCTATCATATATAATAACTCCTATCTGTTTATGTTATTTTTTACATATATTTTCATACAAAGATAGGGAAAAATTAAAAGATCTATTGCTTGATGTTTAGAGTATACATCTATATACTTTAAAGTCAATAGAATATTATCAAAATATGTATTTTTAATATCATAATAATTTTACAGTATTAAAAATTGTACCCAAGTTCAAATTCCCAAGTAAAAGGCTTTGCTATAGAATATGCTGAAAGAATAGGAGTTTTATTAAAAATATTTTTAAAGTTCATAGAAAATATTAAATGCTCAAACCATATAGAATAGAATGATATATTAAAGTCATGAAAAACTTCTGAATAATATATAGGTCTGTATTCTGATAAAGGTCTTGGGGTGGAGTATGTATAATAAATATTTAATGATAATGAACTTAATACTTTATGATTTGGTATAAAGTCATAAGCAAGTAATGCAGTAACCACATGTTCTGGCAAACCTATTTTTGGAAGTTTATTTTTTCCCATATAAGCAAGCTGATAAGAGTAGCCTAATCTTGTTTTTATCTTATGATATTTAGCAAAAGGTATACTATATTCGATGCTTGGTGTAACTATATGCGAAACTGCGATGTCTACATTTTCTGGAACAGTTGAATACCAAACTATTTTATTTGTGTATGTTGTATATGTATATGAGGCTTCTATTTTTAAATTTGTTACAGGCTCTAATGTAAGTTTAGTGTATATTTGATTATATTCTTCTGGTTTTAGATTAGGGTTTCCGTAGTTGTTATAAAATAAATCATTGAATGTAGGAACAGAATAATCATGAGAGTATGAAAAATATAAACTGTATCCTTTGTAGAAGTTTAGATTTGCTGCAATATTGTATGCTAAGTAATTATTATTTCTGTTTATATCAAAATCTTCATGCTGAAACTCATATTTTATGCTTGGAAGAAATGAGAATATAGGAATGTTATTATCCCAGTATCCGAAAGATAATTGAGGCTCGTATAATAATGATAAAGAATGTCTTTGAGGCGTGAAATTATAATTTTTTTCTACTGCATTTTTATCTTCAATTAAAAAATCATATCTGTATTCTGGAGTTAGTTTATTGTAGAATGTTATAATATTTGGCAGAAGCTCATCCATTCTTGATAGAGTAGTATTTAATGCTATTGCATGCGACTGATAATCTGATACAGGTTTACCGTTTTGATAATAAGGTCTGTCAACAAAAGAATCAAAAACATAAGATAAGTTTATATTATAATCAAGTATATCAGAAAATCCATTGTATGAAACAGAAGATGTTAATGTTGTAAACTTAAACCATGAGTCTGTTGTATTTATAGGAGGAAGCTGATATTTTGATACTGCATCCGAATATGATATATTAACAAAAGCTCTTATGTAGTTTTTATTTTCAAAATTATATCTGTAGTCAAGAGATGAGTTTACTATAAGCTGTTTATTATCATTAATATATCCTACTATAGGTTTTTGAGAACTATTTAAAAAATCATAATAATAATTGCCGTCAGTGTAATAGGAGTCTGCAGTAAAAGTAATAATATGCTTATTGTCAAAGTTTTTTGAAAAAAGTATTGAAGGCGTTATAGTATTGTATGCTCCGTAGCCCAAAGATACTAATACAATATCCTCCAAAGGAGTTTTTGTAGTAATATAAATACTGTTTCCTATAATTTCAATTTTTTCTATTAGATTTGCAGGTATTCTTCTTAAATCTACTCCAGCATCAGCATTGCCTTTTGCTGTATTCATAAGAACGCCATTAACATATATTTTCATGTTGTCGGCACTTCCGCCAGCAGGTTCAACTGTTTCATTTCCCATATAAGAGCCTTTATTTACAAATCCAGCCTGATTAGCAAGCACTTCTTGAGCATTTTTATATCCTCTTCTTTCAATTTCTTCAGAGGTTATTACATTGTTATTAATCTTTATAGGAGTTTTAGGGATTTTTACAGGGTTTGCAGTGCTGTTTGTATTATTTGTCTGAACTGCATTAGTAATTTCAACCTGCGAAGTAACCCAAATACCGCCTTTAAGTTCTCTTATAAGGTAGGTTTGAGCATTTATATTTTGAGAATAAAAAAATATAGCTGTTATTATAAATAATGCTGCAGAGTAAATATTTATTTTTTTCATTTTTTTATAGATTTGTATTATTTTATATAAAAAGGAACGGCTTTATATCACCGCCCCTTATATTTTTATTAAATTAATATTCTTTTAAATATCCGAAAACAAAATCATATTTAGTCCACTGAGTATTTGCATTTGGTATAACACTTTCATCGCTTCCGCCGCCATACCAAGCCTGCTCAATGCCTTTTTCGTCTGCAATTATCAAACGGTAACTGCTAGGCATGCCTGTATTTTTATTATCCCGATATACAGCAGCGAGATATTTTTTATTATTATATTCATATACTGCACATTTTATAATTTTTGTTCTTATATTTACTGTATCGGTACTGTCATAATAATTGCCTTCAGCATCAAAGTTTCCGCTTACAGATGAATAATCACTTGATTTATAAACGGTTTTTCCAGATACTAGAGTAATCCATAAAGTTTTTAACTGAGCTTCATCTGTTACATCAATTTCAGAAGTTTTACTGCCGTATTGTATAGTATGCACTCCAGAAGTTACAGCCTTTACAGATGACGAAGTATTTTGATTGTTATTGTTATCAGGATTTGTAGAAGGATTAGAACAAGATATAATTAATGCAAATATTATAATTAACAAATATGATTTTTTAATTTTCATAGGATACCTCTAAATTATTGAGCAACAGCAGTACAATCTGAATAAGCACCAAAATAACCATCAGCTTCAGTGAATGTAGTTTTTGCATCTTCTAATTTGTCAGTTGCAGAAACTCCTCCGCTTTTATAAGCACCAGAAATTTTTACAGTTGTATCTGTCAAATCTTTAAATGAAACAGCATAATATTTTCCTACTACTTCTTGTGAAGATGAATTGGCTGTATATTTTCCGTATATAATTCCAGATTTATTATCTGAGTTCCAAACAATTTCTGATATAGAAAAAGAATAGCTTACCGAATCATTATATAAGCTATCAAATGTACTATCTGTAATAATATATTGAGAAATTCCCCAAGTTGTGTCATTGTCCTGCCATTTTTGCTGAAGCATCTGTTCTTTAGTTTTTGTTGGGTCGTTCGGGTTGTTTTTAGAACATGATACTGATAATACCAAAGCCATTAGAATTGTTAATAAAATTTTGATTTGTTTTTGTATAAAAATGCTCCTTTATTTAAATTAAAAAATTAAAAGCTATTTAATAAAGGAGTGCAGGATTTTTTAGATAGTGCACTCGACTATTTAAATGGTATCCGACTTTGTTAATTCTTTATAACTGTTTATAAATAGAATTAAGCTTTACGGTTGCGTGCCAGCGAAGGATTTGCACCCTCATTCCCATAGAATACAATATATTATATATGTTTGTTTTTTTATATCAAGATCTTTTATAAGTAAACTTTTTAAAAAATTATATAAAAATTATTAAACTAGTTTTGTTTTCGTTTAATTTGTTTCATAAATGATACTTTTATTGTTTCAAAATTGAACTCTTAATTATCTATTTAAGCATAAAATTATACAATATTTCTAAAGTTTTTCTATATCTGAAGCATTCAAGCCTGTTAATTTGCTTATAAGATTGATGTCCATATTCTCTTTTTTCATTTCTTTTGCTATATTTATTTGACTTTCTTTGTAGCCTTGTTCTATCCCTTGTTCTATTCCCTTTTCTATTCCTTGTTCTATTCCTTGTTCTATTCCTTGTTCTATTCCTTTCTGAAAACCTATCTCTATGCCTTCTTTTTTTCCTTCTGACCTTTCATACTGAAGCATAGCAGCCTGTCCGTAAAGAAAAGTATCTCTTTCATTGTAAGCAGACATCTCTTTTTCATCAGCTACAAATCTTTTATATTTGTCTATAACTTTAGGCATGATATCATTACCTCCTAATAGTTTATTTATACTTTTTTCTAAATCTTTAGTTGTAAAAAAGTCAATCCAAGATAAAAGTTTATTTTTGTTATATTCACCTATACTAACATTTTTTAATATTTCTGCAAATCTTTTAATTTCTATAAAATGTATTTGTAAATCGTCCAATCTAAGATTAGGATTATAAACATCTGCAAGTGTAAAACATTTATGTTCTTTTTTTATATCTGTTTCATTTCCTATAGTTAAATTAAAATTGATAAAACTGATACTAATCATCTGACTTATACCTCTATATAAATCATTTTCTTTCAATTCAGAAGCTATATTTTTTGCTATGTAATATAATATTCGTTTTATAAAATTATTGTTTCCTACTAACTGTATTTCTATAAGTATCTTTTTACCGTCTTTTGTTTTTGCTTTAACATCGAGAATAGATTCTTTTAAGTTTTCATTTGAAGCTAAATTATAAGGATTAATAATTTCAAGATTGCTTACCGATTCAAAGTCCGCATCATTTAAAACAGCATTAACAATATTTTCTAATATATCCTCATCACCTTCAGTACCGATTAAATATCGTACAAATAAATCATTAAGTCTGTTAATCTCTTTCATAGCTTAATTATACTGAAATTTTTTTAGTTTGTCAAAAATTAATTTTTTAATTTAAAAATATTTGCAGTATTTAATAGACTTGCTTTATACTCCAGTTTTTTAGACTAGGTTTAATATATAAATAAAGTATGATTTTTCAGGTTTATGCAAAAAACATCAAAAAGTTGATAATACATTTTCAAAAATATAAAATTAATAAACTATATTTTTATGTATATAAAAAAGTCATAAACTTTTAATATAGTCTTTGATTATTAATTGACATTATTATTATATGTAGTATAATTACTATATGTAGTTTTTGTGATTTTTTCATCAATTATTAAATTAGGAGTTTGTTTTATGAAGTATTTATCTTCTTCATTTCTTATTATGTCTATGATATTTATTTCATGTTCTAATTCATCATCTTCTTCAAATGCATCTGGAGATAAAGTATTTAAAATAGGAATTTTACAATTAATAGAGCATGATGCTTTAGATGCTTCATACAGAGGTTTTGTTGACGGACTTAAAGAGGCAGGATATGAAGACGGAAAAAATATTACTATAGATTATCAGAATGCTCAGGGCGAACAGGCAAACTGTGTTACTATAGCTCAGAAGTTTGTTAATGATAAAAGCGATTTGATACTTGCAATAGCAACACCTGCAGCACAGGCAGTGGCTAATATGACAAAAGATATACCTATATTAGTTACAGCAGTTACAGACCCAGCAGCTGCCAAACTTGTAGCAGATAATAATGCACCGGGCGGAAATGTTTCAGGTACTTCAGATTTAACTCCAGTAGAAGCTCAGATAGAATTATTAAATGAGATTACTCCTAACTTAAAAACTGTAGGACTTTTATATTGTTCAAGCGAGCAGAACTCAGTATTTCAAATGGATATAGCAAAGAAAAAATTAGACTCTATGGGTATAAAATATATAGACGCTACTGTTACTTCAGCTAATGAAATACAGCAGATGGTACAAAGTTTAATAGGCAGAGTTGAGGCAATTTACACTCCTACTGATAATATGATAGCAGCAGGTATGGCTACAGTGGCATTAGTTGCTGAACCTGCTAAACTTCCAGTAGTTTGCGGAGAGGGCGGTATGACTATGCTAGGCGGAACTGCTACTTATGCTATAAGCTATTATGAACTTGGCAAATTAACAGCTACTCAGGCGGTATCCATATTAAAAGGTGAAAAACAGCCTGCCAATATGCCTATAGAAACTTTAAAAACTTTTGATTTGGTTGTTAATACTAATATGGTTAATAGTATAGGTATAACTATACCAGAATCATTGTATAATAAATAATGATAAATAATAAAAAGTAATAAATAAAATAAAGTAATAATAAAAGAGGGTTTGTATATATGGAAGGGCTTTTACTTGCTATACAAGGTGCAGCGTCTCAAGGTATAATTTGGGGTATAATGACGCTTGGAGTTTATATAACATTTAAGGTTTTGGATTTTCCAGATTTAACTGTTGACGGAAGTTTTGCATTGGGCGGTGCTGTAAGTGCTATACTTATATCTAATGGTATGAATCCTTTTTTTACTTTATTCTTTGCTTTTTTAGCGGGTGCTTTGGCTGGATTTGCTACTGGATTTTTAAATACAAAATTACAAATTCCCGGTATTTTGGCTGGTATTCTTACTATGATAGCATTATATTCTATTAATATCAGGGTAATGGGAAACAGACCTAATATACCTCTTTTAGGAATGGATACATCTTTGACTATAATTCAAAATATGTTTTCATTGAGTAAAGTATTATCCGATTTGCTTGTAGGATTTATATTTTCTGTAATTATTATAGCTCTAATGTATTGGTTTTTTGGTACAGAGATGGGCTGTGCTATAAGGGCTACTGGAAACAATGAAAAGATGATTAGAGCCTTGGGTGTAGATACTAATGTTATGAAAATAATTGGACTTATGATATCAAATGCTTTGGTTGCTTTATCAGGTGCTCTAGTTAGTCAAAGTCAGGGTTATGCTGATGTAGGTATGGGAACAGGTACTATAGTTATAGGGCTTGCCTCTGTTATAATAGGTGAGGTTGTATTTGGAAATAGATTTTCTTTCTGGTACAAACTTGCTTCTGTGGTGCTTGGTTCTATAATATACAGAATAATAATTGCGATAGTTCTTCAGTTGGGACTTAAAGCTACTGACTTAAAACTTCTTACAGCGATAATCGTTGCTATTGCTCTTTCAGTGCCAGTATTAAATAGAAAGGTTACAAGAGTTGTAGGCGGTAAAAGAAAAGGTTAATAAAGATTAATATCGGAGGGTAATAATATGTTGGAATTAAAAGAAGTTTATAAAACATTTAATAAAGGCACTATTACAGAGAAAAAAGCAATTAAAGGTGTTAATCTTAAACTTAATGACGGAGATTTTGTTACCGTTATAGGCGGAAATGGAGCTGGTAAATCTACGCTTCTTAATTTGATTGCTGGAGTTTATGAAGTTGACTATGGCACTATATCTGTTGACGGAGTTGATATCACAGACAAAAAGGAGTATGCAAGAGCTGGACTTTTTGGAAGGGTATTTCAGGACCCAATGGTAGGCACTGCTTCAAATATGGGTATAGAAGAGAATCTTGCACTTGCAAAGAGAAAAGGAAAGCCTAGAACTTTGAGATGGGGGATTACTCATGCTGAAAGAGAAGAGTATGTAGAAAAGTTAAAAAGGCTTGATTTAGGACTTGAAACAAGGCTTCAGTCAAAGGTAGGTCTTTTATCAGGCGGACAGAGACAGGCTTTGACTCTTCTTATGGCAACTCTTAAAAAACCTAGACTTCTATTATTAGATGAACATACTGCCGCTCTTGACCCTAAAACTGCTAAAAAAGTATTGGAGCTTACTGAAGAGATAATAAGAGAAGATAAACTTACAGCGTTTATGGTTACTCATAATATTAAAGATGCTATTCATTACGGCAACAGACTTATAATGATGAATGATGGTAATATTATATATGATGTTTCAGGCGAAGAGAAAAAATCTTTAGAAATATCAGACTTGCTCAAAAAATTTGAAACCGCTGATGGTTCTTTAAGCGACAAATTATTATTATCTTAATATGCATACACTTAAATATAGAGCAGTTTATTTTATGCTTGTAAAAAAACTCTCTTATATATATAATTTATATATAATGGCATAGATTATGATAAATATGTTTTCTGAAAATAAATTGCGGGGGTGTTATGATTAATAAATTCTATATAGTATTTTTTATTCTTATACTAATTTTCTCAGGCTGCAGTAATAATTCTAAATCAAGCAATACGAATAATACAAATGTATCTAATAATACTCAAGAAGAAATTGTAACTAATATTAATAATAAACTCCCGTTTTTTGATATGAAGTATGCATATAAAGCTGTTAGAGTTGATAAAGATAGTTTTAGCAATGCTTTAACAAATTATTATCAGGATGCATATTACAGCAATATTATAAACAGAAATAAAGATTTTCTTAATAAGAAACTTGTTGGAGATAATGATATAAAGAAATATGCTATAGATTTTATATCTAATGCCTATCATTACAGCTATAGAGATGATATATCAGGAGATGATTTGTATGCTGATGATTTCACTCCATTTTATGCTTCAGAATATATATATGTAGAGAGAAATTTGGCTTTAAAAAAGGCTAGAGATTTGCTTTTAAGTATTAACAATAAAGACGCTGATATTTATTTTGCTTTGTTTTTATCTCATATGGCATGTGATTCATTATATTGTTTTGAAGATTTGCAAAACCATTTAAAAGATTGGAAAAAAGCAGGCGGTACTAATATATCAATGATGATAGGTATTGTAGGAGAATATGATAATGCAAATGAAATATATTCAAACAAAATGAATTTAGTTAATTATATAATAGAAGCACCAGAAGATTTAAGAGCTGAACAATTAATTGCAGATGCTTTTGAAAAAAAATTCTTAAAATATATATCAAAAAATACTGGGTATTTAGATGTTTATAATGAAAATAATTATAATATATCTTCAATAATCTATGAAGGTACAGCACATATATCTTCTATTGGTGTAATAAAAGATGTATTAAATACTAACATAATGAACAGATATATAAGAACTTATGCATCAGGGGCTTTGAACAGAAATAAAATAGATCCTAATATAGAATATTATGAAAACTTTTATAATCTTGAAAATACATCTCCTAAAGAAAAGTATGATGAGTTTTCCGATTTGTATTTTTTAGAGTTTAATAAAAATACTTTTGTTTATGCTATTGAAAATGATAAATTAAAAGAAGTTTATTATTTTAATCCTCTGTTTATTGGAAATACAAGGTATGCAGTTTATGAATCAGATGAAACATTTAATTTTCGTCTTGGCGATGATTCAAAATTAACTTTGGCTAAAACTAATTCTATTAAAAATAATAATTTAAAAGATTTTGTTACTAATTCTAATTTTATTACTAATGGAAAGTTTCAAAGCGAAGAATATGCTGAGTATTTAAATGATATATTATCTTTTCCATTATATTATCCTAATTTTTTCTTATGTGATATAAATAATGACGGCAAAGAAGAGATAATGGTAACTGGTACTTATGAACATTCTGGAGGAAGAGGAGGTATAGCATCATATACTTTGCTTCTTAAGGATAATTTGGAGCTTGATTTGGAAAGTGCAGCTGGAAAGTCAATAAACAGCAGCAGTAAGCAGGGCTTAAATACTTATCAGAAGATATACGAGGAAGAAGGAAAAAATAAAATGCTTCTTGTAGACTATCAGACAAATACAGCTCAGGATATATTTACAGAAAATGGCATTGTTAGTGTAGTTCAATTTACTTATAAAAATTATAAATTTATGCCTAAATTATTATGGAAAGCAGATTTAATTGAAAAAGCTCTAAAAACAGATGCAAGTTTTGATATGAATAAAGCAGGCAGTGATTCTGATAAGGCTATAGTTTCTGATAAAACATTGAGAATAGCCGATAAAATTATAAGTGATAATTATTACAGGGAAAGAGAAAAACTCAATGAAGACGGAAAAGAAAAATTATTAGAAAGCAGACGATTAGAGACCAAAGCTATTCAGGATAAACAGGGTGATGTTGAAGAAATAGAAAAAGAAATGATTAATATATTAGAAACTAAATAATAAGAGTTTGTAATTTTTTTAATTTATTTTATAATTTTGCATGATTTAAAATATTAAAGGTTATTATTATGAAAAGTTTAGTTATAAGAAAAACAAATATTAATGCTCTTATATTGATTCTTCTTACTTTTATAAGTATAGCTTCTCCTATAGCAGTTCATTATTTAGGATTAGATGGAAAGGAATTTCTGCCTATATTTTTTGCTTTATCTTTGGGAGCATATATATTAAATCCTCTATTTTTAATTCTTCTTTCTGTTATATCACCTCTTATAAATTATTTCCTTACTAATATGCCTATGCCTCCGACTTTATACTTTTTAATTTTTGAGGGTGTTATATTTTCTGCTATAGTATTATTTTTTAGAAATAAAAAAGTTTCTTTTATATTGCTTACATTGTTTGCTTTTATTTTAGCAAGATTTTCATCTGTTATTTTAACATTTATTTTTGATGTAAGTATTGATGCTTGGTTTAGAGGACTTTTAAGCGGATATAAAGGAATTATAGTGAATTTTGTATTTTCTGTTTTGATGTATTTTATATTCAAAGAAAAAAAGATTAAAGATATTATCAATGAATAATTTTAAGCCGTATAAAGTTTTTTATATAGATGATATAAAAGTAACAGCTCTTGGTGATTTAGATAAAGAACTTGGAGATGAAATAAGGGCTTTGAAAAAGAAAGAAATAGAAACTCCTTTTAATATTTTTAATTCTATAAATGATTATATAAAAACAAATAATAATAAATTTGATATACTTCTTTATATACCTTCAAATAAAAACTCATGCGTTATGAATTATTTTGCCGATTATATAAATGATAACTTTAATATCAAAAAGTATGATTTAATAAAAATTATTAAAAATATAAAAGAACAAAAATTTTTGGAAAGTTTAAAAGAAAGAAAGGATAATATTAAAAATGCTTTTGAAATAAAAGAAAGTTTGGTATTAAAAAACAAAAATATACTTTTAATAGATGATGTTTATGCTTCAGGTGAAACTTTAAAAGAGGTTATTAAACTATTTGAAGCATTAAATTTTAATTATTATTTGGAATGTTTAATTTTTTGCTATAGAAATCATATTTTTAGTTAAAATAAATATTGAATTATCAAAATAAAATAATATAATAAAAACAAAATTAATATAAGGATTTAAATTATGATGGAAGCTCAGATAAAAGAACTTACTAGAAAAATTGAAATGGAATCTAAAAAATTAGACAGGAAAATTAGAGATATAGAAAAAATAAAATCAAGTATAACAAAAGATTTAAAGAAGAATGTTAAAGAATTAAAAGCTAAGCAGTTAAAAAAACTTCAGGAAGAGAAGAAAAATATTACAGATAAAGTAAAGCAGATGAAAACAAATCTTATCAATGCTAAAAAAGATGATACTACAAATAAAGTCAGTAAGAGAATAGAAGATAGTAAAAAATTAAAAGAAAATCAGACTGTGAAAAAGCCTGCGGATAAAACAGCAAAAAAAATGATGAATCTAATGGCTTTATATAATAAAAATGCTAATGAAGAGCTTATTGAAGTGTTATTAACAGTGAAAGAAGATGACTTGAAAAAAGAAACTGGTGCTTATTTTAAATCCATATATGGAATATTTAAGCATATGATTCAATGCGATATGTATTTTTTTGGTATATTCAGAAAATATTCAAATAAAAAAAATATTGCTAATGAAGAGGTATTGACATATTTAAATAATGATTTTAGTTTTAATAGAGATATAGATAAAGATTTGAAAACATTAATAGAAGTAAGAAAAAAACTTGATGATGTTATAATAGCTATTGTTAATTCTATAGATAATTTTAATATATCAGGTAAGGTTGTAGTGCCTAATAAAGAAGTAAAAAAGCCAAGATATCATTTAATAATGCATGAATTAAATCACAGCACTCATCATAGAGGAGAGATTTCTGTTCTTTTAGATCAAATGGGATATAAAAATGATTATTCTAATTTGATGACTATGGTGTAATTATATAGAGTAGTTTTTTGAATATAAAAATAAAAAATTTAAATAAAGAGCTTATAATTTTATTATATTAATTATATGCTCTTTATTTTTTATAAACATTGTTATGAAGCAAATGATAATTCTCTAATCAAAGCACTTGGAGTATAAATAGAGGAATGATGATATTCTGTATCATTTGCAAGCATTTCTATATCATTTAATAAATCTAATATATTACCTGATACTATGAAAGGATTTGCAGTATATGATAATTTTCCATTTTCTATTTTTATGCCTTCTGCCTGAAGAGAGAAGTCTCCGCTTATAGCATTAACTCCAGAATGTGTTCCAGTTAAAGAGTTTACTAATATTCCATTTTTTATTTGAGATATAAGCTCTTTTTGTGTATTTTCTCCTTCTTCTAATATAAAGTTATGACATGATATTCCTATAGGAGTTTTAAATCCTCTTGATGCATGAGATGTAGTTTTTACAGAGTCTTTTCTTGCTGTATAATTATTGTATAAATAGCTGTTTAATACTCCATTTGTTATAATATTTAAATCTTTTGTTTTAGAGCCTTCTCCGTCAAAATGAGTATTGTATATGCCTTTATCAAATACTGGTATATCTTTAATATTGATTATACTATTTGCTATTTTTTGATTTAATTTTCCCTGAAGGAGTGATAATTTTTTTTGTACATTTTCAGCAGAAAAAAGTCCTAAATATGCCCCTAAAATTGTTCTCATAGCTTTGCTTGTAAATACGGTTTTATATTTTCCGCTTTCTATTTCTTTGGCATTTAGTTTGCTTATAACATTATCGGCTATATTTTTTGTGAAAGCGTCTATATCAAAAAATGTATCTTTTGAAGAGTATACATCAAAATAAGTTTTTGTGCTGTTAGAATCTTTTGCTATAACTTCAGCGTAGTATGTTATATTATTTTTTATCTCTCCTTTGCAAACACCATTGCTGTTTATAATGCATTTTATAAAGTCATATCTTGCAAGTCCTGCAGAAGGTACATTAACTATTCTTTTATCAAGCGAATATAATTTATCTTCTATATTTAATGATATTTTTTTTAACTCTTCGTTAGAAATATTAACTATATCATTATTTATTATATTATAAACTTCTTCATCATCTTCTTTTTCTATCAATACATTATAATCAGGTTCGGCATTGGCATATGAAAGAGAGATTTTTGCATTGTTAATTAAAGTTTCTATAGAGTCATTTGAATCTAGCTTTTCTGTAAAACTTATTCCCACTTTTCCGTCTTTTATAAGTTTTAATCCTATACCTCCAGATTCAGCAAATGTATATTTATCTAAATCTCTTTCTCTTACAGAAAACTCTTCCTCTCCGCTGCTTGACATATAAACTTCTATTTCATCAATATCATTTGATTTATTTTTTACAGTGCTGTATATTTCTTTAATTCTATTCATATAGTTATTTAATTCTGCCATATATTATCTTCCTCCTACAGTTAATTCTTTTACTCTGATTGCTGGCTGTCCCACAGTTGTAGGAACGCTTCCAGAAATACTTCCGCACATACCGTCAGCTAATTGCAAATTTGAAGATACTGCCTCGATATTCATAAGAGTTTCACCTCCTCTTCCTATAAGTGTAGCACCTCTTACAGGTTCAGTAATCTTTCCTTTTTCTATTATGTACCCTTCAGAAACAGCAAAGTTATAATCTGTAGTGGCAGGGTCTACTGAACCGCCTCCCATTTTTTTAGCATAAAGTCCGTACTCTATTTGAGAAATTAAATCTTCAAAACTAGAGTTTCCTTTATCTATAAATGTATTTCTCATTCTTGAAGTAGGTGGATATTTATAATTTTCTCTTCTGGCACTTCCAGTAACTTTTTGATTCATTTTTAAAGAGCCTAGCTCGTCAACTAAATAACTTTTTAATATGCCGTTTTCTATTAATACAGTTCTTTGAGCTTCATTTCCTTCATCATCAATATTGTAGCTTCCCCAAGCATTCTGTATAGTTCCATCATCAACCGCTGTAACAACATCAGAGGCTATCTTTTCTCCAAGTCTTCCGCAAAATACGCTTGCATTATCAGCAACAGAAGTGGCTTCCAAAGCATGTCCGCATGCTTCATGAAATATTACGCCTCCGAATGCATTGTCTATAACTACAGGGTATTTTCCAGATTTAGGATATTTTGCATTAAGCATTTTTATTGCAGAATTGGCAGTTTCTAAAGCCATTTCATCTAAATTAATATCTCTTATTACCTGATATCCGTCCAAAGCTCCTTTAGTTCTGCTTGCTGTCTGGGTATTAACTCCGTCAGATGCCATTGAAACCATAACCAGTCTTACATATGTTTGAGAATCTTCTTTTAATATTCCATTGCTTGCACATACTAAAATATTTCTCTGTTTTTCCATATATCTTAAATTAACCTGCTTTATTTTGTCAGATACTTCTCTTGCTTTTTTGTCCAAATATGAAAGCATTTCTATTTTTTCATCAAAGTTTATATCGAAAGGATTTATATGTAATGGATGATGATTTTTTTCATGAGATTCTATAAAACCGTTTATTATATGCTTTTTATCATTTACTATAGAAGAAGCACTTTTAGCTAAATTTATTAAACTGTCATTACTTGTATCATTAGAATATAAATATATTGTTTTTTTATTAACTATGATTCTTAAACCAACGCCGTAATTATTTCCAAGACTTGTATTATCAACTCCAGAATCTAAATATCCTATAGAGTTAATTTTTGTATCTTCAAAAAATAAGTCGGCATATTCTCCTCCGTTTTTTAAAGCTTCCTGCAAAACAGTATGTAAAAAATTTTCATCAAAATTAAAATATTTCATTTATTCTCCTTTTTTTGTTTTTACTAATTCTATTGCCTCTTTACCAGTGATATGCTCTATATCTAATTCAATCATACACATAGCATTATATTCTTTATTTATGATATTATTTCTATTTTCTTTATTGTCATTGGGATAATATTTTAGAGCTAGTTTTTCAATAGCTTCTCTTTTTTTATATTCATCTTCTATAATAAAAACTCTTCCAAATACTATAACACTTCTGTAATAGGTGGTATATTCTTTCATCTTAACATCATCTTTTTCTATAATACAAAATGATGCTTTATTATTATTTCTTATAGCATCTATTTTATAGCCGCTTTTAGCTGCATGAAAAAATATTTTATTATCAGAGTAAACATAACTTAAAGGAACAGTATACGGATAATTATCATCTCCTATAAGAGCTAAAACTCCAGAAGTGCATTTTTCTAATATTTTAATACTTTCTGAATATGATAATAATTGCTTTTTTCTTTTCATCTCTCTAAACATAGAATCTATTATATACATAATAATAAAATAATCAATTGACAATCAAGGCATTATCATGTAGTATATACTGACAATTTTTAAGTTTGTCATTTTTTTATTCAACTTTTTCCCGCAGCAAAAAGTTGCTGCCAAAGGCACGCTTCGCGAAAGTGCAAGTGTAAAAACAATCCTGAATTACATTAAATATGTTTATATGTAGGATCAATTATTAAATTTGTACTGAAACATAGCCTTTCGCTACTGCGGGCTGTGCCTGCTTCTCGCCTGCCTACGGCACACAGAGTGAGGCGTACTTGGCGGACAGCGTCCAAAAGAAGTGTTGTGCTGTGTAGCACACAGAGTTGTTGGCAAAGCCCTGCAATATTTTAAATTTAAAAAATTTATTTTTGACAAATTATATTTGTTTAGTATATAATTAATTATTAATATAAATCAAAGGAAATAATAATGCATACTATAAATGTTAAAACTAAATCAAGATTTGATATAGTAGATATTACAGATGAAGTTCAAAGATGTATTAATGAAGAGAAAGTGGATAAAGGAATTGCTGTTATATTTGTACCGCATACTACTGCCGCTGTTGGGATAAATGAAAATGCTGACCCTGATGTTGTTTTTGATATGAAAAATGCATTTAATAAATTAGTACCTCAGCATGATAATTATGAACATAGCGAAGGTAATTCTCAGGCACATGTTTTATCTTCTTTGGTATCCCCAAGTTTGACAGTGATAATAGAGAATAAAAAAATTGTATTAGGTACTTGGCAGGATATATATTTCTTTGAATTTGACGGTGCTAGAAATAGAAAAGTTTATGTACAGATTATAAGCAAATAACTCAAGGGAGAAAGTTATTCTCCCTTGATTACACTAATGGGGTAAATTAAATATATTAAATGTATGATAAATTACTTTAGAGTTTTTTCTGTATTTTTATTTAGAAATTTTTTCTTTATTAATTGACTAATTGCACCAATTAGCTCTATTATTAATCACATATGTTTTCCTTAAAATAATTATTATACTATTATAGTATATAAAAAAATATCTATTTGTCAATATACCTTATGTATGTATATAAAAATAATTAATTATAATGTTTATTATATAAATAAAATTCAAAATGATGTATAATATTTGTATAAACCACTATAAGGATATTATTATGTTTAGATCAAAGAAAGAAGATTTTGGTAAAAATACATATCTATATACTTTAGAAAATGATAAGGGCTTAAAAATAAAATTGGCAGAAGTAGGAGCAACTATAACAGGTATATTTTTTAAAGATAAAAACGGCAAGGAAATAGAAACGGCATTCGGTTCTGATGATATAGAGTTTTATACAGATAAGGCAAAAAACGGACATATGGGGGCTACTGTAGGAAGAGTGGCAGGACGAACCATTGGAGCCAAATTTAAAATAGATGATAAAGAATACAATATAACAGCTAATAAATCGCCAGATCATACTCATGGAGGTGTAAACGGACTTTCTTATGTAATTTATAATTCTATACAAAAAAAAGATAATGAAGTATTATTTTATTATGTATCAAAAGACGGAGAAGAAGGTTATCCCGGAAATCTTAATTTGATAGTAAAATACACTATAACAGATGAAAATGAAATAATAATAGACTATATTGCCACTACAGATAAAACAACTCCTTTAAATATCATGAATCATTCTTATTTTAATTTAAACGGCGGCGGAAAAATTAATGATCATGAAATATTTATAGATGCCGCTTATTATTTGGGTGATGATGAAAATGGTATTACTTCAGGCGAGATATTAAAAACTAAAAATACTCCTTATGATTTTACAAAATCAAAAAAAATAGATGATATAATAAAATCTAAAGGAGGATGTGATAATTGTTTTGTATTTGATGATAATGATATAAATAAACAAAGAGTAAAAGTTATTTCCAAAGAAACTGGAATAAGTTTGGAAGTATTTACTACAATGCCTTCTGTGCTTTTTTATACGGCTAATTCTCTTAATAACTGTAAAGTAAGAAATCAGACTTTGGGTAAACATGAGGCTTTTTGTTTGGAAGCACAATATTTTTCATGTTCTTTAAACTTTAATCATTTCCCAAGCATAATGCTTTATCCAGACCGAGAATATAATCATAGAACTATATATAAGTTTGGATTAATATAATAGACCTGTTTCAAAACTAAATTTATTAATATTTATAAATTTTTAATTTAATATTTTTTAATTATAGTTGGGGCTTTGCCCCAACCCCCAGTTCTTTTATTGGTATAAAAGAACCAAAAGAACTGCATTTTGTAGTTTGAACGTATTATTTATACAACATATAAAAGATTTACTTGTATAATAATTAATATTATAAAATTTAACATAAAATAAGAAACTTATCAAATTATTTGTAAAATACTTTAGAAACAAGTCTAATATTATATAATAAATATTTTTTTAAGGGGCTGTATATTAATTGTAGCTCCTTTATTTTTTATATGCTTGTTTCAAAACTCAATTTTTTAATACTTATAATTTTTTAATTTAATAATTTTATAGTTAATCTTGTAAAGTAGTTTTGAAACAAGTCTTATATAAAAAAAATCATAAAAACCATTTGACATTAGAGTATACTCCAATGCTATAATTAATCTCAAAAATTATAAAAATTATGCATAATTATTTTTAAGGAGATAAAATTGAGTGATATAAGTTATTCTAATTCAAATGCTATTAAAAGAAATTATATGTTTTCAAATAAATACCTTGCCAAATTATTTATACCGCTTGTTATAGAAGTATTTTTGGAGTATTTAGTTGGTTTGATAGATTCCATAATGGTTGCCAATGTAGGAGAAGACGCAGTGTCAGCCGTATTTTTGGTTGACTTTGTTATAGCTTTTCTTATAAGTATATTTGCTGCCATTGCTACTGGAGGGGCTGTTGCAAGCGGGCAATATATAGGGGCTAAAGATATAGAGCATGCAGATGATTCTATTAATCAGCTTATAAGATTTTTATTATTATTTTCTATAGTTATAACAATATTAATTTATATATTTAAAGATTATTTACTGACTATTTTATTTGGAAGTATAACTGAAGAAGTAAGAAACAATGCAAATACATACATGCTTATAGTAGCTGCCTCAATACCTTTTTTGGCTCTATACAATGGAGGAGCTTCTATGTTTAGAACTATAGGTAATTCTAAAATATCAATGAAAATAATGATATCTATGAATATATTGAATGTTATAGGTAATGCTGTTTTAATTTATGTATTTAAGATGGGTATAGCTGGTGCGGCAATTTCTACATTGATTAGCAGAATAGGAGCAGCTTTAATAATTATAATTTTGGGATTAAATAAAAAAAATATAATATATATAAAAAATAAAATTAAATATAAAATGACTTTTTCTGCAGTAAAAAGAATATTATCGGTAGGTGTTCCTTATGGTATAGAAAATGGTATGTTTTATTTTGGAAGATTATTGATATTAAGTTTGGTATCTACATTTGGTACAGCTTCAATAGCAGCCAATTCAGTATCTACATTGATAGCATCTTTTGAAGTTCTGCCCGGAATGGCTATAGGGTTGGGGCTTACTACTGTTATATCGCAGTGTGTTGGTGCTAATGACTATAATCAAACTAAATATTATACTAAAAAAATTATAGCAATTATTTATATATCCCAAACTATAACAAGTATTATAATATTATCTCTTCTTCCTTTTATACTTCATATATACCATTTATCTGCTGAGGCAACATCATATACTTATAAATTATCATGGTATCATGCTGTTATGATGATTATATGGCCTTTGGGTTATTCTCTTCCAGTGGTATTTAGAGCTTCTGGGGATGCAAAATTTCCTATGGCAGTGGCTTCTATATCGATGATAGTATGCAGGATAGTTCTTGCTTATGTGTTTGCACTTTATTTTCATATGGGTATGATTGGAACTTGGATTGCTATGTTTGCTGATTGGATAGTAAAGGCTTTAATATTTACTTATAGATATTTAAGCGGAAAATGGATAAAGTTTAAATATATTAATGCATAGTAAATTATAATCGGCATAATATTGTTTTTTTACTTAACTATTATGCCGATTTATTTTTTAATTAAAACGGAAATAAGAAACTTGTTCAACTATATTATTTGATTTATCAAGTACATCTTTACTTGCACTAGCTCCGTCATTAGCTATTTTGGAAGTATCTTGAGTTATTTTATTAATTTCTACAACAGCAGTATTTATTTCAGATACGCTGTTTTCTTCTTCTATAATAGCACTTGATATTTCTGTTAGTAAAGTAAGCACATCATTAACAGATGATTCTATTTGATTTAATATATAAGATGAAGCCTGTACAGAAGCACTTCCGTTTTGTATTTTATCCACAGTTTCATTAGCTATGCTTGTTATATCTTTTGCAGCATTTCCTACATTTTGAGCCAAGTTTCTCACCTCGCTTGCAACAACAGCAAAACCTTTACCCTGTTCCCCCGCACGTGCTGCTTCTACCGATGCATTTAATGCTAGTATATTAGTTTGCAAAGCAATGGATTCTATTATTTTAGTGATGTCTGATATTTTTTTACTTGCTTCAGATATTTCAGCCATATTTTCGGATGTAGCATTAATAGCATTTACTCCGTTTCTTGTAGCATTAGATACTTTTTCACTCATGCTTTTTGCATTTCCTGCATTTTCAGCTGTTTCTTTTAATGATGAAAATACAAACTCTATAGATCTTGTTAATTCCTCTAATGAGCTTGCTTGAGATGTGGCTCTATCAGATAAATTGATATTGCCGTTTGTGATTATATTTACTGAATTATTTATTCCGTTAATTTCATTTTTCATGTTATATATTATATCGCCTAGCTTATTTTGCATTTCATTTAATGCTCTTATAACATCTCCTGTTTGGTCTCTCTTTTTTAATTCTTTTTCATTAAATAATGTATTAAAATTACCCTTTGCCATTGAACTTATTATTGATATAGTATTATCCAATGTGCTTGATATAGGTATGGCTATTAAAAGTACTAAAACAGTTTCTATAGCAGATAATATTATAAATATAGATATGATAAGAATAAGAAGTTTTAAAAGAGATGATTTTAATTCTTCATTTCCCGTCTTTACAATCAAATACCATTGACTGTTTTTTATCCTTGAAGATAAATAAGAAAAATCTTTATCTATCCATTCATAATGAGTATTATTTAATATATCATTTTTATGAGGAGATATTATATTATTATTAAATGCATTTTCTTTTAATACATAATTACTATCTGAATGGAGTATATACAAACCATTATCATCTATAATGCTTAAATCATAATTATAATTTTTTGACAAATTTAATGTTTCACTTAAAACTTTTGATAACTGAACATCAATACCAACTATTCCATATAAGTTACCATCTCTGTATATAGCTTTTGAAAATGTTATTATTAAATTTTGTGTTATAGCATCAATATAAGGATCTGATATCATTATTTCTTTTGAGGCTAATGCTTTTTGATACCATTCTTTAGTTGTCTGGTCATAATCATTTGGAAGCTGTCCTACAATATTTAATACAGTGCCGCCGTTTTTATATGGTATTGTGTCTGCATAAAATATATTCATTAAATCACTTTCATTTTTTAATACATTTGCAAATACTTCTAATAATTTATTAGTGTCTGTTTCTTTTTCAACATATGAGCAGAATATATTTATTTTACCGTATAAAGAAGATATATTATTTTCTAATTCATCGGATATATTTGATATATTATATTTATTTGAGTTTAAAAACCTTACTTTATATTGCGGACGGTATGCTATATAAATAAGTACACATATTATAAACAGAGCTGTCATATATGGTATTAAAAATTTTAATACTAAGCTATTTTTTTTGATATTTTCTTTCATAAATTTCCACCTCTTTAATAAACTGCTGTAAATTTTTATAAAATAACCTATAAAGCCTATATAATATAAACTATTATAAAAAAATAGTAAATAGTATATTTTTAAATTAATATTAATCTGGTATGTTGATATTTTGCTGTTATTATGTTAATATAATTATGTAAACTATATTATGATAATAAAACTATGATAACTAATGCAGAAGCTAATACTAAAGAAAAATATTTAAAAGAAAATTTAATAGCATATATTGGAAATAAAAGAAGACTTCTTCCATTTATAGAGGCTGCAGTTTTGCATATATTAGAACATGATAGTTCTATAAAAACTGCTTTGGATTTATTTGCAGGAAGCGGAAGCGTATCAAGACTTCTAAAGACTTTAAATTTAGAGGTTTATTCTAATGATTGGGAGTATTATTCTTATATATTGAATTATGCTCATTTATCTATTAATATAAAAGATTTGGATAATATGTTTATTCATACTGGGGGATTAGAAAATACAATTAATATGATTAACAGTATTAATTATATTAATGATAATGACAGATATATTTCTAAATATTATGCTCCTTCAGATGACAATAATCCAGACTTAATTAATGAAAGACTTTTTTATACTCAGTATAATGCTTCAAGGATAGATATTATAAGACATAACATAGAAGAGCTTTATAAAAATAATGCTATTAATCAAAAAGAATATTATTATTTAATAGCTTCTATAATATATGAATCTGCTACACATACAAATACTTCTGGAGTATTTAAGGCTTTTCATGCAGGTTTTGGCGGGAGAAATAAAGATGCATTAAATAGGATACTTTCTCCTATATCATTAAAACAAATACCATTATTTCAAGGTGCTGATTGTTATGTGAGTATGCTTGATGCTAATGAGTTTGTTATAAAAAACAAAGATAAGCATTTTGATTTAGTTTATTTAGATCCGCCTTATAATCAGCATCAGTATGGAAGTAATTATCATTTGCTTAATACTATAGCTTTATGGGATAAGCCGCCGATTAATAAAAATATTTATATTGACGGGAAAAAAACGGATAAGGGCGGTATTAGAAAGGACTGGGTAAAAACTAAATCTTTATACTGCTACAAGCAAACTGCAAAAGATACTTTAATAAATTTACTCGATAATATAAATAGTAATTATATAGTAATGAGTTATTCTACTGATGGTATAATAGAATATGATGACCTAATATCCATTCTTGAAGAGCATGGTAAATTGGATATAGTAACTTCTGAATATACAAAATACAGAGGTGCTAAAAGATCTATTGTTAATAAAACCAAAAATGTAGAATATTTATTTGTTGTAGATACTAGAAAACATAATTTTTATTTTAATAATTTCAATAAAAATTTAAAATATATAGAAAATATAAGACTTAAATTAGAAAACCCTTTGGATTGTTCTAAAGACAGTATAATATTTGATTATGATAAAGATGATATTATAGTAATTTATCTTGAATATTCCACTCATATAATAAATAAAGAAGATATATGCTTAAAACTTCAAAATAAAAGTTTGGAATATATCAAAATGTTTTCTTTATTTTTAGACAGATACATAAAAGAAGATAATATAGGGGCATTGAAAATATATTCATACCATTTTAATGCTGCGGTATTATCAAACAACATAAAACTTATAAAATATTTTGGAGAATATATATTAAAAACTTACAGTAGGTTATGTTCAAGAAAATCAAATGAGTATTTATTTGATATTACAAATGATATTTTGGATATAATATCATATTATAAAAATAATGATATAAGCATTATAGATAGGATAAGAAAGAGAATAATTTACAATATAACGCATTCTAATATTTCTGAAATTAACAAAAATAAATTATTACTTAGACTTGAAAAATAATAAAAAGATATTATATTTAATACTGTATTTATAGAATATAAAAATATCTAAAATAATAGAAAATTAGAGAAGTAAAATATATATGTTTAAGATTATGATTAAAGCTTTATTTATTCTTTATTTTTGTTCTATGGCTGTTTTGTATTCAGAAGATAATTACGAAGCTGAAACAACATTAAAGGCATTAAATGAAGTTAGAGAAAATGAAGGTTTATACCCATTTGAATTAAGTGATGAACTTAATAAGGTGGCGGATATTAGAGCAAAAGAGCTTTCAATTAATTTTTCTCATATCAGACCTAATAATACTCGGTATGATGAAATTTTATATGATAATCGGATAAGGGTTTTTTCTTCTGATGAGAATATAGCATACAGATTTAAGAATGCTGAAACGGTTATAAGTTATTGGATGAACTCCTCACAGTATAAGATTAATATATTAAGTGAAAAATTTACCCATGTAGGGGTCTCGCATTATGCAATTAATGGCGAGGATTTTTGGGTTGTTATATTTGCTCAACTTAGAAGAATGAATTAATTATTATATTTCTTTTCTTAATTCCAATATATTATCAAGTATTTTTTTTCTAAGCGTTTCTATATTAATATTATTTTTAGCACTTATAAATATTGAATCATCATAAGAAGTAGATATTTTATTTTTCTGCACATCATCAATGTTATCAACTTTATTAAATACTACAATACGTTTTATATGTGAAGCATCTATTTCTTTTATGATACTTTCTACCTGAACGAGTTTATCATTTATATTTTCATCGGAAGCGTCAACTAAATGCAGTAATAAATCGGCTTCTACAACTTCTGAAAGTGTAGATTTAAATGATGCTACTAATGTATGCGGAAGTCTGTCTATAAACCCTACTGTATCGCTTATTATTGCTTCTACAGGTGTATCATCTCCAAGATATAGTTTTCTAGTATGTGTATCTAAAGTTGCAAATAATTTGTCTTCTACATAGACACTTTCTTTGCATAACAAATTAAATAATGTGCTTTTTCCAGCATTAGTATATCCTACTATAGCAACTCTAAAAGCATTACCCCTTGATTTTCTTCCAGTGCTTGCTGATTTTTCAACTTTGCTTAACTGAGTTTTTAATTTATGTATTCTCTCTCTTACTCTTCTTCTATCATATTCTAGCTGCTTTTCTCCAGCACCTCCTCTTAATCCAATACCTCCTTTTATTTGGCTTAAATTTGTCCTTTTACCTTTTAATCTCGGGTATTCAAATTCTAAAAAAGCTAATTCCACCTGCATTTTTGCAGTCATTGTTTTGGCACGCATTGCGAATATTTCTAGTATTATTTCTGTTCTTGTGAGTGCTGTTATATTAGAGCCTTCTTCTATAGCATTAACCTGCGAACCGCTTAATTCATTATCAAATACGAAATATTCAACATTATCAGTTAAAGCACTTTCTTTTAAACTTTCTAATTTACCAGTACCTATATAAGTGCCTGCAGTTATTTTTTGCTGAATAAATGAATATCTTTCTGCTACTTCGTACCCTGCTGTATCGCATAGCATTGAAAGTTCATCTAGTATATTATCTATATTAATTTTACTGTTTCTGTATTGTTTGCTGTCGGCTACAAATATTATATATGCTTTTTTTATATTGTTTACATTGCTCTCCATAAAAAATGTTCCCATATTTAAGTATTTAAAAGTTTATAAAATTATTATTTTGTTATTATTGCTAATAAAAATTGTTCGCTAAAAATGTATAGCAAATAAATTTGCTATACGCTCACAATTTTTATATTTGCCTTCTAGTATTTTAAAAATTATTATTTTGTTACCATAGAATTATAAAGTTCTATAGTTTTATCAGATAAATATTGTTTCTTACTAAGCACAAAACTTATAGATTCATAAACAACTTCTAAAAATGCATTATCAAAATCTGTAAAAATTTTTTCTCTTATTTTATCAGCTGTTTCAAGTTTTCTTGTAGGTTCAAGATAATCTGCGGCATATATTATTTTTTCAAGCATTGTCATATTTCCATGTCCTACTGTATGGCTTTCTATAGCTTTCAAAATCTCTTTATCAGTTATATTGAATTCTTTTTCTGTTATTATGGCACTAACTCTTGCATGAAGTAAGGCACCTGTAATATAGCTTGGATATTCTATATTATCATTTTCAAGTATAATTTTACGCATATCATCATCTTTATATCTTTTTCCCAAATCATGACACAGTGCTGCAATAGAAGCCTTATCAGTATCAACCTCGTATTTTTCTGCTATTTTTACAGAAAGCTCTCTTGTAGAAAGTATATGCTTTTCTCGAAAAGGTAAGTATTTATTTATATATTTTACTATTTCTAATTCTTGATTATTAAAGTCTTTCATATATTTTTATTCTCTATTTTTTATTTAGTTTTATTATTTTATTACAGCAGAATTATTTTGTCAATTTAATTGCATATATTATTTAGTGTCAATATGTTCAAAAAATCATTATGTATGTTTCAAAATAATTTTGTTTTTTAGTAATTTTTATCAATTTATATTATTTTTTACTTGACAAAAACTATTATTTAATGTATTGTTAGAACATACAAACATTGGTAAAAGGAGTTATAAAATGAGTTTAATCAATAAAAAACTAATAGATTTCAAAGTAGAAGCCTATCAAAACGGCGAGTTCAAAACTGTTGAAAAAAAAGATGTATTAGGTAAATGGAGTGTATTTTTCTTTTATCCTGCAGACTTTACATTTGTATGTCCTACAGAATTAGCAGATTTAAATACTGTTTATGAAGATTTAAAAAAGATCAACTGCGAAGTATATTCAGTATCAGCTGACACTCACTTTGTACATAAAGCTTGGGCAGATGCTACAGAAACAATTAAAAATCTTAAATACACAATGTTAGGAGATCCTACTGGAATATTAGGAAGATTTTTTGAAGTATATGTAGATGAAGCTGGTCAGAATTTCCGCGGAAGTTTCATTGTAAACCCAGAAGGTCAAATCAAAGCTTATGAAGTACATGATATGGGAATCGGAAGAGATGCTAACGAATTATTACGTAAAGTACAAGCTGCTCAGTATGTAGCTGAACATGGCGGCGAAGTTTGTCCTGCTAAATGGAAACCTGGTGCTAAAACTTTAAAACCTGGTATTGATTTGGTTGGTAAGCTATAATTTTGTAATATAATAATATTAATTTAAATATAGTATAAAATTAAAGGGCATATAATTCATTTTATATGTCCTTTTTTATTTTAAAAATTTTCTGCAAAATAAAAGACAGGAAATAATGATAAATCCTGCCTTTATATTATTATTTTATATTTTTATTAATTACAAGCAGCATTTAAAGAGTCTATATCAAACACGCAAACAGATTCAATATCTGGAGTGATTTTTTTGCTCATGCCTACTAATACTTTACCAGGTCCGCATTCAAAGACTTTTGTAATACCTTGTTTTTGAATATTAAGCATGCTTTCATACCATCTTACAGTAGAGAACATTTGTTTGTATAAATTTTCTTTTATAGAATCAAATTCATGAACTTCAGCTGTAACATTAGATAAAACTTTATTATCATTTTTATGGAACTCTATTTTTTCTAAAAACTCTTTTAAGCTGTCAGCAGCAGGTTTCATAAATGGAGAGTGAAAAGCACCAGATACTTTTAGAGGCAATACTCTTTTAGCACCAGCCTCCTGAAGTTTTGGAGTAACAGTTTCAATTGCACTTAATAAACCAGATATAACTATTTGATCTTTTAAATTATAATTAGCAGCAACAACCTCTTTATTTTCTGGCATACATTTAGCAACATCGTCATAACTTAATCCAAGTACTGCAGCCATTCCATAAGGAGCATCAGCACCAGCTTTAGCCATTAGAAGACCTCTTGTTCTTGCTATTTTTACAGCATCTTCAAATGATATATATCCTGCAGCAGAAAGAGCAGTAATTTCTCCCAAGCTATGACCTGCAAATAAATTACCTTTAACTCCTTTTGCTTTTAATGCCTCATAAACTGCAATACCTACTGTAACCAAAGCAGGCTGAGTATTTTCTGTTTTTTTAAGATCATCTTCTGTTCCTTCAAAACATAATGCTTTTATATCTACATCATCTAATATATTTGCTGCCTTATCGAATATTGCTTTAGATTCGGCAACATTATCATACAAAGATTTTCCCATACCTGCACATTGCGAACCTTGACCTGGAAATAAAAATGCTATATTTGACATATTATTTGTTCTCCTTTTTTTGTATATATTTTTTATTAATTTTTAATTATGTAAACCATATAGAACTATATTAACAAAAAAATTAACTTTTATCAAGTTCTTAATTTTATTTTGATTTATCTTATATAAGTTACAATATTTTTATATAAAGTTAAAACATTCTAATCTGTAAACAACAATTTATATTTGTATAATTGACATTTTATATTAAATTCTTTATCCTTAAAAGATTAAAAAAATTAAATTTGGGGTCACAAAATGAATCATGTTAGTAATGAAAAAAAATCAAAATATATGATAATAGAGGGTGTGGTATCTGTTATCATAAATATATTATTATTTGCTTTTAAGTATATAGTAGGACTTTTAACAGGTTCTTTATCTATTATGGCAGATGCTTGGCATTCATTGAGCGATTGTATAAGCAGTGTTATAGTTATAATAGGAGGTATATTTTCTAAAAGACCGCCTGATAAAGAACATCCATTCGGACATGGAAGAATAGAACTTATAACTAGTTTTATAGTGGGTATTATGCTTGTATTTATTGGTTATAGCTTTTTCTCTGAGGCTATAAAAAATATTATGAATAAAAAAACAGCTTCATTTACTACGATGGCAATAGTAGCTATGGTGGTTTCTATTTTGGTAAAAGAACTTTTGGCTCAGTATTCTTTATGGGGATATAGAAAGTCTGGATCTAAATCATTATATGCAGACGCTTGGCATCATAGAAGTGATAGTGTTACTTCTATAATTATATTAGTAGGTATTTTATTTGGAAAAAGTTTCTGGTGGATAGACGGTGTATTAAGTATATTGGTTTCTCTTGTAATATTCTATGCTGCTTTTGATGTTATTAAATCTAGTGTAAAACCTTTAATAGGTGAATATCCTTCAGAAGAGATTATTAAAAGTATTAATGATATAGCTAAAGAACTTAATATTAATGATGACGCTGCTAATTTGCATCATTTTCATATACATACTTACGGAGATCATAGCGAAATCACTTTTCATATGCGTTTTCCAAAAGACATGACAGTTTTTGAAGCTCATAATAATGTAAGTATATTTGAAAATGAAATAAGAAAAAGATTGAATATAGAACCTACTATACATATAGAGGCTTATAAATAACAATGCTAATCTAATAAAAATTTGGGGCGGGTGGGCGGGGTGTATAGACTATTATTGATATTTTTCGTTTTTATTTTATTATAAATACTATGATAGAGAATGTTGTTTTAAATAATAAAAACTCAGAAGAATATTTTTTATTTACTGATGATTTAAAATTAATAAAGTATAATAAAAAAGATAATTCATATAAAGAGTTAAAAAAAATAGAAAATATAAATTCAAAAGAAGAAGTTACAGTTTTAAAATTAATGTATCCTTATATATGTATAACTGAGGAGAAAGGATTAAACTCTGCTGTTGTAAATATAGAAACATTGGATATTATTAATTTACAAAGAGAGGATTACTGTTCTAAATATTCAAGCTATTCTAATGAATTTTGTATTATTAATAATGAAATACATCTTATCACTCAAACTAAATGGAATACTCTTAATATAATAAATTTAAAAACTAAAGAGATGATAACTGATATAAACAGAGATGAAAAAGAGTTTGGTATAGATTATTTTCACAGCAATTTATTAGTATCAAAAGATTATAAACATTTTCTTTCTAACGGATGGGTATGGAATCCTATTGACTGTATAAGGTATTTTAATATTGAAGAGTTTTTAAGGGTATATGAGAAATGCCAAACAGATGTTGTTAATAAATATATAAGCGGTTATAATTGGGATAGACCTTTAACTTTTATAGATAATAAAGAATTTGTTTTGGCTTGTGATAATACAAATTTTAATGATGAAGATTTTGTTTATAATCAATTAATGTTCTATAATATAGATGATATAAAAATAGATAATAGTGATGAGTATAGATATTTAGAAAGTTATAAATCTATTAATATTAATTTATTTAGTTTAGATGAAAATAATGAAGTGCATGGTAAGTTATATTTTTATAATGATAATTTAATAGCTTTGGATTTTAATAAATATTGTATAAATGTTAATAGCTATAATATAAAAAATAATACATTAAAAAATATCGCAGTTATCAATAATAATAAATGCTTTTTTAATGATATGTTTGGGATTATATATTATATTGAAAATGATACTATAAAAGAAATTAATATATAGATTTATTATGTAAACATTAATTTTGATATAATAAATGATAAATTATAAAAAATAAATTATTTAAATTTATTATTATTTTGTTATAATTAGTTTTTATAAAAAATAAATATTTGGTGTGTTAAAATGATTCTTGATTTGAATAAAACATATATAAAAGTCCTAAAAAAACAAAATATTTTGATATTGGGTGCCACTGTAAGAAGCGGTGTGAGTATAGCAAATATTTTATACGATATTAATACAAGTTTAAATATCAATATAAAATATGCTTTAAGCGACAGTAAAACAGAAGAACAGCTTCAGGATAGTATAGAGGCATTAAAAGATAAAAATGCCAAACTCTTTTTCGGAAATCAGGAAATATCTATTTTAGATGGTATAACTCTTATAATAATTTCCCCTGGTATTCCGCATACTATAGAGATAGTAAAAGAAGCTAAAAGAAGAGGTATAAAAATAATAGGGGAGATAGAGTTTGCTTACAATCTTTTGCCTAATAGAAATTATATAGCAGTAACAGGTACAGACGGAAAAACTACTACAGTTACGCTTATTCATAAAATAATAAGTTCATACAAAAAGGCAAGACTTGTGGGTAATGTAGGAAATACTTTTTCTAAAGAGGTTGAAACTATAGAGCCAGATGAAGATATTGTATTAGAGCTTTCAAGTTTTCAATTAGAAACAGTTGAGAAATTTCATGCTCATATAGCAGCAGTACTGAATATTGCCGAAGATCATCTTGACAGATATAAAGATATAGAAGAGTATTTCAATGCCAAAAAAAATATAAGTATCAATCAAAATAAAAATGATTTTCTTATACTTAATTATGATAATATTTATACTAATATTTGGTATAATGAATTTAATAATAACTGCAAGATGAAACTTTTGACTTTTTCATTAAAAAGCAAATTTGCAGATATTTATTATAATGAAGAAGATGAGTATATATATTATGAGAATGAAAAATTATTTTCTATAAAAGAAAGAAAAATACTAGGTAAACATAATGTAGCAAATATACTTGCAGCAGTTTTAGTATGTTTGAAAGATAATATACCAGTAGAGTATATTGAGCATGTTGTTAACAATTTTAAGGGTATAGAACATAGGGTAGAGTTGGTTGCTGAGATAAATGGAGTTAAATATATTAATGATTCTAAAGCTACATCTATGAATGCTGTTATGAGTGCTTTGAAATCTTTTGATAAGGATATAATACTTATAATGGGCGGACGTAATAAAAATATAGATTTTACTTCTTTAAATAATCTTATAGAAAGCAGAGTAAAAAAATTGATACTTATAGGAGAGGCTGCTGAAGCTCTTGATGATATGATACATTTTGAGAATAAGATTATTATAAAAGATTTTACAGACGCTTTTAATTATGCTTCTGCAATATCTATAAACGGTGATACTGTTTTACTTTCCCCGGGCTGTGCCAGCTTTGATATGTTTAAAAATTATGAGGAGAGAGGAAAATATTTCAAGAGTTTAGTCTATAAACTAGATAATATTACAAAAGAATAATATTATAATTTAATAGAATTATTTTTATTTTTGTATTTGAATATTTTTTAAAATTATTATAAAATCCTTTTTTAAAATAGAAAATTTTTTAAGTAAAAAAGAAATGGCTAGAAGTATTATAAACATAGTAAATATATCCAAGAGATTTGTTCACAAAGTTCTGCTTGATAATGTTAATTTGCTTATAGAAGAGAAATCAAAAATAGGCATGATAGGACGAAACGGAGCAGGCAAAACCACTCTTTTAAAAATCCTTATGGGGCTTGAAGAGCCTGACGATGGGGAGATAATATTTTCTGATGATGTGAGAATAGGTTATTTGCGTCAGCAAGGTGATTTTGATGAGAGTGAAAAAGTAATAGATTATCTTACAAGAGTTACATCAAAAGAATCTTGGAAATGCTCTAAAATAGCAAGCAGATTTGGAATAGATCATATAAAGATTAATTATAATTTAGGAAGTTTATCCAGCGGTTATAGAATGCGTGTAAAGCTTGCTGAGATGATGCTTTATGAGCCTAATTTTTTAATACTCGATGAACCTTCAAACTTCTTGGATTTAAATACATTAATAGATTTAGAAAATTTTTTAATGGATTATAACGGCGGATTTTTAATAGTTTCGCATGATAGAGAGTTTTTAAAAACAACATGCGAAAAAACTATAGAAATGGAAAACGGCAAAATAACTTATTTCCCAGGTAATATAGAAGATTATTTTGAATATAAAGAGGAAAAAGAGTATACAATAAAAAAGTATAATAAAAATGTGGAAGAGAGAAAAGCTCATTTAGAGAGATTTGTCGAAAGATTTAGGTATAAAGCTACAAAGGCAAAAGCAGTACAGTCTCGTATAAAGCAGATAGAAAAATTAAAAACTATAGAAATTACACACCCAGCAAAAAATGTTAGGATAAAACTTCCAGAAGTTCCAGAAAAAAAAGGTTTCGCTCTTATTTCTGATGATTTGGCTGTAGGATATGGAGACAAAATAGTTGCTGAAAGCGGACGTATAGAAATAGCAAGAGGAAGCAGAGTTGCTGTTTTAGGTCAAAACGGAGAAGGTAAAACTACTTTTTTAAGAACTATAGCTGGAAGACTTGAGCCCGTATCTGGAAGTTATAATTATTCATACGGTATAAAGATAGCATATTTCGGAGAGGATACTTATAAAAATGTAACATCAAATGATACAGTTTTGTCATATTTAAAAAAGAATGCCAAACAGGGTCTATTAACTCAAGAACTTTTAACACTTTTAGGAAGTTTTTTATTTTCAGGCGAAGATGTAAATAAAGATGTAAAGGTTTTAAGCGGAGGAGAGATGGCTAGGCTTTCACTTCTTGCTGCCATTACTCAATGTGCTGATGTTCTTATTTTGGACGAGCCTACTAACCATTTGGATTTTGAAACAGTTGAGGCACTTGCATCTTCTTTAAGAGATTATGGCGGAACAATATTTTTTACTTCGCATGACAGAACTTTTGCCAGTATGCTTGCTGATACTATAATAGAAGTTAAGGACAAAAAACTTTCACTTTATTCTGGGGATTATGAGGCTTATGTTTATAGGGTAAGAATTGAAGCATTGGAAGAGGAAGAAAAGGAATTAGAGTATCAGGAAAAAAACGGCGTTAAAGAAAGTAGTAATAATACTGATGAAAAAAATAATAGTAATTATGAAGAGAGAAAAAAAATTAGAAATAAACTTTCAAAATGCGAATCAATGCTGAAAAAGCATGAAAAACAAATTGAGGATTATAAAAAAGAAGAGGCTGATATATTAAAGTTTTTTGAAACTTCTTCAAGTTATGATGATGAGAAGAGTAAGCGTTTATTGGAAGTGAAGAGATTAATAGAAGAAACTGAAAACGAATGGCTTTTGGTCAATGAAGAGATAGACAATATAAAGGCTATGTTGTAAGTAAAATAAAATGTAGGAGATAGTCAAATTATGAGAATTTTTAAAAATGCTAAGATTTACTCTATGGATAAGAACGACAGTATTTATGAGGCTTTAGCTGTTGAAAATGGCAGAATAGCGTTTGCAGGGACTAATGAAGAGGTATTAAAAAAATATGCAGATGCTGAAGAGATTATTGATTTGGAAGGCAGAACTGTTATACCTGGATTTAATGACAGCTGTGTTAATTTTGTAGGTTTTGCCCGTTTTAATACTATGCTTAATTTGAGTAAATGTGAGTCTATAAGAGAGGTTATTGAATTAGCTAAAAATGCTGAAAAATATGAAGGCTGGGTTATAGGCTGGGGCTGGAATCAGGATTATTTTGAAGAGAAAAGAATGCTTAATAAAAATGATTTGGATAAAATATCTAGTGAATATCCAGTAGCTTTTAGAAGAATATGCGGCGAGATGATAGTGGCAAATAGTAAGGCCCTTGAATTATGCGGTGTTACTGAAGATATGAAATCTGACAGTATAGATTTTGAAAACGGGCTCATAAGTTCTAAAGATATGATATTAATTTTATCAAAAATTAAATCATTAGAAATAGATACTTTAAAATCAATAATATTAGATACTCAGGAGCAATTCTTCAAAATGGGTATTACTTCTGTACAGACAGATGACTTGAGAAGTTTGCCAGACTTTGATTATAGAAAAATAATAGATGCATATCAGAAACTTAACAGAGAGAAAAAACTTAAAATAAGAGTATGCGAACAGGCTCAGTTTATAAATAAAAAAGATATAGATGATTTCAGAGATTATTATTATTATCAATATATTAACGATGAGAGATTTAAAGTAGCACGCATAAAAGTTATTATAGACGGCGGTATAGGTTCGAGAACAGCACTTTTAAGAGATGACTATAATGATGCTAAAGGTTTTAAAGGAGTTACTCAGTATAAGCAGGAAGAGCTTGATGAATTAGTAGAGTATGCTAATAGTTTGGATTATTCTTTGGCCATACAGGCTACTGGAGATGGTGCTATTGACATGGCATTAAACTCAATAGAAAAAATAAAAGATACTAAAGATTTTAAATATAGAAGAAACGGTTTAGTTCATTGTCAGATAACAGATAAACAATTATTTGAAAGAATGAAGCAGTTAAATGTAGGTATATATTATCAGCCTATATTTCTTCACTATGATATGCATATTGTAGAAGATAGGGTAGGACATGAAAAGGCTTCTAGTAGCTATGCTTTTAAAACAGCTATGGATATGGGAGTAAAAATAGGATTTGGTTCTGCTGGTCCTGTTGATGGTATTAGTGTTATGGAAGGTATACACTGTGCTGTTAATAGAGAGGATTTAAACGGCTGGCCTGAAGGCGGCTGGATGCCTCAGGAAAAACTTACAGTAAAAGAGGCAGTTTATTTATATACTATGGGAAGTGCTTATATGTCTTCTGAAGATAATATAAAAGGAAGTATTGAAGAGGATAAATTAGCTGATTTTATAGTTTTGGATAGAGATATATTTGAAGCTGATGTTAAAGATATAAAAAATATAAAAGTATTAAAAACTATAATTGACGGCGATATAGTTTATAGTGCATGATATTATTTGATTGATTAAAATATAAAAAAAGGGGCTTAATTATCAAATTAGCCCCTTTATTTTTTATTGTTCAATAATTTTATTTTAATAGTTTGTATGAATAAGTTTTATTGTATTATAACAATAAATATTATTCTTTATTATTCTTTAACAGCTCCTCCAGTTAATCCTGATATAAAGTATTTTTGTAATGCTAAAAATACCGCCATTATAGGAACAACAGCAAATATAGCACCAACCATAATTTGTCCATAGTCTATTCTAGTATCAGCTTTCAACTGAGCCAATGCTACAGGCAATGTAAATTTTTCAGGAGTATTTAATATAATTAATGGCCAAGTGAAGTTAGTCCATTCAGCAACGAACATATATATTCCTAAAGCGGTTAAAGCGGGTATCATTAAAGGCATAACTATTTTTATAAATATAGTCCATTCATTAGCACCATCTATCCTTGCAGCTTCTATTAAAGTATCAGGCACAGAATGGAAGTTCTGTCTCATTAAAAATATACCAAAAGCTCCTGCTATATCAGGGAGTATTATTGCTAAATGAGTGTCTTGTATATTTAAAGCAGTCATCATTCTGTATAAAGGTACTAACTTAGCATGTGCTGGAAGCATCATTGTAAGCATTATAATTACAAAGACTATGTTTCTTCCTTTATAATTAAATTTAGAAATAGAGTATGCTGCCATTGAACATACTAATAAATTAATAATAGTATATATAACAGCAATTTTGAATGAATTAAATAATGCATACCATATAGGTATTCTCTCCTGCAAATTTTTTAAGTTTTCAAAAAAATTGTCTCCAAAAGTTATAGGAGGAGGAAATAAAAATATATCGCCTGATACTCTTGTAGAAGCTATTAACATGAAAAATAGCGGGTAAACACATGCTATCATACCTATTGTAAGAACAATATATAATATTATTCTAGTGATTTTTTGCTGTTTTGCTCTTGTCATTTTTTATCCCCTCCAAATTTCAATTGAAGCCTAGAAAGAAATCCTACTATTACAAGTATAACCACTGATATTGTAGCAGCATAAGTTAAGTTAATAGATTGGAATGCTTGTCTGTATATGTATAATCCCAAACTTATAGTTGAATTATTAGGTCCTCCGTTTGTTAAAAGGTAAGGCTCTGTAAATAGATTTAGAGTACCTATAGTTGATAGTATGGTAGAGAATAATATAACGGGTTTAAGCATTGGAATTGTAATATGAACAAACTGCTGCCAAGCATTAGCTCCGTCAATAGTAGCAGCTTCATAATAATCTTCTGGTATTCCCTGAAGTCCAGCCAATATTATAATCATATTATATCCAGTCCATCTCCAAGTCATTATAAGCATTATTACTATTCTAGCAGGCCAAGTTTGAGTAAGCCACATAACTGGCTGTAAATTAAATAAAGATAGTAAATAATTTATTACACCTCTTTCCTGAAAAAGTATTACAAATATCAAACTATATGCTACAGATTCCACAATAAATGGTATAAAAAATACTGTTCTGTATAACCCTTTTAATTTTGTAATTCCTCTGTGAAGTGCTATAGAAAGAAGTATAGCTAATAATGTCATTATAGGAACTTGTATAATTAAATATATTAAAGAGTTTTTTAAAGATACATAAAAGTATTGATCTGAAAATAATCTTTTGAAATTATTAATGCCGTTAAATACTAAATGACCTCTGGTTTGAGTCATAAAGCTTAGGAATATAGTTTCTATAAGCGGATATATGCTGAATAAAACTATAAATACTAAAGCTGGGGCAATAAAGAGCCATGGGGTAATATTTTTCTTTAATTGCATCTGCCGCTCTCCTTATTATTTTTTATTATTATAAGATTATACGGTATTAAATGATTTTTTAATACCGTATAAATAAAATTTTTAATAATATTAAATTTTTAGTGTTAGTTTATTACTAGCAATAAAAATTATTATTTTATTATTTTTCTTCCAGTTATACTGTTTGCCTGCTGAGCGGCTGCATCCAAAGTTTCCTGTATATCAGAGTTATTATTTATTATCTCTTCATATGCACTTACTGCTACATTTCTCAAATCAGAGTAATCATCAGAATTGTATAAAGCAGGAGGTATATTTTTAGTAACTTTACCTAATAATTCATTATAGTTTTGATTTCCGAAATAAGGATCTGGCTGTAAGAATCTTTCATCTTCATAAGCAGGAAGATATGAAGGGAAAAGCCCATATTTTTCATACATTAAAAGCTGGCTGTCAGTATTAAGAAGGGAATGTTCTATAAAAGCCCAAGCAGCAGCCTGTTTAATAGGGTCTGTAGCAGTTATAGTTAGAGTTGAACCTCCTAAAGAAGAAGCTCTTACACCGCCTTGAGTATAAGCAGGTATTTCCATAGCTCTCCATTTACCAGCCATTTCAGGCATTTGATCTTTCATAGTGCCTCCCCACCAGCCTCCGTTAAAGCTCATCGCTATTTCTCCGTTTTTATGTGCTCTTATTCCAGTATCCCAGTTTACTGTATTTAATACTAATCCTTCATCTATTAATCTTTTTACAAGCTGCATACTTTCTACAGCTCTTGGAGAAGACAGAGTAATATTTCCATTTGTATCAAGATAGTATATGTTGTTTTGAACCATTAAAGTTCTCCACACGCCGTCATCTTGGGTAAAGCTAAAACCAGTTAATTTTACATTTGGTAGTTTTGCCTGCAAGTCTTTTCCAGCTGCAATTAAATCATCATAAGTTTCAATAGTGTTTGGATCTATTCCAGCTTCTCTAAATAAATCTTCTCTATAATATAATACTACAGGACCTGAATCCCAAGGTATAGAAGTTAGTTTTCCTTCAGTATCATAACTTGTAGGAATTTTTGAAGGGTCTACAATAGAGTTAAAATTTGTAGGAACTAAAGTTTTTAAATCTAAAAATCTTTGAGGGTAAGTTTCAGAATAAGTTTGAATAAAATCGCTTTCTATCTGCATTACATCAGGTATTCCCTGTCCTGAAGATAATACAACACCTGCTTTTTCATATAATTGAGGCGGACCGCCAAATTCCTGAACATTAATTTTTATTTTAGGGTATTTTTCATTGAATGTTTTTGCTGTTTCCATTAATGCTTTAGCGGCTACATTCCAGCCCCAAACTGTAAGTTCTGTTTCAGTATCTGAATCTATTATTGGTAAGTTTACTTCGGTTTGTTCTACTGCATTATTTCCAGAGCAGGAGAGCATAATTACTGTAATCGATACCACTAATAGACGGTAAAAGTAGTTCTTAATCATAAAGTACTCCTATATTTATTATATGTTATATTATAGTAATATTTAATAGAAAAATCAATTTGAAAATATAATAATATTATATTATTTTATGAAAAACTATACTTTCATTAAGATTTAACTTCTAAAAAATAAACCGTTAATTATATATAAAATTATTATATTGCTATTTTATAATATTTCAAGCAATTAAATTTCCATATTAATCTGGTATGTTTTTTGTTTATATAAAATTATAATAGATTTGTTTCAAAACTAATTTTATTCATAATTTTAAAGTTAATCTTGTCAAATACTTTTAAAATAAGTCTAATACTATAAATAAAAAAAGCGTCCTGCATTGGTATGCAGAACGCTTATATTCATTAATATTAAATTTGTAATACTATTATTTTGCTATTTTTCTTCCAGTAGCACCGCTTATTTGCAAAGCAGCGTCATCTAAAGTTTTTTGTATATCCGCATTATTGTTTAAAATAGCTTCATATGCAGCAACACATATATTACGAATCTCAGAGTAATCAGATGAAGTATAAATTGCAGCAGGTATCTGTTTAGTTATATCCCCTAACATTTGATTAAATCCTTCTCCAAAATATTCATCAGCTTCTTGGAATCTAGGATCATCATAAACTGGCAGATATGATGGGAATAATCCATAATTTTTATACATAAGTAATTGACTGTCAACATTTAATAAAGAATGTTCTATAAAAGCCCAAGCAGCAGCCTGTTTTATAGGGTCTGAAGCTGTAATTGTTAAAGTAGAACCGCCATGAGAAGAAGCTCTAACGCCTCCTTTAGAATAAGCAGGCATAGGCATAATAGCCCATTTTCCTTTCATTTCTGGCATTTGATCTTTTATAGTACCAGCCCACCAAGCACCTGATATATAAGTGGCTACTTCTCCGCTTTTGTTAGCCCTAATAGAACCGTCCCAATTAACAGTGTTAGCCATTATACCTTCATCTAAAAAACTTCTTAATACTTTTGTACTTTCTACAGCAGCAGGTGAGGATATAGTAACTTCTCCGTTTCTATTCAAGTAGTATGTATTATTTTGAACCATCAAATTTCTCCATACTCCGTCATCTTGAATAAACATATTTCCTAGGAATTTTATATTAGGAAATTTTTCTTGGAATTTTTTTCCTGCAGCTATATATTCATCATAAGTAGTGATGCTGTTAGGATCAATTCCAGCTTCTTTAAATAAATCTGCTCTATAAAATACTACTACAGGACCAGAATCCCAAGCTATTGATACTAATTTTCCTTCTGTATCATAGCTTGTAGATACTTTAGAAGGATCAACTTTTATATCAATATCTTTTGGAGCTAATGATTTTAAATCTAAAAAATACTGAGGATAAGTTTCTGCATAAGTTTGAACATAATCACTTTCAAGCTGCATAATATCTGGAACACCTTGTCCAGAAGATAATACAACCCCTGCTTTTTTGTACAATTGTCCAGCTCCGCCGAATTCCTGTACAGTGATTTTTATTTTGGGATATTTCTCATTGAATGTTTTAGCTGTTTCTTCTAATGCTTTTGCAGCGACATTCCATCCCCATACAATAAGTTCTGTTTCAGTATTTTCATCTATAGCAGGAAGTTTTACTACTTCAGACTGTTTTTTTTCTGTACCGTTACATGAAAAAAGAACTATAGAAAATAAAATGATTAGAAACAGATTTAAATAATGTTTCATATGATAACTCCTTAGTAATATAAGTAAATTTATTATACTACTTATATTATAAAAAGCAATTTTATTGAGTTAAAAAAGATTAATAATATGTATTTTTTATAATTTATTGTAAGAGCAGGAATATGTAATACGAAATAGGAGCTGTTAATATGACGCTATCAAATATATCAAATACTCCTCCATGACCTGGAAACAATTTACTTGAATCTTTAGTATCATACATTCTTTTTATAAGGCTTTCTCCCATATCTCCAAGAAATCCTGTTAGAGTAAATATTGAAGTTAGTAGTATTATTTGCGGCAATGTAAAGTGCGGTATATTTTTCCCAAGTACTGGAGTTAAATATCCATTAGAATATAAATAGTAGTATAAAAGCCCCATAGGTATGGTAAATATAAACATTCCTATAAGTCCCTCATAGCTTTTATTTGGAGAGGCACTATTGGAAAGTTTGTGTTTTCCTAATTTTCTTCCTATTACATATCCGCCAGTGTCACTTAGCCAAGCACATAATAATATAAAAACTATATAATATTTACCGCTAGGCATAAAACGCATAAGAGATATATGCCATACTCCTAAACCTACATATATAAAGCAGAAAACGGCTGTTAATATGGCACGTCCTTTTTCTTCAAATGTTGAGACATTAACTTTGAATATATTTATGATAAATAGGGCAGCTATTAATGCAAAAACCATAACTAATGATAGATCCATAGACGGATTTTTTGTTTCTATTATTTTATAAAGTGCTGAAAAATCACCTTTGAATACTTTAATACCGCAAATAGTTATAATATATCCTAATACCATGGCTATCATAGTGGCAACAACAGTTCTTAAGTTTTTTTGTCTGTGAACTTTAGCCATATAGAATATTTCTGAAGCACTAAAAATTGATATTGATAATATTAATAAATGAAAGAGAGAAATAACTTTGTCATAAAGCAATATTATGGTAAAGAGCGGCAATGTAACTGCTACGGATATAAGTCTTTTCTTCATAATAAAATTATAGGCCTCCGTATCTTCTATTTCTGTTTGAATATTCTTCTATAGCTTTTTTAAAATCTTCTTTAGAGAAATCAGGCCATAATATATCAGTAAAATACAACTCACTGTATGAGGCCTGATACATAAGAAAATTGCTAAGTCTTGCCTCTCCAGATGTTCTTATAATAAGATCTGGGTCTGGAATATCTTTTGTATATAGATAATTTTGAATAAAGTTTTCATCAATATTTTCTATATCTATTTTATTATTTTTAGCATCATAGCATATATTTTTTAAAGCATTTTTCAGTTCATCTCTAAAACCATAATTTAAAGCTAATACTACAGTTAATATCGGATTTTTACATTTTTCCAATGTTTCTTTTTCTGTTTCTTCTATAGTTTTTATAGTATCTTTTGGGAAAAGAGATATATCTCCTATATGTTTTACCAGTATATTATTAGAAATCAGTCTTTTTATTTCTTTTTTGTAGAATTCTTTTAATAATTGAAAAAGAGCTTTTTTTTCTTCTTCGGGTCTTTTCCAATTTTCGGTGGAGAATGCATATAAAGTTAAGTATTTTATATTAAGTTCTCCAGAGGCTTCGACTATATTAATAACATTTTCACTTCCAGCTCTATGTCCGTAACTTCTGCTTTTATTATGAGCTTTTGCCCATCTTCCATTGCCGTCCATAATTATAGCTACATGTATGGGGGTATTCTGTTCAATCATATAGTATCTAATTCTTTTTCTTTTGTGTTAATCATTTCATCTATTTTTTTAATATAGGCATCTGTTTCATTTTGTATTTTTTTCTCTTGAGATTTTGATTCATCTTCAGTGATAGTTTTATCTTTCAATTCTTTTTTTATTTTATCATTTTCATCTCTTCTTATGTTGCGTACAGCTATTTTAGCTTCTTCGCCTCTATGTCTTACACCTTTTTTTAATTCTTCTCTTCTTTCTTTTGTAAGTTCTGGCACAACTATTCTTATATTACCGCCGTCATTGAAGGGATTAAAACCTAAATCAGCTTTTAATATAGCTTTTTCTATGTCGCTAACCAATCCTTTATCGAATGGCTGTATCATAATAGTTCTTGAATCTGGAGTAGAAACATTTCCAACTTGTTTTAACGGCATATTGCTTCCATAGGCCTCTACCTTAACTCCGTCTAGTATAGAAGCATTAGCTCTTCCTGTTCTTATACCTTTTAAATCATTTTGCAAACTTGAAATAGCTTTTTCCATTCTGTCTTTATACGATTCTTTTGACATAGATAATAAAACCTCTTTTAATTTTAAATAATTTTATTTTAGTAAATTATAATTTAATATAATACTATTGTCAAGCTAATTATTAGAGTTGTTTAAAAACTAAATTAATAACTAATTGTACTATTTAAATTTTTAGTGTTTTTATTTTTATAAGAGTATTTTCCATTATGAAGTACATAGCCTGATTTGTTACATGCTTCTAAATCCAACCAGTCTTTTTATCACTAGACTATAGCTAACTTAATTTTGTAAAAAATTGCATAACTATATTATAATTTTTCTATTTCTTTGATACTCAATCCTGTTAATTCACTGATAAGATTAATATCCATAGCTCTAACTTTCATATTTTTTGCCATAGATACTGCTTTATTTCTTTCTCCTTTCTCTATTCCCTTTTCTATGCCCTGTTCTATGCCTTCCTTTATACCTTCTTCTTTAGCTTTTTTCATATCTAATTCTATACTCTTATTAAAAAAATATGTGTCTACTTCGCGTTTTTTATATTTATCCATTACTGGGCTGTCATTAACAAAAGTCTGGCATTTTTTCTCTACTTCTTCAAATATGGTATTTTCTTTCATTAAGATAGACATATCTTCCCCCTTAAAAAATTTTACCCAAGAAATAAATTCTTTATGTATGTTGTCTAAAGTTTCTATTGCAGAAATATTTTTTAAATTGAATTTAGGAAGCTCAAGGAAATGCAATTGACAATGATCTGTGAGAATTTTATTGTTATTTAATTCTTTTAAAACATAACAGCTATGTACTTTATCTTCATCTGTTAATATAAAATTTGTAATATTGATACTTACAGTAGGTTTTAATTCATCATAAAAAGAACCTCTATTTAAACTAGAACTGTAATTATAAGCCCAATAGTATAAAGCTCTTTTTATAAAATCTTCATTTCCTCTAGATTGTATTTCTATTAAAACAGTTATACCTGTTTCAGTTGTTGCTTTTATATCAACTATTGATTCTTTCTCATCATAATTTTTTGCTATGTTAAATGGATTTAATATTTCTATTTTCTTAAAAGTTTCAAAGTTTAAATCTTTAAATACGGCATTAATAAAGTTTAAAGCTATATTTTCATTGCCTGTATGTGAAAATAAATAGCGTATAAAATAGTCATTAATTCTATTTAAATTATCAACTGTAACAGGCTCATTTAATATTTGTTTTAATCTATCTAAATCTTTCATAGTGTTATTATACAAAAAATATATATAAAAGTAAAGTTTTGATTATTTATTAAACTCGTTTAATAAGTATTTGATAAAATTATAAATATAATGTTTTGTATTTTATATATTTTAGATGCAAAAATGAAGTATGTATACAAACTAGTTTATACAAGGTAAAGATGCAATCATAAAAATAAAAATACTAAAAAGTAAAATATTATGAATATTTATTAATTTGATTTTGAGACAAGTATTATAAAATTTATTTGACTTAAAAAATAATATAAAAAAAATTACATTGCTGTAAATAAAATGATTTTAAGTTATAATGAATAATCAAAAGTATAGAGAGTGTCTATTATGAATATATTAGTAAGTGCATGTCTTTTGGGTGTAAAATGCAGATATGATGGTAATGATAATAAATCAGATATTCTTATAAAACTAATATCTAAAGGTTATAATCTTATTCCAATATGTCCCGAACAGTTAGGAGGTCTTCCTACGCCTAGAAAACCTGCTGAAATTATTAATAGAAATGTTATCAATAAAGATAATGAAGATGTAACAGAAAATTTTATTAATGGTGCTAATGAGGTGCTTAAACTATCAAAGTTATATAATGCTGAATTAGCTATATTAAAAGAGAGAAGCCCTTCTTGCGGATTTGGAGAAATATATGACGGCACTTTTAATAAGGTATTGATAAAAGGTAATGGCATTTGTGCTGATTTGCTTTCTAATAATAATGTAAAAATTATAGGAGAGTGTAAAATAAAAGAATATTTTGAATTATAGTATATTGAATTATTTATTTTATCTTATATAATTAAGCTATGTATTTGCTAGAATTTAATGAAATACCAAAAGAAGTTATTTGGGGTGGCAATTCATTGGCTTCCATATATTCAAAGCCTTTTGATAAAAGTAAAGCTATAGGAGAAAGTTGGGAAATATGCGATTTGCCTAATGATAATAGTGTAGTGTCTAATGGCGACCTTAAAGGAAAGACTTTATCATGTTTGGTAAAAGAATATGGTTCTGAACTTCTTGGAACAAAATGTAAAGAGGATTATTTTCCGCTATTAATAAAACTCATAGATGCAAGAGATAAATTATCTATACAAGTACACCCCGATGAAGAATATGCTAATAAAAGGCATAATAAACATGGTAAAAATGAGATGTGGTATGTTATTGATGCATTAGATAATGCTAAGCTTCTTATAGGACTAAAAGAAAATATTACTAAAGAAAATTTAAATAGAGCTTTGCTTAATAAAGAAAATATAGAAGATAAATTCAATTATTTTCATATAAATAAGGGAGATGCCTTTTATATACCAAGCGGCTGCATACATGCTATATTAGGAAATGCTGTTATAGCAGAGATACAAACTCCAAGCGATGTTACATATAGGCTTTATGATTGGAATAGAGTTGATAAAAATGGAAACTCAAGAGAGCTTCATATAGAAGATTCTTTTAATGTTATAAAAGATATTAATGCATTTAGCCTAAAATCATCTAAACAAAATAAATTTAAAGATGCATCATTAGAAATTAATAGAGTATTTTCTAATGAATACTTTACAGCAGATGAATATATTGTTAATGGCATGTATTCTTCTAAAACCAATAAAGAGAGTTTTGAAATAATTATGGTTATCGATGGAAACGGTTCGATAGAATCGGATATTCCAGATAATATTATTAAACTTCATATTGGAAAAACGGTTTTGATACCAGCCAGTTTGGGAAATTATATAATAAAAAGTGATAATTGTATAAAATTTCTAAAGGTAGCTATATAATATGAGTGATATTATTATAGAATTAAAAGATGTTTATAAGACTTTTGGACCTCAAAGAGTGCTTAATGGAGTTAATCTTAAGGTTAATAGAGGCGAGACTCTGTCTGTTATAGGAAATTCAGGATGCGGTAAAAGTGTACTTATAAAACATTTAATAGGTTTGCTTCAGCCTGATTCTGGATCTATAGTTGTAGACGGGCAGGATATAAATAAAATTTCTGATAATGAACTTACAGAAGTGAGAAAGAAATTTGCTATGGTTTTTCAAGGTGCAGCATTATTTGACTCATTAAATGTGTATGAAAATGTAAGTTTTGGGCTTAGAAGAATAAAAAAAGACATGCCTGAAGATAGAATAAAAGTAAAAGTAGCAGAAGTTCTTGAAATGGTAGGTATGCCCAATATCGAACATAAAATGCCTTCAGAACTTTCAGGCGGTATGAAAAAACGTGTAGGCTTGGCACGTGCTATTGCTATGGATCCTCAAATACTTCTTTATGATGAGCCTACTACTGGATTAGACCCTGTAATGTCTAGGGTTATAGATGATTTGATAGTAAAAATGCAGTCTGTTCTTAATGTTACAAGTATTGTTATAACTCATGATATGACAAGTGTGTTTAGAATGTCAGACAGAGTTGTTATGCTTCATAAGGGGCAGATTATTGAGGGTGGAGACCCTGATCATTTGGGTGAAACTGATAACCCTCATTTAAAATTCTTTTTTATGAGCAGTATAGCAAAAAAGGGTGAAGATATAGAAAGTATAAGACCAAAGGATTAATTCATTTTTTATATATAATTTTTAGGATAAGGAAAACTATTATGAAAAATAAAGTAAAATTAGGTATATTTTTTATCATAACTTTAGTACTATTTGTAGGTGCTATAATACTTCTTGGTAAGATAAAGTTAAAAGGAGACGGATACAGGCTTTATGTGGATTATGTATTTATAGGTGATTTGCAGGAAAATGGTAAAGTTTCATATAGAGGCGGCGGTATACAGATAGGTTTTATTGAAAAAATAAGTATTAATCCAGATGGTACTATTAGAGTAACTTTATTTATAACAGATAAAACAGTTGTAATACCTGAAGGAACAAAATTTTCTATACAGACAGTTGGTTTAGGACTTGGAGAGAAGTATATAATGGTATCTCCTCCTTCTACTACAACTACTGGTATGACAAGTATAGCAGCAGGCAGTGTAATAAAAGGAGTTGAGCCTTTCAGTATAGAAACTACATTGGGTTCTATTGGTGATATAGGAAAGGATTTGAATTTTCAGGAGTTTTCATCAGTAATAACTAATTTGGCACAGACTATAAATATGATATCAGATATTATAGGTACTAATGAAACAACTATAACAAAAGCTATTTCAAATGTTAATGATAGTTTATCTCATATTAATAATATAACTAGGGATTTATCTTATATTATATCAGATGTAGAAAATGGAAAAGGTACTGCTGGAGCTGTGATGAAAGATACTACTTTGCAGACTAATATTAATGAAATAATAAACAATATGAGAATATTTAGTGAAAAATTAAGAGATAATCCTTCAACTTTACTATTTAGAGAAACAGAAAAGAAATAAGTAGGAGATAATAATGATAGATGATATTATAACATTAATTATGAAAGGTATTAAAGGTATTTCTATAAGCAAAGAAAAGCCTAAAACATCATTATCAGAAAAAGAAATAGAATACAATAATATATTAAAAGAAATAAATGATATTCCAAAATCTAAATTAAATAAATGCTTAAAATCTGCAGAAAAAGCAGCTGTAAAAGCGGGTAAATATTCTTTGAAATATTTCGGCTGTCCTAAAAGTATATCCAAAAAAGGAAAAACAGATTTATTTACGGAAGTTGATTTAAAAAATGAAAAGATTATTAGAGAATATTTATTAAAATGCTATCCTACATTTGGTTTTTATGGGGAAGAATCAAGTGCTTCAGATAGTTCTGAAGAAAAAAAATTTACTTGGATAGTAGATCCTATAGACGGAACCAGTAATTTTGTACATGGATATCCTTTTTATTGTGTATCAATAGGTCTTGCTTATAAAGGTATACCTATACTTGGTGTTGTTTATGCTCCTTTAACCAACACAGTTTATAAGGCACATATAAAATCTAAAGCTTATAAAAATGATAAGGTTATTAGAGTAAGCAGCAGCAATAAGCTAGCAGAATCAATGATAATAACTGGTTTTTATTATAATGCCAGTGTAGATGATGATTTCTTGCATGATAGAATGGTAGATTTTGCTAATATGGTAAAAAGAAGTCTGGCATTAAGGCGTGACGGTTCTGCGGCACTTGATATATGTATGGTAGCTGAAGGAGCTGCAGACGGATTTTTTGAATACGGACTTTCACCTTGGGATATATGTGCAGGAACAGTTATACTAAAACGTGCAGGCGGAATGGTAAGCAACATAAATATGAAAGAATATAATATATTTTCAAAAAAACAATATATAGCAAGTAATAAAAAAATTCACAAAGAAATGATAAAGGTACTTGAATAAGTTTTTAATAGGTATAAAATAGGAACAATGAAAAAAAACAATAAAAAACAATAAAAGATAAGGAATGTTTTATGGTAGAAGGAAAAAGAGGTAAGGTTGTTCAGGTTGTAGGTTCTACCCTAGATGCTGAGTTTGAGGAAGGTCATCTTCCTGCTATATTAAATGCACTTTATATAGATAAAGAAATAGAAGGTGTTCAAAGACATATAATCTGCGAAGTTCAGCAGCATTTAGGCGGCGGAAGAGTAAGGGCTATAGCATTGGAGTCTACAGACGGTATATCTAGGGGTGATGACATATTTGATACAGGAAATCATATAATGGTGCCGGTAGGAACTGAAACTATAGGAAGAATTTTTAATGTATTGGGTCAGACAGTTGATAAGGGAGAGCCTATAGAAGCTAAAGAATATAGGTCTATACATGCTGCTCCTCCTAAATTTGAAAATTTAGAACCTAAACTTGAAATCTTTGAAACAGGCATTAAAGTAATAGATCTATTAGCCCCATATATTAAAGGCGGTAAAACAGGTCTTTTCGGAGGTGCTGGAGTAGGTAAGACCGTTCTTATAATGGAGCTTATACACAATATTGCAAGCGAGCATGGCGGTTATTCTGTATTTGCTGGTGTAGGAGAAAGAACAAGAGAAGGTAATGATTTATGGTCAGAAATGAAAGAGTCTGGAGTTATTAATAAAACTTGTCTAGTTTACGGTCAGATGAATGAGCCTCCGGGAGCAAGACTTAGAGTAGCATTAACAGCATTGACTATGGCAGAGTATTTCAGAGATTCAGCAGGTCTTGATGTGCTTTTATTTATAGATAATATATTCAGATTTACTCAGGCTGGAAGTGAAGTATCAGCACTTCTTGGACGTATGCCTTCGGCAGTAGGTTATCAGCCTACATTGGCAACAGAAATGGGCGGTCTTCAGGAGAGAATTACATCCACTAAAAACGGTTCTATTACATCTATACAGGCCGTTTATGTACCAGCCGATGACCTTACTGACCCTGCTCCAGCTACAGCATTTACTCACCTTGATGCTACTACTGTATTATCAAGAGAAGTTAGTGAAAAAGGTATATATCCAGCAGTAGATCCTTTAGCTTCAACAAGCAGAATATTAGATCCTAATATTTTAGGTCAGGAACATTATGATACTGCAAGAAGAGTACAGCATATACTTCAAAGATACAGAGATTTACAAGATATTATCGCTATACTTGGTGCTGATGAGCTTTCAGAAGAGGATAAATTGGTAGTATCACGTGCTAGAAAAATAGAGCAATTTTTAAGCCAGCCTTTCTTTGTAGGAGAACAGTTTACAGGTCTTCAGGGAAGGTATGTTAAATTAGAGGATACTATTAGAAGTTTTAAAGGTATTTGTAATGGCGATTATGATGATTTGCCAGACCAAGCATTTAGATTTGTAGGATCTATAGAAGAAGCTGTTTCAAAAGCTAAAACTATGAGTAATTAATATATTATTACTGCTAAATAATAATAGTATTATACCGATAGTTTAAATAGTATTCAAAATATTTTATAGGTTGTATAGTATGCTTTTTCAAGTAAATGAAGATAAACTAAAAAGAAGATTAAAATTTTATATACCAATATCTTTTATCATAATGGCCTGCATATCAGTAGGTTCATACTCTATCCTACTAAAAACTATTTATCAGTTGGAAAATTCATTGATAGGTTATGTATATTTATTTATTCTTCTATTGATGATAGTTATTCCTATTAGTATGTTTTTTGACTGCTTAAAAGTAGAAAGAGGAAAGTATATACCATTAGGAAAAATATTTGTTATTAAATCAGGTATTGCTGTAATTTTGGTAGCAATTGTATCATATACTATACACCTATTAACAAAAAGAGTTACATTATTTGAAATAGTTAATATACGTCTGACAATGGTAATATTTCTGATTACTATAGCTATGACATTTTCATCTATATTTTTTAATATATTAGTAAGACCTTTATATAAGAAGACTGGCAGAAAAGAGTATTATTTGCCTATGGTTTATAGTTTTCTTCCTACTTCTATGGCCACTATGATATTTATTGTTACATTAATTAATGGTTTGCATTACAGATCAGAAATAGTTTATGACAGTCAATATGATATGATGTTGAAAAAAGGTTACGCTAATGATTTTATCAATAATTTTTATGATGGTATGTCTAAATATGTTACTGTTGCAGATAATATATCCACATATATGAATATTATACGAGGCGATATTTATACATTAAATAATTATGTAGAAACATTGTCTTCATATTTAAGCACAAGATATGCTAATGATCATAATATTTCTGGTTTTTCTATTTTTATAAGAGATTTTGATAATATTAACATATCTCTTAATACTGAGGGTATGAATAATTTAGCTATAGAGTGGAAATATGATGTAAATAATTTGGTTACAATAAGTACTAATCTCAGACCTAATCTTTCTGGAAATAATTTGGCAAAGATGTATGACGGTACTAATTCTATAGTTGATATTATACCTAATTCAGATGTATTTTATATTTATGAGCCTATTATATTGAATAATAAAAATATTGGTTTGATTAGTTTAGAAGTGAGAAGTTCAGTTTATCAGGATATATTGAGCGATATAGCTTTTAAAAATAATTTGGATATTTTTATAACAGACGATTTATATATTATAAAGGCTTCAAATAATCCTGCAGCTTTAGGAGCTATGCAAAGAGATTTAGATAATGCGGTTGTTTCTGCAGATATTAAAGACACTAGAAATAATAATTATAGAAATAATATCAGCAATATTAAAATTATTCCTATAAAAAATACAAACAAATTTGCAATTAAATATTCTATCTTTAATAATTTGTATATTATTAATTTGTGGCAGCATACTAATGCTTATAATAATAAATTATTCAGAGAAACTATCATTAAATCATCAATAGCAATTTATTTGGGATTATTGGCATTTTTAATAGTAATACTTGCTTTAATTCTTTCTTTAAGAAAAACCCTTGTATTTGCTAAAAATGTTTCTGATTCTATTAGTGAAGGTGAAGGAGATTTAACTATAAGGCTTCCTATTATTAGTAATAATGAATCAGGAGAATTGGTTCACTCTTTTAATAAATTCTTGGATAAAGTAAAAAATATTATTGTAAGCGTAAAAAACAATGCTTATACTTTAACTGGAAATATTCAAAACATGAGAGCTTCTATTAGTATTAGTATAAGTGATTTTAATACCATATATAAGGAATTTGAAACAGAACTTGAAAATTCTAATAAAATAGCCGAATCTTCAGCAAATGCTGCTAGAGTAAGTTTTATGCAGAGAACTAGATTTACCGCAGTTAATGAAACAGTTCAGTTGTTATTAGAAAATATCAATGATATTAACAATAAAATGAAACTACAGTCAGAAGCGGTATCTAAAACAAGTAGTTCTGTACAGCAAATGATGGCAAATATTGTTACTGTAAGCCATGGAGCTACAAAGGCAAATGATTATGCTAAAATACTTTATACAGAAGCTCAGGACGGAAGTAATATAGGTGAATCTGTTGTAGATTCTATTCAAAGTATTAAAGAGTATTCTAAACAGATTACAAATATTACTCAAGTTATACATAATATTGCTGAACAGACAAACCTTTTGGCTATGAATGCCGCAATAGAAGCAGCACATGCAGGTGAGCATGGAAGAGGTTTTACAGTTGTTGCTGATAAAATTAGAAAATTGGCAGAAGATACAGGTGAGAACTCTAAAATAATTAACGAAATTATTGAAGAAACTACTCAGGCTATAGATAAAACGGTATCTTTAGCTTTTAGAAGTTCTGAATCTATGGAAAAGATTTTGGAAGGTTCTAATACTCTTGCCGATTTAATAGCTACTATATCAGGGGCTAATGATGAGCTTGATATAGGAAGACGTGAAATTTTAATGAATATTACTAACTTGAATAATATCACTGAAGATGTTCAGGAGCTTTCTCTTAAACAAATGCAGATGAGTTCGGCTGTTAGTCAGAATATTTCTAGTGTTGATAAATTGGCTGAAGATGTTGTTAATGTTGTTAATGCTACAGAAACTGACATGAAAGAGCTTGTAAACTCTATAGAGAATGTTTCTAATCTTTCTACTACAAGCAGTAATAATATGGAAGTTATGGATAAGAGAATTAAAGAACTTCAATATATATTCTTACAGCTTTATAAATTAGTTATATCTTTCAAAACTGAAAAAACCGAGGAAGAAATAGCTAAAGATAAAGTGAAAACTGCCTCTGTAGATAAAGCTAGATTAAAATTAGAACGTAAGGCAGAAAAACAAAGAGTTAAAGAAGAAAAGAAAAGGTTAAAAGAGTTAAGAAAGGAAAGTAATAGAGTAAAAAATAAATAATTTATAATAACGTAGTTTCATTATGAAAAGAATTAGTATTTTTGTATTGATATTTCAGCTATTACTCTTTAGTATAGTATTTTCTGAAATAACTCATAAGTTCTATTGGAATTTGGAGAAAGGTAAAAGAATAGAATCTGTTAAAACTGCTGATGTTGAATATTATGAGAATGGTATATTAACAAGTACATATAAAGAAAGAAATATTGTTGATTTAACTGTTATTGCTATTGCACCTAAAGGCGGATACAGAGTTAGCGGAGTATTTAAAATTTTCAGAATGATGAAAGGTGAAAAAGTTTTTCATCTTGACGAAGAGTATACAAGCGATTTTATTATACATACTAATGGTAAATTTGAAGTGCCTTATAATTACTTTATGCCAAATGTAAGGCATGTTCCTACTTTTCCAGATAATGAAATTAAACTTACAGAATCTTGGAACAGAGAATCTATTGAGATTATTAAAGTAAATAATGCTCCTAATCTTACTATGGCATTATCAGCAGACTATTTATTTGCAAATATTGAAACTAATGATGATGGAAGCAGAAATGCTGTTATACAATATCATATTATGACTGATAAAGATTTACTTCAGGCTGGACTTTCAAGAAAAGGGTATCCAGAAAGAATATACGGATTTAATTATGGTACTTTTCTTTGGGATATGGATAAAAATATTCCAGTTTCTCAGCAGGAAAGATATCAGATATTATTCGGATACGGCAGAGAATTATCGTATGCAAGTCTTCAATATAAAATGAATATTATAAGCACATATAAAATTTATGACTCTATTACTAAAGAAGAAGAAGATTACAATAGAAAAAAATTAGAAGATGATTTGTATGATGATGATAATGTTACTATAGATACAGTTCCAGAAGGGTTGGTTGTAAGACTTGGAGAGATTTTATTTGATACTGATTCTTACACATTAAAAGCAGAAGCTAAAAACACTATAGATAATATTGTAAAAGCTATTAAGGAAACTTATCCAGACAGAGAAATTATAGTTGAAGGGCATACAGATAATACTGGAAGAAAAGAATATAATCAGGAATTATCAGAAAAGAGAGCTAAATCTGTAGCAGATTATATACTTCCTAATCTTGAGCATGACAAATTATCCTATAAAGGTCTTGCTGATGAAGAGCCTATCGCTTCTAATGATACAGCAGAGGGAAGACAAAAAAATAGAAGAGTTGATATCATAATAAAATTAAGATAATAATTTTTATTTTTTAGAATTATAATTTTAAAAATTAATTATAAATTATTTCTTTGCCTATAAATTTATCAGTAAATATACCATTATTATATACTTTGTTTCCGCGTACTATAGTAGTTAATACTTTACCGCCTCTATTAAAACCTATATAAGGAGACCAGCCTGCTTTAGTAATTATATCTTTTTCTTCTATTGTAGAATGGTCTTTCATATCTATTATTACTAAATCGGCATCATAATTTTCTTTTAACATGCCTTTATTTTTTATCCCGAATATTTTTGAAGCATTTTCGCTCATAATTTTAGTTAATAATTTTAAATCCATTGTACCATCATTTACTTTGTTTAGCATTAGTTCTAATGAATGTTCTACAGAAGGTACTCCGAAAGTAAGTTTTTGCAATTTTTCGCTTATCAAATGAGGAGCATGATCTGTTCCTATAGTATCTATTGTAGAATCTAATATTGCGTTTAACAATGCTTTATTATCAGATTTTTCTCTTAATTCTGGCTTCATTCTTAAAAGCATTTTATTTTTTTCATTTTTATTAACATCTTCAGTATTTAAAAATAAATGATGAGGAGCTGCCTCTCCATAAATCACCATTCCAGAATCTTTTGCTTTTTTTAGTGAATTGATTTCGCTTTCCAATGATATATGGCATAAATATAATGGTGTTTTTGTTTTTTTAGCTATTTCTATTGCTTTGTCAGCCATTTTATCTTCTGCATGTACTGTAACTATTTTAGAACTTTCAAATAGATTTTCTAATATTTTATCATCTTCTACAAGCATATTTCCAGTAGAGGCATTAAAAAATATTTTTGTAGATGCTGCATCATTAATAATATTTTTTATATCATCACTGTTATCTGCTTTACTTCCGCCAAAATGAAAACCATAATCAACATAAGATTTTCCTATCATCATATTTTTTTTAGCAATTAGATTTTCTTTTGTGATAGTATTTGGTATGGTATTAGGCATATCCAAAAAAGAAGTAACTCCGCCTCTTGCTGCAGCCTTGCTTCCAGAATTAAAATCTTCTTTTTGAGTAAGACAGGGATCTCTCATATGAACATGAGGATCTATTATACCTGCAATCACATAATTATAATTAGCGTCTATTATATCATCATCTTTATAGTTTTGAAAATTATTGTCAAAATCTATTTCTTTTATTTTTTCATTTTTTATTATGATGGAAACTATATTGCTGCTTTCTATTATTTTAGCATTTTTTATTATCATATTACTGCCTTTATTATATTGATGATTGTTTAGAGATAATTTTTGATAATAAAAGCATTAATTATACTTTTACTATCAATTATTGTTAGATTATAAAATATTATTTTCCTATTTCTCTATTACAGTAGTAGCAGAAATCTCCGTAACTTCTTTTTGCTACTTTATTTTTTGTCTGTTCAAAGTGAGTAACACATTTACTGTTAGTACAAACCATTTCTTTATTTTCTACTACTTCATAGTCTATTTCTTTTCTTTTTGCTTTTGACTCTATTATTCCAGTAGCAAGTGCAAGCATAGCCATTCTTGTAGGAACTCCGTTTCTAGCCTGTACAAAATATTTAGCATATTTAGTATTATCTAGGTCTATATTAATTTCATCTACTCTTGGAAGAGGGTGCATTATTATCATATTATCTTTGCATTTTCCTTCTATATCTTTTCTTGATATATTAAAAGCATTTTTTACTTTTTCGTATTCATTAATATTATCAAATCTTTCTTTCTGTATCCTTGTCATATATAGGCAGTCTATATCTTTTAATATCTCTTCATAGCTGTTAAGTTTTTTATATTTTATTTTAGCTTGGTCTAATTCTTTTAATATATAGTCAGGTATTTGTATAATATCAGGTGAAACAAAGTAAAGTTCTCCATTAAACATTTTCAAAGCTTTGGATAATGAATGAACAGTTCTTCCATATTTTGTATCCCCTACAAAAGCTATTTTTTTATTTTCAATACTTCCAAGTTCATCTCTTAAAGTGTATAAATCAAGCAGCGTTTGGCTAGGGTGTTCATTAGAGCCGTCTCCAGCATTTATAACAGGGCAATTTGTAACTTCTTCTGCGAATTTGGCAGCACCGTCTATATTATGACGCATAACTATAATATCAGAATAAGCAGAAACCATTATAAGAGTATCTCTCAAAGATTCACCTTTCATTATAGAGCTTTTATCTGGGTTGTCAAATCCTAATTCTTTACATCCCATTCTGTAAGCTGCTGAAGTGAATGATAATCTTGTTCTTGTGGAAGGTTCAAAGAATATGCTGGTCATAATTTTACCGTCCATAATTTTTCTTCTTTCATCACTGTCAGTGTTATCCAATTTTTTAGCAGTGTCCAATACCTCAATAATTTCTTCTTTTGATAACTCTTTGATGGATATAAAGTTTTTCATTTTTGCTCCCTTAAAAATAATTTATGATAATAGTTTTTTGATTTTGGAATAAAAAAAAGGAATAAAATTGTTAAAGATAACAACTTTATTCCTTGATTTTTAAAAAATTCCAAATTTGTTAATTTAAACAAATGAATAAAACAGGGTAATAAATAAAAAATAATCTTATATTCTAAAAATATAGTTTTCATATTAAATCCTATTTTATCTCAAATTGAACGGATTATATCATGAGTGTGCAAAAAAATCAAGTTTAAATTTCATATAACATTGTTTAAGAGCCATAGATTGCACATTTTTGGTTTAAAAAAGAAGGTATTCCTTATAATTTAAATTATCACAACAAACAAAAAGGAATACCTGTGAAACAATATAACATAAATCAGAAAAAAAGATAGTAGAGATTATCAATAAAGTTAAAAATAAAATAGTATAGGTTTTAAAATTTAATATTAGTAATTATTACTATTGGAAAATAAAATTATGATAAATATAAATTGTATACTTTAATATTTTGCATATATTTATTCAGGACGTATAGTATAGTATTACTTATAGTAAATATTTATTTAAAACATAATATTTCACCTTGATACAATTGTAATGTTTAAAGTATGCATAATAGCACTAAATAAAATTTTATTATTTTTCTAATCAAAAATTAATAAAATATAATAATTTTTGTAACTACAAAGAATACACTCTTTTTTAAATTATGACACTACTATATTATACTTTAAGAAATTAAGGAATACTTAAATGCAATATATGTGCTTCCTATGCAATATCTCTTAAACATAAATAGCTTATTTTTCTTATTGATATTTTTACAAATAGTATTATAATTGTATTTCAATTAACTTTTATATTATATTTACTGGCTTTATTTATGGATTATGTAATATCTACTACTTTGTATCTATTAAAGGGAACGTATACCACTTTATGTCTTTACTTTGTAACGGCAATATTTTCTCTTCCATTGTCTATGCTCTTTGCAGCATTGCAGTTTAGTGCTCCAAAGTTTGTAAGGTATATTTTTGATATATATGCTTGGATATTCAGAGGAACTCCTTTAATACTTCAGCTTATATTCTTTTATTATGGTCTTCCTCTTATGACCAATAATATGATAGCTTTTCCAGCTTTTACATCTGCTGCTGTAACTTTTATACTTAATTATTCTGCATATCTTATGGAGATATTCAGAGCTGGTATTGAAAGTATAGAGAAAGGTCAGTATGAGGCTGGTTTTGCTCTTAATTTAAGCTACAGACAGATTATGACTAGAATAATACTTCCTCAGGCGGTAAGAAGAGTACTTCCTCCGCTTTCTAATGAAGCTATTAACTTAATAAAAGATACTGCTTTGGTTATAGTATTGGGTATAGGAGATTTAATGCTTCATGCAAGACAAATACTTACTAGAGATTATAAATTACTTCCATTTTTTATAGCAGCTATTATATACCTGCTTTTTACTTCTGTTTTGGTTCTTGTATTCAGACAATTGGAGAAGAAATATGTCATCAGAAACTAAAGAAACTAATTTGAAAGTTGTAAATATAAAAAAGCATTATAAAGACACTCCAGCTATAAACGGAGTATCATTTACGGTTAATAAAGGAGATATACTTTCTATTATAGGACCTTCAGGAGCTGGGAAGAGTTCGCTTTTAAGAAATATTATACAGATAGAAGAGCCAGACTATGGAGAGGTTTATATAGATAATGAAGTTTTATTTTGTAAGAAAGAAGGAGAAAAGGCATTAAATATTCCCCATACAGATTTTATGAAGCGTAAAGAAAAAATAGGTATGATATTTCAGCATTTTAATTTATTTCCTCATAAGACAGCATTAGAAAATATAATAGAAGCTCCTATTATAGTAAAGAAGCAGAATAAATATGAAGCTATTGAAGAGGCATTAAAACTTTTAGATAGTGTAGGGCTTAAACATAAAAAAGATAGTTATCCTAATGAATTATCAGGAGGGCAAAAACAGAGAGTTGCAATTGCAAGGGCTTTGGCTATGAAACCAGAAATACTTCTTTGCGATGAGCCTACATCAGCATTAGACCCAGAATTAATAGGTGAGGTTTTATCTGTATTAAAAGAGCTTGCTAAAGAAAAAATGACTATGATAGTTGTAAGTCATGAAATAAGTTTTGTGCATGAACTTTCTACAAATATCGCTTTTATGGACGGCGGAAAAATTATCGCTATGGATACTTCAGATAATTTTTTTAATAATCAGAGTAATGATAGAATTAAAGATTTTTTAAATAAAATATTTCATAAATAATATTTTACTAAAAATCAAAAATTATAAATTAATTCTCAAATAAATATTGACTATTTTCTTAAATAGTATTACAATACATAGCAATGAAGTAGGTTATGGAGTTACTTATGAATAATTATTATTTATACAATATTTCTCATACTCTTTTTTTATCATTTCATTATGCTAATCATCGATAAAAGTCATTAATTTATGAGCCAATTATTTTTACAAGCTAATTAAAAATATTATAAATACAAAATTTTTTAAGGAGAAAAAACTATGAAACGTATATTAACTTTTTTATTATTGGCTTCTTTTGCAGTAATTATAAGCTGTAATAATTCAGGAAGCAATAATAATACAGCATCAGAATCAGCTGAAGATAACTCCCTTCAAAAGGTAAAAGACGCTGGTAAATTAGTATTAGGTTTGGACGATACTTTTGCTCCAATGGGTTTTAGAGATGAAAACGGAGAAGTTGTAGGCTTTGATATTGATTTAGCCAAAGAAGTTGCTTCAAGACTTGGTGTAACATTAGAGATAAAACCTATAGAATGGTCTAGTTCTATATTAAGTCTTAATAAAGGCGATGTTGATGTGCTTTGGAATGGTGTTACTATTAATGAAGCTAGAAAACAGCAGATTAATTTTTCTAAACCTTATCTTAATAACAGACTTGTTATAGTAAAAGCTATTGATGATGCTGCTATTAATTCTAAAGATGATTTGGCAGGAAAAGTATTGGGTGTTCAGGTTGGAAGTAATGATGAAGCATTAACTGCTGATCCTGCAAGTAAAAATGCTAAAGAAATACGCAGATATGATGTTAATGTAAATGCTTTTTTGGATTTGCAGGCTAAAAGAATAGATGCTGTTATTATAGATGAAGTAGCTGCTCAGTATTATATATCAGAAAAGAAAGCACCTTTTGTTGTAGTGGATAATAGTCCTTTAACAGAAGAGTTATACGGTGTAGGATTTAGAAAAAGTGATGAAAAACTTTTGGCAGAGGTTGACAGAATATTGGATGAGATGAAAGCTGATGGAAAGGCTGCTGAAATATCTCAGAAATGGTTTGCTAAAGATATAGTTTTAAAATAATAATTATATTTTTTATTATGGAGAAAAATAAAAATGAAAAAAACATCAGTTATTATATTGGCTTTCTTTTTATTATTGAGCGTTTCATGTTCTAAAGAAGATAATAAAAATGAGCCTCTAAATAATATCGATATAGTTGAGGAAGATGATATTCAAGTTCTGGAAGAAGATAATTCTTTATCAAGAGTACAAAATGCAGGAAAATTAGTACTTGGTTTAGATGAAACTTTTGCTCCAATGGGATTTGTAGGAGATAATGGCGAAATAGTTGGCTTTGATATTGATTTAGCGAGAGAAGTTACTAAACGTATGGGAGTTCAGCTTGAAGCTAAATCCATAGATTGGGGAAAATCTACATCCATTTTGACTAATGGGGAGATAGATGTACTTTGGAATGGGCTTAATATCAGCGATGAAAGAAAATTGTACATGAATTTTTCAAAGCCATATTTGAATAATATGCTTATTATTGTTAAACATAATGGTGATGAAAGCATTAATTCCATAGATGATTTGGCAGGTAAAGTTGTAGGTGTTCAATACGGCGGTAATTATGAACAAATAGCAAATCACCCTATAGTTTCACAGATAAAAGAATTACGTCAGTATAATGGAAATATTGATGCACTTGCTGATTTGCAAAATGAGAGATTAAATGCTGTGATAATAGACGATGTGTTTGCTGAGTATTATATCTCTCAAAAAAATGCTCCTTTTACTATAGTATACAGCACTCCTTTTACAGATGGTTTATATGCTGTAGGGATAAAAAAATCTGATAAAAAACTTTTAGAAGAAATTGATAAAATATTAGATGAGATAAAATCTGATGGAACAGCTTCTAATATATCAGTAAAATGGTTTGGTAAAGACTTAATTATAAAGTAGCCATAGATATCATTGAGAATAAGACAAGGGTAAATACATACTCTTGTCTTATTTTTTTATTGATAGTTAAATTTATCAGCTCTTTAATATCATGCCATTTATATATAAATATTTTAAGTTCTTTAATTTATAAATTTCACTTGGTAAAGATGATAAGTTTCCTTTTATATAAAGCCTTTTTAAATTTTCTAAATTATAAAAATCATTTTCTATAGTTATTAATGAATCGCTGCTGAAATAGAACTCTTCCAAAGTATTTATATTTCCTATATATTTACTTATAACTTTCAAATTATTATCCAGCAATGATAAAATTTTCAATTTTGGAAGCTCTGTTATTGCTTTGGGAATAGATTTTATTTTGTTATTATTAATATAAAGTTTTTTTAAATTGGTTAATCTTGAAATTTTATTAGATATATTTTCTATATTATTATTTGATATATCTAATTCTTCTAATTTTGATAAAGAAAATACCTCATTAGGAATTTCATCTAATGAATATCCAGACAGATTAAGAGTTTTTAATTTTTTTAGTTCAAATATTTCTTTAGGAAAAGTTTTTAACATGTTATTAGATATATCTATTTCTTCTATATCCTGCAAGACAATAATTTTTTTTGGTACTGATTTTATTTTATTAAAACTAATATCTAAATATTTTAAGTTTTTTAGCGACAATATACATTCTGGAAATTTATCTATATCATTATTGCATATATCTAAACGTTTAAGATTTGTTAATATACTTATTTCATCTGGTATATATTTAAGTTTAATACTGCTTAAATCCAAATCTTTGATATTTAATAAATCTTCTTTTTTATATTTTTTTAATTTAGTTATATTATTCTTTTCAAAGAAATCATATAGAACTTCTAGTTTATTGTTTATTATTTCATTATTGTTTTTTGATGATATATTTTTCATAATCATTCTCCTTTTTTTAATCATATATTATGATTATAGTAGGAGGCTATGACAGATTTTGTCGCTGATATGAAAAAATATAAAAAAATCTAATTTTTTGTATAAATGCTGTCTAAAATATATTTAAGTTTCATAGCTTCTAATTGACCTGGTGCTGATGAACGTTTAGCTGAGGCAAATGTTAGTATAGAGCCGAATATTCTGCTTATAATTCCAAGTTCTCCCATAGATATGGCTATTATAGGAAAATCTTTTATTTCATTTGAAGCATCTAATAATGTTATTACATCTTTTTTGGTTTTAGGCATGTATGCTACTTTTGCTATATCGCATTTTAATTTTATCATTTTTTTTATTCTTGATATTATCTCTTTTTTTGAAGGTGTTTTATTAAAATCATGATTTGATATTATTGTTTTTATATTATTTGCTTTTGATAATTTTATTAATTTTTTTATATTATCATCTTTCAATGTTGATAATTCTAAATCTATTAAGTCAAAACATTTATTTTCTATAATGCTGACATATAAATCTATTATAGAATTATTATATTTTATATTTCCGCCTTCCTTTATGCTTCTTAATGTAAATAATACAGGCTTGTTTGTTGTTTTTTTTATTTCATTAGAGATGGATATTATATAATCAAAATTTGAAGTGTCATCTATAAAGAAATCTGCTCTCCACTCTATAATATCAACAGGAAGTTTGTTTATTTCTTTTATGTATTTTATTATATCTTTTTCATTTTTTTCTACTACTGGTATACATATTTTTGGTGTTCCTTGTCCTAATTTTATATTTTTTACTTTTACTATATTTTTCATTTTCTAAATCCTCTCATTTGTGTATACTTAGCAATTTTACAATTATTAGATTTATTTAAATATAATATTTTTTATATATTCTACAGGCATTTTTTCATTAGTCCAAAGTTCAAATGCTAGTGCCCCTTGATATAATAACATTCCCATGCCATTTATTATTTTACATCCTTCTTTCTCAGCTATTTTAAGTAATTTTGTTTTTGCAGGACTATATATACAGTCGCTTACAACTAAATCATCTCTAAAAAAAGTTTTATCTTCTATCAAAGAAACATCTTCTTTCATACCAATACTTGTGGCATTAATTAATATACTGCTGTTATCTATTTTTCTTTTTAAAATATTTTTATTTTCAAGTGAAAATAGTTCTATAGAGCAGTTAGTTTTTTCTGCTATATTATCAATAATCTTTTTTTGTTCACTCCAGTTTGTATCTCTTTTAAAAACATATATATCTTTTACCCCGTACAAAGCTGCCTGTGATATTATAGCTATAGAAGCCCCTCCAGTACCTAGTATTGTTATGTTTTTATCTTTTATAAATATATTTTCTTCTTCTAATGATTTTATAAAACCCTCTCCGTCAGTAGAGTATCCTGTGAGTATTCCATTATCATTAACTATAGTATTAACACTTTGAGTGAGTTCTGCTGCCTCTGATATTTTATCAAGATATTTTATTACTTCTTTTTTATTTGGCATTGATAGATTTACGCCTCTCATATTTAATATTTTTATAGAGTTTACAGCGTCTTTTAAATTATTTTTATCTACTTCAAAAGCTAAATAAGTGTAATTAAGATTAAGTTTATTAAATGCTTCATTATGCATAATAGGTGATATACTATGTCTGCATGGAGAAGCGAATAATGCAGTTAGTATAGTTGAAGAGTTTATTTTCATAGACAAATAACCTTATAAAATATAAAAAAATACTGCTATTAATAATAATATAATTTTTATTATTGTCAATTAATACTATTTTTAATTCTTAAAAATAATGTTTAATTACTTGATATTTTGCAAAAACTAATTATAATTAACATAATAAAGTAATGAAAAAAAATATATAAAAATAGAAAGGAGAATTAGTATTATGGATAAAAAAATCATTAAAACACACAAAGCTCCGCAGGCTATAGGACCTTATTCACAAGCTGTGAAAAGCGGAAATTTCATTTTTGCTTCAGGTCAAATACCTTTGGATCCAGTAAGCGGAAATATGGCTGAAAATGATATAAAAAAACAAACTGAAAGAGTTATGGAAAATATAAAAGGTCTTTTAGAATCAGAAAATTTAACTATGGCTAATATTATAAAAACTACTTGCTTTTTAACTGATATGGCTAATTTTGCTGCATTCAATGAAGTATATGCTGCATATTTCCCAGAAAATCCTCCTGCAAGAAGTACAGTTGCAATAAAATCTCTTCCAAAAGATGCATTAGTAGAAGTTGAAATAATAGCTGTTATAAGCTAATTAATAAATTTGAATTACATAATAGCCATGAGTATAATTTTATATTCATGGCATTTTTTTATGAAAATTATGAATATATAAAAAATAAATTTAATAAACTTATTAAAAAAGAGGAAACGATGAGAAATTACATATCATATTTTATAAAAGGAATGGCTATAGGGATCGCAAATGCTATTCCGGGAGTTTCAGGAGGTACTATTGCTTTTGTACTTGGAATATATGAAAAACTGACATATTCAATATCCATTCTGCCTGAAGCATTAATAAAACTTAAATGGTCTGACATTAAAGAGAGTTTGAAAGTATTAATACCTGTTGCAATTGGAGCTGCCATTTCTATAGTATTATTTCTTAAACTCATTAATTATACATTTACCCATTATCCTATTCCTACAAGAATATTTTTTGTGGGACTTATATTAGGTTCATTTCCATTTATAACAAAGACTGTAGAAGAGTTTAATATTAAAGTATTTATAGCATTTGTACTTGGGGCTTTTATTATGTCTATATTTGTGTATTTTGATATTAATAAGCCTGTAAGTGATACTGCCATATATACTGGATCTTTTTCAATTCTTTATGGTATCAAATTATTTTTATGCGGTATTGCTGCTGCTGTAGCTATGGTTATACCTGGTATATCAGGTTCTTTACTGTTATTAATACTAGGGGAATATGAGAATATATCATACTTTATATCAGCATTTGTTGAAACTTTTAATTTATCTTTATTGATACCTTTAATATTCTTGGGTTTTGGCGTTGTTATAGGTATATTTAGTATATCCAAATTGGTGACGGTATTACTTCAAAAATATAAATCTATATTATTTGGCTTTGTACTTGGTATTATAATAGTATCTTTTCTAAGTTTATGGCCTAATATAACAGCTTTAAGTATTCCTATGCTTGCTTCTACTGTTATTTCTATGTGTGTTGGATTTTTGGTGGCTATTGTTATGGAGAAGATATAATATTAATGATATTAATAAGTTATATAGGCTTAAAAGATTATAATTATTTTATTAAAGTAAATAAATTGTAATTTTTAAGCCTTTTTATTTAAGTATATTATAATGTATTTGTATACATTGTTTTAATTAGTATTTTGCTATATTAAATTTTATATATTTCATTTCCGAGAATTTTTGCAGTGTATATAAGGATAACTGCATGAAAAAAATAAGAACTAAAAAAAATGGAATATATTTAATATTTGCTTTTGTAAGCATAATATTTTTCTATATATCTATAAATGTATTGTATACTCAAACATCATCATCTATATACAATGAAGATTTGATAAATAATCTTCCAAATGCTGAAAGATTTGCAAAAAATATAAGGATATCAGCTTCAGAAACAAATAGTAATACGTTAATTATAGAGTGGGACGGTATAAATGACGGAAGTGTAGTATACTATCTTTACAGAAGTATAAATCCTATAATAGGGAAATCTTCTTTAATAGATTCTTCTGTTGTAGATTATATAAAAGCAACTAATGCTTCTAAACATTATTCTATATTAGACAGACCAATATTATCATCTAAATACTATTATGCAGTTGTTTCTTATGCAGATGATTTAATTTTTTATAGTGCAAAAGATAATGTTGATACATCATCAATAGTTTTTAATGGATTTTCTAATATTAAGGTGTATACTAATAATAATTTAGCTTCAAATACTAATTCAGTATATACGTATAATACCAACCAAATTTCAAATACTGTATTTAATACTAATAATATAACAAATACATATATACAAACTAATGTATATTCAGTTACAAATGTGTATACATTGACTAATATATATTCTGTAACAAATAGATATAATAATAATAATAATAATGCTTCTTCGTCATCTTTAATCAGTAAATATAATAGTGATTATAATAGGGCATTGGCAGAGTTTAAAAATAAAAATTATTTATCAGCCGCGAATATTCTCGAGCCAATATCGGCAAGAAATATTAATAATGATATTTATTATAAGATTAATTTGCTTTTAGGAAAATGCTATAAATATTTAGGAAGGAAGAATAATGCATTGGGAGTTTTTAACAGAATAAAAACTTATAATGCCCAAGAGGTTAATTTTTGGATTAATCAGGTTTTAAGCGATTTATGATTGGAGTGTAAATATTTATGAAGACTTATGCAGCAGTTTTGGCATCTGTTATAACAATAGTAGCTATTTTAGGCGGAGTATTTATTACAAAGGTTTCTGCCTTATCTTCTCCAGAAAGATATTTTCAGAAAGGTAAAAGAAGCTATGAGATAGAAAATTATGAAGATGCTATTAATAATTTAAATGAATATTTATCCATAGACAGCAGATCCAGACCTATAACCAATATAGCAGAATCATATTTTATGGTTGCAGATTCATTAAAAAGATTAAAAAAATATTCTTTGGCAAAAGAGAGACTTACAGACATAATCAATAATCCTAATTTTGCATATTATTCTACAAATGCAGTTTTAGCCTATGCGGATATTTCAAGATTGGAAAATAGTGCCGATCCTTATATAATCTCAAAATTGCAGGAAAACTTAAAGACAGCAGATAAAGATTTGGCTTCAAAAATGAATATTCAGTACGGGTACCAGCTTTTCCTTCAAAAAAAATACGGTGAAGCATTAAGTTATTTTTTAAGAGCTGACGGAGAGTTAGCAGTTTTAGGAAGAGCAAGAGTGTATTTTAATATGAATGAATATGACAGAGCTTTTGAAACTTATGAAGATTTCCTTAAATATAATAAAACAAGCGTATATTATGATGAAGTTGTAAGAACATATTTAATACAAGTTCCTGCAATGGCACATAAAACTTTTGTAGAAGGAAATTATACAAAAGCGAGAATGTACTATACAAAAATAGCAGAATTATTTCCTAGAACAGAGTATGCTGAAGAGGCTTTATTTAGGATAGCACAGTCTTATTATAATGAAAAAAATTATAACAGAGCTATTGATTATTATAATAGGGTTAGACTTAATAATGTTTATACATTAGACGCTGAGGCACTTCTTTATATAGGTTTATCGTATTTCAAAGTTGGAAGATATTCCGATTCTTATAAGGCTTTAGATAATTTTGTATCAGAATATCCTGCTAATCCTAATGCATCAAGAGCAAGAGAGTATATGCAGGCTTTACAGGAAACACTTTTAGCTATTAATTAATTATTCTGTTTATATATACTTTGTACTTTATTAAGTTTAAAATAATAAGTAATATAATTATTTATTAAAATTAAGAATTGATGTTTTCTTTAGGCTTTTTTGTTGTTATTTTTTCAAAGAATACTAATATCCAGAATCTCATATAATTAAAATATAAAAATATTCTGAATATATTTTTTTTAAGATAAAATCTTTCGTTTTTATCTTTATTTAGTATTTCCATACTTGGAGGCTTTATTTTTCCTGCAAAACTGTCAAGAGGTTTTTTGAAAGGTATGCAGAATTTCATGTCTAAGTTTTCTTTATTATTGTTGAACCAATATAAAGATTTTTTGAAGTTCATATATATTAAAAATACATCAGGCTCTATTTTTTTAAATCCTATAAATGCCTTATCTAATTCTTTTTTGTCTTTTGTATTTTGATAATTCCCCATCATATATATACCGGGATATATTTTTTTTATTTTTTCAGATATAGTAAAGAAATATTTTTCTTCATCTCCAAACAAAAACATAGACATTTTTTTATTTTCTATGTAGTCTAGAACTTTTGAAAATAAAATAAAATTATTTATATAATTTAATTCTTCTTTATGTATAAATTTATATGCTTTAGCTATAGATGGGTGTGCAGCAATTACAAAAGAAGCATTATTAACAATCTCTTTTAATTTTTTATTATAATGAACTTTTAATAATTGATGCACGTCCAAAGATACTATGAGTATATTTTTTCCATATTTAAGGTAATCTAATATTTCTTCAAGACTTGCTTTGAAATTATCTATTCTAACACCTAAAACGGACTTGTTTTCTATCATAATATCTAATCCTCTATTTATCAATTTCTCAAATTATATAGCAAGTGTTCTGCATAGTGCTAAGTCTATAGGATCAACTTTAGGCACTTTTTTTACAGCATCTGTTAAAGGAGTGTAAGTATATTCTCCTTTCCAAATACCAACAGCCACATTTTTTTTACCTTCAAGTAAAGCCTTAACAGCAATATATCCGAATCTTGCAGCCATTAAACGTTCTCTTGAAGTAGGAGAACCTCCTCTTTGCATGTGTCCGAGTATAGTAACACGTGTATCAAAACCCGTTTTACCTTCTATTTGTTTAGCTACTTCCATAGCACCGCCAGACTCATCGCCTTCAGCAACAACTATAATGGAAGATTTTTTTCCTCTTTTTTTAGCTATTTGTAGTTCTTCTACTATTTTATCCATATCAGTAGGAGTCTCAGGTATTAGTATATCTTCAGCCCCTGAAGCTATACCCACTTCTAATGCGATGTATCCTGCATGTCTTCCCATAACTTCAACAACAAAACATCTTCCATGGCTTGTAGCAGTATCTCTTAATTTGTCAATAGCATCCATTGCTACATTAACAGCTGTATCATAACCTATAGTATAATCAGTACCAAAAATATCATTATCAATAGTACCAGGTATCGCCACTATAGGAAAATCAGGGTGATGATTATAAAAATCCAAAGCACCTTTATAAGTTCCGTCTCCGCCTATAACTATTAAAGCATCCATACCATGATATCTCATATTATCAGCAGCTTTTTTCATACCGTCTTCTGTTTGAAACTCAGGCGATCTTGCAGAAAATAATATTGTACCGCCATGATTAATAATACCGCCTACACTTCCAGCTGTCATCGGGTATACATCATTATACATAAGTCCTTGATATCCTTCTTTAATTCCCATTACTTCCAAACCATTGGCTATTGCAGTTCTTACAACACTTCTTATAGCAGGATTCATTCCAGAGGCATCTCCGCCGCTTGTTAATACACCAATTTTTTTTATATCAGACATATTACAATAACTCCTTTATTTTTTCATAATATTCAAGTATATTATTGGATTTTTTTTATTATATTATATAATGTTATATATTATATAATAATAATAAAAGAATTGATATACAAAATATAAAAAAAATTATGATAGAAAACAAAGAATATACGGAAATTATTAATATTATAGAAAATCAGAGATGGGATAAACTTAAGTATTTGCTTTCTAATATGCATGCTGCTGAAGTAGTGGATATTATACGTATACTGGATAATGATAAAAACAGAAGTATAGTTTTCAGACTTTTATCTAGAGAAAATGCCGCATATGTATTTTCAGAGCTTGAGCCAGAAGAACAGGAAAAAATCATAGTTTCTATGAGCGATAATGAGCTTAAAGAACTTATGCATGATATGAGTCCAGATGACAGAACTTCACTTTTTGAGGAGCTTCCAGCTGATATTACAAAAAAGATATTTTCTTTAATGGGGGAGAAAGACCTTAATATTACAAGGCAGTTGTTGGGATATCCTGAAGACAGTATAGGACGTATAATGACGCCTGAATATATTGATGTATTTCCAGAATATACTGTAAAGCAGACTTTAGACTATATTAGAAAATACGGTAAAGATTCAGAAACTTTTGAAGTGATATATGTTGTAGATAAAAAAGAAACATTATTAGGATATATTTTATTAAAAGATTTGTTATTTGCTTCTCATGATGAGAAAATAGAGGAGCTTATGCATACGGATATTATATATTTATCAGTATATTCAGACCAAGAGGAAGCTGTACGCATAGGAAGAAAATATGATTTGCTTTATATACCTGTTGTGGATTCCAAAAATGCTTTGATTGGAATAGTTACCATAGATGATATATTTGATATTGCAGAAGAAGAAGATACAGAAGATTTTCACAAATTGGGTGCTATTAGTATTGATGATGATTTTGACGGAAATATAAAACAGACCAATCCTTTAATTTTATATAAAAGGCGTATATCTTGGCTTTTTATTTTGGTATTTGTTAATATTATATCAGGGTACGTTATAGGTATGTTTGAAGAGACAATAAGTCAGTATGTTTCTCTAATATTTTTCCTACCACTTTTGATAGATAGTGCAGGAAATGCAGGTGCACAGTCTTCTACTCTTATAATAAGAAGTTTATCTGTTGGTGATGTAAAAAAAAGTGATTGGTTTTTTATGCTGTGTAAAGAAATACTTGTTTCTCTTACGCTTGGCATTACTATGAGTATTGCTGTAGCATTAATAGCTGTTTTTAGAGGCGGTTTGATGATAGCATTGGTTGTGTCGCTTTCTATGGTTCTAGTTGTAGTTATAGGAAGTTTAATAGGTTTATGCCTTCCTTTTTTATTTGTAAAGCTTAAAAAAGATCCTACTACAAGCAGCGTACCTTTGGTAACTTCTATATGTGATATAAGCGGTACAGCTATATATTTGGTACTTGCTACAACTATATTAAGCAAGTTTGCCCATTAGTAATATACTTTTTATAATGTTTATGCATATAAAAATTATTATGTAAGGCTCAAAATGTAAAATAAAAGTTTTTTAAAACTTTCTTTTTAAAAATATAGCTTTATGCGGACAGAGCTCCTGACAGCAATAGCATGATATGCAGTTTTTGTAGTAATATTCTGGAGGAGAGTTTTTGCCTTTTTTATCAAAATTAAGTGCTAATGGTGTTACAGGACATACTTTAACACATACTCCGCATTTTACGCATTTACTTTTATCTATTACAGGTTTTGGTATAATAGTAGCAAATATTCTTTTTATTATAGGGAATTTGCTTAATTTCATCAAACTTCTTCCTATTCCTAAACCTTTATGCGGTTTTTTAAAATCTGTAACTTTTACGCTTTCTATGCCATCTCCTAATACTTCTATATCATCTTTATTGCAAAAACCATGTTTAAATCCCATTTTTAAAGTGGGTATAGTATTATAATCGAATGATATTATCTGTGAAGCTGTATAATCTAATGCCACTGCATCATCTGATACTAATATAGCATTTATTTTTCTAGGGCTTCCATTTCTAGGTCCGTTTCCCTCCATTGCTAGAATGCCGTCCATTATATAAAGTTTAGGGTTTACAAGTTTATTCAAATCAAGAAGCATAGTTGAAAAATCTTCAAAATCAGGCAGCTTTAAATGATATTCAGCTTTTCTAAACCCTGGTATGCATCCAAACTGATTTTTTACAGCACCAGTCATAGTTGTAAGGGCATGTGATTTTAATTTAGGCAGACTTATTATAACATCAGCTTCCTGAATAGGCTTAGCTATTGTAAAGCTTTTCTCCTGCACTCCATTTTCGTATGTAACTCCAACAGGTTCTTCAAAATCAGCATACTGAACATTTAATCTATTAGCAGCCTCATCTATACCAGCCTTTGATGCAACACTGCTTCCTCTTCCAACACCTGGAGAATCTCCGTAAGAAATATTTTTTGTTTTTTCCTGAAGTATAGATACCACAGCTTCAAATACAATAGGGTGGGTGGTAACGGATCTTTCTGCTGTTTCTGCTGCGAGCAAATTGGGTTTTAATAGTACTTTGTCATTTTCTTTAACAAATAAATCTATTCCTCCAAGAAGGTCTAAAGCTCTTTTAATGGCGTTTTTTACTTCTTCTAAATTATAATTTTCGCATTTTATAACAGCAACTTTGCTCATAATAATTAATCCTAAATTAAAACTATTTTTTATATATTATATAGGAATTAAATTAATTGTAAATAATGATAAATAAAATTTGTAAAATATAACTATCCTTTTTTAATTCATCAAAAATAAAAAAGGAGGCTTTTATACCTCCTTATTATTTTTTTATTATTGAAATTATTAAAAAATTATTTGTTAGCTAATTCATGAGCATATGCCATTCTAAACATATCAGTTTCATTAAACTGTTTAGTTATAAACTGTATACCTATAGGCATATTGTTTTTATCATAACCGCAAGGTACGCTCATAGCTGGAAGTCCTACTAAATTAATGTTAGAAGTGTAGCTGTCTGCCAAGAAACTCAAAGCACTGTCAGTTTGGTCTCTAGTACCTAAAAGTCCAGCAGTTACAGGAGAAGATGGAGATATTATAACATCTACATTTTTGAATGCATTATCAAAATCCATCTGCATTAATTTTCTCACTTTTAGTGCATGCTGATAATGGCTATAGAAAAATCTTTTACCAGTCATTAAAGTACCGAATAATATTCTAGCTCTAGTTTCAAAAGCAAGTCCGACACTTCTTGAAGTATAATAATATTCATCTAAATTAAAATCGCCTTTAGGGTGATATCCATATCTTATACCGTCATATCTTCCCATATTTGAAGCAACTTCTACAGTCATAACAGCAGTATAAACTCTTGAACCGTATTTAGCATTAGGAAGACTTATATCAACAATTTCAGCACCTTGATCTTTTAATTTTCCTATAGCATTCATAATGTTTTCTTTTACATCTGAAGCTATTAAATCAGTATCATAATACTCTTTAGCAAGACCTATTTTCATTCCTTTAATATTTCCGTCTAAAGAAGCTAAATAGTCTGGAACAGGAATGTTTAAAGTAGTAGATTCTTTAGGATCAAAACCTGCAATGATTTTTGTCATCAAAGCAGCATCTTTAACATCTTTAGTTAAAGGTCCTACTTGGTCTAAACTGCTTGCCATAGCAATACAGCCTAGTCTAGGTACTCTTCCGTAAGTAGGTTTAACTCCAACTATACCGCAGAAAGAAGCAGGCTGTCTTATAGATCCTCCAGTATCACTTCCTAAGGCTCCGAATGCAAAATCAGCAGCAACAGCAGCAGCAGAACCGCCTGAAGATCCACCAGGTACATAAGCTATATTTCTAGGATTTCTAGTTATGCCGTAATTGGAAGTTTCTGTAGTTCCTCCCATAGCAAATTCGTCCATATTAGTTCTTCCTATAATAATAGCACCGTTATCTATTAATCTTTGAACTGTAGGAGCTGTATATGGAGCTTTATATCCTTCAAGCATTTTTGAAGAAGCTGTCATTAAATGATCTTTATAACATAAATTATCTTTAATAGCCAAAGGAACTCCAAGAAGAGGCAAGTCTTCTCCGTTATTTATTCTTTCCTGAGCTTTTTTAGCTTGTTCTAATGCCTCGTCTTTAAAAACTTCAAGATAGGCATGTATTTTATCTTCTCTTTTATCATCATCTTCTATTCTTTTTATAATAGATTCAACTAATGCAGGGGCATCTATTTCTTTATTTTTTAATTTCTCTCTAATTTGAATTATGCTTAATTGCTGTAACTCCATAGTAAAAACCTCTTAAACAAAAATATAACAAAAGTTATTTAATCGTAAAAATTATATCATATAAGCATGTTTTTTGCAAAATAAATAATATGTTTTTCAATATTAAAAAACTGATTATAAAAAAATAGAGAGCCTATAGATTATAGACTCTCTATTTATTAAACTAATTATTAATTACTGAGCGTTTTCAGTAGCTTGAGTGTTGTTGTCCTCAGTATTTTCATCATCTTTTGGAGGTTTGATTTCTGGAGGTATTCCTACAGGAACATCAGCAAAATCAAAATAGTTTTCATAATATGATTTTTGGAATCTGCTTGCTATAGGAGCCATTCTGAAATTATCTACATAAGAAGCAACAAAGTTAATATTTTTACCGCCGTAAGTAGCATAATAAACAGCTAAAGAAGTATTAGCAGCTTTATTAGCATAGTTACCATATCTCATAGAAGTAAAATCATCAAAAGTAGTGTATCCGCTGTTGTGGAAACCGCCGTATTTCATATGGAAACCGCCTAAAGTTCTGCTGAATAAACCTCTTGACATTACATAACCAGGGTGAGCATATTCATTACCTTCATTTCTCTCTTTATACTGTTGTAAAGTATAATCGCCTTCATAAACAGCACTTACAGCAAATAATTTATCTTCATGAAAGAAGAATTTATAAGCCCATTTAGTTTCTTTTCCAGCTAAAGTGGCTTCTTCATTGATAGCATCGGCTCTAACTGTCATACATTTAAATTCATTTGTAACAATGAAATTAAAATATAAGATATTTTCATCTCTTGTGAAAAGTTCTGAAACATCATTAGTAGTAAATTTAACATTTATCCATTTCATAGTATGAGGATTATACCATACTAAATCAGGGTCTGGATATCTGCTTACATAGAATGTACCGCTTACAGGCTCAGCAGCTGCTGAAGAAAAATTAGAAGCCATTAATATCTCATTAACTTCATCAGGAGTGATTCCATAAGGTACTAAATCATTAAACATGAAAGGAACCGTTTGGTATGCATGAACTGATATTGATATAGCTACCAACAAAAACATAACTAGTAATTTTTTCATTTTGTTCTCCAAGATTTTTATTATTTATATTATACTATATTGAATAATAAAATCAAATGCATTATGTTTACTTATAGTCATTTTTTTCAACTTTTACTCGCTTTCAAGTAACATAATAATAGTAAGATAGATAATATATAATATTTTGTGAAGATAAATATTCTTGACTTTTTGATAAAAATCATTTATTATAGTAAAATAAATAATTATATACTTCGCTTCTTTAAAAATCATTGGTTTAAAGAAGCTTTGTCCAAGGAGTTAATAAATGAGAGAATACGAAATACTATTCGTAACAGAAATCAATGACGCTGTGCATCAAAGTGCTAAAGATCATGTCAAAACTATTCTTCAAAACTATCATGCAGAAATTTTTAATGAAGCTGATTATGGTATTCATAATCTAAGCTACCCAATACGCAAAGTTAATCAAGGCAAATTCTATTACTATCATTTTAGATGCGATGGTAATAATTTGGCTCATATTGAAAAAGAACTTCGTTATGAACTTAGCATATTAAGATTTATAATTGTACGCTTAGATGAAATAATACAAAAAAATAAAAAAGAAGTTAATAAAGAAAATAATAGTGAAGAAGCTTCTAAAGAGGCTTAAATAAAGGTTTATTTTTATGGCAACAGATTTTAATAGCGTAACTTTAATAGGAAGACTCACAGCAGATCCAGTATCAAAATATCTGCCTAGCGGAAGTGCTGTTGCAGAGTTTTCCATAGCAAATAATTATTATGTAAGTACTAAAAATGCTACAGAAGTTAATTACTTTGATGTAGTTGCTTTCGGAAAAATGGCTGAAACTGTAAGCAAATACCTTACAAAAGGAAAACAAGTTGCTATAATGGGTACTTTAAGACAGGAAAGATGGCAGGATAAGGATACTAATGCTGCAAGATCCAAAGTAAGAATTATTATGCAGAATATGCAGATGCTTGGTTCTACTAATGCAGCTGCGGCAGGAAGTACTATGGATACTACATACTCTCCTTCATCTTCAGGTGTAGATTTGGGAAGTTTCTCAGATGATGACGATGAAGTACCATTTTAATAATTAATTCAATTTTTTAGGAGAATAAAACAATGGATTTAGAAAATACTGAAAATCTTGAAAATAATAATAATAACGAAGAAGAAGTAAAAGCTAAAGGTGAGAGAAAACCTCATTTCAGCAAAGAACCTAACGAAAAAGACGGAAGAAAAAAATTCTTTAAGAAAAAAGTTTGCTATTTCTGCAAAAATAATATTGATGTATTAGATTATAAAGATATTAAATTATTAAAAAGATACGTTAAAGACAGCGGTAAAATTATACCTAAACGCTTAAACGGTACTTGTTCTAAACATCAAAGATTAGTTACTAAAGCTATTAAAAGAGCTAGAAATATAGCACTTTTACCTTATGAAACTAGATATTAATTTTTACTGAAATATAAAAATCATGAAAGCTGCTGTTATTTACAGCGGCTTTTTTATTTTAACTATTTTCTTTTGTAATAAAAATATCAATAATTAATAAATATAATAATTTTACTTCCATACCTATTAAGCATAATTAAATATAACAATTAAATATTTGATATTATAAAAAAAATACTTATAATCCAAAATAATTTAATAACTATAAAGGAGTTCATTTTATGGAAATAAAAATGCCTAAAATAGCATTAGGAGCTTGGTCTTGGGGTGCAGGTTTTGCAGGAGGAGATCAAGTTTTTGGAAATAGTTTATTTGAAGAAGAATTAAAACCTGTATTTGATAGAGCAATGTCATTAGGTTTAAATTTATGGGATACCGCTGCAGTTTATGGAGAAGGTACATCAGAGCGTATATTGGGTAATTTTATTAAAACTTTATCAAATATAGATGATATCATAATCTCAACAAAATTTACTCCTCAAATAGCTGGAAAATCTGATAATCCTATTCAAGAAATGCTTGATGAAAGTAAAAAACGTCTTCATACTGATAAAATAGATATTTATTGGATTCATAACCCTTTAGACTTTAGAAAATGGATAAATTATATAATACCAATAGCTAAAGATAAACAAGTAAAAAATATAGGGCTTTCAAATTTCAATATGGAACAAATCAAAGAGGCTGAAGAGATACTTGAAAAAGAAGGATTAAAAATATCAGCTATTCAAAATCATTTTAGCCTATTAGATAGATTTTCTGAAAACTCTGGTATATTAAAATATTCCAAAGATAAAGGCATTACGTTTTTCTCTTATATGGTTTTAGAACAAGGAGCATTAACAGGAAAATATAATATTTCAAATCCATTCAAAAAAGATACTGCGAGAGATAAAGCTTACAATTCTCACTTAAAAGAATTAGAAGCATTGATTGAAGGCTTAAAAACTGTTGGAAAAAAATATAATGCAAGCCCCGCACAAGTTAGCATTGCTTGGGCTATATCTAAAGGAACATTGCCAATTATCGGAGTTACAAAAGTACATCAAGTTGAAGAAGCAAAAGAGGCTATAAATATTATCTTAAAAGAAGATGAAATTAAATATTTAGAAAAATTGGCAGATGATACTAATATAAAAACAGTAAGAGATTGGGAAGAGAATATGAAATAGTTTTATAATAAATAAAAACTAAAAAATAATGTTTAAATATTAATTTTTATATATTAAAAGAGGTGTTAAAAAATGAAAGTATTAGCTATTAATGTAAGTGCGAGAAAAGATGGAAATACTGCTATTCTTGTAAACATAATATTTGAAGAGCTTAACAGAGAAGGAATTGAAACCGAAATGATACAATTAGCAAGACAAGTGATAGAACCTTGTAAAGCATGCTGGGGCTGTGCTAAAAAAACTAACTGCGTGCATAGAAATGATAATTTTCAGGAATATTTTGAGAAGATGAAAAATGCCGATGGCATCATACTAGCATCTCCTGTTTATAGTGCAAATATTTCTTCTAATCTTCAGGCATTTTTAGAGAGGGCATCTGTTATTTCTGATATGCATAGGGATAAAAACTTATTTAAATATAAAGCTGGTGCTTCTGTTTGTGCTTTGAGGAGAGGCGGAGCTTTGAATGCTATTGATGCTATGAATCATTTTTTAATTATTCAGGATATGTTTTTAGCAGGATCAAGCTATTGGACTTTTGCTTTTGGTAAAGATATTGAAGATGTAAAAAATGATGAAGAAGGAATAAAAACTATAAAAAATCTTGGTATAAATATGGCTTATTTAATGAAGGCTTTAGAAGATAAAAAACTAAAATAATATTAATTTTTTATGCAAAAAATATTTTCTTATTTTTATTTATTTCTCCGTAATTTTCACTGTGTATTTTTTAGAATAATATAATTTTATAGTTTATGTTTTAATTTTGATGAAACTATTGACTTTTAACAAACTTATTGCTATAAATGTTATATTACACAAACAAAATATATGATAAAAAACGGAGCAATAATAATGAATAACAATCAATTTAAAGTATTAAAGTACATTATAATTGTAATTTTTATTACTGCATATACTTCTTTGGCTCAAAATAATAATCTAATGAATTTGAATGCATTTGACAGCTTAAATAAAAATGCTGAAATCTCTTTTACATTAATTACGAATAATAATAAATTATCAGTAAAAGCAAATATACCAAATAATTATTATGCATATTTAGAGTCAAGCATAGCAAATAAAATACTATTTTTTGCAGACAATAAACAAATTAATACAATATATCCTAAAGGTGAAAAGTATCATGATGATATTATAATAAAAGGTGAGACTGAGTTTATTTTAGAAGGTATTGATATAAATAAAATTAACTTTATAAAAGTATCTTATCAATTATGCTCAGCAAAAGATAATGTATGTTTGCAGCCTCAAAGTAAAGTAATATACGGAGAAGAAATTGATATACAAAAAAATAATATAACAGAAGAAAAACCAGAAAACGCCAGCTCTATAGAAAATTATATAAAAGGAAGTAATAATATATTTATAACATTGATTTTGATATTTGCAGCAGGGCTTGCATCTGTACTTCTTCCTTGCACTTATCCGTTACTATCAATAACAGTATCTATTTTAGGAACAACAACTGATGACAAAAACAATAAAAAATCAAGTGTATTAGCTTCGCTATTATTTGCATTAGGGGTAATCACAACATATACTCTTTTAGGTGCTGTGGTTTCTGTTGCTGGATTTGCTTTTCATAAAACTATTCTATTTGGAAGCATTGGATATAATCCTATTATTTTAACAATTTTGGTATTGCTATTTTTGTATTTTACTTTTTCAATGGCAGGTTTTTACGAGATTAAAGCTCCTAGTTTTTTACAGTCAGCAAAAACAAATGCATACAGCAAAAAAAATCAGTCATTATTTCATAAATATATAATGGGACTTCTTGCTGGAATAGTTGCTACTCCTTGTGCTGCTCCTATAATAGCAGTTATTTTAGAAATTGGTTTTCTTAATCCTGTATTTGCTGCTCTTTACATGGCTGTTTATGCTTTGGGTTTTGCTTCTGTATTATTTGTTCTTGGTACATTCGCTTCAATACTTACAAAAATGCCTAAAGCTGGAACTTGGATGGTATATGTTAAATATATTTTCACTTTCCTAATGATGATAATAAGTTTCTATTATGCTAATATACTTTTTGGAGTTTTGGGCTTTAATAAAATAAGTTATATATTAGCATCTGTTACAATATTAGTATTTGCAGTATTAGTTTACATAATAAAAAATAAATCAGCTATGTTAAGTGCATTGGAAATAAAAATATTTGTTTCTGTGGTTATAATATCAATAGTATTAGGAAGCACTTACGGATTTATAAAACAAAAAAGTGAAGTTTCAAATACTATATCATACAATGAAGCATTAGAGATTTCAAAACAAAGTAACAAACCAATACTTATAGATTTTTCTGCTGTTTGGTGTGCTAATTGTTATGAGCTTAAAGAGAAAGTATTTGTTCATGATGAGCTTAAAAAGTTTATAGATGATAATTTGATTTTCACTGAAGTTGATGTTGATAAATACAAAAATATTTCTGATGAGTATAATGTTAAATGGCTTCCTTGGATAATAGTTATTGACAGCGACAAGAACATATTATACACAAAAAATTCATTTTCAAGTTTTGATGATGAAATGGCTTTGAGTGTCAAAGAAGATTTAGAGAAAATAATTAAAACTTTATAGTTTGTACCTAAACAATTACAATTTGTTAAAAAATAAATTTTTAAAATTATATATTTGTAAGGCTTTATCCGCCACACTGCGTTATTCATAAGTATAAAGCCTAAGATATTAAAAACAAAATATATTTTTGATAAACTATATTTGTTTAGGTACATACTAAAATTTTAAATATTCATTAATTTTATTTTTAATAAAAGTTTAATATATATATATTTTATGCTTTTACCTTTCTTTGAAAAAAATACACTATAAATGCAAATGCTAAATAAAGTGCTGAACTTATTATAGCAGTGATGAAATTATCCCAAGTAGAACCTACAGCAAGTACAGTATTAAGTATAGGCACTATTAAAAGACCAGTAACTGACATAAGAGAAAATCCGAGAGAGAACTCTGTCAGAGCAGGGCTTTTATATTCTGGGTCACATATTTTTAGAAGCGTCATTCCAGTTATTAATACTCCTGTTAAAGTACCCCAAGAAATTATAGCTCTTTCAAATGCATAATCATTTTTAAATAGCATATTATTAAATATGAATACTATTAAATAAGTAAATATAAACCCTGCTATACACATAACTATTATAGGAGCTATATAATGTATGATGGCTTTTATAGGCAGGCTTGTTATTGCAGACACTATAGCAAAGTCGCTTAATGTACCCATTATTTTAGCCTTTACTTTTGAATCTACCATCCACTGAAGTTTTAATTTCTTTATTAGCATATTTAAAATAAACATTATTATCATAGAATAAGTCCATACTGGAAGAACGTCCAAACCAGCTATACCTATTTTTTTTATAAAGTTTAAAACTATATAGGCAATACCGCATACTGCAAATATGATAGCCAAATGAAAAGTAATAGTTTCTATAGAGCTGCTTAAAAAAGTTTCCCGTCCTAAACTTGCTTGAGTATTTATATCACTGTTATATCCTCTTTCCATATTTCTATCTATTTTATTTATGTTTTCAGTATTTTCATTAACTATTTTTTTTATAACGCTTGTCTTATTTGTTCTAACAGCAATATTTATAAATATAATACCAAATATCATACCTCCTACAAGCCCTATAGTAGCAGTAGTTAAAGCAACCCCCTGAGCTATTTCCCATTGAGGTATTCCAAAACCTTCAAGCAGTTTTCCAGTAGCAGCAGCAAGTCCATGACCTCCAGCAAAACCAGCAGAGAGTTCATATCCGAAAGTTCTATACATTCCTATTTCTGGGCTTATTTTTGTAAATAACATATTGGTAGCATATCCTATAGCCGACTGAAGCATACTTGCACATTGAAATATACCAAATGCTATTAATACCTTTGTAGGGTATAATGATTTTATATTTTTCTTTTCGTTTAAAAACATTCCCAAAGGCACAGCAGCAAATATAGGAACAGATAAAATACCGGGCAAAAGAGAATAGGTTTTTATATATTCTTCTGATATTGATATGCTTGATAATCTGCCTAATATTTCAGGAGATATTAAAAGCCCTATAAAACCTCCTATTACTGAGGCTGGAAGATATAGTTTTTGAAATAGTTTTACTTTAGCCCTTAAAAATACCCCCAAAAGAAGAAGCACTGAAAGTAAAGATAATGCCTGAAGTAATTGAGTTAAAATTTGAGATGTCATATTTTGTTTCCTTAAAAATTGAATTGTTTTTATTATTTATTTGTTATGATTTTATTTTTGATTTATCGAATTTATTGCTTTTATTTATAATAGTATTTTCATGCTCTTCTATTTTTATAGTGTCTCCATAGAATTTCGGAGGTCTGTTTAATATAATATCAATAAACATTAAAGCTCTAGCTCCTACTTCTCTTGGAAATTGTCTTAATCTATATAATTTTCGTACATTATGTGCATTATATGCTATTGCATCAATTTTTTTCTGCCTTGCTATAAGTATTGCTCTTTCATTGTGAAAAGGCTGAGATACTATAGTAAAATTAGTTAGTTCAAAAACTTTATTAGCTCTTATAATAGAATCTCTAGTTCTAAATCCAGCAAAATCAAGGAATATATGTTTTTTATCTACGCCTAATTTTATCAAATCAAGACGCATTTGTCTGGGTTCATTGTAGGATCTGTATCTGTTATCACCACTTACAAGTATATACTTTACTTTTCCGCTTTTATATAGTTCATAAGCTGCATCCATTCTGAATTTGAAATACATATTTATCTTTCCGTTATGAAGATATTTGCTTGTGCCAAGTACCAAAGCTACATCATTATATGGTATTTTTTCTATAGAAGAGTATATATATTTTTTTGAGTATAATGATACTGATAAATACAATGTTAATATGAAAAAAATAGAAAGTATTATAATTTCTGGTATAAATTTGCATGCGGATAAAAATATAAAAATGATATAATTAATAACTCTATTAAAAAAAGATTTATTTTTAATACTCTCTTTTATAATAGATTTATTATTTTTTATTTCCAATATTTTTTTCTTGTATCTGTTTTTTAATATCTTCATAAATCCTGCATTATTAACTTTATGATTAGTATACTAAAATAATTTATATTGTCAATTATAATAAACATTAAAAGTTAATAAAAAAATTGTTTTTAAGTATTGCAATATTACTCAAAAATATTATAATATGTATCAAATATCGAAAGGAGAAAGAAGATGAAAATGTCACCTGCTTACAGTATGACCTATGATTCTGTTTTTATTAAACAAATCTCATCTGAAGTTAATTTTAATAATTCTAATAAATCTATAAAAAGTATTATTCTCAATATTCTCCTCTCTATTCTTGTCAATATCCTGTTATAATATAATCTATAATCTAAAAAATATATAATACATTTAAGTTAATATAATTTTTACAATAAAGTTTCTATAAATAGAAATATAACAATAAAATTTAAAAAGGCTATAAAATAATATAAGGAGTTTGTTATGAAGTTGAATGGTTCAGAAATAATAATGGAAGTTTTAATAGAAGAAGGAGTAGACACTGTATTCGGATATCCGGGCGGTGCTGCATTATTTATATACGATGCTATCTCTAAATATAGAGATAAAATAAAACATATAATGCCTGTAGATGAGGTTGGAGCATGCCATGCTGCTGACGGTTATGCTAGAGCAAGCGGAAAGACTGGTGTTGTAATTGCTACAAGCGGACCAGGTGCAACTAATTTAGTAACGCCTTTAGCTACTGCTTATATGGATAGTGTGCCTTTGATTGCAATAACTGCCAATGTTCCAGAAACTTTAATAGGCAAAGATTCATTTCAGGAAGTTTTTATTGCTGGTATAACAATGCCTATAACTAAACATAATTTTGTTGTTAGAGATATTAATGAACTTGCAAACACCATAAGAAAAGCATTCGCAATAGCCAATAATGGAAGAAAAGGACCTGTTTTGATAGATATACCTAAAAATTTTACATTAGCAGAAACAGAGTTTACTAAAAGAGAAAAATTTTCTCCAAAACCAGTTGAAATAAGTGCAGAAGATGAAAAAACAATAGAGTTAGTTGCTAAATTAATAAATGAATCTAAAAGACCTATTATATATTTCGGTGGGGGGGCAAAAGACTCAAGCGATAAATTAAGAGAGTTTATGATTAATTCCAATATACCTTCAGTACATACATTAATGGGGGCTGGGGTATTAGGATATAATGAAAAATTAAATATTGGACTTTTAGGAATGCATGGCTCTGCTACAGCAAATAAAGTAATGAATGAAGCTGATTTAATCCTTGCTGTTGGTACAAGGTTCAGTGACAGAGTTGCTTTAAATACTTCTAAATTTGGAGGAGCTGCTAAAAAGGTTCATATAGACATAGACAAAAGCGAGATTAATAAAAACGTTAATGTTGATTATAGTATAATTGGTGATTTGAATGATGTACTAGATAGATTTAATAAATTGGTAAAAAGAGTAGATGATGATGAATGGGTAAAATATTTATCAGATTTAAGAGCCAAAGAGATGAAAGAGGATTCTGATAGAAATACCAATAAAGACGGAATTTATCCTAGCAAAGTTATGGACATAATAGGAAATAAAACTAAAGATGAAGCTATATATGTTACAGATGTAGGACAGCATCAGATGTGGGCTGTTCAGTATATAAGGCATACCAAGCCTAGAAGTTTTATCACAAGTGGAGGTTTGGGTACTATGGGATTTGGATATGGTGCTGCTTTAGGATGTCAGTTTGCCAAACCAGATAGAAGAGTAATACATATAACAGGAGACGGTTCTTTTTATATGAACTTAAATGAAGTAGCTACTGCTGTTGAATATGATCTTCCAGTTATATCTATTATACTTAATAACAGTACATTAGGTATGGTTAGACAATGGCAGACTATATTTTATGATAAAAGATATTCAAGCACTGATATAAATAAAAAAATGGATTATATAAAAGTAGCTGAAGGTTTCGGTGCCAAAGGCTTTAGATGTGAAACTATAAAAGAATTTGAAGAGGCTTTTGAAGAGGCATTAAAATGTAAATGTCCAGTATGGATAGAATGCATTATAGATAAAGATTTAAGAGTTTTGCCTATGATACCAGCTGGTGGAACTATAGATGATATAATAGTAGATTAATAAATAGTAGGAGTAAAAAATGGATAAGAAAGAAAGAAGAGTTTTAGTTTTATTTGTAGACAATAGTGCTGGTGTATTAAATAGAATAACTTTATTATTCAGTCAAAAAGGTTTTAATATAGAAACTATTACATGTTCTGTAACTTGTGTACCTAGTATATCAAGAATGACTATAGTTACAGAAGGAGATGACTCTCATATAAATCAAGTTATAAAACAAACTTCAAAACTAATTGAGGTTCACTCTGTACATTTAATAGATCATTCTAATAACATAATAAGAGATTTGCTTTTGGTAAAAATAGAAATTAATGACAGCAATAGACGTAAAGCCTGCGATATAACTAATTCATATAATGGGCTTATACTTGATATTGGAAATAAAAGCATTACAGTTGAAATAACAGCTCCTTCTTCTATAATAGATGGGTATTTAGAAGCATTAAAAGACTTTAATATTTTAGAGCTTTCAAGAACAGGGGTAACATCCATACAGCTTGGAGACGATGTTCCAAATATGAATATAATCAATAATTTTGAATATTAATAAATATAAAAAACAATAAAAAAGGAGAAATTAAAATGATAAAAAAATATTATGATGCTGATTGTAATCTAGGAGTACTAGATGGTAAAACTATAGCTATAATGGGATACGGTAGTCAGGGACATGCTCATGCACAAAACTTAAAAGACAGCGGTATGAACGTTATAGTAGGACTTAGAAAAGATAGTGCTAACTGCAAAAAAGCAGAAGAAGCAGGTTTTAAAGTAATGGAAGTAGAAGAAGCTGCTAAGCTTGCAGATATAGTTATGATGCTTGTACCAGATGAAGTAGCTGCTGATATATATAATAGTCAGGTAGCTCCTCATATGAAAGAAGGAAATGTATTAATGTTCGCTCATGGATTTAATATTCATTTCCATTTTGTAATGCCTGCTGATAATATAGATGTTATTATGGTTGCTCCAAAAGGACCTGGACACACTGTAAGAAGTCAGTATTTGGAAGGAAGAGGAGTACCTAGCTTGATAGCAGTTTATCAGGATAAAAGCGGAAGAGCAAAAGATTATGCTTTAGCTTATGCTTCTGGAATAGGTGCAGGACGTGCTGGTATATTGGAAACTACATTCAGAGAAGAAACAGAAACTGATTTATTTGGAGAACAAGCTGTATTATGCGGCGGAGTTACAGAATTAATGAAAGCTGGTTTTGATACTTTAGTAGAAGCTGGATATGAACCAGAAATGGCTTATTTTGAATGTATACATGAAATGAAACTTATTGTTGATTTAATATATTCTGGCGGTTTTGCTATGATGAGATATTCTATTTCAAATACTGCTGAATACGGCGATTACAGAACTGGAAGAAGAATGATAACTGAAGAGACTAGAAAAGAAATGAAAAAAGTATTAAGAGAAATACAAGATGGTACTTTTGCTAGTGAGTTTATTCAAGAGTTTAGTGCAGGACGCAAAGCTAAATTTAATGCTACTAAAAGATTAGAAAGAGAGCATAAATTAGAAAAAGTCGGTGCAGAATTAAGAAAAATGATGAGTTGGATTAAAAAATAATAATATATGCTAAACATTTTTAAGTTTGTAATTTTTTATTCAACTTTTTCCCGCCGCAAAAAGTGCAAATATAAAAATAATACTAATAAGCACTAATTATGTTTTATATGTAGGATAAATTATTGAATTTGTGCTAAAATGCAGTCTTTTTGGTTCTCGCCGCAGGCGGGATGTGCATGTGCCAACCAACAGGACTTCTTAGGGTCGCAAAAGAACTGGGGTTGCCGAAGGCACGCAGAGCGGGGGCAAAGCCCCGCAAATATTTTGAATTTAAAAAATATTTTTTGACAAACTATAGTTGTTTAAGTATATATTATAATTAAATATTTTTTATAATCCAAAGCATCTTTAGTTATAAATGATGTTTTTATTATAAGGGTTTTAACAATGAGAAAGATTAAGATTTTTGATACTACTTTAAGAGATGGAGAACAATCTCCTGGTTGTACTATGAATTTGGCAGAGAAGTTAGAAATGGCAGCCGAGCTTGATAAATTGGGCGTTGATGTTATAGAAGCTGGTTTTGCTATATGTTCTGATGATGACTTTAATGCTATAAGAGAAGTAAGCAAGGTTGTAGAAAATGCTAAGCTAGTTAGTTTGGCAAGATGCAATAAAAAAGATATAGACAGAGCCTATGAAGCACTTGCTGAAGCTAAACACCCAATGCTTCATACTTTTATAGCTACAAGCGATATACATTTAAAGCATAAATTAGAGATGACCAGAGAGCAGGTATTGGAAACAATAAAAGAATCTGTTTCTTATGCTAAAACAAAATTTGAGTTTATAGAGTTTTCTGCTGAAGATGCTTCAAGAAGTGATAAAGACTTTTTAGTTCAGGCATATTCTGCAGCTATAGAAAACGGAGCTACTACAATCAATGTTCCAGATACTGTAGGATATACTACTCCTTTAGAAATGGCTGAGCTTATAAAATATTTAAAAGCTAATGTTAAGGGTATAGATAATGTTGATATATCTGTGCATTGTCATGACGATTTGGGACTTTCTACTGCTAATTCTTTATCGGCTGTTTTGGCTGGTGCTACTCAGGTAGAATGTACTATTAACGGTATAGGAGAGCGTGCGGGTAATACTAGTTTGGAAGAAGTTGTAATGGGTATTAAAACTAGAAAAGATTTTTATGATGCCTATACTGATGTTAATACAAAACGTATTTATAAAATTTCAAAATTATTATCTACTATATCAGGTATGGTAGTTGCTCCTAATAAAGCTATAGTTGGTGCTAATGCATTTGCTCATGAGGCTGGCATTCATCAGCATGGAGTATTAAAAGAACGTTCTACTTATGAGATTATGAATGTTGAAGATATAGGAATACCTCAAAATAAAATGGTATTGGGTAAACATTCTGGAAAGCATGCTTTTAAAGACAGAATAGAATCTTTAGGTTATGATATTGATGATAGGGCTTTAGAAGAAGCTTTTATTAAGTTTAAGAACTTAGCAGATAAGAAAAAAATAGTTACTGATACTGATATAGAGGCTTTGCTAATAGGAAATAATGCTTCTGTAGAAAATCCTATGTATACTTTAAAAAGCTTTATGGTTAATGATAGTGATTCTATATCATCTTTTGCTTCAGTATCTATACTTGACAATAAAGAAAATATTGTTGAGGCTATAGGTAAAGGAAATGGTCCTATAGATGCGGCATTTGGGGCTATTGATTCTCTTACTTCAAACAGAGCTAAATTAGTTAATTATTCTATACAGGCTATTACAGAAGGTGAAGATGCTTTGGGAGAGGTTATTGTCAGATTGTCTTCTGATGATAAAACAGTTATAGGAAGGGCAGTTAGTACAGATATTATTGAGGCCAGTTTGATGGCTTATATTAACGGCTTGAATAAATTATAATAAATATATAATAGGGCTTATACGATTAAAAAATTGTAAAAGCCCTTTTTTAATTTAAGGATAAAATTATGACTATTACTCAGAAAATTTTAGCAGCACATGCAGGTGTTGATAAGGTTGAGGCAGGCGAACTTATTATGGTTAAAACTGATTTGGTTTTAGGAAATGATATAACAAGTCCTGTTGCTATTAATGAATTTGAAAAATATGGTTTTGATAAGGTTTTTGATAAAGAAAAAATAGCTTTGGTTATGGATCACTTTGCTCCTAATAAAGATATTAAAGCTGCAGAACAATGCAAACAATGCAGAGATTTTGCAAATAAATATGATATTACCAACTATTATGATGTAGGAGATATGGGAGTTGAGCATGCACTTTTACCAGAAAAAGGATTAGTTGCTCCTGGTGAAGTTATAATAGGTGCTGATTCTCATACTTGTACTTATGGAGCTTTCGGGGCTTTTTCTACAGGTGTTGGAAGTACTGATATGGCCGCTGCTATGGCTACAGGTCAGGTTTGGTTTAAGGTGCCTTCTGCTATTAAATTTAATCTTAAAGGCAAATTAAAACCAAATGTATCTGGTAAAGATGTTATACTTCATATTATAGGTATGATAGGTGTTGACGGAGCTTTATATAAATCTATGGAGTTTAGGGGAGAAGGTGTTTCAGCTCTTACTATGGACGACAGGGCTTGTATCGCTAATATGGCTATTGAGGCAGGTGCTAAAAACGGAATATTTGAGGTTGATAATCAAACTATAGAATATTTAAAAGATATAGTAAAAAGAGATTATACTATTTTTAAAGCTGATGATGATGCGGTATATGAGAAAGAATATGATATTGATTTAGCTTCAATAGAGCCTACAGTTGCTTGTCCTCATTTACCAGAAAATACAAAAGATGCTAAAGAATTAAAAGATATAAAAGTTGATCAAGTGGTTATTGGTTCTTGTACTAATGGCAGATTGTCTGATATGGCTACTGCTGCCAATATTTTAAAAGGAAAGAAAATAGCTAAAAATGTAAGATGCATAATTATACCAGCTACTCAGAAGGTTTATAAAGAATGCATCAAACTAGGCTATATGGATATATTTATTGATGCAGGCTGTGCAGTATCTACTCCTACTTGCGGACCTTGTTTGGGAGGATATATGGGAATACTTGCCCATGATGAGGTTGCTGTTACTACAACTAATAGAAACTTTGTAGGAAGAATGGGAGATAAAACTTCTAAAGTATATTTGGCTAGTCCTGCCACTGCTGCATACAGTGCTTTGACTGGATATATAACAGAGCCTAAATAATGATTATAACAAATGATTATAATAAGATAGGAGAGATTAATTAAATGAAAGCTAGAGGTTTCGTTCATAAATATGGAAATAATGTTGATACTGATGTTATTATTCCAGCAAGATATTTAAATACTGCAAATCATAAAGAGTTAGCAGCTCATTGTATGGAAGATATTGATAAAGATTTTGTAAATAAGGTAAAGAAAGGCGATATAATGGTAGGAGGAGAGAATTTCGGATGCGGTTCATCAAGAGAACATGCTCCTATTGCCATTAAAGAATCTGGTATATCATGCGTTATAGCTTCTTCTTTTGCTAGAATATTTTACAGAAACTCTATTAATATAGGGCTTGCAATACTTGAATGCGAAGAGGCAAGCAAAAAAATAGACAATGGAGATGAAGTTGAAGTTGATTTTGACAGCGGCGTTATAACAAATATTACTAAAAATGAAAGCTATAAAGCAGAGCCTTTCCCAGAGTTTATTAAAAATATAATTAACTCCAATGGGCTTTTAAACTCTATAAAGAATAAGGGGTAATTATTTATGGAAAAAAATATTGTTGTTATTAAAGGAGACGGAGTAGGTCCAGAGATAGTAGACAAGGCTATTGATGTATTAAATAAAATAGCTGAAAAATATTCGCATAAGTTTAATTTAGAATATGTTGATATGGGAGGATGCTCTATTGATAAATACGGAGTTCCTCTTACTGATGAAAATTTGGAAAAATGTATTAAGTCCGATTCTGTACTTTTAGGTTCTGTGGGAGGTCCTAAATGGGATAAAGTAGCCCCAGAAAACAGACCAGAAAGAGGTTTATTAAAACTACGTAAAGAAATGAAGCTTTATGCTAATATAAGACCTATAAAAATATTAAAATCTTTAGAATATGCTTCTCCTCTTAAAGAAAGTATATGCAAAGATGTTATTGATTTTGTTATTGTAAGAGAGCTTACTGGAGGAGTATATTTTGGTGAGCATAAATTTGAAGTAGTTAATGGTGTAAGACAGGCAACTGACCTTATGGTTTATAAAGAAGATGAGATATTAAGAATAGGAAAAGTAGCTTTTGATTTGGCTAGAAATCTTAAAAAACCTTTAACTTCTGTAGATAAAGCTAATGTTCTTCATACTTCAAAATTATGGCGTGAAATTATGAACACTCTTTCTAAAGAATACAGCGATGTTCAGTATAATGACATGTATGTTGATAATGCAGCTATGCAGATAACTGCTAATCCTTCACAATTTGGTGTTATAGTTACAGAAAATATGTTTGGAGATATACTTTCTGATGAGGCAAGTATTATAAGCGGTTCTATAGGAATGGCACCTTCAGCTAGTCTTTCTGATGGTTCTATTGGTATGTATGAGCCTATACATGGTTCTGCTCCAGACATTGCTGGAAAAGATTTGGCCAATCCTATAGGTACTATACTTTCTCTTGCTATGATGTTTAGATATTCTTTTGGTATGTTTAATGAAGCAGAAGCCATAGAAGATGCTGTTTACAAGGCTATAGATGAAGGATACAGAACAGCTGATATTATGCCTAAACATAATATGATGACTTATTTGTATAAGCAGGTGAGATGTTCTGAAATGGGTGATATTATAGTATCTAATATATAATAAGTCTATAAATATAAATTATTGCAGTAATTATGATTTTATTTTTAATTACTGCAATAATTATTATTCAATTATACTTGACAATCGTTTTATAATGTACATAATAGATAATATGATATTAAATAATTGAGGACTTTAGGGAAGTGGAATACAGCGATAAAGACATCATTTTAGAATTGCAGGAAGATAACAAGCTTCTTTCTTCTAAAATTGATATTTATAAAGAAGAGATAAACGAATTAAAACAAAAACTAGAGTATGCCCAAAAATTTTTTACTTTATATGAAAATATTATGGAACAATCAAGAAATGAGACTAAAGAATTAACTAATAGGGTAAAAGAATTGGAAGCTGAGATAAAAAGGCTTAAAAATGCCTGATATTTTTTATCCTTCAAAAAATGACAATAATAAAATATATATAGCAGTGCTTGCCAAAGGCAGAGATATCGAGGCTAAAGATGTAACTGTCGAATACAGAAGAAAAAAAGAAGATGAGTTTTTTAAATATATAAATCTTGATATAAATAAATCCATTTTTATGCATCAGGTTCATCAGGTAAATATAGAAAAGATAGATGAAAATAATATTAATAAGTTTGGCGGAAGAGAAAAACTTGTAGAAAATACTGATGCTTTAATAACAAATCTTAAAAATGTACCTTTAGTTGTGCAGACCGCTGATTGTGCTCCTGTTATCATATATTGTAATAAGACAAAGTCCATTGCTGCTGTTCATTCTAGCTGGAAAGGAACACGCGATAAGATAGTACCAAAAACTATTGAATTAATGATAAAAGAATATAATGCTGAACCTTCAAAAATGTATGTTTATATTGCTCCTTATATAGCTTTAAATAATTATGAAGTAGGGGAGGAGGTTGCTGTATATTTTAAAAATAAAACTATTATTAATAATAGATGGCATTTTGATAATGGACTTGAAATAAGAGATCAAATAATTAATTTAGGCGTTTTAAAAGATAATATAGAAATTTCTTCACTTAATACATATGATAAAGAGTTTTATTCATACAGGCGTGATGGTGTACAGGTGGGCAGAATGCTTACAGTTGGAGTTATTCTTTAGTTATTTAAATAAAAATTATATATACCTAAACAAATATATTTTGTCAATTTTGAGCTATTTATAAATGTAATTATAATTTATGAATAGTATGAAGTATTATTGAGTATTAATAAAATAAGTTTTAAATGTATTATAATAACTGTTTTGGGGTTAAAAATGCGGTCTTTCGAGAAGTGTATCTGAGTTCATTGAGGATATAAGGTTCTTTGTGCCGCGCCATACCTAATGGTATTTCCTTCTGTCGCATGTGTACAGCGTCAATAGGTACCTAGACGGCAAAAGAACTGTTGCTAAGCCTGCAGAGCGTATGCGGCAAAAAAGTTTATAATTCTATATAAAGTGCATCAGTTGACAAAATAAAATTGTTCCAGCATAAATTAATTATAAATGCAAAGTTATTATTAGATATGAACTTAATAGAAAAGCTGACAACCAAATTTTTTAGCTATCAGCTTTATTTTTTGTATTTATATTATTGCATTATTTTATTTGATATTTTTATATTGTTTATATTTTATTTTATTCTCTTATGCTTGAAGCTAGATTTATGAGTAACGTAATCATTAACTATCTGGTAGTTGCCGAAAATTTTGTACTTGTATATTGTTAAACCTTCCAAACCTACAGGACCTCTTGCATGCGTTTTGTTTGTAGATATTCCCACTTCCGCACCGAAACCGTATCTAAATCCGTCTGAAAATCTTGTAGAAGCATTAGAGTACACATTAGCAGAATCAACAAATGTCATAAACTTTTCTATATTGTTTTTATCTTCGGATATTATTGAATCTGTATGATGAGAGCCGTATTTGTTAATATGATTGTATGCTTCTTCTGTATCTTTCACTATTTTTAATGATACTTCTTTGTCTCCGTATTCCAAATGCCACTCTTTTACTTCACCTATATCTGATTGATTAAGTATTTTTTTTACTTCTTCATCACCATTCATCTTTATTTCATTTTCTTTGAAGAGATTATAAAGTTTTGGCAAATATTCTGAAGCAATATTTTTGTTTATGAGTATAGTTTCAACAGCGTTGCATGCACTTGGATACTGAGCCTTTGAGTCCAAACATATTTTTAAAGCCTTTTCCTGATTGGCAGATTCGTCTATGTATAAATGGCATATACCGTCAGCATGTCCTAATACAGGTATGTTGGTATTTGACTTTATATACTGTACTAAACTGTTGCCTCCTCTTGGTATTATAAGATCAATATATTTGTCCATTGATAATAATTCTTTTATATCCTCTCTAGTGAATACTAAATTAACAGAGTGCTTTGGAAATTCTTTTATATTGTTTAGAGTCTCTTCTATTATGTTAAATATTGCTTTATTGGTATTTTCTCCCTCGCTTCCTCCTTTAAGTATAACGGCATTAGAGGACTTGATACATAAAGAAGATATTTGTGATATAACGTCTGGACGAGCTTCAAATATTACAGCGATTAATCCAATAGGGCAGGATATTTTTTTTAATATTAAATTGTCGTCAAGCTCAGTTTCTAATAATACTTTATTAATAGGATCTTCAAGTTTAACAACATCTCTTATACCAGAAACAACATCTATTAATTTATTTTCATCTAGTTTTAATCTGTTAAACATTGATTTAGAAATTTTATTTTCATCAAGAAGTTTTTGGGCGTATTCTAAATCTTTTTTATTAGCTTCAAATATTTTATCTTTATTTTCTTCTATTTTTTTAGCTATTTCAAGTAAGGCTTTATTTTTTATATCTGTATCAAGCGATTGTAATATATACGCTGCTTCTTTTGCATTTTTTACTAAATCTATTAATTCCATAATATACTCCGTAAATTTTTATTATTTTATTTTTTAATTATTTATTGTTTAAGCATTAAAGATATCCAATCATTTTTTGATTTTCTTAAAATAATATTTAGTTTATTTTCTCTTATAGCATTTTTCATAAATGATTCTTTTTCTAATAATATACCTGATAATATTAAAGCAGAATCTGTTTTTAATAAAGACTTTAAGTCTGGAAGTATTTCTATTAATATATCAGTTTCTATATTGGCAATAACCAAATCAAATTTAAGATGCATATTAATTAAATCTTTAGCACTTCCAAGTATAACATTATCTATTTTTATATTATTATATGAAGCATTATCAAGAGTACAATTAACAGCATCATTGTCTATATCTATTGAAGTAATATTTTTAGCCCCAAGTTTGTATGCAAATAATGATAATATACCGCTTCCGCATCCAATATCAGCAATACTCTTTGAGGCTATATCGTTATTATCAGCATATTCATTAATCATCTCAAGAGCAAGAGAAGTAGTTTCATGAGTACCTGTTCCGAATGCATACTGTTTTGCTATATAAAGAGGATTAGCACTTTCTTCATTATGAAAATCTTTTAAGTTCGGCACTATAGTTATATTTCCAATATCAAAAGGCTTTAAGAACTCTATATATGAAGTTAAATATTCTTCTGATTTTAACTGTTTTGTAGTTAAAGTATAACTCGCAATATCTTTTATATTTTCTTCTATTATAGAGAGATTATTTTTTAATATATCTTCTGTTTCATTATATATATTTACTATAGACGAAGAGCTGTCTTCTATTGGGAACTCTATATTAAAACCCAATATATTTAATTGACCGCTTTCTATAACAGCCTCTATTATATCCTCAAACCCTCTTTCTAATTTTATAGATAATGAATATATCAGCATAACAACTCCAAATATTTTTTATATATTATAATATATTAATTAAATTATTAATATCATTTATTTTATTTTCCATGTCTTTTTTATATTTTACAACAAAAGTATTATCATTAACAGTACCTCTCACAGCCTCAAAATCTTTTTCCATCATAGTTTTATCGTCTATTCCAGCACTAACCATTTTTGCTATATCATACTCTTTTTCAACATCTTTATAAAATATATCATACGCTTTTTCTAATAATATTTTATGCTCATCTAATAATTTTTTTATATTATCTTTATTAATACTTTCTATATTATATCTTGATTTAATACAGTTCATAACCCAAGATTTTTCGTCTTCAGAGTATATATTGTATAATTTTTCAAATCTTTCCGTAAGAGTTTTTATATCATTTATTTTGTCATTTTCTAAGTCTTTTATTATATTATCAACTCTATCTTTAGCACATATAAGCCCGCCAATATCAGACCAATTCTCAAATACATTATTTTTATCATATTCCAAATTTGATATTATCTCATCTATATTTTTAGAGCTTTTTATATATGAAAGTATTTTGTTATGCAAGTATAAATCTATTGCTATAGAATATCTTTTTGAGTATTTATCTAAAGAAGATTTTTTTATTATCATATTTTTGTATGTTAAAAAGTTTTTATCATCATTATTATATTTTTTTTCTTTAATATTTTTTAATATCTCTTCAGATTTAATCATTCTTGAAACAGTATATGGACTAAACACATCAAATATTATCAAATCTTTTTTATCGCCTTTTCTTCTGTCTCTGTCTTTCCATTTATTTTCATCTCTTGAAAGTCCAACACCGAATAAATTTAATGCTGGTATTAGTCTTGTTTGATGATATCCATGTTCAGTTATATATGAGAAAGGAAAATCAGAAGTATCAACATTATCATAATGAGCCCCTATAACAGTTGAAAAAGCTCCTATATAAGAAGGCCATAAAATGTATGAATTACTTCCAGTTTTGCATCCTCTTTCCATAAAACCATGATGGTATGGTCCTAATTTGTACATATGATTGCTTTGATTAGTTCCGCTTCCAGCATTAAAAAATGAAAAATGACTCGCTATTAAAAGTGTTGCTTTATGATGAGTAACTGTATAAGGACCTGCAAATATAGAGAACATCTCTCCATGCTCACCTTCGCAGTTTGCAAAAAGAAGAGAGTCCTCACATGAAAACTGTCTTGCAAGTCTTACTCCTTCGCCTATAAAAGCCTTTTTTATTACCGTACTGTCTGTAATATCTGCACCTTTAAGTACAATAGAATCTTTTAATATAACAGAAGTTCCTATATATGAAGGACATTCTTTTGTGCTGATTACTGTTGTATTATTAATTTCATCGGTATTTTCTATAGTGGTATATGGATCTATTAATGAGTTTTTTATAAGTCTTGCATTTATGATTTTTGCGTATTTTTTAATTTTACCGAATTTTCTTGTTTTTTGATTTGTATAATCATCTATCATAGTATTAATTTTTTCACGCATTAATTTTTTATGTCTGTATATTGCAACCAAATATGCTATATGAGAATTAAGCCTATTAAAGATTTTAACGCTTCTTCCATCTCCTTCCATAATAGGGGAGGTTTCAACTCCGTTTCCGAAACTGCTTTTTCCTTCCATATATATAGATCCTGCATTCTCTATTATAACGCCTTTTTCTATTTTGTAATTTGCTATAAATCTTCCTATATTATTTATATACACATTTCCGTTTATAAATACATCTATTAAAGTGGCTCTGTTAATAGAGGCTGGTACTTTAAGTTTTTTATGATATCTGACATTTCCGTTAAGAGCATTAATTTTTACTCTGCCATGAAACTGAACATCTTTTATTCTGCTTAAATCTACGTTTTTGATTAGTATTTTCTCCCAAGACTGAGAAGAACAACCTTGAGATTTTAGAAAGTTAATCTCTTCTTTTGTAAGGTTTCTAAAATCCTCATCCTGTTTTTTAAAAATGTACATAACTAAAAAATTTCCCTTTAATAATATTATTTATTAATCATTATGTTAACTTTATAAATTTGTGTAAATTTTTTGTAAAATCAGAAAATCGTTAAAAAATGAAAAATATTAAAGATTATATATCAAAAGTAAATAATTTGCTATTATATATGTTATTTATTTAAAGAAAATTTGATTAAGATATTGACTTTTTTGCTTATAGCTTATATGATGTATTTAATTCAATTTTTTGTATGGCAGGGATATAATACTATATACCTGCCAATAAAAATAATCTATGCTTTTATGCTTGAAGAAAGAAATTAAATGTCTTATTATTTAAGGGTTTAATTATTATTTCTGTTTTTTATAAAAATCCCAATTACTTTTTTTAATTAGGTGCAGACACATATTATATGCCCACACCTTAAAATTCAATTTTTTGTATGGCAAGCATACTATTTCATAAAAAGTAACTTACTGTTTTTAATTAGTCTACCCAATTTTGTTCTGGAGTAAATTCTAATACTATTTTTGCAGAACCATTTCCTTCTACAGTTACTTTTGCAGCTTCAAAAGTAGTTTTATCTAATTCATGTTTATCATCAGCTGGTTTTATAGTTAAATTTATAGAAGCAGGTGTTTGACTAGAAGTAGTAGGTTTAAAGCTATCAGCATCATTTTCTATAGTTAATCCATCTACAGATAATTTTTTTAAAGCTTCTGTTAAAGCTGTTTTGAGAGTTGCTGTTTTGATTTGTGAATCACCACTAGGAGTTTTATCTTTTACTCTTAAAGCTATTTTTCCATCTGTTATTTTAGCACTAGCAAATGAAACACTGTCTTCATCAGTTTTAGATTTTACTTCTGCAAGTCCTTTTATAGCTTCTTCTACTTTTGATAGTTCTATTTTTTGTTTTTTGTACTTCTTCTTTACCGCCTGCAGGTGTAGTAGTTGTTGTTTCTCCACCTGAAGGTGTAGTTGTTGGTGTAGTTCCTGTACTGCTGCCTTCTTGTCCTGTAGGTGTTGTACTGCCTCCTGTGTTTTTTACTGGGTCTGTTGTCTTGTTGTTACAGCTTACTGCTAGTATTGCTGATGCTGCAACTACTAAAAATAGTGTTAAAATCTTTTTGTTCATATAGTGAACTCCTTATATAAATTTTTTTTATTATAAACATTATTGCTAATGTTTACTGCTTTAATAATATTAGAAACTTTTGATATGTGTTAATGAAAATTTATGATTCGATTGTTTTTATTTGTAAAGTTTTATCTTTACTATTTCTGTAATTCAACTTTACAAAGTTTTTTACTAACTTTTTTATCAATGTTTCTAATTCAATCATACTTAAATGCTAGCGGGCTTTATATTTTATGTCAATAGCAAGCAATTATTTTTGCCTAAAAAAAATTATTTTTTTTATTTTTTTTCGATGTGTTTTTTTAGATATTAAAGAAAAAATTGATTTTTCTGTTATCTCTCATAAAAATATTATTTTATTTTTTTTTGATTTTTAAAAAATAATAATCAAATTATAATTTTTTAGCTTGTAAATAAAATATTAAAAAAAAATTCTTATGTAATTTTTATTTGTTAAACCAATTAATATACTAGCTATTGTTAAATAATGTTTACTTTCATTTTTACACAATTTTTTTGAAAAATAATAAAAATATTAAAAAAATTTATTTTCTGATATTGACTTAATAACTATATAAGTATATTATTATATTATAATATACTTATATAAAGGCGGACTCAAATGAGAAAAGAAGACTTTATTAATAATGATGATGACTGCGAAGTTACTTCATCAGATGAGAATATATCATCGCTTATTCCAAAACTTCCGAATGATGAAGAGTTTTCGCTTTTGGCTGGATTTTTCTCGGTGTTTTCAGACCCTACCAGATTAAAAATAATATCAGCATTAAGCGAAAAAGAATTATGTGTGCATGAATTATCATCTCTGCTTGATATGAAGCAGCCTTCTGTTTCACAGCATTTAAAAATGCTATGGCAGGCTAGGGTAGTAAAGAAAAGAAAAGTAGGGCTTCATGTATTTTACAGGCTTGATGATGAACATATAGAAAAAATTTATACTTGGGGGTATGAGCATGTTAAAGAATAAAGAAAGGCTTTTATTTTTAATTGAGATTTTTTTAGGACTTGTTGTTTTAGTATTACTCTATGCTTTGCATAACAAAATACATGGTATAACAGAGTATATTATTTTCTTTATACCATATCTTATTTTGGGAAGAGATGTTTTTAAGAATGCGGCTTTAGATTTTATAAAGGGAAAGTTCATGCGTGAGAGTTTCCTTATGAGCGTTGCTACAGTGGGAGCCATTATACTGCATCAGCTTCCAGAGGCTTTAGCTGTACTTATGTTTTATAGGGTAGGTGAGTATTTTGAAGATATGGCCGTTGATAAATCAAAACGTACAATAGCTGCATTAATGGCTATAAGACCAGACTCAGCAAACATTATAAGAGAAAACGGAAATATTGAAAAAGCAGATATATCAGAGGTTCATATTGGGGATAATATAATAATTAACCCTTTTGAAAAAGTACCTCTTGACTCTGTTATATATGAGGGTGAAAGCTGGATTGATACTAAGGCATTGACAGGTGAGAGTATGCCTAGAAGTGTTAAGGTTAATGATGAAATTTTAGCGGGTACTATAAACGGTGATAACACTATTAAAGCAAAAGTTGTTAGAGCATATGCTGAGTCTTCTATTGCTAAAATACTTAAATTAGTTCAAGACTCTCAAAACAGAAAGGCCAATATTGAGCAGTTTATAAGCAAGTTTGCTGGTATTTATACTCCTATAGTGGTATTTGGTGCAATTTTTCTCACAGTTATACCTACATTAATATACGGTAAAGAGGTTTTTGCTAATTGGTTTCAGCGTTCTTTAACTTTGCTTGTAGTGTCTTGTCCTTGTGCTTTTATGGTGGGTATTCCTTTAACATATTTTGCTTCTATAGGAAGGGCTTCTAAATTTGGTATAATGGTTAAAGGCGGAGTATTTTTAGATTTACTTGCTAAAGCTGATAAAGTGATTTTTGATAAAACAGGTACTCTTACAAAAGGTGAGTTTGCTATAAAAGAAATATACAATACTGGTGTATACGATGATGAAACTATGATTAAATATGCTGCTTATGCTGAAACAGGTTCATCTCACCCTATTGCCATATCTATAGTGGAACATTATAAAAATCATCATAATGGTACTATAAATGACAGTCTGATTTCATCTCATAAGGATATTAGCGGTAAAGGAGCTTCTGCTGTAATAGAAAATAAAAATATACTTATAGGAGGTATTAATTTATTAAAGCAGAATAATATTGATACTTCTAATTATAGAGAAAATATTAATGTTCATATAGCTATAGATTCAAAATATGCAGGAGGTTTTTTAATTGATGACAGCGTGAAAGATGATACTAAAGAGGCTATATCATTATTAAACTCTATGAATATAAAAACTGCATTGATAAGCGGGGATAATATTAATAGGGTTGAAGCATTTGCTAAAGAGATGAACATAAACTCATTTAAAGGCGGATGTTTGCCTGAAGATAAAGTTAATGTATTAGAAGGCATGATGAAAGATTCCAAAGCTTCAATATTTGTAGGCGATGGTATTAATGATGCTCCTTCTTTGGCACGTGCTGATATAGGTATTGCTATGGGTGGTCTTGGTTCTGATGCTGCTATTGAGAATGCTGATGTTGTTATTATGGACGATAAGCCTTCTAAAGTTGCTCTTGCTATAAAACTTGCTAAGAAAAATCATGTTGTAGTTTTGCAAAATATTCTTCTAGCATTGGTAATAAAATTTGGTGCTATTATATTGGGTGCTTTAGGGCTTGCTAGTATGTGGCTTGCTATATTTGCAGATACTGGAGTAACTGTGATAGTGGTATTAAATGCTTTAAGGCTTCTTTATCCTTTGGGTGAAAAAAATGAAAATATTAATGTTGATACTAAAGTCTGCGATATAAAAGTAACTGACTGTGATTGCGGGCATTAATTTATAATATTGATAAGTTTATAATAGAGATGTGTATTTTATATATTCATCTCTATTTTAATATCAATTCATAATATTAAAAAATTGACAAATATTTTTATATTTAGTATTATATAATCATAGAATTTTTTATGGGGTTATAAATATTGAAAATAAGAGATATAGGCTTTGATGAATATTTTGAGAAATTGGCACTTAAGAGTTTGAATATTAATTCTTTGGAAGAAATCGATAATGAAGGACTTGTACCTGCAAGAGTGATAAGGATTAATAAAAGATACTACACGCTTTTTTCCGATGAAGGTGAGTTTTTAGCAAGAATCAAAGGAAAAATTAGATATAATTCCGAGATACAAAGCGAACTTCCAGTAGTAGGTGATTGGGTATTAATGAAAAAATCTGATAACAATGCTTTTATTGATACAATACTCACTAGAAAAAATATTTTATATAGAAAAGCTAATATTAAAAAAAATGATATTCAGGCTATAGTAAGCAATATTGACTATGCTTTTATTATAGTAGGTATTGATAATGAAATGCCAATGTCAGCCATTGCAAGATATTTGTCAGTAGTTCATACTTCTGGTATAAAGCCAATAATTGCAATAAGTAAAATTGATTTATATGAAGATGAAGAATATAAAGAATTATTAGCTCTTATAAAAGAAACTTATCCAAATGAAACAGCTTTTGCTTACAGCTCAAAGACTGGTAAAAATGCTAATACATTTTTAAAATATATTAAAAAAGATACATCATCAGTATTTATAGGAGCTTCTGGGGCTGGAAAATCTACTATTATTAATTATCTATTAAAAGATGAGAAAATGAAAACTCAGGAAGTAAGAGAGTATGATTTTAAAGGAATGCATACGACTACACATAGAGAACTTTTAGTTTTAGATAGCGGCGGTGTAGTAATAGATACCCCCGGATTGAGAAATCTAGGTCTTTGGGAAGATGATAAAGGAATAAAGAAAACTTTTGAAGATTTAGAAGAATATGCAAAAAGATGTAAGTTTAAAGACTGTACACATCAGCATGAACCAGACTGTTATATATTAGAACTTCTTGAGAATGATGATATACCTTATGAGAGATATGATGCTTATATAACACTTCTTAATGAAAATAGAGAACTGCAAAAAAGTTCTATAGAAATAAAGAAAGATAGAAAAATGGCTTTAAAAAAAATAACAAAGCATAGAAATAGGAATAAAAAAATTAATAAGTAGTATTTGATTAATGCTGTAAACGAGCAGCTAATAACTGACAAAAGAAGTTATTAGCTATTTTTTATTAAGTTTATATATAGTAATAATAAAAAATGGCATTAAATAAAATTACGAAGAATTAAGAATAACAAAATTAATAAATAATTTTTAATTATTTAATTGATTTTGTAAAGAATGGATTTATAAATTATGTATAAATTTATAAATAATCAAAAATAATTATATCTTAATTAAACTGTTTTTATAATTCTTTTAAATTTACTATTGATTAATATGCAGTTAGTTATATAATATTAGCGTTAAAAAAATAATAACTATACGTACTATATCTAAAGAGGATAAATATATGACTGCGGCAGAAAATGATATATCATTTCATAAACAAAACAGAAATTTCATAATAAGCGGAGAATTGGCTTTAATTATTGTTGTTATTATTAATAGTTTTGGTGTTGTATTAATGCTTTATTCAGGCTCTGGAATATCAGCTATTTCAAGCGTACCTTATGCTTTCTCAGAGGTAATAACAAATATATCTCTTGGTACTTTTACATATATTTTTCAGGGTATATTAGTATTGGTACTTATGATACTTAGAAAAAAGTTTGTAGGGGAATATTTGTTTAGTTTTGTAGTAGGTTTTTGTTTTGGTAAATTTATTGATATACATGAAATGTGGATAAGTCATTTGCCATTAAATGTTACATACAGAATAATATATTTTGTAATAAGTTATTTTCTTCTATGTTTTGGTATAGCTTTATCAAACAGATGCAAACTTCCGATTATACCTACTGATTTATTTCCTAGAGAGCTTTCAAATATAATAAGTGTTCCATATTCTAAAGTAAAGATAATTTTTGATGTAACTTGTCTTTTAACTACTGCTATAATTACATTTGTATTTTTAGGACATATAAAAGGTCTTGGAATAGGTACTGTACTTGCTGCTTTTACAATGGGAAAAGTTATAGGTATTATGGGGCAGTATATTGATAAAAGGGTAGAGTTTGTATCTTTGATAAAAGAGAAATTTAATATTGATAAGTAATTTTTATAAAAATTATTTTTACTGTACAATCAGTATATACTGAAAATTTTTAATTTTAACGAATTTTCTAAGACTATGGAAAGCGGTACAAGTTTTACAATCTTCTCTCAAAATACAAATTGACAAATTAAAAAATCTAGTATGTGTTAATCGCATACTAGATTTAAAACAAAAACAATCCTTAAAAATCTCGATAATAATTGCAACTAAAAAGTTATGCTTGACTTTTTTAGATAAAGAACAGAGTTTATTTCATCAGTCAGCATTCCTGCTGAAAAATATCAAAAACAAATGCAGCATAAATTTATTTAAATCATTTAGGCAGTTCTTTGCTTTAATAATTTTTATCACTGCAGAAGGAGGAATATTTTTAAAAAAATACAATCACGGAGGCGGTTTAATGTTAGTACGAAAATTGACTTATAAAAATATATTAGGCGGTATAGAATAATGGCAGAGTTAGAAAAGTTTTCAGCACTTTACGGAAAAATAGATTATCCTGCAGATCTGTTGGCAATACCTTTTGAAATTATGGAATA
>NZ_ARQI01000127.1 GCF_000384655.1 Brachyspira innocens ATCC 29796 | reverse complement strand
ATGTCAGATTTAGTAAAAGAAAAACCTATAATGGAAGAAGTACAAAAAAGATACAATAACTTTATTAAAGATAGATTAATGATGAATGAATACGATAAAAGAGAAGCGTATCTATACGGAAATCAAATAATGCTTGAAGAAGAAAGAAGATTAGGAATTGAAGAAGGAGAAAAAAACAAAGCAATATCTATGGCTAAAAATATGAAAGATAGAGATATGGATTTGAATCTTATCAGTGAATTAACAGGCTTAAGTATAGAAGAAATAAAAAAATTATGAGCATATAACAAATTTATTTGTCATATACTATACCGAAGGTACGCAGAGCGAGCGAATAATTTTTTATGAATATATAAAGAAATAAAAAAGATATAATAAAACATTACAGGCATATATCAAGTTATATGGAATATGATATAAACACTTGATATATTTTTTTGATAAATATGCATAAAGATGTCTAGTAATTTTTTTTATATAACAAAAATATATAATTTTAATATTCCAATATAGATAATATACAAGATATACAATCTTATAAATAAAATCATGCAATTTAATAAAAATAAAAATTTTTAATAAATTCCATTTTATTATATAATATAATCAATGTTTTAAAAATTATATTTAGGATTTATTAATATGAACAAAATAGAAAGCTATTTTTTACAGCACAATAAAATAAAATTCTCAAATGTAATATGCAGCCAGCACAATAAAAAAATAATATTAAGAAATCCCAAAAAAGCACAGCAAGCAGTAAAAAAAGAAGAAAAAGATATTAATAAAGGTATGGAATCAATGAAAGAAATAAAAAATGAAGAATTAAAAAAGATATATAGTGAAGTAGAAAAATGTATGAAATGTGAGGCATTATGTAATAGCAGATTAAATGTAGTATTCGGACGCGGTGATGAAGAACCTGATATAGTATTTGTAGGAGAGGCACCGGGAGCAGACGAGGATAAACAAGGACTTCCATTTGTAGGAAGAGGAGGAAAACTTCTTGACAAATGGATTGAAAAAATGAATATCAATAAAGAAAAATACTATATAATGAACGCTCTAAAATGCCGTCCCCCTGAAAACAGAGATCCTTTGCCTGAAGAAAAAGCTAATTGCAGAGATTTCTTTGTTCGTCAATTACAGATACTTAATCCTAAAATAATATGTGCATTAGGCCGTCATGGATTCGGTAATTTAATAGATTTTGACTTAAAAACACCTTTCGGGAAAGCTAGAAATAAAGTACATTACTACAATAATAATGGAAAAGATGTACCTGTTATAGCAACTTATCACCCTGCTTATATATTAAGAAATCAAAAAGAGGAAGATAAAGTCATATCTGATTTAGAGTTTATGTTAAGCGAGCTTGAAAAAGTTAGAAATAAATAATAATATAATTAAAATAATTTAGGAGATTTATTTGAAAAAGTATTTAATTTTAATGATTATAATGTGCAGATGTCTCATGCCAAATTCATTTGATAATATAATAGACACTGAAGATTATAAAAATATAGAGTATTCCAATATTCCAAAAAAGCCAACTATATTTGACAGCATAACACATGACAATAAATTACCATATATTATAGCAAGCATAGACAGATATTTAGAAAACAACAATGATATAAACAGTACAAATAAAAACGGCAATACTCTGCTTATGGAAGCTGTATCTATAGGGTATTATGATTTAGCAGATTACCTTATAGATAAAAATGCGGATATAACTATTACAAATAATAAAGGCGAAAATGCTTTGATACTATCTGCCAATTATCCATATATATTAAACCTTCTTATAAACAATAATGCTGATGTTAATATTGCTGATAATAACGGTAAAACTGCTCTTCATTATGCATGCGAGGCTGGAGATTTATATTCTGTAAAACTACTAATAAAAAGCGGTGCTGACATAAGTAAAAGAGATATTTTAGGAAAAACAATACTTATGTATGCTGTTGAAAATGAGCATTTAAATTTAATAAAATATTTAGTAGAAGAATTAAAAGTAGATATCAATGAAAAAGATGACTGGGGACAAAATGCCGTATTTTATGCTACGAAAATAGATATAGCAAGGTATTTAATATATAATAATATAAACTATACAGAACCTAATTCAATAGGGCTTCGTGCTTATGAAGTTATGAAATATAACGGCTATATTAATGTATCTACATATGTGCAGAAGCTAGAAAAAAGAAGATAAACTCATAAAAATATCTTTAAGTATTTTTTTTATAAACCGAGAATATTTACAGTATATTGGAGTTGATATGAATATTAAAGTTATTTTATTGTTTGTAAGCATAAATATGCTGCTTTTTGCACAGTATACCTCAGTAACTAATAATAACATATTAGTGAATACAGGCGAAGGAAGAGTTGATTATACCACATATACAATATATGCCGATGCTACAGCAGACTTTTTAACAGATACTCGTCTTCACCCAGAAGCACTTCTTATATTACAGCAGCAGGCAGAAGAAGAAACTATAAAAACACTATATGATACACTAGGAAATATTCCTATAAATAGCGAGGATACTATCTACAGTATAATAGAAGAAAATAGAATACTAAAAGAGAAAGTTGTAAGCTCCATAAATAATGCAAGACTTGTTGGAATATCATACCCTACAAGAACAAGTGTTAAGGTACTTATGGCTTTGGATATCACTACAAATAATTTAATGTATGATTTGGTAAATAATATAAACGAATATAAAACAGAGCCTATAATAACATATTTTGATACAGGTACAGACTATGACAGCCTTGTAATAGATGCCAGAAATATAGGATTTACTCCGTCATTATTTCCTACAGTATATGATGAAAACGGAAATGAAATATACAGTATAGCATACATCAATAAAAATGTAGCTGCTACTAATGGATATATCACATATTCTACAAATTCTTTCCTAACAAATTCTAACATTACAAATATAATAGGTCAAAAACCATATAATGTGGTTGCTTGGAGAGCTAGAGGAAGACTTGCAAGCGATTTGGTTATAGGAAATGAAGATGCAAGTATCATTATGAGCAGTACAAATCTAAAAAATGCTATAAAAAATTGTAAAGTAGTATTCATAATTGATTAATTTTTTATTCATTTTTTTGTAAAAATATGGTATAGTATCATAGTATATATATTTTAAGGCTGTACCCATGAGCATTGATAAAACTTATATAGATGATATTTTTAAAAAACACCCATATATAGATAATATAAAAAAATATGTTTATAATGAAACTGAAAATATAGATTTCAATCCTAAAGAAATAGAATATTCAATATCAAATAATCATAGCATATATTCAAAATTATTAGATTTATATACTTTTAATAAAGAAGATGACAGCTTAATTAGACTATTTAAAGTTATATCTATGCATGACATAGAAAATATATATATATTTGAGATACTTATAATAAATATAGTATCTGGATTAAGTATAAAAGAAGCTCTCTTAAAATGCATATCTTTAAAAAAAATTAATGATTGGAACAGAGAATATAAAAGGCATTCATACAATATTAACCCTATTTCTAATGAAATAATGAATGCCAAAATGAACACATTTATATATTTATATTATGCTAAAAAGTATTTCCCAAAAGAAACTGAACATTACATAGATGATATATGCAGTTCAAATACTGATAGTATTGTTTCTGAATATAAAGAAGATATACTAATACCTTTAATGGCGGTTACTCAAAAAATATATTACGGAGATTACAGCAATATAGACAAACTGCTTGAATACTGTGATAAGGCAGAATATTTAGATGCTATACTATCTTTAATATTGGTTATAGACAGAGATGAAAAAATTCAAAATAAATTTTTGTATTTATTTGAAAACAAATTATTAAATGAAAATAAAGATTTGCTTATAAACTTAGCATATTTAGTAAGATTATTCTTTCTTACAAGAAAAAATTTAATAACTAAATTTCGGGATAAAAATTTTAATGAGTTTTTAGATTATTTGGATAGTTTTCAAATACCTAAATATTTTATATTTTTAGTAAAGTACTTAGATCATAATATATTAATAAACTCCAATAAAATTTTTTACGGAATAAAATTATTATATCAAAATGATAAAGAATCATTTTATAAACTTTCTGATATATTAAAGCATGTTGAAATACCTTATATCATAGAAATGAAAGTGGTATCAACATGCATACTTTTAAATGCAAAAGATGATAAAGCAGATATAAATGTACTAGAAAAAAGTATAGATTATTTCACCGCAAATCTAAAAAGTGAAATAGAAAAAATATATAATAAAAAATCAGATGATATATTTGAACTATTAGAAAGTATAGATAAATACGATATAAATATTACATTAAGCAATGAAATAATATTCACATCAAAAATTATAATATTGATGTATGACTATAATGAAAAGGCAAGAAAAATAGTAAGAGCCTTATTAAAAGCTATGCCTTATAATCTTGCCATACCATTAATGATTAAAGATAGAAAAGAGTTTTATAGTATAAAGTTAAAAGAAGTATTAGAATACCTTGAGGGATATGATTTAGATTTAAAAGATTTAATAATAACATATATTTACAGCTACCCTATATATATATTTAAACAGCAGTATATTCTCAAACTTATAAACAAAAATACTGATTATGTAATAGATTTATTTCATGATAAAAAGTTTTTGAAAGCAGTTGCTCATAAAGGTTATGCATTAGCTGATTTTTTAGAAATGCTGTATAGAAAAGATAAAGCCGCAATAACAAATTACTCAGCACTATGTTATGTACTTCATTTAAAAAATAAAGAAGTATTAAAATGTGCTTTGGAATTGATAGAAAAAGATGAGTACAATTCCAGACCATATGTAGAAAGCTCTATACATGCCTATAGAGAGGATGTGCAGTTTCATTTAAAGAATATCATAAAAAGATGGAACTATAACAGAAAAAGTTTTAAATTTCAAACAATAAATGATGTAATGCAATATATAGATGATTATTATGATGAAAATTATGAACATATTATTGATTTTATAGATGATGCATTAATATCTGATGTAGTTTTGAGAAAGGATAAAAATACGAAAGTACCTGTAAGAGTAATGAAATATATACTTCTTGAATATATGCTTCTTGAAGAGCCGTACAGAATAAAGGATATAGATAAGATTGTTGATTTATTTGACATGCCTTCTTTTAGAGCTGCTCTTGAAAATGTATACAAATACTGGATAGATAATGGTGCTGATGAAAATAAAAAAAATATTATTATCCCCTACTGCATTTATGCTGACTATAATCAAATAGTAAATTTATACGATAGAATAGAATACTGGCATGATAATTTCAAATCATCTTTAGCAGCATATATAATACCTGCAATAGCTATGAACGGTGAAAAATTTGCTCTTATGATAATAAATAATATTATATATATGTCAAAGAACAAAAAATTAAAAAATGCAGCTATAGATTCATTTGAAAAAGCATCAGAATGTTTAAATATACCTATAGACAATTTATTTGATAAAGTTATTCCAAATTTAGGATTTAATACAGAAAGAAACAAAATTATTAATTACGGCAAACAAAGTTTTACACTTCAGCTTTTAAGCGACTCATATTTGGAAATAATAGATAACTCTAACCATAAGATAATAAAAGAACTTCCAGATGCTATAGAAGGAGATGATGAAGAGAGAGTAAAAAATGCAAAAATGGATTTAGTTAATATACGTAATTCATTAGAGGCTATAATTACATATCAGAAAGAGAAATTGAAAAAAGTTATGTTTAACGGAAGAAAATGGGATTATGAAACTTTTTTTGAAGTATTTGTAGAAAATCCAGTTATGCAGTATTTCACTCTTTCATTCATTTGGGGTGTATATGATGAAGATAATAATTTAATAGAATGTTTCAGATATATGGAGGACGGATCTTTAATTTCTATAGATGAAGATTTATACGAACTCCCTAAAAATATAAAATATTATATAACATTATATCACCCTATTGATAAAGATGAGGACTATCAAAAAATTTGGGCTTATCAATTAGAACTTTATGAAATAAATCAGCCTGTAGAACAGGTAAAATTAAAAAGATATTTTCTAAAAGAAAGTGATATAGAAAATGATGCTATAGTTTGCCTAAAAAACAAGCAGTTATCTTTTGAATATATGGAAAAATTATCAAAAGAATTAGATATGAAAGTAGAATATTTTGAAGAGCATGTATCATATTATTTATTAGATGATGTGTTAAAAATAGCAGCAGAAATAAACTGCAGTCTTTATGATGAAGATATAGAAATTGATAATATAAAGTTTTATAAACTGGAGGATCATAACAGATTTGGAGTTAATATACACCCTAAAGAAATATCTAATAGATTTATAAGCACATTGATATATTATTTATCGCTTGGTTTTTATGGTTAACAATACATCTTTATCAGCAAACACATCTATAAGAACGGCTATCAAAAATGATTTAAGGCTTAACTATCAAACTAGACTATGGCTTGATGTTATATCTTCAAGTGCTGTAGAATTAAAAGAAAAGATAGAAAAAGCGATGGAAGATAATCCGTTTTTGGAATACGATATAAAAGATAAGTACAATTCAAAATCATCGTCATCAGATATTGACTCCATAATAGAAAATACTGCCGCAAATGGAAAAGAAAGTTTATTTTCGCATTTGAAAAGTCAGATAGAAATAAGTTTTAAAAGCAAAAAAGAAATAGAACTTGCAGAGCAAATATGCGGTTTTATAAATCATGACGGATATCTAAAAACTACAAGCGAAGAGATGTCTAATATACTTAATGTTTCAGTTTCAGAAATAGAAAAAATAGTATCTGTAATAAAAACTTTTGATCCATACGGAGTGGCTGCCAAAGATATTAATGAATGTCTTTCTATACAATTAAAAATGAAAAAAAAGGAAGACTTAAAAGAAAACGGATTTATATATGATACTGCTATTGACATAGTAGAAAATTATTTGGACAAACTTTCTAAAAAAGACTATGATTATATAGCTTCAAGTATAGGTATAGAAAAAGATACGGTTATAAAGGCATTAAAACTCATACAAACATTAGAACCCTACCCTGCCAGAGAATATGATACATCTTCCATAAAATATATAGTTCCAGAACTTTTTATACTAAAAGAAAATGGAATTTGGATTGTAAAAACAGATGAAACTTTTATACCCCCCTTGAAAATTAGCAAAAAATATATTAAACTATTAGGTAGAGAGGAAAGTAAAGATAGTATAAACTTTTTGAAAGAAAAAAAGAAAGAAGCGGAAAGCCTCATAAATGCAGCTAATGAAAGAAAAAAATCTTTATTAAAAATAGGCGAAGCTTTGCTTAAATTTCAGCTCGATTTCTTTGAATACGGCAAAGAGTTTATAAAGCCATTAACTTTAAAAGATATGTCTTTAGAAGTTAATTTAAGCGAATCTACTATAAGCAGAATAGCTAACGGCAAATATCTTAATACCGTCTGGGGTACTTTTTCTATAAAATATTTTTTCTCTAGGGCTATAAATGGCGGGCTTGGCTCAAGAGGCGTAAAAGAAATTATTAAAAGAATTATAGAAAACTCTCAGGCTAAACTAAGTGATGAAAAAATTAGATTAATACTTAAAAGCGAAGGCATTGATATATCGAGAAGAACAATAGCCAAGTATAGAAAAAGTATGAATATTTTTTCATCAAGAAATCGATAATACAAAGGAGATTTTATGCATCAAAATATTATTGGAAAGAATGTAAGAATTACTAAAAATGTCAGAGAACATATAGCAAATAAGATGCAAAATATCAAAATACATGCTGATAGAATAATAGACGCCAATATTATCTGTGATTATATGCATGGGGAATATACTGTACAAGGAACTATTGCTTTCGGTAAAAAAGTATTTCATGATAAAGAAAAAGAAAAAGATTTATATGTAGCTATAGATGCTATGTTTCAAAAAATAGAAAGAGAAATAAGAAAATCAAAAGAAAGAAACATAGATAAAAGCCAAAGAGCTGTTGTAGATAAAAGCATACAAAACGATGAAGAAGATGATTCTTATTCTATAACTTCTGCTGGTATATATGAAAAACCATTAGATGAATTAGACGCTGTACTTCATTTTAAAAGCGATAAAAAGCCATATATGGCATATCTTCCTATTAAACAAGGCGATGACCTATACAGCATAAAAATAGGAAAATTTCCAGTATTTTTATTTAAAGATAATGACAAAGTATTGGAAGTATATTATAATGACGAATACTGGAATATAGATGAAGTAAACGTTACACCAGACAACAATATAGATGCCAGTAAAAGTGAAAATTATCTTATTAAAGAATACAATGTAAGTGAAGCTGTTACATATTTGACAGAAAACACAGATAAAAAATTTGTTGTTTATATAAGCAGCATCACAGAACAGGCAGAAGCATTATACAAAGAATCTGACAATTCATTTGTATTAATAAGAATGTTTGATATTTAATTGATTTTTACTAATAAAAACCATTTTGGAGGGAGTAATATATGAGTTTGATAGATTATATAAATAAAGAATCTATAATGATAGATGTACAAGAGACAGATAAAGAGCGTCTTCTCTCTAAAATGGTTGAAAGGTTAGACAGCTCTGGTCTGCTTGTAAGTAAAGATGATGCTGAACATGCAATTATAGCAAGAGAACAGCTAATGAGTACAGGAGTTGGTAATGGTATTGCTATACCGCATGCTAAAACTGATGCTGTAAAAAATATAGTACTGAGTGTGGCAACAATAAAAAATGGTATAAATTACAAATCTGTAGATAAGAAGAAGGTATTTGCCGTATTTATGCTGCTTGCCCCTAAAAATTCTGCCAGTGAAAATTTGAAAGTATTAACTGCAATAGCTAAAATATTAAGAGATAATCCGCATTTCTTAGAAAAACTTATCAATGCTGAAAAACCCGATGAGATTATGGAACTTATTGCAAAAGAGGAAATGAAAATATAATGCCTAAAGTATCAATATCAAAATTTCTAGATCTTAATGAAAAAAGAAATAACTTCTTAAAAATAAGGCGTTTAACAAGTTTTGTCGGCATGGAAAATGAAATATTCAGCTGCGATATAAACAGACCTGGTATGGCATTATTCAAATATTTCAAAGACTTTGCATATGACAGAATACAAATATTTGGAAAGGGCGAGGCTAATTATGTACTTACTCTTAATGAAGAAAATAAAACAGATGTATTTGAAGAAATGCTTAGTTATAAAATTCCTATATGTATATTTACCTATAACATAACACCGCCTGAAATCTTTTTAGAAATAGCCAAAAAAAATAATATCTGTGTTATTATTAGTGAATTAAAAACATATGATATGATAAGAGGAATAGAAACTCTAATAGAAGAAGAGTTTGTAGAATCATTTACTATTCATGGAGGACTTGTAGAGGTTTTCGGCGTTGGGGTTTTAATACTCGGTAAAAGCGGTGTCGGTAAAAGTGAAGCTACTTTAGAATTAATATCAAAAGGTCATAGACTTATTTCTGATGATACTGTAGAGTTTAGAAAATTAAGAGATGGCAGAATAATAGGTAAAACTAATGAGTTTATAAACCATAATATGGAAGTTAGAGGAATCGGAGTTGTTGATATAAGCAGATTATCTGGTATGAGTGCCATTAGAGATAAAAAAAGACTTGATTTAGTAGTAGAACTTGAACATTGGAAAGATGATGAGCAGTATGACAGAATGGGGCTTTTTGAAAAGACATATAATATGCTGAATACGGAAGTACCATACATCAAATTACCAGTACGTTCTGGAAGAAACATATGTATATTAATAGAAACTGCAGCAAAAAATTTCCGTCTTAAACAAATGGGTTATAATAGTGCTAAAGAATTAGACAAAGCATTAATTGCTCAAATAGAGAAAAAAAAGGTAAACAATTCAAATAAATAATTTCAATTAATTGTTTTGATTTTTATTTTCTGACTCTATCTTTAAATATAAGATATCATTATTATCCCCTGTAACAGAGGTAAATCCGTTAATTATAGCCATTTCTATAAATCTGTTTGGAGATGAATATTCAGCCTCTTCAGCACTAAGTACTTTTACTTCTTTTTCTAAATGTTCTATTTCTTTATCCAATGCAGAAATTTCTTTTAATATATCATTAGCTTTAACATTTCTAGCAAATGTAAATATGCTTATAATTATCACAAATATAACTATAACAATAAACACAGAGCCTATAGAATATGTCTTATTTTCCGATGCTTCTGATTGATTTTTATTCTGCTGTTTAGTCATTTTTTACATATCTCCAATAATATTATATTTTTTATTATCATATTTTTATTAATTGTACGGCTCTCATCTTGGCACTTCTGCTTGCAGGATTTGATTTTACCTCTTCATTTGTCGGAAGTTTAACTTTATTATTTAACAATTTGAATATGCCGTCTTTATTTTTTGTTTTTTCATTTTCTTTAAAAAATCTCTTTACTATTCTGTCTTCCAAAGAATGATAGCTTATTATAACGGCTACCCCATTATTTTTTAATATATTAGGTATATTTAATATAGACTTTTCTAATATATTAAGCTCATCATTAACCTCTATTCTTATAGCTTGAAAAACTAATGTTGCAGGGTGAATTTTACCATATCTCTGAGATTTATCAGTATTATGAAATATAATGCTTTCAAGTTCTTTTGATGTTTCTATTTTTCTTTTATCTCTCTCTTTTACTATTATTCTAGCCATTTTCCTAGCATTGCTAATCTCGCCATAATCTCTAAATACTCTTTCTAGTTCTTCCTCACTGTATCCATTTATAATATCATATGCACTTTTTTCATTGATACCAAGCCTCATATCAAGCATTGTATTATCTTTAAAAGAAAACCCTCTCTCTGCTTTTTTAAAATGAAATAAAGATACTCCCAAATCATAGAGCATAAAATCAACATTGCCAATTATTTTTTCATCAAGACATTCCATCATCTTATCATATGTATTGTTATAGTAATGAAAATTAGGATAATTTTTTAAACGTTTTTTAGCTATATCAAGTATTGCACTATCCCTTTCAAAACTATGAACCTCAAGATTTAAATCCAGCATAGCTTTAGTATGCCCGCCCTCACCTAATGTAGCGTCTATAGCTATTTTAGCATTTTCTGGAATATAACTTAATACTTCTTTAAGCATAACAGGTGTATGCACTATATTTAATTCAATATCGTTATCCATCACTAATATTATCGGAACAAATATCATTAAAATAATTCAGTTTTATATAAGTTTTTACTTTAAAATGTAAAAATAATATACTGCTGCGAAAAATAATTATAACTGATTATATTGACTTTTTTATATATTGAATTATTATTTACACTAATTTATAATTTTAATTTTATAAATTAAATTTTAATAAAAGGATTTATATTATGGGAAAACTAGGAAGAGTTCTATGGTTAATATTCGGTATTTTATTAATAATATCAGGCATAGCTACAATGTTTAATCCAATAGAAACAGTATTAATACTAGCCTACATTATAGGTTTTTTGACAATATTCTCTGGAATAAGTTCAATATTTTACTTCTTTGGCTTGAAACATAAATCAGGCTCTACTTTGATTTTACTTGACGGTATAATATCTGCTGTATGCGGTATTATAATCATTTCTAATCTGCAAATAAGCGGTGCTTTTGTACCTTATATAGCTGCTTTTTTTGTAATAGTAAGAGGAGTTGTAGCAATATCATCTTCTATCGAATTAAAAAAAGAAGGATACAATCAATGGGGGCTTTCAATGATAAGCGGAATACTTACACTGCTTGCTGGTATTATATTAACTTTTAATCCATTACTTGGTGCGGTATATGTAAGTGTTGTTCTTGGATTATCTTTAGTGCTTTATGGTATAATAACATTGCAGTTATGGTTTGCTTATGGTAAGTTCTTTAAAATATAAAAATATATTGATTTTATTATCTATTCTGTTAAAATAAATGTTAATTTAATGTTGGGAGCAATATCTATGTTTCAAAAGAATATAAACAGCACATTGTGTTTTTGTAAAAATATAAAATATAAAGAAGTAATAGAAGCCATTAAAGAAAAAGAACTCACAACTCTTGAAGATGTTATGCATTGCACAAAGGCTGGAATTACCTGCTGGAGCTGCCGAGGAGATATAAAAGACTTACTAGCAGAATATAAAGAAACAGGTGATATAAAAATTGATGAATGATAATAAGTTTATATGTCAATGCAAGGAGCTGTCATTAGAAGAGATAGAAATACTCAAAAAAGATTATGGCATTGAAACTTTAAAAGAAGTAGTAAAGAAAACAAAGGCTGGAACTGCCTGCGGAGGATGCCGAAATAAATTAAAAGAACTTTTTAAAGACAGACTTAAATAAAATTTTATTATACAATAAAACAAAAAGGAATAGAAAATTAATTATTCTCTATTCCTTTTATATTATCTTTTATAATTTATTATTTTAAAGCCTCATATATAGCCTTAGCATTAAGTCCGTATTTATTCATAAGCTCATCAACAGTTCCAGATTCGCCGAATGTATCTTTAATACCAAGTCTCATTAATTTGCTAGGGTATTCATCAGTTAAAACTTCAGATATAGCAGAACCAAGCCCTCCTATTATAGAATGCTCTTCAATACTAATTAATTTACTATGCTTTTTAGCCATATCAACAACTAATTCTCTGTCTATAGGTTTTATAGTATGTATATTAACAACAGTTACAGATATTCCGTCTTTTTCAGCCATTTGAGCAGCTTCTAAAGCCTCAGGTACAACAATACCAGAAGCAAATATACATATATCTTTACCTTCTATTAATACATTAGCTTTACCAATTTTGAAAGGAGTATTTTCATTTGTAATTATATTTGTAGCAGGTCTTGCCATTCTCAAATAACAAGGTCCATCAAACTCCGCAGCAGCAAATACAGCTTTTTCAGCCTCTATAGCATCGCAAGGCACTATTACTGTCATATTAGGTATAGAACGCATAATTGATACATCTTCTATACTTTGATGGCTTGCTCCGTCCTCTCCTACAGATATACCAGCATGAGTAACTGCAACTTTAACATTAAGTTTAGGATAACAAATAGAGTTTCTAATAATTTCAAAAGCACGTCCTGCCCCAAACATAGCAAATGTGGAAGCAAAAGGTATTTTTCCTTCTATAGCAAGTCCAGCAGCCGTACCCATAATATTTTGTTCTGCTATTCCCATATTAAAAAATCTCTCTGGAAAAGCAGATTTAAAAATCTTTGTCATAGTAGAGCCAGACAAATCTCCGTCTAAAACTACAACATTTTTATTTATTTCACCAAGGCGTTTTAAAGCTTCGCCGTAAGCATTTCTTATTGCCTTTTTTTCCATAATATTAATTCCTTAAATATTCATCATTTGATTAATCAAGTTTATTTAATTCTTCCATAGCTTTCTCATATTCTTCTTTATTAGGAGCTTTACCATGCCAGCCTACTGCATTTTCCATAAATGAAACTCCTTTTCCTTTAATTGTTTTAGCTATTACACATTTAGGCTTACCTGATACTTTTTTGTTAAATATTTCTTCAAGTTCTGCCTCATTATGTCCGTCAGCTATAAATGTTTCAAAACCAAATGCTTTCATTTTAGCTTCCAAATCCCCCAAACTCATAACATCATCATTTTTACCGTCTATTTGAAGCCCGTTATTATCTATTATTAATGTATAGTTATCAAGTTTATAATTAGAAGCAGCCATTGCTGATTCCCAAAAACTTCCTTCCTGTGCCTCTCCATCTCCTGCTATAGCAAATATTTTACCATTTTTTTTATCAAGTTTATATCCTAAAGCAATACCAACTGCAATACAAACGCCCTGACCTAAAGAACCTGTAGAAGCTTCAACACCAGGTAAATGTTTTTTATCTGGGTGTCCTTGAAGTCTTGAGCCTAATTTTCTGTAAGTTAAAAGTTCATCTGTAGGAAAATATCCTCTATGTGCTAATGTAGAATAAAGTACAGCTGAAGCATGACCTTTAGACATTATAAGCATATCTCTTCCGTCCATATTAGGATTTTTAGGGTCTATGTTCATAATCTTAAAATATAGTGTATGCATTATTTCTACCAAAGATAATGATCCGCCTATATGACCAGAATTGGCATTATAAACCATACTTACTATATCTTTTCTTATCTGAGTATTTAATGAAGACATAATAATTCCTTATAAAATAAAATTACAATACATGATATAATAAAATTTTATTATTGTCAAATAAAGTTTTATATAATGATTTATTAAGAACATCAGTATTTAATTTAAACTTTTTTCTAAAAATAAATGATATACTTACATCATAAAAATAACTTGGGATTACAATATATATAAGTAAAACCCAAGTTATATATAAAAAATAATTTATTTAGCTTCTTAATTTAAAATATTCTATTGATTTAATAAGCTCATTAGCTTCATTTAATAATGACTCTGATGCAGAAGTAGCCTCTGTAACCAAAGAAGCATTTTTCTGTAATGCTGAATCCATATTATTGATTGCTATATTTATTTGTTCTATTCCTTTTTCCTGCTCCTGAGCTGCTGTATTTATTCTATCCATTAAAGAAGAAGCATTATCCATTTTTTCAGATATTTCCATAAACATATCTTTTGATTCTTTAACACTTTTTGCTGCTAAATTAATTTTTTCATTACTATCATTTATTAATGAAGTAATATTTTTTACTGATTCCTGAGTATTCTGTGCTAGATTTCTTACTTCGCTTGCTACTACAGCAAAACCTCTTCCCTGATCACCAGCACGTGCCGCCTCTACAGAAGCATTTAAAGCAAGTATATTTGTCTGAAAGGCAATATTTTCTATAAGTTTGGTAATATCCATAATCTTATTGCTTGCCTCATAAACATCATCCATTTTACTAACGCTGTCTTCTACTATTTCACCTGCTTTACTTAAATGCTCTTTAGCCTCCGATACCATAGAAGTACTAGTTGCAACATTTTCAGCCGATTCTTTAATAGCACTTGCCATCTCATTCATAGAAGCCGCAGTCTCTTCCAGACTTGAAGCCTGAGATTCTGTTCTTTCAGATAAATCATTATTTCCTATTAAAACCTGATTTGCAGCCGTAGAAACCTGCTCTGCTGAGTTTTTTACAGTATTGATAACTTTGTTAAAATTATTCATAGCTTTGTCCCAGCCTCTTGCTATATCGCCCCATTCATCTTTTCTTTGATCAAAATGTTTAGGTATAGCTCTTGTCAAATCTCCATCAGACATAGCCAAAATATCTTTAGATAATGATACTATTATATTAGAAACCTTTCTTCCTATTATAGATGGTATGAGCAAAAGCAATACTGCAATAATTACAATTAGTATTATAATAAGTACATTTCTCATAATGTAGCTGTCTTTCAATATTACCTCTCTTGCAGAAGCTAATTCTAAACACCAATAAACTCCTTTAGATATTTCTATTGGTGTAAATGCATAAACTAGGTCTTCACCAGAAACACTGCTGTGTGCCTCTATTAATAATAATTCACCTTTTTTAATACTATCAAACACACCATAATCTTTATAATCTGGATATACTTCATATACATTTTTAGAAACATTATTCATATTATAATTATCATATACTACAAGACCATTCTGATCATATAATGCAGCTGTTGTATCTTCAAATGGAATAATATTTGATAATATAGAAATAATAGAATCTACAAATATATCAACATAAATAACACCTATAAATTTATTATCTGGCATTATAGGAATACATAAAGTAAATAATACTGTATCAGCATTAACTGTAGAATTGTATACTCCTGATACATATGTTTCGCCAGTTCTTTTAGGTTCTGTATAATAATCTACATTAAAAGTGTCTATAGATAAATATGCCTCGCCGTTTCTTGATATATAATAATTAAATCGTCCGTCAGCAATTCCATAATCTGGAGAATTAGTATAAGCATCATCATTATCAAGTGCATTAGGCTCAAACGCTATTGAGAGTCCGTTTATATCACTTGGAAGATTTTCAAAAAATAAAGAAGTTAATTGTTTATAAGCTTCTCTGTCTCTTACTCCTCTTTTGTATAAGTTCTATAAATTTATTTTCAGCCCCAAGGAATTATACAGATGTTTTTCTATGCTGAACTTTATATTAGAAGCCTCTTTAATAGAAGTTTCCTCCAAAATTTTATATGACAATTTTTTACTTATTTCACCTACATATATTTGTATAAATAAATTCGAGGCTATAATAATAAGAATAATTGGAACTAATATTATGAATGTAATTTGGAATTTAAGGCCAACCTTTTTAAACATATGTACACTCCATTAATTAAGTTTTATATAAAATTACCGCTAATATAGCAATACATTTTTCAAATAAAGTTATACATCAATTAAATCATAGGTAATATTTATAAATACTAACATGCCTATTATATCAGAATAACATAAAAATAAATAATGTCAATAATAAATATTTTATAACAAAAAATATATTTATTATAGTTATAGAATAATATTAATTATTTAATAAGATATTTATACTATTTAATTTTTTTTTACTTACACTTCTAACACTTATATTATTATAATCTCTTTTTCCTTTATTTTTTATATGCTTAATATAATACTGTTTAAGAAGCCTGTTATTTTCTAAAAATAAAACTTTAATCTTTTTATTCACGCTTTTTATATAGCGTTCAATACTTAAAGCTGTATTTACACTATCAACTTCCCAAGCTGATAAAAATTTTAAAGGTTTATGACTCCTTGTATAATTAGCACCTTTACCATTTTTATGTTTTGTAAATCTATTAATAAGATCATTTGTAATACCTGTATAATAACAGTTATCCTCACAAAGTATTATATAAACATACCAAGTATTATTATTTTCTTTCATTTCTTATATCGCTTATAATAGTATCAACATCTATATATATATCATTATTATATTTATTAAAAATATTGCATACATTATTATAATCTTCTATTGTGTCAACGGTAGTTCTTAACTCTGGCATAGCAAAACTTTCAATTACTTTCGGATTTTCTATTTTAAACTTATCAGTATTTCTATAATGATATTGTGTAATATGTTCATGCTCGAAAGTGTCTTTAGAGTTATCATCAGCATACTTTAATGCTTCATAATTAATAACTTCAACTCCGCTGCCGTAAGGAAGTAAATCATAATGGCTTAAATCAGCATTTTTCTCAATATGATAATCAACAATCATATCTAATGCCTTTATGCTCACTAAAGGATTATCTCCAGTAGCACGTACAACTATATCGGCATTAAACTTTTCTGCAGCTTTTGTATATCTGTTTAAAACGTCTTCTTCACTTCCTACAAAATAGCTGCATTTAAGTTTATCAAATATCTTTTTAAAACTATCATAAGATTTTTCTTCTGTAGCCACAACTACATCATTAGCTTTTTTTGAGCTTCTTAATCTCTTTATAATAAGCTCAAGCATACTATCATATCCCGCCATAGGTTTCAATGCTTTTTTTGGAAGTCTTGTAGAACCAAGTCTTGATGCAAGTATAATAACTATCTTTTTCATTTTATTTTTTACTCCTAATTAAAATAGAGATATATTAGACTTGTTTCAAAACTAAATTTATTTATGATTGTGGGGACTAGCCCCCACACACCCACTTCTTTTGGACGCTGTCCGCCCGTGGCGTGACACAAAGAAGCAAAAAGACTGCATATTTATATATTAAAATGATAAAATATACAACATGTAAAACATTATGTTTATAATTTTAAAATTAAATAATTTTATACTTAATCTTGTAAAGTAGTTTTGAAACAAGTCTATTATATATTTTTAACTAAAGCATTAATTTTTATTACGCTAGCCCATAACTCTTCAACTTTACTCAAATCAAATATGGTTCCAGAATCAGAAGGACTTTTATCAGGATTAGGATGCACTTCCATAAATACAGCATCCACTCCTAAAGCAACAGCAGCTTTTAAAAGTGCTGGTATAAACTCTCTAGCCCCTCCAGACTGTCCGTTATTAGCAGAAGGCATTTGTAAAGAATGTGTAGCATCATACATAACAGGAGCATAATTTTTCATTATCTCTAAATTTTTCATATCTACTATAAGATTACCATATCCGAACATAGTGCCTCTTTCGCATAAGAAAAACCTTTTTTCATCAATAGCATCAGAACATTTATCAGCTATATATTTACAGTCATAACCGCTTATAAACTGACCTTTTTTTACATTAACAGCCTTTTTAGTTTCGCATGCTGCTCTAAGCATATCTGTTTGTCTGCATAAAAAAGCTGGAATCTGCAAAAAATCCACATATTTGGCAGCTTCTTCTGCATCAGCAGGTACATGTATATCTGTTATAGTTGGAAGGTTAAATTCCTTTCCTGCATTTTGAAGTATTTGAAGTCCTTCTTTCATTCCAAGCCCTCTAAAAGATGATAAAGAAGTTCTATTTGCTTTATCAAAACTTCCCTTTAATACTAATTGTATATTTAATTTATCTTTTATCTCTTTTAACTTTTTTGCTATAGTCATAGTCATCTCTTCGCTTTCTATAACACATGGACCTGCTACGAATATTAAATCTTTATTTTTATTGGTTATACCTTTATAGTCAAAAATCATTATTATATCCTTAAAAAATATTATGCATATGATACTATATTCATTATTAAAGTCAATTAAATATATAAGCTGATTATTAAATAATTTTTTATAAAAAAATATTTACTTAATTATAAAAATAGTATATAATCGGACTAAATATTATATTGGGAGATTATTATGATTAAATTAATTGAAATGAAATATAATTTAGAAAATATAGATTTTTATAAAAAGTTATATAATGATGCTTTTCCTAAAGAAGAAAGATGGTCTTTCGATATGATTTTAGAAAATAAAGATAATAATAATTATAAACTATATGCCGTATTAGATGATAATATGCCTATTGGACTTACTATGATTTGGAATTTGGATAATTTTAATTTTGGCGAATATTTAGCTATAGATAAAAAACTAAGAGGAAAAAAATACGGCTCTGAAGTTTTAATAAAAATACTTGATATGCTTAAAGATAAATTAATAGTTATAGAAGTAGAACCTTATGAATTGAATGAAATAGCAAAAAAACGTATAGAATGGTATAAAAGATTTGGGTTTATACTAGCAGACTATGAATATGATATGCCTTCCTTAGATGAGAATAATAAAATATCATCTATAAAAATGAAAATAATGACAAGCAGAAAATTAAAAAACAAAGAAGAACATGATAATATCACAAAAACATTATATGAAACTATTTACAAACCTAGATTAGATGAAATTGATAAATGGAAATAATATTAAAATAGAAAATTAATAAAAAATATTATAAAAATTATCATTGACCTATTTTGCTATAAATGTTATCTTCTTAAATACATTAAAAAATAATTAATTAAAAAAACAAATATTTGGCGGAATAATTATGTTTATAGATCTTCATATACATGAAAAAACATTTTCTTCAGACAGTATGCTTTCTTTAGAAGAGATAGTTAAAGAAGCTAAAGAAAAAGGACTTGATGCTGTATGCATAACTGATCATGATGACCTTCGTATAATGGATAAAGCTCATCAATATTCAAAAGAAATAAACTATCCAATTTTTGTAGGAGTAGAATATTATTCTCTTGACGGCGACTTAATAACATTCGGAGTAAAAGAAATACCAAAAGAAAGAATACCAGCATATGAGTATATAGAATATATAAAAAAACAAGGCGGAATATGCTATAGTGCCCATCCTTTTAGAAATAACAGGAGAGGCTTGGAAGAGAAACTTTTTACAACAAAAGGTCTGGCAGGTGCCGAAGTTTTAAATGGAAACACTATAAACGAAGAAAATATAACAGCATTTGAAGCAGTGAAGAAAATAGGACTGCAGGAACTTGGAGCAAGCGATGCACATTTTCGTAAAAGAGTTGGAGTATATGCCACATATTTCCCACAAAATATTGAAACGGAAAAAGATTTGATTAATGCCTTGAAAGAAAATAAATGCAAAGCAGCTTATTGGACAGAAAGCGGATACAAAATATTTAATGGAAAATTTGATTGATTATTATAATAATATAACTATTGATTTACAAGAATATTTATACTATCATGTTACTGTATACTAAAGCAATCATATTTTGCTAATCATTATTAATCCTGTATATTATAAAACTAAAAATATTTATTGGCAAAATTAAAGCTTTTTTGATATACAATATATTTTTTTTAAGGTCTTATTATGAATAATAAATACACCCAAAAAATTAAAGAAATAATAAATGAGATGACATTAGAAGAAAAGGTTTCGCTTTTAAGCGGTAAAGATTTTTGGTCAACAAAACCTATACACAGACTGCATATAGATTCAATATATCTTACAGACGGTCCGCATGGAGTAAGAAAACAAAGCACAGAAGCTGATGAATTAAGCCTTCAGAAATCTGAAGCTTCAACATGTTTTCCTACCGCCTGCTGCAGTGCTTGTTCTTTTGACCCAAATATAATGTATGAAATGGGCGAAGCCATATCAAGAGAGGCTAAATCCAATAATGTATCTGTTGTATTAGGTCCTGGTATAAATATGAAACGCTCCCCTCTTTGCGGACGTAATTTTGAATATTTTTCTGAAGACCCATATCTCGCTGGAAAAATGGCGTCAGGATGGATAAGCGGTTTAGAAGATAACGGCATACAGTCAAGTTTAAAACATTTTGCTGCAAACAATCAGGAAACTTTAAGACTGGTAATAGACAGTGTTGTTGATGAGCGTGCTTTGAGAGAAATATATTTATATGCTTTTGAAATAGCTGTAAAAGAATCAAAACCTTCTACTGTTATGTGTTCATACAATAGCGTTAATGGAACATTTGCTTCTGAAAATAAACATTTATTAACAGATATATTAAGAGATGAATGGGGATTTGACGGAATTGTTGTTTCAGATTGGGGGGCTGTTAATGACAGAATAGAAGCTCTAAAGGCTGGGCTTGATTTACAGATGCCTTCTACAAATGGATATGATGATAAAAAAGTTTATGAGGCTATTAAAGAAAATAAATTAGATATAAAAATATTAGATAAAGCTGTAGAAAGACTTTTATACTTTGCTCTTTATTCTATGGATAATATATATAATAATTTCACATACGATAAAGAAGAAAATCATAATACAGCAAGAAAGATCGCAGAAAACTCAATAGTACTATTAAAAAATGAAGATAAAATACTTCCTGCAAAAAAAGAAAGCAAGATCGCAGTTATTGGAGAGTTTGCTCAGAAACCTAGATATCAAGGAAATGGAAGCTCTCTTATAAATGCATACAAAATAGATACTGCTGAAGAATATTTTAAAGAAAATAATTTAGAGTTTAACTATGCTAAAGGTTATAACTCTGATTCTCCAGAAATAGATAATGCTTTAATAGAAGAAGCGGTAAATATATCAAAAGATAAAGATGTGGTAATAATATTTGCAGGACTTATAAACTCTTATGAATCTGAAGGTTTTGACAGAAAGCATCTTAATCTTCCTGAAAATCATAATTATTTAATAGAAGAGATTTCAAAAGTAAATAAAAATATAGTTGTAGTTCTTTCAATAGGTGCTCCAGTTTTAATGCCTTGGGTCGATAAAGTAAAAGGAATAGTTAATTTATATTTGGCTGGGGAAGCTGCTGTAAGTGCTGCTTTTAATATTATATTTGGAATAGTTAATCCAAGCGGAAAATTAGCTGAAACTTTTCCATTAAGTTTGGAAGATAATCCAAGCTATAAATATTTTCCGGGCGGAAATAAAGCTGTAGAATATAGAGAATCTATTTTTGTAGGATATAGATATTATGATAAAGCAGAGAAGGAAGTTTTATTCCCATTTGGCTACGGGCTTTCATATACTACATTTAAATTTTCCAATTTAATAGTTTCGGATGCAAATACGGTTGCTGGATTGGATAATATACATGTTGTATTTGACGTTCAAAATACTGGAGATGTATTCGGCTGCGAAGTAGCTCAGTTATATGTATCTGCCCCAGAAAATAATATATTTAAAGCAAAAAGAGAATTAAAATGTTTTATTAAAGTATTTTTAGAGCCTAATGAAACAAAAACTGTAATATTAAAACTAAACAAAAGAAGCTTTTCATTCTACAATACTGAAACAAAAAAATATGAAATAGAAAGCGGTATTTATACAATATCAGTTGGTAACTCTTCAAGAAATTTACCATTAAACAAAAATATAGAAATTAATGCCAAAAGCTATTATCAAAAAAGAATACCAAGCTATTTTAATTTTAAAGATATCAATATACCAGACGAAGACTTTGAAGAATTGATGGAAAGAAAATTAAAGCCAATTAATATAAAAGCAGTAAAACCTTACAATATAAATAATAATCTTGCAGACTTGATGCATGAAAAAATTGCTGAAGATTTCTATAATAAGCTGTTGTCTGGACTTAATGATATGTTTAAAGATGATAAAACAGACACAAAAAAGATGTTTGAAAGTATGATATTAGAAACACCTCTTCGTTCATTAGTAACTATGAGCGGCGGTCTTATTAATAGAAATGATATAGAGTCACTTCTAAATACTTTAAACAGTTAATTTTATTGATACAAATTTTTATTTATGCAATTACTAATTAATTATTAGTAATTGCATTGTGTTTATATTATATCTATGAATTATTTTTTATTTTATTAAAAATATTTATATTTACTAATATTTATCTTACACTCTCGCCTTCAATAAACTCATAATTAATATACAAAACATTTCTCACTTCTACTTTATTAATTAAATCTATTAATGTATTTGCTGCACATATACCAGCATTAAGAGAATCAAATTTTATTGTAGAAAGCCTCGGTTCTATAATCTCATCAATCTCATATCCGCCAAATGATATTACAGAAACATCTTCAGGCATTTTTAATCCTCTCTCTTTTATTACCTTATATACTCCATGTGCCTGCCTATCAGTAGAACATATTATGGCATCTAATTTTTTATATTTTAAAAGCTCTTTAGTTGCAACCATAGCACTTTCATATGAAAAATCAGCTATCGCTATACTTACATCCATTATGTTATAATGGCTTAAACCGTCTAAAACTCCATTTCTCCTTGTAACACCAATAGCAACATCTTTTTCATCTACTGCAATAAACCCAACATTTTTATGTTTTTTTCTTCCTATATACTCCCCTATTTCCACTCCCGCATTATAATCATCATTAACTATGCTAATACCATCGCTATACTCCTGACCGTAAATAACTATTGGTATATCAAGTTTTTTTAATAATTTTCTATGCTCATCTGTTATTTCTGTAGCACTTAACACTATGCCGTCAACATTAAGTCTCTTTAATTTCTCTATATATTTGAGTTCCAAAACAGACTCATGATTAGTATTCATTATTATAGGCATATAATGTTTTTCTCTGAAAGTTCTCTCAAGACCAGTTAATACTCTTGAACCTACTATAGAATCTAATGCAGGAACTATAATACCTATCATACGGCTTTGTTTTGCATTGAGTCTTGCAAAAGTATTAGGCTCATAATTATATTTTTTTATTATCTTAGCTATTTTTTCCTTAGTTTCTTTTTTTATATAGCCTCCGTTAAAATAGCGTGATATAGTAGTTTTTGTAACCCCTGCTAACTCAGCAATATCTTTCATTGTAATTTTCTTATTTGAGCCCTTACCGCCTCTCATTATTATCACCTCTAATACTATTATATAATATATTATATACTTTTTACAGTAAAATACAAATTTGAAATTTATTAACTACTACACTTGACAAATACTAAAATAATGTTAAAATCAACGCTAATGTAACCGATAACATATACAAAATCATAATAACGGGGTTTTTATTATGGCTATAGATTATAAAAAAACTGCTGAAGAAATAGTAAAAGTAGTAAAAAGAGAAAATATTATTTCCGCAGAATGCTGTGCTACAAGATTAAGACTTATAGTAAAAGACAGAGAAAGCATAAAAGATTCTGATGTACAAAAAATAGACGGTGTTAAGGGTGTATTTTTTAATTCAGATCAATATCAGATAATACTCGGTACTGGAGTAGTTAATAAAGTTTATGATGAAGTTGTAAAATTAGGTATTACTGCCGCTTCTCAGAAAAATGATGATAAAGATGTGAAAAAAACTGATGATAAAAATAAATTCAGAAAATTCATACGTGTATTTGCTGATGTATTTGTACCAATAATGCCTGCTATGATAGCAACTGGTTTATTTTTGGGGCTTAAAGGTGCATTGATTAATGACAGTTTCCTAGGATTATTTAATCTGCAAGTTTCTAATATACCTGTTTCTGTTATGACATTTATGAGTGTATTAACAGAAACCACTTTTGCTTTTTTGCCTGCTTTAGTGTGCTGGTCTGCATTTAGGGTATTCGGAGGATCCCCTATTTTGGGTATATTGTTGGGCTTAATGCTTGTCTCTCCTGCTTTGCCTAATGCTTATTTAGTTGCAAATCCAGACAGCGGTGTTAAACCTATAATGTTATTCGGATTTATACCTATAGTCGGATATCAGGGCAGTATACTCCCAGCACTTATTGCAGGTATGATAGGTTCAAAACTAGAGTTAAAGTTAAGAAAAGTAATACCAAACATCATTGATATATTGGCTACTCCATTTTTAACATTGCTTATAATGTTATTATTATCTTTGGCTGTAATAGGACCTATATTTCATACAGTAGAACAATGGATATTAATAGCCATAAACTTCTCATTATCTCTTCCTTTTGGTTTGGGAGGATTGATAATAGGATTTGGAATAATATTTATAGTAGTTACTGGTGTTCACCATATAATGAACTTAATAGAAATATCTCTTCTTGCTGCTACATCATTAAACCCTATTAACCCTCTTTTAAGTGTTGCTAATTTAGCTGCTGGGGCTGCTTGTCTTGCTGTTACATTAAAAACAAGAAGAAAAAGCGTAAAAGCTATGGGTTATGGTGCTACTTTATCAGCTTGGCTTGGTATTACTGAGCCTGCAATATTCGGTATTAATATAAGATACGGAATAAAACCTATGGTATGCGGTGCTATTGCCTCTGGTATTACTGGTTTGATTGTAAGATTATTAAATTTACAAGGTACTGCTAATGGAGTTACTGGTATACCTGGTATATTGCTTTACATATATGATACCAAACAATTAATAGGCTATATTTCTGTAGCAATACTAACAATAGTTTTATCTTTTGCTATTACTTGGTTCTTCGGAGTACCTAAAGAGTATATGCAGGAAGATGACGAATAAGAAATTACATATATAGATAATTTATACATAAATCCAATAAAAATTATTTGTTCTGCTTAATATCATGTGTATGAAAATATGCATGATATTAAGTATTTATTAAAAAATGATAAAAAATAAAAAACATAAAAGAGGAATTCAATAATGAATCTAGTAAGTAAGATTTTTAAAGAAGCTATAATACAAAAAGAAAATGAATACTTAAAAAAAAACATAAAAGATGAATGGAGACTGAATTTTCATATAATGCCTCCAGTAGGCTGGCTTAACGATCCTAACGGATTATCATACTTTAAGGGAATATACAATATATTCTTCCAATATTCACCATTTGAAACAGAAGGCGGATTAAAATTTTGGGGACATTATCAAACCAAAGATTTAATCAATTATAAATATGTGGGAGTTTCTATATATCCAGATGAAAAATACGATTGTCATGGTGTGTATTCTGGTTCTGCATTCATAGAAGATGATAAACTATATATTTATTATACTGGAAATGTAAAACTCTTAGGCAAGCATGACTATATAGAAAGCGGAAGAGAAGCTAATACCATGCTTACAGTTTCTGAAGATGGTATTAATTTCTCCGAGAAAGAATGCCTTATGGAAATGAAAGACTATCCAAAAGATATAACCAATCATATAAGAGACCCTAAAGTATTTAAATATGATGATATATATTATATGGTTCAAGGTGCTAGGAAATACGGCATTGACAGAAATAATGATATAGGCGAAGTTCTTGTATTTTCTTCTAAAGATAAAAGAAAATGGACACATACAAGCACTATACATACAAAAGATATTTTTGGGTATATGTGGGAATGTCCAGACTTGTTTAATTTAGACGGTCAGGATATTTTAATAACATGTCCTCAGGGTGTAAAACAAGTTGAAAGCATATACGAAAATATATACCTTTCTGGATATTTTTTAATTAATGATGATTATAAAAATAAAGAATCTATTGAAGTTAATAATTTTACCGTATTAGACAGAGGTTTTGATTTTTATGCTCCTCAGACATTTTTAGATGAAAATGGAAATAGAGTTATTATAGGCTGGATGGGAGTTCCAGATACAGAAGATGATCATAAAAATTTAACAGTTCAATACGGCTGGCAGCACTGTCTTACAATACCAAGAGAACTTAATTTCAAAAACGGAAAACTATACCAAAAACCTCATAGAAATTTAGAAAAATTAAGAGAGAAAAAAATATTTGAAAATAAATACTCTAATAATACATTATCAGATAATTTAATTTCTAATGATATTAATTCTTATGAAGTTATAATTGATAATATAAAAATTGATAATAACACAAAGAACTTTGAAATTCTTATTTCAGAAGGCCTCTGTTCAAAATATAAAGATAATAAGTTTATATTAGAGTTTGTAGAAGATACTGGTAAAACAATAGGCGGAGGCAGAAATAAAAGAAGTGCCTATTTAGAAGAGCTTAAAAATATTAGAATAATGGCAGATACTTCATCTTTAGAAATATTTATTAATGACGGAGAATTAGCATTCACTACTAGGTATTATCCATTAGAATACTCTTTTAAAATCCTAGGAGAAATGAATATAACTATATATAAACTTTCTAGTTTTAAGTTTAATCCTTAATCTTTTTATTTGTAAATATTTAAAAATAGTTTATAATATCAAGATTATTATAATATTTAAGGATATTAAATTATGGCAAAACCAATAACAAAAGAAGGATATGACAAAGTAAAGGCAAAACTAGCTGAACTTAAAGCAGAGTTTGAAACTTTACCAGCTATTATTGCAGAGGCAAGAGAAAAAGGCGATTTAAAAGAAAATGCTGAGTATCATGCTGCAAAAGAAAGACAAGGATTATTAAATGCTCAGATATCAAAGCTTGAAGGGGATTTAGCAGGATGTGAAATAATAGACCCTTCTTCTTTAGATAAAAATACTGTAACTTTTGGAAAAAGAGTAAAGGTAAAAGATAAAAACAGAAATGCTGTTTTTGAATACAGAATAGTAGGCGAATTAGAAGCTGATATGAGTAAAAATGAAATAACTATAGTAACTCCTATTGCTAAAGGCTTATTAGCAAAAAAAGTGGGCGATGTAGTTACTATAAAAGTACCTGCTGGTGATAAAGTTTTAGAGATATTAGAAATTAATATATAATTTTATTATAAACATTCATTTTTATAAAGAATTCTATTGATTTTTAATAAATTGATAGAATTCTTTTATTTTTATCAAACTTTTTAATGTAATAATATTCTAACAATAATAATTTTACTTGAAGTTTTTAAATAAAGTTATATATTTAAAATATATTCCAAAGTTTAGGAGTTTATTATGTCAAAAATGAAAGTTATGATAGCATCTTCAGAAGCTGCCCCATTTATAAAAACAGGAGGACTTGCCGATGTTGTTGGTTCTTTACCTATATATCTAAAAAAATTAGGTGTAGAAGCATGTGTAGTACTTCCAAAATACAGAGATATTAATTTTCAGGACTGCTACCTAGAAAATGTTCTTCCAACTATGGGAGTATGGATGGGTAACGGAGAGGAATGGTGTTCTGTATTTAAGACAGTAAAAGATGGAATAGATTTTTATTTTATAGAGCATCATAGTTTTTTCAGCAGAGAAGGACTTTATCATGATGCTTCTTTTAATGATTATCAGGATAATGCTTGGAGATTCGGATTTTTCTCAAGAGCAGCTTTACAGTTATGCAAAGATTTGCAGCTTAATGTGGATGTTGTGCATGCCAATGACTGGCAGACTGCAGCAATTCCAGCTTATATAAAGACTTGGCACTGGAATGACCCAGTAGGACATGCCGCAAGTCTTCTTACAATACATAATGCAAATTATCAGGGTATATACAGTGCAAATACAACATACGACTATTTAGGTTTAGGCTGGAACAATTTTAGTCCAGACACTTTTGAAGATCATGGCAATATCAATTTCCTTAAAGGCGGTATATTCTTTGCAGATGTAGTTACAACAGTAAGCCCTACTTATGCCAAAGAAATTTCTTCTCCTTATGGCGGTCATGGTATGGCTCCTTATTTACAAAATAAAACTACAAGTTTCTTTGGAATACTTAATGGTATTGACGAAAATGTTTGGTCACCTGAAAAAGATAAATTTATACCTGCTAATTATTCTGCTGATAAAATGGAAGGTAAAAAAATATGCAAAAAAGAACTTCAAAAGAGATTTCTTCTTGAAGAAGATGATGATGTTGTATTAATAGGTGCTATCGGCAGATTTGTTGATCAAAAAGGATATCACTTTATAGCTTCTATAATAGATCCTTTAGTTAATAATATGAAAGTTCAGTTCTGCATACTAGGTACTGGAGACAAGGGATTGGAAAGTTTCTTCGGTGATTTGCCTAAAAGATATCCGGGCAGAGTTGGCTCTTATATAGGATACAGTAATGAATTATCTCACTTAATAGAAGCAGGATGCGATTTGTTTGTAATGCCTTCTTTATTTGAGCCTTGCGGACTTAATCAGATGTATTCTTTAAGATATGGTACTTTACCTATTGTACATGCTACTGGAGGACTTGAAGATACAGTTGAAAATTATAATGAACAGACTGGAGAAGGTACTGGTTTTAAATTCTATGATTCTAACCCTTCAGCATTGTATAATACTATAGGCTGGGCTGTAAGTGTTTATTATGATCATAGAGACAGATTTAATCAAATGCAGCAAAGAGGAATGAAAATAGATAACTCTTGGGAAAAAAGTGCTAAAGAATATGTTAAAGCATATGAACTTGCTATTTTAAACAAAAACAACTATGACAAAAATTGCGGTTTATAAAAATAATATTAATAACTGGAGAAATTAATTAATGGGAAAAACTAATAATATTTTATATGTAATGTCTGGTCAGAATTTTCAAGATGAGGAATATTTTGAAAGCAAGAAAATTTTTGAAAGTGCTGGATATAAAACAGAAGTATCATCTACATTTATAGGTACTGCTCAGGGAAAATTGGGAGGTATTACTAATATAGATTTACTATTTAGTGAGGTTGATGCTGTAGAATTTGATGCTGTTGTATTTGTAGGAGGTATAGGCTGTATTACTTTATGGGACGATTGGCGTACTCAGGGGCTTGCTAAATTATTTTTGGATAATCAAAAGATAGTTGCAGGTATAGGTAGCGGAGTTGTTATTATGGCTAATGCTAAAATATTAGAGGGAATTAATGTTAGCTGTCTGCCTGCCGATGAATCGCATGTAAGACATGGTAATGCTAATATAATGTCTGAAAATGTTGTTGTATCTGGAAATATAGTTACTGCAAATGGACCTGCATCTTCTAAAGATTTTGCTAATGCTGTTGTTGGAGTATTAAACAGTTTATCTTAAATAATATTCTGCCATTTTTATAAAAGACCTAAATAATTTTAGGTCTTTTATTTTATAATCAATTTTATTTTAATAATCAAAAAAATAATTGTTAAATAAATTTAATATATTTTATTCCTAAAAAATATTTGAAAAACTTTTTCTCTTGTATTATAATATTTCTCGAAAAAATAAATAATATGATGGGTTATTACAATGATAAAAGCAGTATTTTTTGATATAGACGGTACTTTAGTTAGTTTTAATACACACAAAATATCTGAACTATCTAAAAAAGCTATTAGAGAACTTAGAGAAAAAGGTATAAAAATTTTTATAGCAAGCGGCAGAGCTTTATTTCAAATAGATAATTTAGATGATTTAGAGTTTGATGGATTTATATTACTTAACGGATGCAGTTGTATAGTTAAAGAAAATAACAGTATGAAAGAAATATATAAAGTTTCAATAAATAAAGATGATTTATTTTCTTTGATGAACTATCTTAATAATGACAGATTTCCTTGCACTGTTATAACAACCGATAACATATTTCTCAATTATGCTGATGATGTTATCAATATGCTTTATGGTATGGCTAATGTAAAAGTTCCAAAAACTATAGATTTTAATGAATATATAAAAAATAATTATGAAAAAATTGTTCAGCTTAATATATTTGTAGATGAGAATAAAGAAAAATATTTAATGGACAACATACTAAAAAACAGCATATCAAGCAGATGGCATTTTTCATTTGCTGATGTTAATCCTAAAGGCGGCGGAAAAGATATAGGGATAGATAAGATTATAGAGCATTATAAAATAGACTTATCCGAAACAATGGCTTTCGGAGACGGAGGAAATGATTTAGGAATGATTAAGCATGCCGCTATAGGTGTAGCTATGGGAAATGCTAATGATAATGTAAAAGAAGCAGCTGACTATATTACAGAAAGTGTTGATGATGAAGGGGTTTATAAAGCACTTAAGCATTTTAATTTAATAGATTAGTTATATAATTTAAGGATTTTTTATTATGATAAAAGCAGTATTTTTTGATATAGACGGTACTTTGGTTAGTTTTAATACGCATAAAGTTTCAGATTCTTCAAAAGAAGCTATAAGACAATTAAAAGATAAAGGAATAAAAATATTTATAGCAACTGGAAGAATAAAAAAGCATATAAATAATTTGGATAATTTAGAGTTTGACGGCTATATAACAGCAAATGGTTTTGACTGCTATATAGGAGAAAAGTCCATTTACAGACATTCTATAGCAAGAGAGGAAATTTATTCTTTAATAGATTATCTAAAAAATAAAGAAAAGTTCCCCTGCTCTATTATGATGAATAGCGGAATATTTATTAATTATGTTACAAAAGAAGTAGAAGAAGTTTCAAAATCAATAAACCTCCCAATACCTGCTGTAGACAATTATTATGAGTTTTTAGAACAAAATATAGATGATATTTTGCAGATAAATTTATTTGTAGATGAAAAAAAAGAAAAAGAACTTATGAAAAATATATTCAAAAACTGCGAATCCAGCAGATGGCACCCAGCTTTTACTGATGTTAATACCAAAGGCGGCGGAAAGCATATAGGAATGGATAAGATTATAGAACATTATAAAATAGATATATCTGAAACTATGGCTTTCGGGGACGGAGGTAACGATATCACTATGATAGAGCATTCTGCTATAGGTGTAGCTATGGGTAATGCCAATAAAGAAGTAAAACTTGTGGCTGACTATATTACTGATGATGTTGATAATGACGGTATTTATAATGCCTTAAAACATTTTAATATATTGTAAAATCTTGAAAAGTTATATTTTTTTTACTATACTTATAATATATGAATTTTTAGTATAAAACAAATATTGGAGTTTTTTATGAGAGCATTTAATACTGTTGCCTTGATACTCGGAGGAGGAAGGGGAACAAGACTTTATCCATTAGTAAAAGCACGCTCTAAACCTGCAGTATCTTTAGGCGGTCAATACAGAATGATAGACATACCAGTATCCAACTGTATTAACAGCGGATTTAGAAATATTTATGTAATTACACAATTTAATAGTGCTTCTTTAAACAATCACATATACAATGCTTATAGATTCGATAACTTCTCTGGCGGTCATGTAAGTATACTTGCAGCTGAGCAGACTGATACTAATATAGACTGGTATCAAGGTACTGCTGATGCTGTTAGAAAAAATCTTGCTCACTTTGACAATGAATTTGTTAATAATGTTGTTATACTTTCAGGCGACCAAGTTTACCGTATGAATTATAATGTTATGCTTCAGCATATGCTAGAAACTGGTGCCGATATAGTAGTAGGTACTGTTCCAGTAGTAAGAGAAGATGCTAAAGGTTTTGGTGTTATGCTTGTTAATAAAAGAGGTCAAATCACCAATTTCCATGAAAAACCTAAAGAAGATGAAGCCCTTGATGCTTTAAAACTAAGCGAAGAACAAAAGAAAATGTTTAACATAGAAGACCCTAATAAAGAATATTTGGCTTCTATGGGTATTTATGTATTCAGACACAGCGTACTTAAAGAACTTTTAGCCGATGTATCTATGATAGATTTTGGTAAAGATATAATACCTGAAGCTATTAAAAAATATAAAGTTTACAGCTATGCATTCCAAGGATATTGGGAAGATGTAGGAACTATTAAGGCATATTTTGAGGCTAATATATCTTTTGGAAGTAAAAATCCTCCATTTGATTTTTATGATGAAAATGCCCCTATATATACTCATGTACGCTACTTATCACCTTCAAAAGTTGAAAAAGCAAATGTAACTTCAAGTATAATAGCTGATGGATGCAGAATAGAGAATGCAACTATTAAAGAATGTGTAATAGGTGTACGTTCTGTTGTTCAAAGCGGCTCTACTTTGGAAAGAGTTGTTATGATGGGAAGTGACTATTATGAAGACAATGATGATATTGAAAGACTTAATGTGCGTCATATCCCTAAAATAGGTATAGGTAAAAAATGCACTCTTAAAAATGTAATAATAGATAAAAATGTTAGAATAGGAAATGATGTTGTTATTACCAATAAAAAGAAAATACAGCATCAGGACAGTGAATTTTACTGTATAAGAGACGGTATAGTAATAATTCCAAAAAATACAATAGTAAAAAGCGGTACAATAATATAAAAGTTTGTTTAAAGTTTGTTTGTTGCGGGCGGGGCTTAATTCTAGCTTCTGCCCGTTTTTATAATGTTTTGACAGAATATTATTTTTTAAGTATAATAAATAATATGAAAAAAGCTAAAAATAAATTGCATTTAAACACAGAAGACATATACCAAAAATCTGTTGTAAGAAAATGCCGTATAGAAGAAAATATTGATTATAGTATAAGATTAGATAAATATATGGGCGATAGATTTTCTTATTATTCAAGAAATAAATGGCAGGATTTAATAGGACAAGGTTTGGTACTTTTAAACGGAAGAAAAGTAAAATATACTAGAACTGTAAACAAAGGTGATGAAATAGAGTACCATATTATAGGAATGAAAGAACCTGAAGTTGATAAAAATGTTACTATCATATATGATGATGGAGATCTAATAATAGCAAATAAACCAGCTAATCTTCCAGTCATACCATCTGGTAAATATTATCATAATACACTTCATACCATTGTCAAACAAATGCTTAATTGCAATATAAACATGTTAAATAGAATAGACAGAGAAACAAGCGGCTGTGTTGTTATGTCAAGAGGACATGAAACAGCATCTAAATTCTGTGCTATGATTGCAAGGAGAAAAAATACTAAAAAGAAAATAAAAAAAACTTATATTGCTGTAGTAGAAAATGCTCAGAATATTGAAGATAATTTTATAGTAGAAGGATATATGCTTGAAAGCGGACATAAATATTACAGACGTTTTCAAACTTTGCATAAAGAAAATATAGAAGGTTCAAAATATTCAAAAACTGCATTCAAAACTATCAAACGTTTTGGTGATTATGCTGTTGTTATGGCAAGATTATATACTGGAAGAATGCATCAGATTAGGGTTCATCTTTATTCAAAAAATCTTTATATGGTTGGGGATAAAATATACGGGAAATATGGTCCAAAAGTTTTTGATGATTTTATAGAAAAAGATATTATACCTGAGGGATTTTTTCATAGACAGGCTTTGCATGCTTATAGTTTGGAGTTTAATCACCCTATTACTGATAAATTAATAAAAGTGAAAGCTCCTCTAGCAAAAGATTTAAGAGAATTTATAAAAAAGATAAAAAATATATAACAAAAATAAAATTTTATGTAAAAAATAGTAAAATAATTGTAAATAAACTTGACAATTATTGAAAAAATGCTATACTTATAATTGTAAAGATAATTTACAGACTATAAATAACAAATTAAGGAGAGTAACTCATGAAAAAATTATCTATTTTATTTTTATCATTAATGGTATTATCAGCTTCAAGTCTTTTTGCTGATGACTGGGTAGTTCCACCTTCTGCTTTACCTGCAAATGCTACATCATTTATACAGAGAGTATTTCCTGGTGTTCAGATATGGAAAGTGGAAAGAGACGGAAGAAAATTTGACGTTAAATTATCAAACGGAGTATCTATAGACTTTTTAGGAAATGGTGATTGGGAAAATATAGACAGTGAATATGCTCCTATACCAGATGCTGCTTTTCCACCTGCTGTTGTGCAGGCTGTAAAAAATGCTTATCCTCAGGCTGCTATAATAGATGCTGAAAAAGAATGGGGAAACTACAAAATAAAATTAAATAATATGATGGAAGTTATGGTATCAGGCAATGGTCAAATTATGGGACAAAAATTTGACGACTAATTTTAATCTATTATAAATTAAATAAGCGGCCAAGATATTAATTAATCTTAAGCCGCTTTTTTAATAACTTTTTATAGGATATATTATAAAAGTAAACACATAAAAAATAATAGCAATAAATATTTATTTCTTAATTAGAGCCATTAATAGCATGTTTAAACCAATCTTTTCCTTCAACTATTCTTGAAACTAACATACCAGCCACATTATCACCAACAGAATTAACCATAGTAGCAGGAGGGTCAACTAGTATACCAATAGTAGCTATTAGAGGGAAAGCCTCTGGAGGAAAACCGTATATAGAAACTATTAACATTTCACTGATAAGTCCTCCGCCCGGTATTGCACCGTTAGCCATACCAGCAAGCACTACAAATACTATAGAACCAACCCAAACATCAATACCTGTAAAATTCATTCCAAATACACCGTAAAGAAAAGCTATTTTTAAGATTCCGCTCAAACAAGTTCCGTCCATATGAGCAGTTGCACCTATAGGTAAAACTATATTTCTAACATCTTCACTTATTCCTATTTTTTCAGATGCTTCCAAGTTTATAGGAAGTGTAGCAATAGAACTTTGAGTTGATAATGATGTTATCATAGGAGTTATCAAATGCTTCATAGATTTTACACCATATTTTCCAGCGGCAATATAACCGTATATAGGGAAGAAAATAATAAAATATAAAAATGCAGCAGGATAATAAACCGCACATGCTCTGGCATAAGTACCTATCAATTCTGGTCCGAACTTTCCTACTAAATTGGCAAAATAAGCACCCAAACCTATAGGAGCATAATACATTATAATACTTACCAATTTCATCAATGCCAATGTAGCACCGTCAATAACAGCAACAAGTGGTTTGGCTTTTTCTCCTACTAGCTTTATAGAAAAACCAAAGAATAAAGAAAATACTATAAGAGGAAGCATGTTGCTTATAGAAAGCAAATCTTTAAAATCTGTAACTGTTATCATTTTTACCAACTGTTCTGATACTTTAGGAGGATTAGGCTCTTCTACCTGAGTTATAGGAATTTGGAAACCTTCAGCTGGATTAAATACTCTTACTGTAATTATCATTATAGTTGCGGCAATAAGTCCAGTAATAATAAACACTACAAACATTGAAGCCACTATTTTTCCTAATCTTTTCATATCGTCCATCTGAATGATAGAGTTGGTAATAGATAAAAATATTAAAGGAACAACTACTGTGAAAAGTATATTAATAAAAACATCCCCAAAAGGTTTTAATACGGCAGCTTTTTCCTTTAGTATTATACCCAATATACTTCCGATTACTACTCCAGAAACTAAAAGTATAGGAAATCTGTAATTTTTCCAGAAAGAACTTTTCATATTATGCCTCCTATTTTTTATTTATAATTTTTATTTTTTAATTGTGAAGATACTTTATTTACAAACTCTTCTATATATTTAAAATCAGTTGCCACATTAACTCTTATAAATCCCTTACAATTATCAGAAAACCATTCACCAAAATCTATAGCTATTTTACAGTCATCTTGTATAAACTCTTTTACTCTATCTGGATTAACAACTTTTCTTAAATCTATAAAAGGCAAATAAGTACCTTCCAAAGGGCTTGTTATTATTTCTGGAACTTTTGCTTTTAATTCATCTCTTATATATTCATAATTGCGTCTTATTGTTTTTAAAAGTCCGTCAACCCAATCTTCTCCGTATCTGTATGCTGCTTCTGCTGCTACCATACCAAGTAAACTTAATTCTGTTCTATTAACCGTATTTACAAATTTATTATATTTTTCTCTCATTTTCTCATCTGGTATAACTATATGAGAGTTTAAAAGACATGCCAAATTAAATGTTTTTGAAGGAGAAGTTAAAACAACTAATCTGTCCATATATTTATCTTTATTTTTTATAGAAAGTGCTGAAATAAAAGGACGATAACCCAAATTTATATCTTGGTGAATTTCATCAGAAACAATATACACATTATGTCTTTTACATATATCAAAAGTTTTATCTATTTCTTCATCAGTCCATACCCTTCCAGCCGGATTATGAGGATTGCAGAATATCATTAATTTTACATTATTTTTTACTATATCATCTTCTAACTTTTCAAAATCTATAGAAAATACTCCGTTATCATTTTTTAGCTCGCATTTAATCAAATTTCTTTCATTATCTTTAACTGCATTATGAAAAGGATAATAAACAGGAGTAAGTATTACTACACTGTCGCCTTTATTTGTATATGCATTAACTAGCCAATATAATGCTGTTACAAGTCCAGTTGAAAAATTTATCCATTCTTCTTTTAAGTCTATATTATATCTTTTCTTCTGCCAGTTAAAAAATGCTTCAAAATAACTGTCCCACAAAACAGTATATCCAAAAACCCCATGATTTACTCTCTTGTTTAAAGCCTCTATTACTTCATCAGGAGCTCTGAATTCCATATCTGCCACCCACATAGGTATAAGTCCGCCTACTTTAAATCTCCTGTCCTTTATTGTGTCCCATTTTTGAGAGTTTGTACCTTCTCTGTTTACTAAATACTTGCTGTTAAATTCTTCTATTGTCATAAAATATTCCTTAATTAAATATATCAATATATATAATATAGTATATACAAATAGTTTATACTGTCAACAAAATTTGATAGTTTATATATTATTTTTATATTTTATCATAAAAACGTATGGCATATTTGTTTTTTATATAATTATAAGATATAATACATTTAATAATAATTAATGGGGTAATTTTATGGATAATTATACTAAGTCTGGTTCTGTAGTATTAGATGATACGGATAGAGCTATAATACAATCATATGAAAATGCTGTAAAAGGAATAGCAAATATATTTGGAACATATTGCGAGGTATTAGTTCATTCATTAGATAATTATGAACATGCTGTTTTATTCATAGAAAACGGGCATAATTCTTCAAGAGATGTAGGAGCTCCAATAACCGATTTAGCTTTAGAGCTCATAAATTCAGTACATAAAGATAAAAAATTTTTAGAATCTTATGAATCAAAATTTCCAAATGGAGACAGATGCAAATCCGTTACAATACCTATAAAAAATAAAGACAAATTAATCGGCTTACTATGCATCAATATAAATATGGAAGTAAGTCTCATAGATTTTATGAAACAATTTTCTATAAATAAAAATGAAAGTGAAGAACATACTCATTCTGAAAACTATAGTTCAAATATTGATGATATGATAAAATCTATACTTAATAAAAATATTAATGATATAATACTTGATATGTCGATACCAAATCAGGAAAAAAATAAACAGATCATATTAAAACTTCATAAAATAGGATTTTTTCAATTAAAAGGTTCTGTGGAAGCATTAGCTGAAAAACTTCATATTTCAGTTCATACAGTTTATTCAAATATAAGAAAATATACATAAAATATATCAAACTTGTTTTAAAACTTATTCATATTATTTTTAATTTAGTGAATTATATATGTTTTTTAATATTTGAAGAATACAAAATATCTTCAAACAAATATAGTTATAGTCATTGAAAAAACTGGATTTTAAAAGCTTAAATATATAATTTAAAAAATTACAAAATATATATGTCAATATGTTTTAAAACAAGTATATTAAATATTAATCCCACCAAAAATACCAAACATTAGATTTTAATAATGTGCCTGCCAATTTTCCATGATCATAATTTTCGCTGTATTGATCAATCCTATCCAAACAAAAATAATAATGTTCTATAGCAAGCTCTCTAGCCTCTTCTTCTGTATTAGGAAGTTTTTGAACAAAAATCTCCCAAGTATCATATCCTACTACTGCAGGATAAGCATTATATTTTTCATACCAATATTTGAAAATAGCTGTCTGTGTCTCTGGGTTAGGACAATCATTAAAGCCTCCCATAGGGATATAACATGCCAATTCATAAGGATTAAGAGTAGGAATTTTTGCTAATATTAAATCAACAGTACTTTTAGTTTCATAATCATAATATGAACCAAAACTATCAAATACTTCAAATCCACCTTCTATAGGGGCATTGAATGATTTGTTTATCTCTTCAATATATTCTTTATCCTCATAAATATCTTCTATATTTTGATTTAAATATTTTTTATAGTCTATATACTTTGACTTTTCTATATACTCATTTATTAATTTTCTTGAATCTTCTATATCGCAGTCATTATCTTCCAAAAAACACTCTATTGCCTCAGTAAGCACCTCACTTGGTATTATAATTAAAGGGGTATATCCTTCTTTTTTTCCTTTTTCAAGATTTTCTTTATACCAATTCATTATATCAGTATCATCTTCAAGTCCGCCCTCAAGTATCTCATAATCGCATTTTAGAAAATCTGTTATAAACTTAATATCTTCATTCATATGTATTCTCTATTATCATTTTTATATAAAAACACTATGTAATTATAATTGTAAAAAATTATAATATAATTTACTCTGACATATATGCCTTACTAAAATTATATATTCCAAATATATCATAAATCACATCATTAAGATTTTTACTTTGCATAACAGTACCAGAATAATAGAATATAGGTATAATAGCCATATCGTCCATAGCTATGCTTTCGGCTTTATGCAGATATTCGCTTCGCTCTAAATCACTTTGAGAGAATGCCGCATCATACAATGCCTTATCAAATTCAGCATTACTATATCTTCCCTCATTAAGAACATAACCTGTTTTTACCAAAGATAAAAATGCCTGAGGACTGTTATATCCGCCTATCCAGCCCTGTCTAGCCATATCAAAATTTCCATCTCTTCTAGTCTGAAGCAGTACAGCCCATTCTTCCTGCCTTATTACCATATCTATATTAAGTGCCTCTTTAAGCATAGACTGCACACTTTCTGCAATAGTTACATGAAATCCGGGATTAGTTAAAAATTCAAATACTGGAAAACCCTCACCATTAGGATATCCAGCCTCTGCAAGCAAAGCCCTAGCCTCTTCAACATTTTTCTGATAATCTTCACTATTAACAGAAAAATATCCGTCTTTTTGATATCTGAAATCATTAGTACCATAAACATCTTTTATATTATAAGGTACTATAGCAGCTGCAGGTTTCTCTCCAGCATTCATTATATTATTTACTATATATTCCCTATCTATAGCTAAAGAAATAGCTTTCCTCACTCTAGCATCATTAAAAGGTGCTTTTTTATGATTAACTTCATAAAAATAAAGTGATACATTAGGAACTACCCTAGCAACTCCATCTTCAATAAGTTTTGCTCTGTCATTAATAGGGGCATTATGATAAAAAGAGATCTCTCCGTTTAAAATTGCAGACATTGCTGTATTATCATTATCTATAAACTCAAAATTTATTATATCAGGCTTAATCTCTTTATAATTCCAATAATCAGTATTTTTTCGTACTACTAATCTTGAATTATGTTCCCATCGTACAATCTGAAAAGCTCCGTTGCCAACCATAGTATCCGTTTTTAAAGTCCAGCCGTCTTCATCTTGACTTACAATATCTTCACGCAAAGGTGTATATGCAGTATGAGCCGCCATCTCTGGAAAATATGGTACTGGATATTCTAACTCTACATATAAAGTTTTATCATCTAATGCCTTAACTGCTAATGTATCTTTATCTTTATTTTCCATCATAATATCGCTTGCATTCTTTATAACATCTAAAAGTATAGAATACGATGCTCCGTTTTTAGGATCAACTATTCTTTTCCAAGCATAAACAAAGTCATCTGCAGTTACGTCCATTCCATCGCACCATTTAGCATTGCTTCTAATATTAAATATATATATTGTGTTATTATTTGATGATGTCCAGCTTTCAGCAGCACCTGGTATTATATTGCCATTTTCATCTTTAATTGTGAGATTTTCAAATAAATGCGTTGTATATATCATGGCATCTACTGCTGAGTTTATAGTAGGATCTATTGTCTGGGGTTCTGGACCTACAGAAACTGTTATTTCATTTAAAATATTTTTAGGTTCTTTACCGCAAGATACAGAAAAACAAATTATTATAAATAAAAAAACAGTGATTAATATATTCTTTCTCATAAAATCATATTCCCAACTTAAAATTATTATTTTTTATTATTGCTAATAAAAATTGTTCGCTAAAAATATATAGCAAATGAATTTGCTATATGCTCACAATTTTTATAATTGGCTTTATAATATTAAAAATTATTATTTTTTAATATCGAAAAAAAATATGATTAACTAATTAAAATATTTTAATTTTAGATAGTTTCATATATTAATACTTTTTCATTATCTATAATGCTCTTAAAACTATTATCTACAGTATTATAATCAATGATATCAGCAATATAAATTAAATCACTTTCCTCAAAATCATCTTTTATTCTTGACATCTCATTTAATGATAATTTGGTATTAATATCTATAACTATATCAATATCTGAAAATTTTTTATTTGTACCTTTTACTCTTGAACCAAATAAATATACTTTTCCGTATTTTATATGTTTTTTTAGAATATCTTTGATAATTTGAATTTCATTTTCAGTTAGGCTAATCATTCATTATTTTCCTCTAAACGTTTTAAAAGATATTTGGCATAAGGTAAAAATGCTACTGCTTCATTAATTACTTCCATAGAAACTTCATTTGAATAAATATGAGAAGTAGAATTTCTAGCATCTTTAAATCTTATCCATTTTTCAACATCATCTATAAGTAAATGTTTAGCTGCCAATCTGAATAATTCTTTTTTAGTTATGCCGCTAGTTATGTCTGGATTTATATTCTCATTGAGCCATCTTTGTATAAATTTCCAACTTTGTTCAAAAGCTATTTCAAAGTTCTTTATTACTCCAGATCTTATTGTAAGTATTAAATCTTCATCATCTGTTTTAATTCTATTATATACATTGATTGATTTTTCTAATGCCACTATAGATTTTTTCAGACTATCTAAATTTAATATCATAAAAAACCTTAAAAATAGGGCATCTTTCATAATAAAAGATACCCTATCAATTTTAATATTTATTATTTATATTTTTATAAACAAAAATTATTTCAATGCTATATTATAAGTATCCATAGCTATAGCTTTTTCTTCATCAGTAGCTATAACATAAAGTTTAATAGCAGCACCGTCTTTTTCAAAACTAGCACATCCTCTAGCTTTAGAGTTTTTATCAGCATCGCATTTAATACCAAGCTCATCTAAACCTTCAAGTATTCTTCCTCTAATGCTGGCACTATTTTCACCTATACCGCCAGTAAATACAATACCGTCAAGATGACCAAGAGCAGCCATATAAGCACCTATGTATTTTTTTACTCTGTAGCAGAACATTTGTATAGCAAGTTCAGCTTTATGATTGGTTTTAGAAGCCTCTTCCAAGTTTCTCATATCATTGCTTACTCCAGAAACTCCTAAAAGTCCGCTTTTTTTATTTAAAATATTATCCATTTCTTTTGGAGATAAATTTTCTTTAGCCATAACAAAAGTAGCAACAGCAGGATCCATATCTCCAGATCTAGTACCCATTACTAAACCTTCTAATGGAGTTAAACCCATACTTGTATCTACTGATTCTCCGTTTTTTACAGCAGTTACACTTGCACCATTACCTAAATGGCAAACTATAACATTAGCATTAGGTTTGTTTACAGCTTTGCAGAACTCTCCGTAAACATATCTATGTGAAGTACCATGGAAACCATAACGGCGTATTTTATATTTATCATACCATTCATGAGGAACAGCATACATATAGGCATATTCTGGTATTGTTTGATGGAAACTAGTATCAAAAACAGCAACCATTTTTACATCTTTTAATATTTCTTTACAAGCAGCTATACCCTGCAAACCAGCTGGATTATGTAAAGGAGCTATATCACAGCATGCTTCTATAGCTTTTATAGCTTCATCTGTAATCAAAGTACTTTTGCTGAATGATTCTCCTCCATGTACAACTCTGTGACCTACACCTGATATTTCGCTCATATCAGATATAACGCCAACTTCCTTATCTGTTAGAAGAGAGAAAATCAAAGACATACCTGCTTTATGGTCAGCAACTTTTTGTTCCAATTTTTTTTCTTTGCCTTTTTCTACAGCTGTGTGTTTTAATGCACTTGTTTCTTCGCCTATCTTTTCTAAAAGACCTTTAGCTAAAACTTTTGCTTCCGGCATAGCAAATAATTGATATTTAATGCTAGAACTGCCTGAATTAATTACCAATACGTTCATATAATGACTCCATAGTTTTTAATAATTATAATTTGAGCTTATTATAACATAATGTATATATTTATCAATGAATTTTTATTTTATTGCATTAATTAAATATAACAAAAAATACAATAAAAAGCATTTAAAAGTTTAAAAAATTATTAATAGTTTTTAATTTGTAATTTTTTAATTATAGTTTTGTCTTTTAAAATCACATACTAGATATACAAAAACCATACAAACTTTTAAATTTAAAAAATTAATTTTTAAGAAATTATAGTTGTTCATAATAAAATAAAAAGACTTTAAATATTATAAATATCTAAAGTCTTATTATATTATTTTATTATTTACTTTCTAAACGAAGAAATAATATATCATTAATATTTCTTAACATTTCCGTCTTTATCAAACAATATATTTCTATATTTAGGAACATACGGCTTACTGCTTTGAGAAGATGATTTATACTGCATAGCATTTATACTATTTGGTATTTGTATATTTACTGCACTTGGACTATCTCCTACATATGTATCTTTATTTAAAGCTATTTCAATATTAGAATTTAATTTTCTTGTAGACAAATTATTATCGCTAATACTTCCCAAAGTTCCATAATAAACAACCAAAGCACCCGGATATAATGCCACTGTTTCACCAGAATGTCTCAAAACTGGATTTACACCAGATACCTGATAACTAAATACTCCTTCCATCCAGTTCAATAATAATTCTTCCCAGCTGCTTGCTATACCTCTGCTAGAAACTGAACTAATAACTTTATTATAATCATTAACCTGAGATGAAGAGGCTATATCTCTAAATACAGTTTTATCATTTCCGCTTGCACTATAAAGCCAATTCATAAACACAGAAGCTGAAGGATAATTTGCAAATACATTTATAGGAAGCTCCCAAGTATAAAAACAGTAATATCCTCCCATAGAATTAAATTCATCTATTCTTGAAGAAGTTGTTGTAGGGCTATACAATATAGAAGTAGATTCTGAAAGTGACTCATTTAGCCATAAGTCCATAGATCTTCCTTTGTTTATATCATTAACATTAAAATTAATTAAATGCTGAAGCTCATGGAGTATTGTACCAGACATTATTTCAGGATAATTATTAACATAATTTAAGTCCATATATAATATTTCTGCATCATTAAAATAACCTGATAATAAATCTGCTCCATAAAAATAACCTAATGTAACAGTAGACGCTCCTGCAGGATTCATAGAAAATAGCAAAATATTTATTTTACCATTCCTATCAACATCTGTATGATTTCCATATATACTTACTAAATCACTATAATATTTATTAAAATCAGATCCTATTTTTGACACAGAACTCCTTTGTACATTAGCTCCGTTTTCCACATAGATTGCCAAATTATCGGATTCTGCATATACTCTAAATATTTTTGTTTCTGTTCTATTATTTTCATTTATAACCTTGAATACTTTCATAGAAGAACTATATTCATCATAGTAAGTTAATACTCCGTCATCATATACAGCATTATTATAATCTCCACCAAGTATACTGCTCACAACCCCGCATGAGTTTAAAAATATAATAGAAAAAATAAACAATATAATATATTTCCTCACAATCCCTCCAATAAAAATAAGATAAAACTTTACATAATATAATACATTATAAATATAAAAAATCAATTCGTAAATATTTCATACATACTAAAATTTGTATTTTTATACATGTAAAATTAAAAATATATGGTATAATTTTTATTATAAATTTTATCTATAATAAATATATATCTATTATTACTCATTTTATTATTTTTTATCTTTTATTTTTTACAATGTTGCTGTAAAATAGCATTTATATAATAAAGATATATTTTTTATAAAAAAATAATCAAATTGGAGATTACAAAATGAAAAAGTTAAGTTTAGTAGTAATATTTATATTTTTATCAACTTTAATACTTAGTGCCGACACAATAGAAGATGAAGTATTCAGATTAATTAATTTAGAAAGAAGCAAAGTATCTCTCCCTCCTCTTCCTAATAATCAAAGACTTCACTCTTTAGCTTTATACCATGCTGATAATATGGCCAAAAATAAATTTTTCAGCAATATAGATTTAGACGGATTAGATTCCAAAGCAAGACAAGTAAAATTATATCCAGAAATGGTTGGAAATATAAGCGAGAGTTTTGGAAAATTAGATGTTATACCTTTCACAGATAAAAAAGCAGCTGAAAGTATAGTGAAAAATTTAATGGCTTCGCCAGACAGCAAAAAAAATATATTAGATAAAAATTTTAATGCTATAGGAGTAGGATCTGTAAAAAGAGGTGTGGGAGTATACGTTACTGTAACATTTGCTGATATAGTTGCTGAGTCTGTTGATTTTACACCTACTGCCAAATATGAAGATGATATCACTGTGAAATACAGAATATTAAATGGTGCTGCTTTTACTGATTTTAAAATTGCAGTTGAAATGGCTGATAAAGAAGCACGCATTACTGGAGATGACGGAAAAACTTATATAGGAAATGTTATATATGATGTTAAAGATATGGGAAACAGTATATTAGGAAGAACTTTTAAAGCTGAATATGGAAAAGGAGATTATAAAATTTCTATACTATATAAAGGTCAGCATTTTTTAAGCAATGTAAGAACTATAACTGTAGAATAAATATTCAAATAAATATCTTTAAACGGAAAATTATAAATGAAGTTCAGAAGAAGATTTGATATAAAAAGCGGAATAGATTTAACCCCCATGATAGATATAGTATTTAATTTACTTATATTTTTCATGGTGGGTACTACTATCATAGAAACTCCTCAAATAGAGATAAGTCTGCCAAAATCTACTTCAGCTGTAGGTGCTGAAAAAAACGAAACTATAATAATAAGCATATCCAAAGATGGCAAGCAGTATATCAACGGATATGAAGTAGAAAATCTTGATAATAACCTTAAAGAATTAGCAAGTACAGAAGGAGAACTGGAAAAGCCTGTAGAAATACGCTCTGACGAAGATGTAAGAACTCAGGTTTTAATATCAGTAATAGACAGTGTAAAAAATGCTGGGTTTACAAGATTAAGCATAGCAACTGAAACTAAGCAGGAATAATTATAAATCTAATAAAAAATTAAAATCTTTCTTCTTTCTATAAACTAATGATTTAGGTAAAAAAATAGTTATTTTCATTTTATTAAAAATAGTAAAAACTATTTTATATCTCATATTATTGTAGGCTGCATTTATATTAAATATTTTATTACCAAAGCAGATATTATTTTTAAAAATACAAGCATATCTTATTTTTACTGTTCTATTTAAATTGTTGCATATAAGGCTTATATCATAAGAATGCTTAATATAACTAATAATATTTTTAATATAATCTATATAATATCCATCAATGGAATAATATTTCATTCTTCCAACTTTTAAAAACGGGAACCCATACATAATTGTTTTAATCACATTAGTATAAACTAAATCATTCCAATCATTTTCATTTTCTTTTATAGAAGAATCTAAAAATGATGACATACTGCATCCATGTTCTTTGAATAATACACTCATACCTATCTCATATTTTTTTACAATATCAATTTTAGACAATTCTTTTTTTATAGAACGAATAAAATATTCATACCAATTTGATAAAAAAACTTTTTGTTTCATTGAAACAAAATAACTTTGTAAATGCTCTTCATAACCTTCACATTTTAAAAATTTAAACATACCCCAAACATCAGTATTTTTACCTTCCATATTTTCTACTATTTCTTGGAAATTAAAAAAAGGGCCATAACAAGAATCATTACAAAGTATTAAATAGTCATAGTTTTTTAATATATTATTTTCTTTAGCGTATAAATATCCTCTTTTATAAGAGCCAAAATCATATTCTTCATGCCTGCCATTTATTATATGTATACAATAATCAGATATTTTTTCTAATTCACTATCAAGCATATTGCAATCAGATACATAAATTATATCTGCTATTTTTTTAAGTTCTTTTATATAATAAACAACATAATCATCTACTATACCGTCTTTATCATACCCAGCAAATATAGCTATTCTTTTTTTCATAATCATATCTCACATATATTATTATTTTACTTAGATGAATAATTTAATTCTATCCATTTTTGGTATTCGCCGCTTTTGACATCATATACCCATTCTTTATTATTTAAATACCAATCTATAGTTATATCGATAGCAGTATTAAAATCATATTGTCTTTGCCAGCCTAATTCTTTTTTTATTTTATCGCAGTTAATGGCATATCTCCTGTCATGGCCTGCTCTATCTTTCACAAACTTTATTAACTTTTTATAATAATCTTTATCTTTATTCATTTTATAAGCTAATTTTTCGCATAAAATATTTACCATATCAATATTGGTAATTTCATTTTCTCCGCCAATATTATAAGTCTCACCTACTCTGCCATTATGTATAATATCAAATACAGCATTATTATGATCTTCAACAAATATCCAGTCTCTTATATTCTTACCATCTCCATAAACAGGCAAATCTTTTTCTTCAATAATATTTGATATCATAAGCGGTATTAATTTTTCAGGGAATTGATACGGTCCGTAATTATTGCTGCAATTAGATATTGTAACAGGTAAATTATAAGTATGATAATATGCTTTTACAATATGATCGCTTGAAGCCTTTGAAGCAGAGTAAGGGCTTCTAGGATCATATGCTGTTGTTTCATAAAAATAACCAGTATCTGATAATGAACCGTAAACTTCATCTGTACTTATATGATGAAAAAGTTTTCCGTCTGAATTATCCTTCCATAAATTACGTGCAGCTTCTAATAATGTAAATGTACCAATAATATTAGTATCTATAAAATTTTTAGGACCGAATATTGAACGATCAACATGACTTTCTGCTGCAAAATGCACTATACAGTCTGGTTTATACTTTTCAAATATACTATTAACTTTTTTAGCATCACAAATATTTACTCTCTCAAAAAAGTATCTATCTTTATTTTCTATATCTATTAAATTTTTTATATTACCAGCATAAGTTAAGGCATCTATATTGATAATTTTATAATTAGTTTTATCAAAAATATATTTAATAAAATTAGTGCCTATAAAACCGCATCCGCCAGTTACCAAAACAGTATCAAACTTTCTCATACATTCTCCATAACTATTTTATTAAATTAAATAAATAATTTCCATATTCTGTATTTTTTAATCTAAAAGCAATTTTATCAATATCTTCTTTATTAATCCATTCGTTATTATAAGCTATCTCTTCAAGACAGGCAATCTGCATACCTTCAACATTTTCAACTGATGAAACAAACTCAGAAGCTCTTAATAAACTATCTCTAGTACCAGTATCAAGCCAAGCAAATCCTCTTCCTAATACCTCAACTTTTAATTTCTTATTTTCTAAATAAACTTTATTAACATCAGTTATCTCTAATTCTCCTCTGGAAGATGGTTTTATATTTTTAGCTATATTAATTACATCATTATCATAAAAATAAAGGCCTGTAACAGCATAAGGCGATTTTGGATTTTTAGGTTTTTCTTCTATTGAAATAGCATTATTATTTTCATCTATCTCTACAATACCAAAACGTTCTGGATCTTTAACTCTATAAGCAAATATAACAGCTCCATCATTAATTTTAGAACTTCTTTCTAATATATGAGTAAAACTTTGTCCAAAAAATATATTATCTCCAAGTATCATAGAAACATTATCTTTAGATATAAAATATTTACCTATAATAAATGCCTCAGCAAGTCCATTAGGTTCCTTTTGTATAGCATATTCTATATTAATACCCCATTGACTGCCGTCCTGTAATAATCTTTTGAAAAGAGGCGTATCGTTTTCAGTTGAAATTACAAGTATATCCCTAATTCCAGCAAGCATCAAAACAGATAAAGGATAATATATCATAGGCTTATCATATACAGGTAATAACTGTTTTGATATAACATTTGTCATAGGATAAAGCCTTGTACCGCTTCCTCCCGCTAACACTATTCCTTTCATAAAAACTCCAATAACTATTTATTTTTATATATATCAAAAAATTTATTTAAGCTATACTCATAATCATATATTTTAGCATATTTTCTAATTTTTTCTATAGATAAAACACTATATTTTGGTCTTTGTGCTTTGGTAGGATATTCTTCACTATTACACTGATTTACTATGCAGTCATTACTTATAATATTAAACTCTTTTCCTTTTTTATATATAGCCTTTGCAAAATCATACCAAGAAATATTACCATCATTAGTATAATGATAAAGTCCATAATCAAAATTCTTTTTATTTATTATATCAAAAACTGTATAAGCTACATCTAATGTATGTGTTGGAGAACCGAATTGATCATTAACTACTTTTATACTATCTTTACTGTTCATCAAATTTATCATAGTATATACAAAGTTTTTTCCATATATACCATAAAGCCAAGATATTCTAATGACAATAGAATTTTCTAATGATAATGCATATTTTTCACCTTCAAGTTTACTTTTACCATAAACATTAATAGGATTAGTTTTATCTTCCTCTGTGTATGGTTTATTAGCTTCGCCATCAAATACATAATCAGTAGAAAAATGAATTAAATCAGCTTTAATATTTGATGCTATTTCAGATATATTTTTAACGCCATCACCATTAACTTTATAACAAATATCCTTTTCATCTTCTGCTAAATCAACCTTTGTATAAGCAGAACAATTAATAATAGTTTTGATATTTTTATCTTTTACAAAATCATTAAGTATATCTATATTCGTAATATCTATATCTGAAGCTGTTGCTATGTATTCTGTATTATTTTTATTAAATACATTAATTATATCATTAGCAAGCATTCCATTTTTACCAATAATCCAAATCATAAAAATTATTCTCCAATCCAAGTACCGTCTAATGAGAAATATTTTTTATTTTTATCAAACTTTGGCAATTTTAAATCCTTATCAGAAACAATTAGATTATTAATATCACAAGTCCAGTCTATATTAATAGTTTTATCATTATAAATTATACCGCCCTCATCTTCGGGGTGATAAAAATCAGAACACTTATATGCAAAAACTGCTGTTTCACTTAAAACAATAAAACCATGAGCAAACCCCTTTGGAATAAAAAATTGTTTTTTATTTTCTTCTGTAAGTAATACTCCATAATATTTTCCAAAAGTAGTAGAATCATTTCTTAAATCTACTGCAATATCAAATACTTCGCCTTCCAAAACTCTAACCAATTTAGCCTGACAGAATTTTTTCTGATAATGAAGTCCTCTTAATACATTTTTAGTAGATTTTGACTGATTATCCTGAACAAATTTTTCATTAATACCAGCTTCAAAAAAATCTTTTTCGCTATAAGTTTCTAAAAAATATCCCCTGCTGTCTCCAAAAACTCTAGGCTCTGCTATAAAAAGCCCCTCTATATCTAATTTTTCAAAAATAAATGGCATTTCAAACTCTTTTTAATATTAATAAAACTATTCTCTAAACTGTAAAGAATATAAATACTGATACTTACCGCCTCTTTTCATTAATTCTTCATGTGTTCCAGACTCTATTATTTTACCATTTTCAACAACACATATATAAGTAGCGTTTTTTATAGTAGAAAGTCTGTGTGCTATAACAAATGTAGTTTGAAGATTAATAATCTCATTTAAAGCTTTCTGAACATACATTTCACTCTCTGTATCTAATGCACTAGTAGCTTCATCAAGTATAAGTATAGAAGGTTTTTTTACTACTGCTCTTGCCAAAGCTATACGCTGACGCTGACCTCCAGATAACATTACACCTCTAGGACCTATATGTGTATCATAACCATTAGGAAGTTTAAGAATAAACTCATCAGCATGTGCTATTTTTGCTGCTCTCACTAAATCATCATCGGTAGCATCAGGATTAGCATACAGAATATTTTCTCTTACAGTGCCGTAAAATAAAATATTTTCCTGTGATACAACGCCTATCTGATTTCTTACACTTCTAGTATTTAATTCATTTATATCAATACCATCAAATCTTATAACTCCGCTGCTTGGAGTAAATAATTTAGGTATTAAACTTATAAGTGTAGTTTTACCGCCTCCAGAATTACCCACAAAAGCAACCACATCTCCTTTCTTCACATTAAAACTAATAGGTCCCAAATGAAAAGGTTTTGCATCACTTCTTCTAGGATATTCAAAATTTACATTTTCAAAAGTAATAGAATGTTCTATAGGTTTCATCTGTTTTTTAGTAGGATCATTAACATTTTCTGCAGGTAAATCTATAATTTCAAAAACTCTCATAGCTATCATTTTAGTCATTTGCAAATTTATAATTATACCAGATAAATCCCTTACAGGAGTAGATATATTAAGCATATAAAGCAAAAATCCCCATAAAAACTCAAAAGGCATTTCCCCTTTAAATATCAAAAATCCACCGTAAGCAAGTATTATAAGCATAGCGACTATCATTACAAGTTCTGTCATAGGTCTATTTAATGAAGTAAGCAAACTAATTTTTCTCATTAAATTAATAAGCTCACTGTATAAAGTTTTATATCTTGAAACTTCGGCATCCTCTTTAGAAAATATTTTTATAACCTCTATTCCCCTTATATCTTCCTGAATAATAGAAGTTGTACTTCCCAAAAAATTCTGCTGTGCTGTAACTCTTGTTCTTATTAGTTTTGAAACCTTGTCTATACCCAAAGCTATCAAAGGTGCTGCCACAAAACAGGCTATAGTAAGTTTTACATTTAATATCAAAAGCATACATAATGTAAGTATTAAAGTTAAAGGCACAGTTATCATATTAGGCAATGTACCAGATAAAAAACTTTCTATCGTACCAGATTCATTAATAACTCTGCTCATTAAATCACCTTCTTTTTCCTGTTTAAAATATGCTATGTCAGTATTAAGAAGACCTTTCATCATATCAGCACGTACATCTTTTCCTATTTCCTGAGCAGTGAAAGCAAAAAGAAAAGTCTTTACATAGTCAAAACCTACTCTAAATAAAACATAAATAAATCCTATTATAATAATAAATGTAAACTGTGCTATTATAACAGGATTTGCAATAGAGTCAGTAGTTAAAAACTGCTGTGCCAAATCTTTTGTATTTATATTACTAAATTTAGCCGTTAAATCCGCAACAAATGGTATTTTATCCAAAATATCAACTCTTTTTCCTCCTGTTATAGCTATCGCCATTTGTCCGAAAAACGGAGGAAGTATATTTATTATTGTATAACCAACACTTAAAACAAAAGAAGGTATAAATAATTTTTTATGCCTCATAGCGTAAGAAAACATTCTTCTATAAGGATGTTTTTCAGGATTAGAATAATATTTTTTTCTATGCTCTTCAGTAACAGCACCATAATCAAATGGTCTATTATCCTTTTTAAAAAATTCTTTTACTTTTTTTATTAACATAAACTAATATCCTATTTTTAATATTTTGTAATTTTCTTAATGATTAATATTCTATTAAATTTTCACCATACTCCAAACGCAGTTTTCTATCAGCCATATTGGCTATAGATACTGAATGAGTAACAATTATTAAAGAAGCATTACTCTGTTTGGTCATATTCCATAAAAGCTCTCTTACAAGCTCAGCATTTTTTTTATCTAAATTTCCTGTAGGCTCATCAGCTAATACAACACTTGGTTTATTTATTAATGCCCTAGCTATAGCAACTCTCTGAGCCTCTCCTCCAGAAAGCTCCCCTATTCGATGATCCATTCTATCTTTTAATCCAACTGTTTCAAGTAAATATTCAGCCTTTTGTTTGGCTTCTTTTTTGTTATATTTAAGCATTAAAGAAGGTATCATAACATTTTCTACAGCACTAAACTCTCCAAGCAGATTATGAAACTGAAACACATATCCAAGTGAACTATTTCTAAAATGAGCAAGCTGACCTTCATTCATTTTTCCTATGTTATTTCCAGCTATATTTATAATACCGTCTGTTATATTGTCTATTCCGCCTATTAAATTTAAAAGCGTAGTTTTTCCGCTTCCAGACTCTCCTGTTATAGCAAGTATTTCATTCTTATATACTTTAAGATTCAATGACTTTAATACCTCAACTTTAGGAGGACCAACATAAGTTTTTTTTAAGTTTTCTATACTAATTATAACATCACTCATACCTTAGTACCTCCGCAGGTTTATATCTGCTTGCGATATAAGCAGGTATTATAGCAAATAATACTGAAAGTAAAAATGAAATACAAGCTACCATTATAACCTGAGAAGCATGTATTATAGAAGGAAGACCGCCGCTTACATAGTATATATCTGAAGGGAAAAAGTCTGGAACTATAGGTATTGATATATTAGGGCTAATAGCTGACGGTATAAACCAAATAATATTAACTATAACCTGCAGTATTATTCTTATACCCTCCAAAGCCTCATTTACATAATTGGCAAGAAGTACACCGAATATCACACCAAGCACCGTACCTATTACACCTATTATAGCCCCTTCCAAAAAGAAAACTTTAGCAACATTTGAAGGTCTCAAACCTAATGTCTTTATTATAGCAATATCACGCCTTTTATCTTTTACAAATATTATCTGGCTTGAAGCAATATTTAAAGCGGCTATTAATATTATAAAAGAAAGGATCAAAGCAAGCATCAATTTTTCAGTATGAAGTGCCTGAAAGAAATTCCTGTCAAAAAGCATCCAAGGCATAACATTATAAAACTCTTTTAAATCACTGTCTATTTGTTTGGCTACTTTATCAGCATCAAAAAAATTTTTTACCTTAACTGCCACACCAGTAACAGCATTATTATAGCCAACCATAGACTGACCTGCAGAAAGCGGTACTATAACCATTCTGCTATCATATTCATAATATCCTGTTTTATACACCCCCTTAATTGTAAAAGTTGTTTTTTGAGGTTTAAATCCTCTATCAAAACTGCCCGAAGCAGAGATTATATCTATAGTATCTCCAACTGATAAGGCATAATCTTTTGCCATTTCTGAACCTATTAATGCCTCATTAGTTTTCATATCTTTGTTATTGCCTTCAACAAAATTAAAATATTTTATGAAATCTTTATCAGTAGAAAATATATTATCTTCAAATGCTCTTACAGTAATTAAGATAGTAAAATTATAAGAACGCATTATACAAGGAATAACTATATACGGATATGCACTGGTTATCTCTTTATTGTCCATTATATTATCAACAACATATTTATAATCACTGAGAGCCCCATCGTTATAAGAACTAATATTTATATGGGCACGCATTCCAAGTATTTTATCTCTAATATCGTCCTGAAAACCATTCATAACAGAAAGCACAGTAATCATTACCATATCGCCTACTAATATACCAAGAACACATATAATTGTAATAACTGAAACAAACGAAAATTTTTTTTTGGCTCTTAAATATCTGACGCCAAGCATTAACTCTAATCTCAAAACATCTCCTTGTGCTTCATAATTAATATATTATATATTATATATAATAAATTTAAACCTATTTTCTTACTGTATGAAAAATTATTTTTTATAATAAAACTTGTATAAACTTTGAATAATGTTAAAATACATACAAAAATTAACTTGGATATAAATTATGAGCGATAATACAAATGAAAATAAAAAAATAAAACAGCCTAAATTAAGCCTAAAAGAAAGATACAATGATGATTTTTTGGAAAAAGCAGAACTTAGAAGAAAAGCTCTGAAATATCAGAGAATGCATGTAGGTCAGATAAATAACAAAAGAATTGAACATATGCTTAAACTTCTTTATCAAGTTCATCAAAATTATTATTTCGGATACTTTGAAGCAAGCTGCACACTTGTTGGAAGTATGTTTGAACAATCACTTATGATCCTTTTAGAAGAAAAAATAGAAGAAAATGGATTTATTTCTATACAGAAATTTAATAATGGAAAGAAGTATGAAGAAAAAATAACAAATATAGAAGACTTGGCACAATGCAATATAGGAATGCTGATATCTATAGTTAATAATTACAGAATGCTTCCAAAAAATGAATATAATTTGGCTAAAACACTTCAATCTGTAAGAAACTGCGTAGTTCATGACATGCTTCCTCAATTTAATATAAATGGTCAATATTATGAAGCAGAATTAAAAATAAATTTAAGCTACAATACCACCAAGACTATACAAATACCAGTTGATGAAATAAATACTTATACAATAGGACAAAGCTCTATAGAGTTATGGTCATATTTTTTATTGACACGTACTAGAAAACTAATAGAGTTTTTATTCAAGGAAAGAGTAAAAAAATACCCTCCAGATTTTTTAAACTAAAAAAATATTATTTGCTTGAAGATTTAGTTTCCCAAGGAAATAAGAGCCAATTATCATGATTAATATTTTTATAATTGTATCTAGGCTTTATTTTACTTGTATGCTCTCTCACAAAAAGAGTTGCTATGTCAAATTTTTGGTCATCAAAATATTTTAGAGTTTCTCCAGTATCTGATATATCATCAACTATTAAAGCAGCCTTATTTTTTACCTTTAATCTCCAAACCTCTTCCATATTGAGAACCATAGGAATTTTAAGTCTATGTGAAAGCATAACAGCAGGAACTAATCCGCCTCTTGCCAAACCGTAAATTACTTCATAATGTATTTTTGAATCTTCTATCTGTTTAGCCAAAATCTCAATAGCTTCATCTATATCTGCCCAAGAAATTACATCATATTCCATATAAAAGCCCCTGTAAATTTAAGAACGTAAACTAATATTAAATCTTGTTTTAAGCATTTCAAGCAAAGATTTTTCAGCATTATTAATATCTTCTTCTCTTAATGTTTTATTAGGATCATAGTATGTAATAGATATGGCTATAGACTGCTTGCCTTCTCCTACCTGTTCTCCTACATATCTATCAACAACATCAACATTTTGTATAATATTATTGAATCTGCTTATTGATTTTATAACTTTATTAAACTCTATATTATTATCGCATACCAAAGCCAAATCTCTAAATACTGCAGGATATTTACCAATATCTTTTAATTTTTGTTTTTTAACTCTTTCTTTAACAAGTTTTAAAGTTTTTCTAATATCAATATCAAAGAAATATACTTCTGTATTTATATCAAAAATAGATAATAGTTTTGGATGAAGCCTTCCTATTATACCGATTCTCTCTCCGAATATCATTATCTCAGCAGACATTGTAGGTACAAACCATTTATGTTCTTTAGGTATCAAATTATAATCGGTGCATCTCAAATCTTTAATCAAAAGCTCTTCAACAACCCCGCTCATATCAAAGAAATCATAAGGTCTTGAATCTTTATTCCATAATTTTTCCTGATAAAGCCCGAACATAACAGCTGAAAGATGCTTTTCTTCTACAAAATTATCATTTTCTTTATAGAATATATTTCCAACCTCAAATAAAGCTCCGTTTTTATGTCTATGATTCTGATTATAAACAACACTATCAAGAAGAGATACCAAAGTAGTAGGTCTTAAAACGTCCATTTCGCTTGTAAGAGGATTAACAACTTTGATTAATTTTTCTTCTTCTATGCCTATTGATTTAAATACATTACTGTCGCCCATAGAATACTGCTTAGTTTCATAAAGTCCGTAAGAAGCCATTCTATGTTTTACAAAACTTACTTCTTTATAATCAGTTTTTATAGGATTACATTTTATATGAGGTACATTCGATTCTATATTATTATATCCGTAAACTCTGGCTATTTCTTCTATCAAGTCTTCGGCTATAGATAAATCATGTCTATAATAAGGTATTTCAACTTTTAAATTATTTTCACCAAGTGCAACTGCCTTAAAACCATATCTTTTAAATATGGAAGATATTTCCATTTTATTCATATTAAGACCTAAATATCTTTTTACAAGTCCGCAGTCAAATACTATAATAGTAGAGTCAAATTGTCTTACATTAAGTTCTTTAGACCTTGAAGCTATTTTACAGCCATTATCCAAAGTAACTATTAAATCAACTACTCTATTTAAAGCAGCAAGAGTTAAAGTATGATCTATCTCTCTTTCAAATCTGTATGAAGCATCTGTTTTTGTATTGGTAATTATGGTAGATTTTTTTACAGCTATATGATCAAAATATGCACTTTCTATTAAAATAGTTTTGGTTTCAGGCTCTATTTTAGTAGAATCTCCACCCATAACACCAGCAACACCTATAGGTTTTTCACTATCTGCTATAACCAACACTTCATCAGTAAGATCAACATCTCTTCCATCAAGTAATTTTATTTTCTCTCCATTTCTGGCATTTCTAACTATGATTTTACCATCTTTAACTTTATCAAAATCATAAGCATGCAAAGGCTGACCATATTCTAACATAACATAATTTGTAACATCAACTATATTATTGATAGGATTGATTCCGCACATTATAAGTCTTTTCTGCATCCAGTCTGGAGAAGGACCAACTGTTATATCTTTTATAAGTCTGCCTACATATTTGTAACAGCTTTCCTGATTTTCTACGGTTATATCAATATTTCCTCCCGCAGCATCATAAGTATTAACCGAAGGAATGCTTACTCTTCTTTCTAATACCAAAGAACATTCGCGGGCAAAACCTATAATACTAACCAAATCTCCTCTGTTGGCAGTAATTTCCACATTAAATATATGATCTGTACTTCCAACTATTGTAGAAAGAGAATTTCCCAAAATACTATCTTTATCAGCATTAACTTTTTCTATATCATCATCAAGTATCCAAATACCATAAACACCTTCTATTTCTTCATATCCTAATTCGGATCTTGAACATATCATACCATTACTTTCAAAACCGCGTATAGAAGCCTTTTTTATGGTAAGTCCGTTAGGCAATTTAGCACCTATCATAGCAATAGGAACATATATGCCCTCTCTTACATTAGGAGCTCCGCATACTATTGAGAGTGTATCTCCATCTCCAACATCAACTTTACAAACGCTTAATTTATCCGCATCAGGGTGTTTATGAACAGATATTATTTTACCAATTATAACACTAGGAATATCTCCGCCTGTTGTTTCTATTGATGAAATTTCACTTCCTGCAAGCGTTATTTTTTTGGCGATTTCTTCTACAGTAAAACCGTCTAAATTAACAAATTCTTTAAGCCAACTTAATGGAACTCTCATTATTATATCCTCTAATTAATTCAATAAATCTATATTAAAAATGCTGTAAACATTAAATATTAATTACCATTGTTTTAAGAAATCTATATCATTTTCATAGAACATTCTTATATCGGTTATACCGTACTTAATCATAGCTACACGTTCTATACCCATACCGAAAGCAAAACCTGTATATTTTGTTATGTCATAACCGACATGTTTAAACACATTAGGGTGAATCATACCTGCTCCCATAAGCTCAAGCCAGCCTTCACCGCCGCAAGTTTTACATCCGCTGCCGCCGCATATTACACAAGTAGCACTCAAATCGGCACCTGGTTCAACAAATGGGAAATAATCTGGTCTTAATCTTATCTGTGTTTTATCTCCAAACATCTTTTTACAGAATAATTCTAATATTCCTTTCAAATCATTAAAACTTATACCATTATCAACCATAATACCTTCTACCTGATGAAATACAGGTGAGTGCTTTGAATCTATAGAATCTCTTCTTGCACATTTACCTGGAGAAACAACAGCTATAGGAGGAGGAGTTTCAAGCATAGTTCTTATCTGCATGCCAGATGTATGAGTTCTTAGTACATTTTCTTTAGATATAAAGAATGAATCATGGCTGTCTCTTGAAGGGTGATAATAAGGGATATTTAAAGCTTCAAAATTATGAAAATCATCTTCTATTTCATTGCCCTCAACTACTCTGAAACCTATCTCAGTTAAAATAGACACTATTTCTTCTTCTACTCTTGTAAGAAGATTGACACTTGCTGCTTTAGGTCTTCTGCCGGGCATAGTAATGTCTATTTTATTTTTTTCCAAAGATAAAAGGAATTCTCTTTCTGCAATTTCATTCTTCTTTTCAGATAAAGCGTTTTCACAATAATTTTTTATTTCATTAATCTTTTTTCCAAATTCTTTTTTTTCTTCTATACTTTCTATAGATGATAAACTTTTTAAAAGCTCTGTAATTTTTCCTTTACGTCCAAGATAATTAATTCTTATATCATCTATTTCTGCCTGAGTATTAGAATTTTCTATGCTGTTTTTTAAAAAACTGTAAAGCTCCTCTAAATTATCCATTGTTTTTCCCTAAACTAAAATTAACTATTCTATTATAATATAACATAAAATTATTTTCAATACAATAAAATACTATAATAAATTAGTGAAAATTATAGAAAATAATTTACACAATTTTTTTAATATTTTCAATAAGAATTCTTATCTTTTCTCAAATATTTTAATTAATATCGTTAAAAACATTGCAACATATAACATTTTTTACGTCTTTTTAAAAATTTGATGGTATTTTCATATGAGATTAAAACATGTTATTATATTTTATACTGGATTTATATATATGAGAAATTATAATGATATATAATGTATATAAATAAAAAGTTTGAGGCAAGTATCAATTATAAAAATATTTTAATAGTGCAGTATTTATCAGTTTTTAGACAAATATATTATTTTTTATAAAAATAAAAATTTTTTTAAATAAATTCAAAAAACATGTAATTATTAACAATACAAAAAATAACATTCTTTAAATTAATATGTTTTATATAAAGGAGGTGATAAAATAATAATCATTTGCAGATTTAAGAACATACCGATAATCATTAAAACAATATAATCATATTTTTTGCAAAATAATAAATAAAAAAATAATAAAAAAACGGGAAATATTAATAATTTACGTATTATATAATGGAAGAGGTTATGGGAGATAATAAAAAAACTGGAGACAATAAAAAAAAATTAGAGGAAATAATAATGGAATATTTTACAGATATTTTTAAACAAAAAAATATGACAAAGAAAAATTTAACTATGTTCGATAAAATAATAATAGATTCTTCAAATAGTAATGATAGTAAATCATTCCTTGATGAAAAATGTTCCATTATAAAGAATATCACACATGATTACCTTGATAAATATTTAGAAATAAAAGATATCATATGTTTTTCAATACCCAATCATAATTTTATATTACATGAAGAATATGAGGAATATGATGAAGATGATAATAAAGTTGTAGGATTTAGTAAAAATTATTCTAATGAAAGAACTATAAAATTAAACTATGTTGATAGCAACTTACCTGCATATCTAACTTTTGATGATTCTAAAGTATATATCACTGGAAATACAGAAAATATCGAAAATATTATATCAGATTTATTAATAATAAACTTGAAAAACAAGGAAAAAATAAAATTATGTACATTTAATCGTTCTTTATTTTCAAATTATAACTATGAAAATATTTTTTATGAAAAAAATAAAATTTTTTTAATAAAAAAGTATACTTCTTAAAAAAATTACGTATTTATATATGTACTATATAAAATATATTTTCATTTATAAGATTAAATTATTTTTAAAAAATTACAAATAAAGGTTATTTATGAATCACCCTATAACTATATATATTTCGGATTTACAAAAAAGTACAAATAAAACAAAAGCACTTGAAAGTTTATCTTTTATGATTAATCATCTAAGAAGAATATATCCTAAAAGATTAATAAAATTGCATACAACTTTATATACAGATTTAGAAATTGCAATGGCTAAATTGGCTGCTGAATATCAAATAGTTATAGAAATAATAACACAAAATATTATAAATAAAAATAATGAAGATATAGAATATATATTAAAAAGAGCAAATTCAAGTTTCATTATTAATGAAGACATTTCTAATCAGCAATTAATATCATTAATATCGCATAAAACAGATATATCTCTATTTATATGTGACAATAATGTAAATATAAACAGCTATATAAAAAATAATACTAAAAAAGATTATAATATACCTGTACTATCATTTCAAAATTATTATAATACTCCTTTCACATTAAGCATAGATTTAAATAAAGATATAAATGAAATAGAAGATTATATTTTAAATAATATTAACAGCGATAAATGCTCAAAAGTAATAGGAGAAAAGATCCCTAAAAAAGCATCATATTTAAGTATGACTGTAGCTTGGGTTTTATCCTTTCTTTTTGTATCTGTACTTGGAATTTTTGCTTGGAAAGAGTTTTGTTTAAAAGAATACGGAGAAAATATAAGCATATTCACAGCATTTTATAAAACTTTGCAGATATTTCAATTAGAAGCTAGTTTTGATATGGAAGAGTTGCCTCCCCTATTAAACTTAGTAAGATTTCTTGCCCCTATAACATTAGCAGGTGCTTTATTTCAAGTTATAAAAAATCTTTTTTCTGATTTAATAACTAGAACTGTTATATCAATATTTTTTAAAAAACATACTATTATATGCGGCTGTAATGTTAAATCATTATGCGTATTAAATGGAATGTCCAAAGATAAAAAAATTGTGCTTATATGCAATGAAGATGAAGTTAATACAAAAGATATTTTCAATAAAAATGTAATAAAACTTAAAGGAGATTATACTCAGGCTTCTACCCTATTTAATGCTGGAATATTAAAATGCAGTGAAATATTTTGTATTTCTGAATATGATGATAAAAATATAGAAACTATGAATATAGCTTCTAAAATAATAAGAACATATAAAATAAATCATACTATAGAATTAGTAGTAGATATAGAAGATAATAATAAATATAAAAATTATGAAAAAATACTTCCAGTCTCATACAGTAAAGACCCAGTTTATGTACGTTTTTCATCATTTAAAAAGAATGCTATACGTTTCTTTATTGATAAAATTTCAAAATACTCTGTAATACGAAATATTAACATCAATGAAGGGAATGCCCCTATAATACTTATATTTGGAATTAATGATAATGTTATAGATGTAATAAGAGAGCTTATTCTTCTTGTTGTAGGAAAAGAGAGTAATATTAATCTCATATTTGTAGATAAAAATCAGGAGTTTTATAATAATGTACTTATAAATAAGCTTCCAGAATTAAGCAGAATTGCATCGCTTCATTTTTTGGATTATCCGTCTTTTATTAACAATGAAATACCTGATAATATAGCTTCTCTGCTTAGCAGATTATCTTCCTGTTTAATTTATGCAGATAATGAAGAAAACTCATTAAATTGGGCTATTGAAACAAGACAAATACTATTTAAAAATCTATCTATCAAAGATGAACCTAAAATATTTGTATTTTTAGATTCAGCTACAAATATATTAGAAACTAATCCAGACCTCTACAATAAATACTATAAAATAGGAATAGAAATTTTCCCATCTATAAACTATCTTTCATCTATAGATTATTCACTTCAGTATAATGATTTGGATACTATAGCACAAAAAATATACTCTGAATACTGCAAAATGCCTACTGCCAATAATAACGGAGCTTGGAATAATATATCAGAAGGCGAAAAAAATGATAACAGATATGCAGCAAGATTTTTAGCTATAAAACTTGATTATTTGGGATTATCAATATTGGATTTTAATGATAAAAGAAAACATGCAAATTTGAAAGATATAAAAAATATAGATTTACTAGCCAGACTAGAACATAAAAGATGGTATGTATCAAAAATATTATCAGGTTTTGACAGCATAGGCTCTGATTATCCTAAAGAAACTTTATCATTTATTAAATCACATATGAGACTTCACAATCTATTAGTACCATTTGAAGAGCTATCCGATGAAGAATTATATAAAGATTCTATGGGGCTTATAGATATACCTATAACAATCAATAATGATGAATATGAAATGATTATAAAAAATTTAGATACTAAAGATAGAGAGTTTGTGAATGAACATTATATTTTGGAGGATAACAATACAAAAAACAGAAGTTTATCAGGAAGTTTTATTCTTAATTATGAACTGATTGATAAAATGAGATACCTTCTTCTTAATAACAGAGAGTTAGGTTCTTTTATAAAATACAAAATAGGTAAAAGTTATTAATTATGTGGGAAATAATTGACTTAATCGATTCCATTGACAGAAATTATAAAAACTATATCAGCAGAGTGTATTCAAAAATAGGCAACTATGAAGACGCTAAAGATATTATGCAGGAAATTTATGTGGAATTGTTAAACAAAATAGGAAACGGTTTTGAAAAAGAAGGCTATGAACTAATAGACGGATATATATACATAATGATCAACTCTAGGGTAATAGATTATATTAGAAAGAAAAAAAGTAAAATGAAGAAAAAATACAAACTGCAGGGATTGAATGATGAGCTTCTTAATTTAGTAATACCCGATGATGAAATAAATGATTTATACCAAGAGTACAAAGAGGGACTATTTCTATTTCTTGAAGCCATTACAAAACAAAGTATGGATACTATATGCCAAGAATGTAATATGTGCGATCAAAGACTCTCAAATCTTATAGAGGTAAAAAATAAAAAATCACAATTAATAGAGGATAGTTTTATTATATACAAAGAGTATGTTTTCTCTTTTCTTCATAAAGACTTAAAACAAAAAGACATAAAAACAAAATATAATATATCAGGTCATATTTTAGATAAAATAAAATCAGCATATAATAATAAAATAAAAGACTGCATAAAAAAACTTACTAATAAAAATATATAAAAATAAGATATCTTGGTATAATAACATGATAAACAAAGAAGTAATTTATAATTATGATGTATTCATAAGCTATAGACATCTTGATGATGAATGGGCAAAGTGGCTTTTAGAATCTCTTGAAACTTGGAAAGTACCTAAAGAACTAGTAAAAAAAGGCTTCCCTGAAAGAATAGGAAGAGTATTCAGAGATGAAGAAGAATTATCCTCAAGCTCTAATCTAACTAAAAGCATAGAAAAAGCATTAATTCAGTCAAAATATTTAGTAGTTATTTGCTCGAAAGAAACATCAAAATCTAAGTGGGTAGAAGCTGAAATAAAAATATTCAAAGAATTAGGACGCTCTGATAGAATAATCGTTATGCTTATAGACGGTAAAGAATCTATAAGCGAAGAATTAAGATATATAGATACTGATAAAAAAATCCCATTAAACCCGATAATTGCTGATGTAAGAGATAAAGAAAATAAAAAAGAGACAAAACAAAAAGCATTGATCCAGATATTATCATGTGTTTTGGCATGCGATTTTGAAGACCTAATTGAAAAAGAAAAAATAAGAGAAAAAATAATATTAATAAATAAAATAACTATATTGTTATGCATTCTTATTATTATCATATTTTCTATAGTACTCATATGGAAACATAATAAAGTAAAATTGTCATATTATAATGATTTTGTATATCAGTATGGGGTGCCTAAAGGAATAGGAAAATTAACAAAAAAACAATATCATCAAAGGGCAAGTACATATATCTTTGAACATCAAAAAGGTATTTTAAAACGTGTAAAAAGAGTAAACAGTTACGGTATATTAGATAAAAATTATAATATAAGTATATGGATACCAGAAATAGATTCAAAAGGAAATATAAAAAGAATAATATGCAAAGACCATAATAATAAAATAGTAATGATTAAAGAATACAGTTCAGATTTAAAAATAATTACATTCCAAAATGAATTTAATTTTCCATTCATATTTAATGGAAATTCTACCGTAAGATACAAAGCAGAATATAATGAAAATGGTTATATAACAAATGAACTTTATTATAAGGATTCATGGAATACTCCGATATCAGACAAGAATGGTTTTTACGGCAAACAATACGAGGTTGATGAAAGCGGAGTTATTACAGCGGAATACGGAATTAATTCCAACGGAAATATTATTCCTAATAAAGAAGGAATATATAAAATAAAATACACATATGATGATAGTTATAATCTTATAAAAGAAGAATTTGTTGATAAAAATGATAATTTAATTTATATAGCTGGATATGATTACGGATATTCTTATATAATAAGAGATTATGACATAAACGGAAACCTAATAAAAAAATCATACTTCAATGAAAATAAACAAAGAATATTAAAAGATAATGATAAACCTTCATGTATAGTTTACAACATAGACAATAGGGGAAATACAACAAATATAATAAATTATGATGAAAAGAAAAAACTATTTTTAGATATAAATTATGACCAAATACAATATCATACCTGCAGTATGTCATATGATAATAGAGGAAATATTATAGAAACTTCTTTTTATAATTTAAGCAATGATGAATATGTTTCTCCTATAAGTTCAAGTAAATACAAAATGATATATGATGACAATAATAACATAATTGAAAAAAGTTATTATGATAAAGATAATAATTTGGTAAACTGCTTTAACAAATACTCTATTTTAAAGATGAAATATGACTCTAATTATAACCTCGTAGAAGAAAGCTATTATAACACTAATAATGAACCTACTGTATATAGGAATGATAATTACCATAAAATAGAATATGAATATGATGATTATAATAATCTTATAGAAAAAAGATATTTTGATATTGACGGAAAATTAGTAGTACTAAATAAATACGGTAATGAAGGATATGAAATAAAAATAAATTACGATAAAAGAGGGAATATTATAGAAGAAAGTTATAATGATCAAAATGGAAAACTTATTCTCAATAATAATAAATACGCACTAAAAAAAATCGAATACAATGAAATAGGACTAAAAACAGAAGAAAGATATTACGGAACAAATAATGAAGCAGTTCTTTTTTTTAAGCAGTCATATTATATAGGTAAAGATGATTACACATATCATAAAATAAAATACAAATATGATGACTTAGGAAATAATATAGAAATTTCCTATTATGATACAAATGATAAATTAATCATAACAGAATTAGAACATGACTCTATGTTTATAAATGCAGCCAAAATAAAATATGAATATTCAAATTTTAATCTTACAAAAGAATCTTATTATGGAACAAATAATGAACCAATAAATGCCTATAGTAATTTAGGTATGATTAAATATGAATATACAGATTACAGTGCAATTACAAATTTAATAAAAGATGAAACTATAAAAATAAAAAATATTATAAAAACTTCATATTATGACAAAGATGAAAAACCTATACTTAATAAATATAATTATCATGCAAAATACATAGGAAAAGATAATGACAGTGAAATAAATATATATTGCGGCACTAACAATGAATTAGTTATAAACAATGAAGGCAATATATCCTACTCTATAGAAAATACATATTATGACAGCAATAATTATAAAGTAAGAACTTTAAGGACATTCGGTACTAATAATGAGCCTGTTATTTATAATAATCATTGCTTTAAATTCGTTACAAAATATTTTGGAAATTATGATATAGCAGAAAGTGAATGCTATGGAACAAACAATGAACCTATATTAGGCAGAAACGGATATTTTAAGTATGAAGGTATATATGATGATAATTATAATCTTGTATCATACAGACTATATGGTACTAATAATCAATTAACGTTATTTAAAAACAACTATGCCAGAGTGGATTATAAATATGACAAAAATAACAGAAAAATATCAGCAAAATACTATGGAACTAATGAAAAGCCTATAATGAATATATGGGGATATGCCTCTTATAAAATAACTTATGACAGTAAAGAAAATGCTGTTACTAATTACTATGATGATAAAGGAAAAGAAATAAGCATTATTGATTAATTTTTCAATTATGCTACAATACTAATTATATATGATAAACTAAAACATTCTTTATTTACTTATATTATGACAGATAGAGAAATAATTTATAATTATGACGTATTTATAAGCTACAGACATCTTAGTAGTGATAAGAAATGGGCTAAATGGTTATTAGAATCTCTTGAAACTTGGAGAGCTCCCAAAGAATTAATAAAAAAAGGATTTCCTCAAAGAATAGGAAGAGTATTCAGAGATGAAGAAGAATTATCTACAAGCTCTAATCTAAGTAAAAGTATAGAAAAAGCATTAATACATTCTAAATATCTAGTTGTTATATGTTCCAAAGATACAGCACAGTCGGTTTGGGTAGAGCGTGAAATAAAAATATTTAAAGAACTTGGAAGATTTGACAGAATAATAGTTCTTCTTATAGATGGTGAGCCTAACAAATCATTTAATAAGGAATTAACTTTTATAGAAGAAAACGGAATTATAAAAGAAACAGAGCCGTTTTATGCTGATGTGAGAAATAATAAATTTCAAAAAGATAAAGAAATTAAACAAACAGCATTAATAAAAATATTATCTTGTATTTTGTCATGCAGTTTTGATTATTTGATGAATATAGAAAAATCGAGATATAAAAAGAGAGTCAGAAATATTATACTTGCTTTATTATCATTATTTATAATTTTATCTTCTGCATCATTTTTTATATGGGATTATAACAGAACAAAAATTGAATACTATAATACTTTTGTATATCAGTACGGCATTCCAAAAGGTATTGGAAAATTAACAAAAAAACAATATTTGCATCGTAATGTAAGCTATGTATTTGAAAGCAAAAGAGGTATATTAAAACAAGTAAAAAGAGTTAATAGTTATGGAAGATTGAGAGATGATATAGAAAACTTTAATATAAGTATATGGATACCAAATATAGATATAAACGGAGAAGCAAAAAGAGTAATATGCAAGGATCATAATAATAGAATAGTTATGATTAGAGAGTATAGTTCTAATTTAAAAATAATAGAGTTTAAAAATGAATTTAATCTGCCTTTTATTGCATCAGGCAATGAGATAATAAGATATGAAGTAGAATACAATAAAAACGGATATGTAACTAATGAACTTTATTACAGAGATTTATGGAATACTCCTATTGCAAATAAGGACGGATTCTACGGAAAAATATATGAAGTCGATAATAATGGAGCTGTTACTGCTGAATATGGTATAAACTCAGACGGAAATATAGAAGAAAACAGATACGGAATATTTAAATTACAGATAAGTTATGACAGTAAATACAATATAATAAAAGAAGAGTTTTTGGATTATAATAATAACTTAATATATATAGGAGATAATTACGGGTACTCTTATATAGAAAAAGAATATGATAAAAATGGTAATTTGATAAAAAAATCTTTCTTCAATGAAAATAAACAAAGCATATTATCCAACTATTTTGGAAGTGCTTCTATAGTTTATAATCCAGACAGCAAAGGAAATATTACAAATATAATAAGCTATGATGAAAATGGAAAATTGTTTTTGATTCCCTATATAATTGATAATTTTATCACATACTGCATACATACAATGAAATACGATAATAATGGAAATATTATAGAAGGTGCATTCTATGATGTCAATACAAACAAATATATTACAGGCGAAATATACCATAAATACAGAAGAAAATATGATGATAATGATAACTTAATAGAAGAAAGCTATTATGATAAAGATGATAATTTAATAATATGTGATAGTAATTACTCTATATATAAAAGAAAATACGATGAAAAACTATAATCTAATAGAAGAAAGTTATTATGATGCAAATGGTAAGCCTACTATTCAGGAGGAATATTATCATTTAGCAGAATATAAATATGACAAATACAATCAAATTACAAATAAAAAATATTATGGTCCAAGCAATAAATTGGTACTTGGGTTTTATGGCTTTAATTCTAAATTTGCAGATACGAGAATAAAATATGACAGAATAGGAAATGTTATAGAAGAAAGATATTATGATGATTTCAATAACCTTATATTAAACTCTAAAAATTATGCTGTAAGAAAAATAAACTATAATGATAAAGGTCTCAAAATAGATGAAAGTTTCTACGGAACAAATGAAGAACCTATTCTTATAACTGATACATATGATTTTTTAATACAAATAAATACCAATCTGGAATGCAGAAAATAAAATATGAATATGATTCTAAAGGCAATATAATAGAAAAATCTTTTTACGGCACAGATGGAAAACCTATAATATCAAAAATAGACGGCTCTCATATAGCTACATATAATATGTGGGAAATTATTTATATTAATACTGCCAAAATAAAATATGAATATTCAAATTCTATTCTCATTAAAGAATCATATTACGGAATTAACGGAGAACCGATAAATGCATATCATAATTTGGGAACTGTAAAATATGATTATTTAAATTACACTGATGTTACAAATTTTATAAAGTATAATACTATCAGCAATTTAAGCATAACAAAAACTTCATATTACGATAAATACCTAAACCCTATAATATTAGATGAGATGAATTATCATACAAAATATGAAGGCTCTAATTATAATAATGAAGTATATATCTTCTGCAACACCAATAATAGACTTACTATCAATTTCCAGAAAAAAGCATATGTAATTACATACTATCTAAAAGAGGGAACAAGAACCAGAGTTACAAAAACTTTCGGTACAAATAATGAACCTATACTTAATTATGAAAATTATTTTAAACAGATAGTAAGATTTAATGATAAATACTATATATGCTCCATTGAAAATTATGGTATTAATGAAGAACCAATTATCGGAAGCAAAGGATATTTTATTATGACAAATACTTATGATGAAAATGTAAATTGGGTAACACAGGAACTTCATGGTACAAATAATGATCTTGTACTTTCAAAAAAATTAAACTATTCAGTACTGCATTTAGAATATGATGAAGATAATAAAAATACAGCGGCATTCTATTATGGTACAAACAGAAAACCTACTATGATTAATTTAGGATATTCCAGCATAAGAATATATTATGATGAATACGGAAATACTACTACAAACTATTACGATGATAAAGGAAATCAAATATATCCTTATAAATAGTATTTCATTCCATATTATAATATAGATAAAAAATTGTATATGATAAAATAATACTATATTTAATTTTTGATTTATTTTTATAAAGTTAGTTCATTATTACAAAAATCATAAAATTATTTTTAGTCTTGGTTATATATACGAGCCTCTGCCAATATAAAGATTTCAATACAGCAATTTTTATGATGGTTATCAACTCTTTTAATATGATTCTTTATAAAAAATAACATATACTCTAATGCCTGTGTACATTCAGAAAGAATACCTATTTTTTAAAACTAAAAAGAATATCTATGGCATTTAAACATATAGTTGTTTATGTATATATTGAAATAAATACATCTACATAGTATACTTGTTTTTATAATATGATTTAAGGAAAAACTATGAAGAAAATATTTTTACTCATTACAATAATGTCTTTAATTATAATTCAATGCGGTAATAAAACTGATAATCAAACTAATACAAATACTGTTAATACAAATGAAGCAGTACAGTCAAATGAAACTATACCAGCAACAAAAATATTATCACAGGAAGATTCTGCATTTTTGGATAAGGTAAAAAATAAAATAATTATAAGCGGCAGTGCTAAATACACTTTCAAAGATAATGGTGATATAGAGTATGTATTTGAGCATGGAAGTTATAGAGAAGATAAAAATTATATCTTTGAATCTTCAAAAGACTCAACTAATGCCTATTATTATGAACTTTATAATATACAAGATAAGTACGAAAAAGGACCAAGTAATATTGCTACAAATTATAAAGGATTTTCTGTAAAAAACGGAATTCTTTATGAAGATAATTATCAAGGTTATGAAAGCGACCCTAATGAAACTATAATTACTAAATGGGAAAAAGAAAATTATTATTCTAATTACTATTACAGAGAAGTAAAAGAAAATCCTAACTTTGATAATTTCCCTTATGAGAATAAAGCAGATGTAACTTTTCAGAAATATAATGAAAGAATGGAAGGTATATTAATATCAGAATCAGATTACAGACCAGAAGAAGTAGGCGATATTAATACTTATAATTTTGATGGGGTATATTCAAATAATAATTCTTCTATAGAATTAAAGAAAAATGATGACGGGACATTCTATTTATACGCTATTAATATAACTACAGACGAAAACGGACAGACAGTAACTAATATTCAAAGTACAGATACAAATAAAATGGTATTACAAGAAAATCAGTATGTTGAACCTTATTGCGGTATAGGTTCTCAGACTTTAGATTATGAAGAGACTGTAGGTGCTGATGGAGGTTATATTATATCTATTCAGCCTATAAGTGCTGATACTATTATAGTAACAGAGCCTAACGGAAGCTATGGATTTACTGGTATATATAAAAAAGCTCCTGAAATAATAAATGCTAATGATAAAAGCACTAAAGAAAAGGCGTATTATAATGCTTGCAGATGGTATGCTGAAAATTACAGTGAATTAAATGATATTTTTAATAAAATTGTAGATTTTGATTTTGAGGGCGGCGGATATTATGAGATTAATATGGAGAATGTTTATCTCTATATATCCAAATTTGAGAACTCTGGATATTTTTCTGACAATTATATTAAAAATTTAGAAAATCGTTTTGAAGAAATAAAAAATTATTTGGAAGAAAATAAACAAAATGATGGAGCTGTTGAGGGTATGGAAGCAGACTGGTTTTTAGCTACACAGGAGATTGATTATTATCTTAATATTATAACTAATGAAATGACGCTTAAAGATATAGTAAATTATGATGGAGATTCTCTATGCATAAGGAGCGATGCAGGAGAGTCTGTAATTTTAGAGGTTAAAAAATATGGCGATGAGTGGCTTATTGAAAAATAAATAAACATGAACAAATAGTATATACCTAAACAATTATAATTTGTAAAAATTAGTTTTTATGTTTTTATTATTTTCGGGGAATAGCCCCCGAACCCCCACTTCTTTTGCGACCGTAGGAAGTGCCTGTGGTATTGCCACAAAGAAGCAAAAAGGCTACATTTCAGTCTGAATTTAGTAATTTATTCTACATGTAAAACATGAATTAGTACTATTTAGTATTATTTTTATACTTTCACTTTTTGGTTCTTTTGGTGAAGCCCGCAGAGCGAAGGCGGGAAAAAGAACAATAAAAAAATTGACAAACTTAAAAATTTTCAGTATATAACATTTAAGGCTTTACATTATAACAGATACAAAAATTAATGTATTTATGATAATGATAAAGTCTTAATTATAAATTCAAAAAATACTATAATAAATATTTATTTAATACTCTTGTTTTTATTATACTTTTTATTAAGTACTCTAGAAGAGCAGTCCAAACTATAATCAGCAAAACTTTCTTTATCTTTCATATAATATGCAAGTCCTGCTACCATAGCGGCATTGTCAGTAGTATATTTTAAAGCTGGAAGATAGCACTCGAAATCTTTTGAGTTTCCAAATCTCTCACGAAGATAACTATTGCAGGCAACCCCTCCAGATAATGTAACTCTTTTTATACCGATTTTTTGTGAGTATTTAAGAGTTTTTATATATAAAGGCTCTATGGCACTTATTTGAAAGGCTGCAGCTATATTTTCATTTGTGGCTTCGTATCCTTCTTTTAAATATTTTTTAGTAGAGTATACGCAAGCTGTTTTAAGTCCGCTGTATGAGAAATTATATTCATCTATGCCATTAAGTAAAATAACAGGGTATTTTATGGCTTCTTTATTTCCTTCTTTCGCAAGTCTGTCTATTATAGGGCCGCCCGGGTATCCTAGATTTAAAAACTTAGCTACTTTATCAAAAGCTTCACCTACAGCATCATCTAATGTGGTGCCTACAACTTTATATTCCCCGTAGTCATGAACTTCTGTTATTATAGTATGCCCTCCAGATACAACCAATGCTATATATGGAAACTCTATATTATTTGTAAGATGAGGTGAGTAAATATGTGCTGCTATATGGTCTAATGCTAGTAATGGTTTATTTAATGAAAAAGCCAATGCCTTTGCACTTCCTACTCCCACAAGAAGAGAGCCTAAAAGCCCCGGTCTGTTTGTAACAGCAAATAAATCTATTTCATCTAATGATGTATCAGCATCTTTTATAGCTTTATCTATTACATAAAGTATAGCTTCCAAATGTTTTCTTGCAGCAATTTCTGGAACTACTCCTTGAAAATCTTTATGAGCGTCTATTGATGAGCTTAACACTGATGATAAAACTTTATTTCCATCTTCAACTATTGCCACAGAAGTATCATCACAGGAAGTATCTATACCTAATATTTTCATATGTTCTCCAATATATTTTTAGTGATTATAATATATATATTTATATTTGCAAATAGTTTTTTATTGATGTAAAAGTTATCTGCTGTCATTACTGCTTATATTTTTTAATATACTCTTTATTTCAAATGGGGAGAGATTTTTATTTTTTTCTTTGAGAAGAGCAACTATCCCTGATATATGCGGAGCAGCAAAACTATTTCCAAGCATTGTCATATATGAATTGTTAACCCAAGGTACTTTTACATATAAACCTCTTGCCAAAAACTCTATGCAGTTACTGTCTCTGAAATAAAACTCATATTTATCATCGCTTGCTATAGCTTCAACAGATATCACTGAAGAAAATATTGACGGTATGCTGGGTATAGGTTCATTATTATCAGCGGCAACTAAAGTTATGTTTTCATAATATGCCTTGTCTAATAAATTATAAAAATTGCTGCTGTATGTCTGATTTGTAGTTCCTAAACTCAAATTTATAATATCCATTTTATTTTCTATAGCCCACTCTAAACCTTTTAAAAATACATCTACTTTTCCATACAATCTATTTCCCAATACCTGTATGCTGTAGAGTTCTGCATCTTTAGCTATAGAATGTATTATTCCAGCACATGCAGTTCCATGTCCGTACTGATCATATCCTTTATAATCTTTAATAACAGCTTCATCATTTTCGTATTCTACTACAACCCCGCCTTTTATTGGGTTATTATCTTTAAATGCATCATGAGAGGCTTCTATACCGCTGTCTATAATTCCTATTTTTACTCCCTTTCCGCTTAAACCTTTTAATATGTCATCTTTATCTATATGGAATATTTCAGACTTCATAATTTATTTCCTTAAGATCATTTTTTCCAAATGAACTAAATAATTATTTAAAAATTGTTTGCAGAAAGCTAATTCTCTTTCATTGATATTTCCTATTTTATTTAAAAGATTTGAAATTTCTAGTGCCTCTTTTAATATTGGGTTTTTAGTATACTCATCAAGCTGTTTAATAACTTTTTCTTTTTGAGAAACATCTTTAAGTGATGAAGCTAATATTTCCCTTATATTTCTATCAGTATAATTATCTTCAATAACAATAGAGGCTATTTTTGCAAATGAATATAAATGATTCATGTCCTGCTGCGAAAAATGAGAATTATCCTTTTTATTTATAACTTCCAAAACTCCTATAACTTCATTTTTTATTTTTATAGGTACTATTGCTATATCATCTATTTCTATTTTTATAGTGTTTTCTGTATCATGCAAAGCAGCACTTACAGATTTATACATCTCTCTGTTTTCTGATACATCGGCAATGTTTAAAGCCTGTCCAGACATAAATACATTTCCTGTAATACCTCTGCCTATATGTACTTTAAAATCTTCAACCTTTTCATTGTTTATTGTCTTATATGCTTTTAATACCAAATACTCCATATCATCATCTAATAAAAGCAAATGTCCAGCCTCAGCATCTGTTATTGATACAGCAGTATCTATGATTATATTAAAACAATCCTCTTCCTGCTGTGAAGCTGTAATTAAAAGTGCAAGATCTATCTGCTTTATAAGTGAATCCAGATCCAAACTATCCATATTATATAATACCTTTGTCAAAAACTATATTTAATTAAATATATTAAATAGTATTATAGTGTATTTAATTAAATATCTTTATATATTAATTAACATATTTTTATAAAACTTCAAGTAAAATATTTTATTTATGTAATTTTATGATTAAATAAATTATTATACAAAATCTCAAATATTCATAATTTTTATTTATAATTGTTTTATTATGGCATTATTTTTGTTGTAGTAATTTGTATATGATTTTCCAGTATAGTAATAATCAATAGTCATTTTGGCATATACAAATCTGATTTCAGTGAGATTATTATTTAATATCATAGAAACTCGTTTAATTATTATGTTACTATTATCATATTTCTATATAATTCTGTATATTAAATTTCAAAAAATATCATAATGAAATTAAGGTTAATAAAAATGATTTTTATAAAAAACAGTCTTATTTTTAAAAGCTATTACATTTTATATTTTTATATATTATTTTTTTATTTCCGCATCTTAAAATTTTATTATAGATATACCTTTAGTAACATCTATTGCTTTTTGATTAGTTCCCAAATATATAATTTTAGTTATTTTAGAGTTATCATATTCATACATAATTCCAGCACATTTTACTTTGTCAAAAGCTGAATATTTATATTTTACATCTGCCATACATAAATTATTATCTGCATCATAAAATAAAATTTTTATAACATTACCATTATTATCATATTCACGTGTAAGTTTATGAAATCCGTAAAAGCATTTTTTTGTGTTATTATATAATGTTTTATTTTCATTACTGTCATAATAAGTTTCTTCTACAGGCAGTCCTATATCATTATAACTGTATCTGCATATTGCATATCCTGATGATATATTTTTATAATTTCCGTTTTCATCTAAATAGGCATTTTCTATAATGTTGCCTTTTTTATCATATTCTATTAAATGAGAAGCATAACTTTCATAGCCTAAATATTCATGGCTATATACATAGGCATTTATTTTATTATCGCTAATATCATAATATGAAATATTAGTAATCCTATTATGATCATTATACATTACTAATTTTTTATGATAATTATAATTATTTAAAATCTTATTTGTATAGTTTCCGTAGTATGAAACAGAGCTTTTATTAAAATTATTATCATATTCTATTCTTTTTATAGAATACCCGTCTTTTATAAAAGAAATATTTGTATTGGCATCATAATATGTTTTTTCTATTATATTATCATTATTATCATATTTTATAGAACATATAGAATAACCATTTGTATTATAAGCATTTTGATTGCTCATATTCTGAAAATATGTATATATATTATTGCCTAATTCATCATATTTGAAATAACATTTTGAGTATGAGAAATGTATATATTCATCTTTAGAATCCAAATAATTTGCACAAGATATATTTCCGAAACTGTCTAATTCATAATATACAGAAGAATAAAAATTATTTAAAGGTATTATCCTATTATGATTATTGTCAAAAAATGATTTTTTTATTAAATTGCCGTATTTATCATATTCTTTTTCTATATATGAATATCCGTAATCATCATGCATATTATAAAACAAATTATTTTCACTATCCAAGAATTCTTCTTTTATAATACTGTATAGTCTGTTATAGTAGAATTTTATTTTAAATACACCGTTTCTATTTATGATGGTTTCTCCTTCCATATTAATACCATATTCTGTTATTATCATACCATTATTATCAACTTCATATCTTTTTCCGTAAAAGCCGTCTATATCTGATACAAATGTGTTCCAAGAATCCCTATAAAAAAATTCATTTGTAATATATCCTTTATCATTATATTCTACCTCATATCTTACTATAGAACTTTCGTCAGATACAAATGGAAGATTAAATTCATTTTGAAACTCTATTATTTTTAAATCAGAGCTGTATTCTCTAATCATTACTATTTTATTATTATGATCTTTGCATATTATTCTTTTTACATTTCCAGACACATCAGTTTCTGGAATCCATACACTTATATTAAAATTATTTTCATCATCTCTTAATCTTCCAAAACTATTAACTCTCCTTACCTGCTTTAAAACACGCCTTTGCTCTTCAAATATATATGTAACAGCTCTTTTTAAATACATAGACTTTTTTAATTTTCCTATGCCTTTAGGAAGTCCGTATTGATATACAAAATTATTATAGTAAGTAATTTTTAATCTATTATAATCCCATATCAAAATAACAGCTAACGATAATGCCGCAAAAAAACATGATAATATTATAAATTTATTTCTAAATTTTCTCTTTTCTCTTATTTTTTCTCTTTGTCTTAAATCATCAAAATTACAGGCCAATATACATGATAATATTTTTAATAATGCTATTTTTTTAGTTTCTTTTTCTTTTTGATCCGTTTTATTTCTTACATCAGCAGCAAGCGGTTCTATTTTTTTTATTGTACCGTTTTCTTCTATAAATGTTAATTCATCAGGAAAAGCTTCATAAGGCTCTCCGTCTATTAATAAAGCAACTATTCTTTCAGAACGGCCTAATTCTTTAAATATCTTTATTTCATTTTCTATTCTTTCAGATTTTTTACTATTCTTTGAACATATTACCACTAAATATTTTGAATGTATTAATGCTTTTTCTATGTTTATATTGATATCTTTTGAGGATTCTTCACTGTCTTTAAATACCCTTCCTATTCTTTTTTGAAAACCTTTTTTTATTAATTCTTTAGGCACACTCCAATTTTCAAATTCTTTAATAAGCCAATTAGCCCATTTTCTGTCTAAATCTGTATTTCTAGAGCTTATAAAGACATCATAATTATATATAGCTTCTTCATCAATCATTATAATGTATCCTAATCAAATATAATATTTAATAATACAAAATTAGTAATATGATAATATGAGTGTATAGAATCAATTCAGTTATTCATCTGATTATATCATAATTGTAAATTTAGGCAATATAAAGTATATAATAAGATTGTTTAAGAGCAATAGATATTCTTTTTAGTAAAAAAAGCATGCATTCCTTAAACAAAAAAGGAATATCTATGAAATAATACAAATCATGAAAAAAGATAGTATTAATTATTAATAAAGCTAAAAATAAAAGAGTACAAGCTCTCAAATTTAATATTATTATAAGAACTTTATTATTGGAAGAAGAAAATATCAAAATATGTACTGCTGATCTTAAAACTATTTAAGTTTAATTATTCAATACTTTTATGTTATAAATAATTATAATACATAAGTATTTGATATATTTGATACTAATACTATAATTTTTTAATAAATAAATATTGACATTGGAGTGCACTCTAATGCTATAATATACAAAAATAAAGGAGGTAATTAATATTATGACAATAGCAGAAGTTAGCAAAAAAACTGAATTATCTGCCGACACTTTAAGGTATTATGAAAGAATAGGGCTAATACCTGAAGTAGGAAGAAGCGAAAGCGGAATAAGAAACTATACTGATTATGATTTGGGTTGGATAGAGTTTTCAAAATGTATGCGAAACTCAGGTATGTCTATAGAATCTATAATAGAATATATAAAGCTCTACAATAAAGGTGATGTTACATTAGAAGCTAGAAAACAGCTTTTAGTAAGTCAGAGAGATGTTATGCAGGAAAAATTAAATGAACTTCAGGCTACTTTAGATAAACTAAATAAAAAAATAGAAAATTACGGACATCAAATGTCAGTACATGAAAAAGATATGCTTAAAAATAAAAATGATTAAGGATAAATATTATGAAAATAAAAAAATATTTTTTAAGTTTATTAATTTTTTCTATTATGTCATCTATAGCATGCAATTCAGTTTATGGAGATAATACAACTATGGAAAATTTAAATACTTTGAATACTACAATTAATGTAAAAATAAAAGATAAAGAATACAAATTAAAATTATATGATAATCAAACAGCAAAAGATTTTTTAACTCTTCTTCCTTTGACTGTTAATATGAATGATTTAAACAGAAATGAAAAATATTATAACTTGAGCAAAAACCTTACAACTAAAACTGAAAATATAGGCAGTATAAAAACAGGTGATTTCTTACTATACGGTAATAACTGCATAGTATTATTCTATGAGAGTTTTAGAACTTCATACAGTTATACAAGACTTGGATATATAGAAAATACAGAAGGTTTAAAAGAAGCACTTGGAAGAGGGAACATTGAAATAACTTTTACTGTAAATTAAAAAATTATAAGAATGACTATTGACATTGGAGTGAACTCTAATGCTATAATTTGAAGACAATTAATAATGTTGAATGTAAATTTTATTATAAGTGAGTTTATTGATAGCAACAAATATAAAAATTATGAGAATGTGTTAAATTTATTTAAAAGATAATCTGCCAAAGGTGAACAATTTTTATTAGCAATAACCATAAAAATTGTGAGCATCTGCTAAATTTATTTAGCAGATACTTGGAGCGAACAATTTTTATTAACAATAATAGGAGCAAGTATGAAAACTGTAAAATTAAATAATGGACTTGAAATGCCTATATTAGGATTCGGTGTTTTTCAAATACCAGATTATGAAGAATGTAAAAAATCAGTATTAAATGCCATAGAAGCAGGATACAGATTGGTAGATACTGCCTCAGCATATTTTAATGAAAAAGCTGTAGGTGATGCTATAAAAGAAAGCGGTATTGATAGAAAAGAATTATTCATCACTACTAAATTATGGATAACAGATGCAGGATATGATAATGCCAAAAAGGCTTTTGAAGTATCTATGGAAAAACTAGGTTTAGATTATTTGGATTTATATTTGATACATCAGCCTTTCGGTGATTATTATGGTTCTTGGAGAGCTATGGAAGATTTATATAGTGAAGGAAAAATTAAAGCTATAGGTGTATGCAATTTTTATCCAGATAGATTATTAGATTTAGTTATGCATAATAAAATGGCTCCTATGATTAATCAAATAGAAACTCATCCATTTTTTCAAAGGGAAAAGGATAATAAACTTATGAAAGAATATGGCATTCAAATAGAATCTTGGGGACCTTTTGCTGAAGGAAAAAATAATATGTTTACTAATGAAACCCTTACAAAAATAGCAAAAAAACATAATAAAACTGTTGCTCAGGTTATATTAAATTGGCTTATAAAAAGAAATGTTGTTGTCATACCTAAAAGTGTTCATAAAGAAAGAATTATAGAAAACTTTAATGTGTTTGATTTTGAATTAGATGATAATGATATGAATGAGATATTAAAACTTGATACAAAAAAGAGTTTATTTTTATCGCATACTGATATTGAAACTGTAAAATATTTATGCAACTATAAAATTTAATATTTTGTAATTTAATTATAAATTTCTTCCATAGAAATAAACAAATATCGTAATGCATTATAGGTGTATAGTTTATAAATTAATAAAAAGGATAAACAATGAAAAAAGTATTTTTTGGTTTGTTATTTACTTTTATTTTAATTATAACAATATTTTCATTAAATAATAAAGCAGAGGCAAATACTAATATGGAAAACAATAAAGTAGTTTTTAACTTTAATACAAAAACAGCAAAATTAAACAGCGGATATGAAATACCATTAAACGGCATAGGTACATATAGTCTATTAAATGATGAATGCTACAATTCTATACTATTTGCTTTACAAAATGGTGTCAGATTAATCGATACAGCTTATATATACAGAAATGAAGAAGAAGTTGGAAAAGCTGTGAAAGACTCAAAGGTTGATAGAAAAGATATTTTTATTATTACAAAATTATATCCCAATCAATACAGCTATGCAGAAAATGCTATAAATGAGGCATTAAAAAAGTTAGATGTTGAATATATTGATATGATGCTTCTTCATCACCCAGGACAAAATGATGTTGAAGCATACAAGGCTATTGAGAAAGCGGTAAAAGAAGGAAAGATTCGATCTATTGGACTTTCTAATTGGTACATTAAAGAATTAAAAGAGTTTCTTCCTAAAATAAATATAATTCCTGCTTTAGTTCAGAATGAAATACACCCATATTATCAGGATAGTGATGTTATAGAGTATATTCAAAGTTTGGGTGTAGCTGTTCAAGGCTGGTATCCTTTGGGAGGAAGAGGACATCAGAAGGAACTTTTAAATGATAAAGTATTAAAAGATATTGCTCAAAAATATGATAAGTCAGCTGCACAAATTATATTAAGATGGAATTTACAAAGAGAAGTAATTGTAATACCGGGCTCTAGTAATATAGAACATATAATAGAAAATACAGAGATATACGATTTTGAATTAAGTGATGAAGATATGAAGAAAATAGCAGCATTAAACCGTGATGAAAAACATGATTGGTATTAAAAATTAATTGAGATGTGGTTTATATATAGAGTTTTTAAAGTACATATTTTTTAAGTAAATAAAAAATTATATAGTAAATTTGGTTAATATCTCATTTTAAATGAGTTTATTGATAGCAAAAAATATAAAAATTTTTGGTGTCTTTTAAGAGTCTTTAAGCCCTAAATTTTTATTAACAACAATAGGAGCAATTATGCAAAAAAGAAAATTAGGAAATTTAGAAGTATCAGAAATAGGTTTAGGCTGTATGGGATACGGTGTCGTGTATGATGAGCATTATGACAAAAGAGAATTAATATCCGTTATACATGAGGCTATAGAATTGGGTGTTAATTTCTTTGATACAGCAGAGGCGTACGGTCCATACAAAAATGAAGAGGTTGTAGGAGAGGCATTAGAAAAATACAGGGATAAAGTTGTAATAGCTACAAAATGCGGAATAAAAACTGTAAATGGCAAACCTGTACTTAATGCTAAAAGAGAAACTATAATAAAATCATTGGAAGGTTCATTAAAAAGACTTAAAACGGACTGTATTGATTTGTACTATATTCATAGAGTTGATCCTAATACTCCAATAGAAGAGGCAGCCGATACAATGAAAGATTTAATAAAAGAGGGTAAAATAAAGCATTGGGGTATTTCTGAAGCAGGTATTAATACTATAAAAAAAGCTGATGAAGTATGCAAATTGACAGCTATACAAAGCGAATATTCTATAATGTGGAGAGAGCCTGAAAAAGAACTTATACCGTTGTTAGAAAAATTAAATATTGGTTTTGTACCTTTCTCACCTTTGGGTAAAGGATTTTTAACAGGAAGATTTAATAATGCTTCTGACTTTTCAAATAATGATTTTAGAAGTTCCATTCCTAGATTTCAAAAAGAAAATATAAAAGATAATTATAGTTTAGTTGAAGTTTTGGAAGATATAGCTAGAAGAAAAAATGTAACAAAATCTCAAATAGCATTAGCTTGGGTAGTGCATCAAAAACCATTTATAGTACCAATATTCGGAACAAGAAAAATAGAGAGATTAAGAGAGAATATAGCTTCTGTCAATGTAGAGTTTAGCAAAGAGGAATTAGAAGATATTAATAAAGCTATTTCAAGCATAAAAATATATGGAGACAGATATCCAAAGGAGCATTTAGAGATAGTAGGAAAATAAAGAATTAATTAAAAACAAGTTTATTTATAAGAGTAAATATAAAAATTTTTGGTGTATTTTAGGAGCCTTTAAGCCAGAAATTTTTATTAGCAATAACCATAAAAATTGTGAACATCTGCTAAATTTATTTGGCAGATACTTGGGGCGAACAATTTTTATTAGCAACAATAAAAAATAAACGAGCCTCTAGCAACTTTAGTTGCTAGAGAATTCAAGCGAGTTTATTGGTAACAATAATAGGAGCTTAAAATGAAAATATTAATAGCATATTATTCGCATTCAGCAAATACTAAAAAACTTGCTGAACTTATAGGAAAAGTTTTAAAATCAGAATTTCAAAATGTAAAAATAGACTTCTTCTATACTGAACCAGAAAAACCATACTCATCAAACTATAATAAAGTACTAGACGAAGCTAAAAGAGATATAAAAAATAATCATAAACCCAAATTAAAAAACAATATTGGAAGCATAGATGATTATGATATTATATTTATAGGAAGTCCTAATTGGTGGAATACAATGGCAAGTCCTGTAGTATCTTTTATAAGCAGTTTTGACTTTTCTAATAAAATTATTATGCCTTTCTGTACGCATGGAGGAGGCGGAGCTGGTATTATCAGAGCAGATATAGAAAAATTAACTAAATCAAAACAGGTTGGAAAAATATTGAGCATATATGGAAATACAAGCAGTATAAATAATTCAGAAAGTGAAATAGAAAAGTGGATTAAAAATATAAAAATAAATGTAAAATAAAAAATTTAATAATTAAAAAATAATTAAAAAATAAGGAGAAATAAAATGTCAGATTATGAATACCAAAAAGCACCAGAAAAAACAGTATTTATAAAAAAAGGCGAAGGAAGAAAATTCAAAGGTTCAAAAGAATGTTTCACAGGCGATGTTGAAGTAGAATTATTGACAGATGCTAATGAAGATTCTCATTTTTCTGTAGCATATGTAACATTTGAAGCGGGTGCAAGAACTGCATGGCATACTCACCCTTGCGGTCAGCATTTGATAGTAGTTGAAGGCATAGGACTTACTCAGGAAGAAGGAGGAGAGATTTTAGAGTTTTATGAGGGAGAAGCACTTTACTGCCCTAAAGATAAAAAACATTGGCATGGAGCATCTCCAGACTGCAGAATGAAGCATATTGCAATAACAGGAGATAAAGACGGTAATAATGTTACTTGGTTAGAGCATGTTACTGATGAAGAATATAATGCTTATAAAAATAATAAAAAATAATATGTGATTTTTATTCTATAACTTTTTCTACATACTTTTTCATCTTAAATAAATATTAGTAAAATATATTATAAACTTCATTTTTAATTAAAAGGAGGAAATTATGAAAAATAAAAAAATAATATCAATATCTGTTCTGGTTATAGCCGTAATAGTTTTTTATACATTAAACAAATCAGAGAATAATATAATTCAAAATCAGCAGGTTTTTGCTCAGGAAGTAAACAAACAGGTAAATAATTCAGGAGATGAAAAAATGATAAATGATAATTTGATATTATTAGAAGGCGGAACTTTCATGATGGGAAGCCCAGATAGTGAAAGACAGCGTGATAAAGATGAAGTTTTACATGAAGTTACACTAAATCCATTTTACATAGATCCGTATGAAGTTACTCAAAAGGATTATCAAAATATTATGGGTAAAAATCCAAGCCATTTTAAAGGTGAAAATCTTCCAGTAGAAAATGTTACTTGGTATGATGCTATAGAGTACTGCAATGCTTTAAGCAAGGCCAAAGGACTTACTCCAGCATATACTATAGAGGGAAATACAGTAAAATGGAATAGAAATGCTAATGGATACAGACTTTTAACTGAAGCAGAATGGGAATATGCAGCAAGAGCTGCTACAAGAACAGTATTTAATTCTCTTAATCATATTACAAGCGACAATGCCAATTTTGAAGGAAGCTATCCGTATCTTATAGAAGAAAATTATGTTAACCCTCATAACCCTGATGTAAAAACAAGCCGTTATAGAGGAAGAACATTAGAAGTAAATAGTTTAAGTCCTAATCAATTCGGGCTTTATAATATGCATGGAAATGTATCAGAATGGTGCTTTGATTATTACGGGGAATATGATACAGAAAATAATCATAATCCCTTCGGTAGTCAAAACGGTTCTTTAAGAGTAAGCAGAGGAGGAAGCTATATTGACTTTGCCAAACATTTAAGAGCTGCATACCGTTCTGCATGCAATCCTTTAAGCACAGACAGAAATACAGGATTTAGAATAGCAAGAAATGCCAAACCTATTAATGACATTATAGAAACAGTTTATTCTCTAAATATAAAAATACCTCAAAACCCTAAAATATTAATAGCTTATTTTTCTTATTCTGGAAATACCAGAAACGCTGCTGAGATTATAAAAGAAAAAACTGGGGCTGATATAATAGAAATAAAAATGAAGACCCCATACAGAGGAAGAGGAAACATATACGAAACATCTCAGATAGATTTAAATAATAATGTATATCCAGAATTAACAGATCATGTTCAAAATATGGAAGAGTACGATGTCATACTTTTAGGCTACCCTACTTGGTGGGCTACTATGCCAATGCCTGTATTTTCATTTATAAAAGAATATGATTTTTCTGGAAAAAGTGTTATTACATTCAGCAGTCATGGAGGTACTATGTTTGGAGAAAGCGTTTCTGATTTGGCTAAACTTATACCAGATGCTTATGTAGGATTAGCTTTAGAGTTTAATTATTCTGGAGGAAGAGAATTAGAAAATAGAATTTCTGAGTGGTTAAAATTAAATGCTATAAATGAAATATAATTGAAATTTTAGGTAAAATTTTTTTATTTTACTTTTATTTATATAGTTTATATACTCCCAATATTTATAAAGGTATTGGGAGTTAAGTAAAAAATTTAATAAGGCAGACTGCTAATGAAATTAAAAAAAATAATAAAAATTATAATAGATATTCTAATGTACATTATATTTATTTATCTTATGAGCTACAGACCCGGAAGAGGTTTATTTCTTCATGGTATATTTGGTTTTACTCTATTTATTTTATTTATACTTCATCATCTATTAAATATAAAATGGTATGGCAGCATTATAAAAGGAAAATACGGATTTATAAAAAAACTATTTATAACTATTAATTTTTTATTATTTTTTGATATGATTGTAATGGCAGTAAGTTCTATCATGATGTCTGGAGATATATTTGCATTCTCTCCTTTCATATCTAATCAGTTTGCAAGAAATTTGCATGTAGTATCAACATCGTCTGGATTTGTACTTATGATATTTCATCTAGGACTTCATACCAATAATATTTTCATAAGCATATATACAAAAGTGAAAGATACATATTTAAAATACATTTATATTGTTTTATTTTTAATAATTTTATTTTTAGGACTATACTCTTTTATAATAAGCGGAATTATTAACTCTATATTCCTTATACCTAAAGAAAATCATTCATTTTATGATTTATATTTTTATTTTCAGTATATAATGATGACTATAGGAGCTTCTCAAATAGTACATTTAATTTTTATAGTTTCATACAAAATAAATAAAAAAATGAATAAACATTAATTGCCTAATTTTTCTTTAACTTTATCTAAAAATATCTTAGAGGCTTTTGAAAATACTTGATTTTTCTTCCATATAATACTTGAAGTTACATATAATTTGGGTTTTAAAGGTATAAAACATAATTCACTTTCACTTACTGTATTTATAAGTTTATCCATAGTAACCGCATATCCTATACCCTCTTCAACCATAATAGCAGCATTATAAATAAGATTATAAGTTAAAACTATGTTTAATTTATCAATATCTTCACCAATCCATTCATAAAATTTATTACTTTTTGATTTATTATTAAAAAATCTTTTGGGACATATTATTGGAATATTTAACAAATCCTCTTTAGTTATATACTTTTTTTTAGATAGATGAGAATCTTTTTTCATTAATAAACCATACAATTCTTTATAAGGCATTTCTATATAATCGTATTTAGCATCATCAAAACTTCCTATTAATAGTCCGAAATCAGCAAGTCCTCTGTCTAACTTTTCTGTAATATCTGAATATACTCCGCTATGAATATGATATATTATATTTGGATATAAATCTCTTAACTCTTTTATAATATCCGCTATAATTTTTATATAATATGTCTCTCCGCTTCCTATATAAATGTCTCCTGCGATTACATCTTCAGAAGACTTAAACTCCATTTTAGTTTTTTCTATTAAATCAATTATCTCTTCGGCTCTCTTTTTTAAAAGCACTCCATCAGGAGTAAGTTTTATACTATAATTGCTTCTTACAAAAAGTTTTTTTCCTATCTCTTTTTCTAAATTATTTATTTGTCTTGAAAGATTAGGCTGAGTAAGATTAAGAGTATTTGCTGCTTTTGTAATGCTTCCCTCTCTAGCTGAAGTAAGAAAATATTTTAATGATTTTATATCCATAAATAAATATTCCAATTATTATTTTTTACTTATCATATCATATATAACAATATTTAGTAATACTTTTTTATTATAACTAAATATAAGATATAAGTATTTGATATATTAAGATTAATACATTAAAATAGGCTCATAATTAATAATAAGGAGTACATCATGACTATATCAGAAGTAAGCCAATTAACAGGACTAACCAAAGACACTTTAAGATACTACGAAAAAATAGGAGTAATACCAGAAATAGGAAGAAGCGAAAGCGGCATCAGAAACTATAATGAATATAATTTGAAATGCATAGAGTTTTCAAAATCAATGCGTGATTTAGGCATATCAATAGACTCCATTATAAAATATATTAAACTTTACAAAAAAGGTACAAATACAATAAATGAAAGAAAATCAATACTAATCAATGAAAGAGATGAAATGCAAAGACATTTTAATGAATTAAAAATAAAATTAGAGAAGCTAAACAAAAAACTAGAAGAGAAAGATTTTTTTAATTAAAAATTATTATAGTTTGAATTATGAAGATAATAATTTTATCCTTCATAATTCACTTTTATTTAAATTAACATCTCTCTAAATATGATACAACTTCTATATGATAAGTATCAGCAAACATATCTACAATACTTAAATCTAATAATTTGTAATAGTCTTTTAATAAATTAATATCACGAGAAAAAGTCATAGGATCGCATGAAACATATATGATTTTTTTGGGCTTAATTCTTATTATTTCTTTTATAGTTTTTTTATCAATGCCTTCTCTTGGAGGGTCTAATACTAATACATCAATATCATAATTAATATTTTTTAATGTTATAAAAGATTCTTCATTCTTTATATTAAAATTATATTTGTTTGCTATATATACAGAATCCTTGCTTATCTCAGAAGAAATAAATTTATATTGTTTATTAAAACTTATTAATTTACTTTCTATAGCTGCAGTAAAAAATCCGCTTCCTGCATAAAGTTCTATTATAGTATTATCATCTTGAGTTATATATTTTAAAGCCTCATCTTGAAAAATATCAAGTAAATATAAATTACTCTGAAAAAATGTTTTATGCCCTATGCCTATATTACCATATTTAGTTTTATAAGTCATACTCATATCGCCAAAACTTCTAACTGTTTTATTATATTTTACAGTTATGCCATTAAAATATTTTTCAAAAGATTTTATATTTATTTTTTTATTACACTCTAAAAAAGCAAGAGACTCTCTATCATTATTTTCTATAGCATAAATACTGCCTGTAATATTATTTTCTTTTGAGAAATCTTTTATTCTTTTAAATAAACTATCTTTCAAAATAATACATTCATCAATTGCTGCAAAATCATTAGTTTTAAATCTATAAAAACCAATACTGCCATTTATTGCTATCATATTTACTCTAAGTCTGTAATTATAATTTTTATCATAAATAATCTTTATATCTTTTTTATATTCAATATTTCTAACAGCATTTAAAACTATATTCTTTTTTATAGAAAGCTGTTTATTATAATCTATATGATTAAATACACACCCTCCGCAAATACCAGCATATTTACATCTTGGTTTTATTCTGTATTTGGAAGGCTCTATTATTTTTTCTATATATCCATAAGAAAATTTCTTACTTTCTTTTGTTATATTTATATCTAATACATCTCCCTCAACACTATGAGGAATAAATATAATTTTCCCATCATTATTTTTAGCAATTCCGTATCCGCCGTAAGCCGTGTCTATAATTTCAACTTTCATAAAAAATTTTATCCATTATAATATAAAAAACTTGTTCGTAACAATACATATCATTCTTACAAATGGCAGGCACTGATAAGTTTTTTATTTTTTATATACTGAGTACTGTTAATTCACTAATAAATATTTTTTGCAATATAATACAATATTCTTTTTATAAAATTATTATTTCCTACTAATTGTATTTCAACAAGTACCTTTTTACCATCTTTAGTTTTTGCTTTAACATCGAGGATAGACTCTTTTAAATTCTCATTTTCTGCCAAGTTATAAGGATTAATTATTTCAAGATTTCCTATAGACTCAAAACCAACATCATACAGCATTGACAATATTTTCTAATATATCCTCATTGCCTTCAGTACCGATTAAGTATCGTACGAATAAATCATTAAGCCTATTGATCTCTTTCATAGTATTATTATACTAAAATAAATATAAATTGTCAAAGAGGCATAATATTATTAACTTAAAAATAATCAGAAAAGTAAACTTGCTCTTTTGGTATAATAGATTCAAGTAAATTAATACCTTTTATACTAGATTCTATTCTTCCTATTTTGTATAAATAAGACGGACTTTTATAGCTCATAAGCATAGCTGTAAGTGTCTGAATATTCATCTTTATAATATATCTGTCTTTAGAGTTTCTTTTATATTCTTTATTTAATCTTTTGCATATAGTGTTTCTATCTTCGTCCCAATATATTAGAAAGCTGCCATTATTCCATTTTGCCATATTATCTTTTATTATCAAATTAATTTTTTTATTTTTAGGCTTTCTTAAAAAAGGATAATTGATAATAAACGCTTTAACATCAGTAATTCTAGCCATTATATAAGGTCTTATAGTTTCTTTTATCTCGCTGTCTTCGAGTAAAAATGCCATAGGTTCATTTGTATAATTATAACCATGAACTTTATCAACCATAGAAAAATGTGCCGATATATAATTCCAAAGCCCAAGCCTTGCCTCAAAATTAAGATAAACCATCTCTTTGACATGAAAAATATCATTTTCTATAACATAAACTAAAAAACCCTTAGCCTCATCTTTTTCATCATAATATATGGCAACTATAGTATCATCGACGTCCCATCTCCAATACTCTTCCCACTCTAAATCACCCCTAATCAATGCACCATGCCTCATATGAGAAAACTTATCATAAAGCTCTTTCAAATCTTTACTATCTGAAGCAACACGCTCTACCCTTCCGCTATTTGTAATAGTTTTTGGAAGCTGAGTATCTTTAATTTCAAAACTCATCTTATCTGAAATAATCTCCCAGCCCTTTCTCCTATAAAAAGGTATAGAGTAAGGATATAACACCGATATAGTCTGACCCTCCTTTTTCATAATCTCTATACTTTTTATCATCAAATCATTCATAAGACCAAGATTAGAATATTCTGGATATGTAGCAACACCTGTAACACCAGCCATTTTATATATAACGCCATGTATATTCATCTTCATAGGATACACAGCTATTTGAGAAGCTAGTTTTTCTCCGTCAAACCAGCCAAGTACTTTAGCTTTAGTCAATACAGCTGATTTTGCCTGTTTTATTTCATCTATTTCATAACCTAAAGTAATAAGCTCATTATTGCTTACCTGAAACGCGTATCTTAAAAGATTATTAAACATTTCTAAATCTTCTAATGTCAGATATCTTATTTTAAACTTATCTTTTTTTCTTTTTATTATATTTTCTTTTGAATATTCTTTTTTATTATGACTGCTCATAAAGTTCCTATTTTTTATAATTAATGACATGCAGAATTAATGAGTCTTTATAAAAAATTAATTGTCATTAGAATTTTCTATATTAGCCATAAAAAGCTCATCTGACGGAAGAACTAAATCCTCAATATTATCTTCTTTTCCCTGACATAACTTAAAGAAATCGCAAAACTCACAATGCCTTCCCATTTTTTTATCAAAGGCTCTATCATATCTTATATCATCAACTATTTCATCAAACCATTCTCTTAAATAATTAATAGATTCTGGAGTAAACTCTACAGTATCAAATTTATCATCTTCAAAATGATAATAAGATCCGCTTGTAACTTTGAATTTAAGACCATCTAATATACATGCATATAATTTTAACTGTATAGTTTTTCTGTCCCTTTCATCATTATCTTCGCCTACATCATAATATTTGGTTGTTTTATAGTCAACTATTTGTAATGTACCGTCAGCAGATAAATCTATTCTGTCTATTCTGCCAAATAAAATATAATCTCTAACCCTATTTTCCATATAGCTTTCCATTTTATAAGGCACTTTATTTGAGAAAGAATTAAAGAAATTAGAGAGCATATAAAGTCCTCTCTCTCCCAATTCCTTTTCTTCTTCTCTGCTGTTAAAGAAAGCTCTTATACCGCTTCTTTTCCATACATTTCTAAATATAGTATATAAATTCTCTAATGTTCTCTCCTCAGCCCTCTGCTCATAAAACTCCTTACAAGCCAAATGAATAGCATTACCAAAGATAAAGTAAACATTAACACTTCTTTTTTGTTTTTTAAAAGGCTTTTCAATATATGTATATCTGTACTTTCTAGGACAAAGCAAATATGTAGACATACTATATTCACTAAATCTTTGTAATTTTTTTGCTTCCATAAAACAATATAAAGAATATAAAAAATTATTGATTTGCAGGCTGGGTATTATCTACAGTCATATATTTATTTAATAATGCTTCTATATCAGTATCATTAGTGACATTAACAGCTCTTTTACCTTCTATATCAGCAATATTAGCATCAGCACCATTATTTAAAAGAATCTCAACAGCTCTATAACTATCTGAAGCTGCAGCAAAATGTAATGGAGTCCAGCCGTCATCATCTTGCATATTAACATCGGCTTTATATCTAATTAAAATAGATATGACTGTTACCTGATTATTCATAGCAGCCCACATTAAAGGTGTAGTACCAGTATTATCACCTACATTAACAATATCTATTTTAGAGTTTCTAGCAGCAGCAGAATCTAATATAGCCTCAACAACCTTATAATATCCTTTTGCTGAAGCAATATGTATAGCCATAGCATCATCTATACTGTCTTTAGCTAAAATATCTGCCCCATAACTCAAAAGCATAGTTACTATATCACTATATCCGTAATATGCCGCAAGCAAAAGAGGTGTTTGTCCGTCAGCATACCATTTAGTATCTGAATCTGTAAATACACTGTCAACAGGAAGTGTAGGGTTCATATTAATTTTTTTGTGTGATAATAATTCTTTTACTATAGCAGGCTTATTAGCTTTCACGGCTAAATGCAAAGCTGACCAGCCTTCAGCATTCGTACTATTAACATCTGTACCATTTTTAAGAAGTTCTCTAACTTTAAAAATATCTCCGCTTTCTATAGCAGTAAAAAATATGCTGTTAGAATTAATGGTTTCTTCTCCATTATTATTGGAATTAGTAAAAAGTTCAGAATTTGTAATTTCCTGAGAATATAAAGCAAAACTTAAGAAAAATAAACTAAAAATAATATATATTTTTTTCATAAAAAATTATATCCTTCCATATTAATATTATAACATTGCAAATTATATTATAAAAGTTTAAAATACACAATAAGAAATATAAGAATTTTAATATAATATTATTCAATATATTGACTTATATGTAGTAATATTATATTATAAGGAGATGATTAATGAAAAAACCACAACACACAACACACAACACACAACACACAACACACAACACACAACACACAACACACAACACACAACACACAACACACAACACACAACACACA
>NZ_ARQI01000126.1 GCF_000384655.1 Brachyspira innocens ATCC 29796 | reverse complement strand
AATATACATTCCTGTTATATGCTTTATGAGATGAATAATAAAAAGTTATTAACTGATCATTTGCAGATACATATAATAGAGTTAAAAAAGTTTAGGAAAAATGTATTATCTAAAGATTTGAATTATTGGCTCAAAATCTTTACAAGTAAAAATTTGGAGGTGTCTATGTCTGAAATAGTAAAAGAAAAACCTATAATGGAAGAAGTACAGAAAAAATATAATAATTTTGTAAAAAGCAGATTAATGATGATGGAATATGAGAAAAAAGAGGCTTATTTATACGGCAATCAGATAATGCTTGATGAAGAAAGAAGATTAGGAATAGAAGAAGGAATTAAGAAAGGTAAAGAAGAAGGTATAAAAGAAGGTAAAGAAGAAGGTATAAAAGAAGGTAAAGAAGAAGGTATAAAAGAAGGTATAGAACAGGGTGAAATAAATAAGGCAAAAAGCATAGCATTAAAACTTAAAAATATGAATATGGATAATAAAGAAATAGTAAAAATAACTGGATTAAGTTTAGAGGATATAGAAAAGCTGTAAAATATGGTTAGTATAATAATACCTGTTTATAATGTTTCAAATTATTTGAAAACTTGTTTGGAAAGCGTTATTAATCAAACTTACAAAGAGTTGGAAATAATATGTATTAATGACGGCTCTACTGACAATTCGTTTGAAATATTAAAAGAATATGCTTCTAAAGATAAAAGAATAACAATAATAGACAAAAAAAATGCCGGAGTATCTGCAGCAAGAAATGACGGCATAGAAAAAGCGAAAGGCGAATATATATTTTGTATTGATAGTGATGACTATATAGATAATGATTTTATCGAAGTTTTTTATAATAATGCTAAAAAAAATAACAGTGATTTAGTAGTATTGAGCACTTTTTGGAACTTAGATAAAAGGGTTAATAAAGATTATCATTCGGCACTTCCAACATGTTCAATGTTTATAAAAAAATTAATATTGGATAATTATAAATATTTAAGATATCCTTTAAATGTTCAGCCCGGAGAAGATGGCATATTTTCACATGAACTTTTGATGTATACGAAAAATGTTAGTTTTGAATATAATACAAATTATCATTATGTAAAAAGAGCAGGACAGGATTCTCAAAGGGCTGTAAAAGAGCCTTCTATATTAGTTAATGCTATACCAAAGTGGTTTGAGTTATTAGAAGATTTCTACACTAAATATAATTTTTGGGAAAGTAAGTCACTATCTTTTGCTAAATACATAGAAGGTGAGGCATTTTTAGCTTTTAGAACAAAAAATTTTAAAGTAGAAGATGAAAGAAAAGTTTTTGATATTATAAAAAATACTTTAAATAAAGTTATTAAAAATATAAATAAAGAATATTATGATAAATATTTCTCTAAAGAGTTTATTATTTTTATAGAATCAAATACTATTAAAGAATATTACAATAAAGTTAAATATAAATACAATTATATAAGATTTACAATATTTGCAAAAGATGTATCGATACGCTATAAAGAAAACAGATATAAATATTATAAAAATGATACTATATAAATATATATTGTTTTATAAAAATTAATGATAAAAATGTTTAACATAAATCTATATAATCCGTTTATTATATATAATAGTTTTTATATAAAATAATGGGGTATTATTACATATGTCAAAACATATTCTTATAATAGTTTTTATATTAAGCGGACTTTTATATTCTCAATTAAAATATGATATTAACAAAGAAGAAGACAGACTTTTTATATATGCAGAACATGGAAATTATGAAGGAGTAAAAGAATTAATTGAATCTGGAGCAGATGTTAATTCTCTTGACAAAGATAAAATATCTCCAATTATACTTGCTTCATTTAACGGACATAACGATATAGTAAAATTGCTTATAGAATATGGTGCTGATATAAATATTGTTAATATATTCGGGTATAATGCCATTATGGCAGCTGCTTCAAACGGACATATAGATGTTTTTGATACTTTACTTAAAAATGGAGCAGATATTCATCAAATAAATAATGACGGAAATAATATTCTTATAGAATCATGCTTTAAAGGCAATCAGGATATCATAAAAAAAATAATATCGCTTAATATAGATATAAACTATAAAAATAATATAGGATACACGGCATTAATACAATCTGTTATAAGCGGTCATGAAAATATTGTAAATATTTTACTTGAAAATAATGCTGATGCTGATATTGTAAGCAATGACGGTAAAAATGCTTTAATGTTTGCTATTATAAGAGAAAATATAGAAATAGTAAAAATATTATTGGAATATGGTGTTGATATTAATATAACCGATGAAACTTCAAATACTGCATTAGATTATGCTTATAATACAAATAATGAAAAAATTATTAATCTAATCGAAAAATATAACGAGAATATTTAAATTCACAAAAAATTCTTAATTTAGTTATCATATTTATTTTTTTTTATAATACATCAATCCGATAAATAACATACTAATATCGGGATTTTTGCATGGAACAAGAGCATAATTTTATAAAAAATGATGAAAATTATGAATATGCAAATGAAAAGCCTGCTTCAAATGGTGTTATGTTAACAATAATACTATTCATAGCCGTAATAATAGCTGGAATATGTTTATGGATATACAATTCAAATAATGTATCACAAAATAATGCATACTCAAATATAAACACTAATTTTTATACAAATACAGTAATAAGCAATAAAAATGATATACTAAACAGAAATAATATTAAAAAGAACTTAGATTATCTAATGGATATAAAATATGATGAGTATATAGCTCCTCATATTAATAGTTTTAACGAATTTTTTAATAATAATCAATTTATAAACAGTTTGGATACAAGAACTGTTGTTATTGTTTTTATTTCAGCATTAGCAACAATTATAGTTGGAGCATTATTATTTAGAGGAAGCTCTGATAATAAAGAAGAAGATGATGATATTAACATAAAAGATAGTATAAATGATAATAATGATGAAAAAAATAATAAAAATAAAGAAATTTATTCTGAAGGAATTTCTAACAATAATGATAATAAAATTATTGATACAAATTATGACGGTGATAAACTTGTATTAAAAAACGATTACTATAAATACAATAAAAAAGGAGACAATGTTTTTTGGAATGTTGTAAAAAAGAATAAAAACACTGAAGAAAATCTTAATATTAATGAATTATCACTTATGGCTATAAAAGAAGTTGAAAATGGAAATGATGATAGTGCTATAAGCATATATACAAGAATGCTGAACTCAAACGACAATAATACAGCAGTATTAAAAAACAGAGCATTACTATTCAGTAAAAAATATCAGGAAACTTCAGATGATAAATATTTTAATGCCGCTTTGAAAGATTATAATAGAATTATAGATATTAATAATTTTAACGAAGAGAGCAATATTGATGTATTAAAGGACAGATCCGTTCTATACACAAAAAAATATCACTATACAGCCGATGAAAATTATTTTACTCTAGCATTAAATGATTATAACAGAGCAGTTGAAGATAATAATAATACAGATGATTTAAGTACACTTCTTATATATTCTGACCTTTATAATGAAAAATATAAAAACACAAGCGATAAAAAATATTTTAATATGTCATTAGACAATTATAATAAAGCCTTGAATATTGATAAAAATAACACTTCAATATATATAAACAGAGGCTGGCTATATTTAATAGATTATAAAATAAATAATGATATTAAAAGTTTGGATAATGCACAAAAAGACATAGAATACGGTCTTAATATTGAAAAGAATAATTTTTATCTTTTAAATAATAAAGGTATAGTATCCCTTTACAGATATCAAGTAGAAAAACAGGTAAAAGATTTAAAAGAATCTGAATATAATTTTTTACAGTCTATAAAAAACAATAAATCAAAATCCGTATTAGCAGAAAGTTATTATTATTTATCATTAGTTTATGATGAATATTCAAAATTAACAACAATTACTGCAGAAAAAATGAAAGAGTATACAGAAAAAAGCAATCATTATTTAGAAGAGTCAAAAAAATTAGGATACAAAATATTAAATACAGAAGCAGCAAAATAAATATTTACTGTCCGCTAATTCTGCTGCATATTCCTTCTACAGTGATATTATATTCATATGTATTTTCTATATTAAGAAGATGTCCTGCATTTTCTATTATAAATATGTCTTTATCTGGAGCTTTTATCTGTTTATAATATTCCAGCACTGTTACAGTTGGTACCTGCCAATCATTTTTACCGCATATAAAAAATATTGGTATATTAAAATTAGTAAATTTACTCGTATCATAATCTAGTAAATAATATATTATATTTTTGTTTAATGTTAATGGACTAAAATTAAACATATCTTTAAATGAATATATAGGACTTTGTTTTATAATCTTTTTTAATTTATCTTGTCCTTCATAATATCCAGCCAATTTATATTCAGCCTGCACTTCTCTAAAACTTTTAAATAAATCAAAAACATTATTATTATTTATATTAAAAGGATAATTTTTTAACTTACACATTTTCTCAATATATTTTTTACTTCCGCTTTTTTTCACTAAATCAAAACAATAATCAAATCCAGTTTTCTCCCCTACTTTAAAACTAACAACCTGCCCCATTCCAATATATGCTGAAACTGTGTTTGGATATTTTTTTATAAACTCAATACCTAAAACACTTCCAAAAGAATGACCTAGTAAAATAATATATTTTGATTTATATTTTTCTTTTACATAATTAATAGTTTCTTTCAAATCTAATAATAATTTTTCTATTGTTATATCATTTTCTTTGGATTTATTTTTTAACTGAGTTTTTCCAGTCCCTCTTTGATCATAATACACTAAATTATAATTTTGATTTTTTGAATGCATTTTATATAAAAAATATGATTCGCTTTCACCAGGTCCGCCATGCAGAAATATTAATGATGTATTTGATTTTTTAGGATAATGTATAAAATATTCTTCTATACCATTTATTTTTACATACTCTTCAAAAAATATATCCATAATTATTAACTTCTATTTTGGTATTTTTTATATTATAAATATTTTAATTTCAATCAAATAAAAAGTAAAGCCCTATAATAATATTATAATAAATTATCATAAGGCTTTATAATTTTTTATAGATTTTTTATACATATTTTTATCTAAATATAATTGAGTTTTCCGTAAGTAATTTTTTTATGCAAACTTACAGCCTCCGAATCAGTAAGATGAGCTACATAATCTTTAACAAGTTCTTCATCGCTTTTATAAGGAATATCCGCTTTTTTAAATAAATTATCCTCTTCTATTATTTCTTTATGCTTTAATAAATATTCAAATATAGTAGATATAATTCTATTAACTCTCTCTACATCTTCAAGTATAGCCTTGCTTTCATAAACAGTTTTAAACATAAAAGCCCTCAAATCATTAATAGCCTTTAAAACTTTCTCATCAATATCTATTTCCATCTTCTCCATACTTGCTTCTATCACACCCATAATCATAGTATCAGCTCTCTCTCCGTATGTAGTGCCTAATACTTTTACAATATCTTTTGGTAAATCCTCATATTTAAGAAGTCCGTATCTTATAGCATCATCAACATCATGATTAGCATATGCTATAGTATCTGATATCCTTACAATCATACCCTCATTAGTGGAAGGACCAGAAGAGTCAGAAATAAGTTTTCCGTTTTTTCCTTTTGTATGCTTTATAATTCCATCTCTTACTTCAAAACTTAAATTAAGTCCCTTACCTTTTTCTAAATGCTCAACTACTCTTAAAGAATGCGAAGAATGATGAAAACCTTTAAAATATTTTGATATAGCCTTCTCTCCAGCATGTCCAAATGGAGAATGTCCCAAATCATGACCAAATGCAATAGCCTCTGTTAAATCTTCATTAAGCCTTAATGCCCTTGCTATACTTCTTGCTATCTGCATAACTTCAAGTGTATGTGTAAGCCTAGTTCTGAAATCTCCCACCGAAAGCATTATAACCTGTGCCTTATCTTTAAGACGCCTAAAATATTCGCTATGAACTATTCTGTCTCTGTCTTGCATATAAATTGTTCTTATATCATCTTTTTCTCTTGGGTATACTGTTCCTTTGCTTTCAGATGAAAATGATGCTGCGGGAGATAAAAAAGCTTTTTCTCTAGTTTCTATATCAAGTCTTATTGTTCTCAAAATATTTTCCTTAAATAAAGAGTAATTATAATTATGTTAATAATAAATCAATTAATGAAAAAAAACAATAATATAAAAATCAATTAAATAAATAAGCCAGATAATGCTCTTTATTTATATAATCTTTTAAATCATCTAAAGAAATAAATATTTTTTCATAGCCATTATCAGACATAACTATAATACCTATATCTGTTGTAAGAAATATTAAATTATCATTATAAAAATTATTGGGTGCTTTATATCTTTTTAATAAATCATCAGAATTATTTACTAAATCTTTAAAAGAAGAACTTATTAATTTTTGACTATTCAAATCATAAATAAGAGAAATATTATTAATTATAAGTTTTTTATCTTCTTCTGCTTGAGTAATTCTTTTATATATACAAATAGTTTTTTCATCTAAGTATAATATATTAAATGCATATAAATCTCTAAGTTTAAGAAAATATTTTTTTAATTCATAAACAGAAAATTGTTTTAAAAATGAACTAACTTCATATGAAAGCTCTTTTTCTTTTTGATATTTAAAATCTTCTGAAAAATTATATTCGCCGTTAATATCAAAGTTTATTTTATCTTTATTATCTATAAATGCATAATAAAAATTAAATAAATGATTAAGAATTGTTACAGTCATTCCTCTGTCATTAGTTTTTAAAAATTTAAATCCGCATATATTGAAATTTTTTATATTTATTTTAGGATTATTAATTATTTCAAAAATACCTTCTATTTTTTTGCCATTAATATACATATCATATTTAATTTTTGAAGTACTATTATTTTTTAAATTTATTTCTGCAATATTTATTCTGTTTAAAGTTATAAACTCTTCTTCAGTATCATAGTCAAAAACTTCAATCTTTTTGCTATTTCCTGCAATCCCATAAATACCAAAAAAATTAGAATTATTTATAAATATTTTACCCGTATACAAATAGTGAATACCCTCATCAATATTTTCAAATCTATTGCAATAAATATATATATTATTAATATTGTCTTTAAGTATAAAAAAAGTTATATCTTTTATATAAAAATAAGGACAGTACTTATTTTTCATTAAATATTTGAAAATAATCACTAAAATAATAAGAAAAACAATCAAAACAAAATATTCATTATGCAATATACTATATAATAAATTTGTCATTCATAAACCCTCACAATTTTTGTATTTTTATAATTTAATAATAAAAACTCATATGTACCATTTAGGACCTTCAGTTAAATTTGTATTTATAAACATATCTTTTGTATAAGTATCCTCACTTACTTTCCAATCATCTAAATTCTGATTAAAACTTAGAGCATTTTTAAACATACTGCACATATTTTTTACATTGCTTACATCCCATTTATATAAAGGCATATTGAAACTACTAGCTCCATAAAACATATAACTCATATCAGTAACATTACACACATTCCAATCATTAATATTTATATTAAAATTTTTTATATTATGAAACATAGATTTCATTGTTATAACATTAGAAGTGTCCCATTTTTCTATACCTGAAAAATCTACTCTTACATTGTAATCCTCGTATTCGCTGTAAGAACCTTCAAAACATGCAAAATTAGGTTTATCAAAAAGCATAGACATATCAGTTATTAAAGAAGTATCAATATCACCTAAATAAATATTATTGTTTTCTATTAAACTTCTTAATTCAATTTTATTCTTTGGTTTATACACAATTAAAATCCTAATATTTAATAAAAAAGTTTTTCTTTTTTAAAATCACTTATCATCAAAACAAGCCAATAATATATGAATCTATTTTCAACTGTTTTATTTTCACTATTGTAAAATGATATATTAATTTTAACAATATCTCCATTACTAATATATTCATCAAATTTAATTTGAATAGTAAATTTATCTTTTTTAAAATCTTCAAAATAAAATATACTCTCTGAAAATTCATAAATAACATTCATAGAATATCTGCTTGCAAATGCTTTCAAACTGGAATAAACTATTTCTATGTTTTGAAGCTTTTCTATTACTTTATTGAAATCTGAGATATCTATATTGATAATTGGAAACTGATTTATAGGCTGAAATATCTCATAATCATTTAAATGTATTTTCCATTTTGTTATATCTTCTTTAGTTAAATCAAATACGCTAGATAAATTAATATAACAATTTTCATCTATAACAACATTATTATCATTGCAATCAGTATAACTGCTGTCGCCTAAATATCTGAAAGAAGTTTTAAAATTCATATTTTCATCATATAAATTCCAAATTAAACTATATGCATATTTATTCATTATAGGATTATCAATAAAAATATCTTTCCAAAATTTATAATTATATTTCTTACCGCTTATTAAAATTTTTATTAAATTGTAATTCTGACTTTTCAATATATTTGGAATCTCTTTTCTAATATGCTTTATTTCTTCTTTTATATTTTCAGGAAAGTATTTCGGTATTGATTTTAATTCTTTTTTATTATTAATATCAAACAATTCTACTGAATTATTATTTTTAAGAGAGATTTTATATTTATTATCATTTACTTCTATGATTTTCTCTCCCCTTTTATCAAATCCGAAATCATATACTACTTTAAAACCTAATTCATATAATTCTAAATTCATTTTTTCAGAAATAGAATTTAATAAACTAATAGCCTCTTTTTTAATTGAAGTCTTTTTATTCCTAGCAAAAACATTATATAATAAACTTAAAGCGAATTTACTGTCTGTATGCAATGCTAAAATCCTCATAAACAATAAAGAACTATTTTCTCTATTGTACATCTCAATTAACATATTATCATCAGCATATACACCGCAAACTAAAACAGAAACATCTTTTTGAGAATTAATATATATTTCTCTTATACAATTTTTAAAACTATCTTCATCAAGAAAATTAATTATATTATCAAGTGTTTGTATTTTATAAATATATTTTTTTAAATTATAATACTCTAAATAAATATACTTTATTATTTTCATGTCTATAATTTTTGATTTATCTTTACTAAAAACTTTTATTTCTTTTTCTTTTATTATATCATCAATGAATTTTAATTTTTTATTATTCTTTTTATCATAATTTACCCAATTCTCTATATCTTCTATACTGCTCAAATTTAATACTTCATCATTATTAGCTTTTAATTCTGTATAAAATTCATTTTCAAGCATTATTCTAAAATCAGCATATATTTTATTGTTATAATTAATAATGCTTTTATATGCTTCTTTCACGTTATTTTTTATTATCTCAAACTGTGTAATTTTTGATGATTTATTCTTTGCTGTTACATATTCAGCAACTATAAATTGTATAGGGATTTTATTATTATTTTTTAGTGAAGTTTCTTCAAATGCAAAATCTAAATCTGATACATTATATAAATTCCAATCTGATAAATCCTGATTAAACATTAATGCCTTATAAAATATATAAGACATACTTTCTAATTTTACAGTATTCCATTTATTTAAAGGCTTGTTAAAACTTCCTGCCCCATTAAACATAGAAAACATATATTTTACATTAGAAGTATCCCAATCATTTAAAGACTTATTAAAATTATAAGCACCAGCAAACATACCCGTCATATTTTCAACTTTAGAAACATTCCATTTATCTAAAGGCTGATTAAACTTTTCACATAAACAAAACATATTAGCCATATTTGTAACATTGGATGTGTTCCAGCTTTTAATATCCTGATTAAATTCTCTACAAGCAAAAAACATGCCTTCCATATTATTTACTTTTGAAGTATCCCATTTATCTAAAGGCTGATTAAACTGACTGCAGCCTGAAAACATTCTTTTCATACTTTCAACTTTTGAAACATTCCAATTATTTATATTACTGTTAAAATTTTTCAATATTTGAAACATAGACTCAGTATTAATAACATTTTCTGTATTCCAATTCTCTATGCCTGAATAATCTTCTCTATTAGTTTTTGAAAATAAATGAGACATATCAGTTATTAAAGAAGTATCAATATCGCCTAAATATATATTACTATTTTCTATTAAACTTCTTAATTCAGTTTTATTGTTTGGTTTATATTTACTCATAACTTAAATATTAAAAAAATTTATTAATTTTGATTATCTAAAATATTTTCATTATTTTCTTCTGAAGAATTGTTTTCTATATTTATATTGCCTTCTGATTTAATTTCTTCATTAGAAACTTCTTCCGCATTATTATTTTCTTCTTCACCATCGCTATTTTCTTTATGTATAAAACGCTCATCTCTTTTAAATACATATATCTCTTTAAATCGTACCTCTTGTTTAAGTAAAATCTCTTTTTCTTTAACGAGCTCAAGCATAGCTAAAAAGAATGTAACAAGCTGTCTTTTCGTAACTCCGTCTTTAAATAATACTATAAAAGGGAAAAAAGCCGTTTCTGATAATTTTATCCTTATCATATCAATAGCATTATCTATATGAAAATTGGACATTCCAGAGAGAACTGCCAAATCTGTTTCTGGTACAAACTGCACTTTCGTAAAAGCATACACCAAATCATAAAGCGTAACATCTTTCCAAGCAACTTCATTATCATCTAAAGAATTAATATTATTAAAAAATTTTACTCTCTCTGTATCTTTACGTTCAAATATAGAGTCAGAAGCCTCCTGAAGCCTGTCAAGCTCTTCAGAAACCATTTTATATCTCTGAAATTCAAGCATCTGCTCTACTATTTCAAATTTTAATCTGTCTGTAAACTTATCATCATCTATATCATGAGGCAAAAGCATTTTTGATTTATATAAATGAAATTCAGAAGCAACTACCAAAAAATCCCCTGTGGAATCAAGATTTAATGCTGCCTGAGCTTTTAAATATTCAACAAACTGATCTATAATTTCCAAAATAGAAACTTCATATATATTTTTTTCGCTTCTTTTAAGCATATCAAAAAGTATAGATAAAGGTCCTTCATAATCTATACTTGATAATGAAACAGTAAACTCTTTATAATCAGGATTACTATTTTCTGTTTCTTTATTATTATTTAATACTTCAGAAGTATTTTCTTTATTTGTTTCGTTTATATTCTCTTCCATAATGTTTTATACTATATTATAAATATATAAAAATTCAAGTGTATAAGTTTTTATTATATTGACAATAAATAAAATTCTAATATTATTTTATTAATAAAATAACTAAAATAAGGGGTAACTAAAATGAAAAAAATAAATATAGGTTTTATAGGAGCTGGACATATAGCAGAAACTATGGCAAAAACTATAGCCAAAATAAAAGAAGTAGAATCATATGCTGTAAGTGCAAGAGATTTAAAAAGAAGTAAAGCATTTGCCAAAAAATACGGATTTAAAAAGTTTTATGGCTCTTATGAAGAGATGTTAAAAGATGAAAAAATTGATTTAGTTTATATAGCAACACCTCATTCACATCATTATGAACATATAAAACTATGCTTAAACAATAATAAAAATGTAATATGTGAAAAAGCATTTACTGTTAATACAAAGCAAGCAAGAGAAGTATTAATACTAGCAAAAAAGAAAAAACTTTTACTTGCAGAGGCTATATGGACAAGATATATGCCTAGCAGACAAATAATAAATGACACTATAAAAAGCGGTATTATAGGAAAAGTAAGTTCATTAACTGCCAATTTAGGATATGTTATAAATAAAGTTCCTAGATTAATAGAACCAGAATTGGCAGGTGGAGCTTTGCTTGATGTGGGCGTTTATACTATTAATTTTGCTTTGATGGTATTCGGAAATAAAATAAGTAAAATAGATTCCTGCTGTGTAAAAACTAAAAAAGGCGTAGATGAACAAAACTCTATTACATTAACATTTGAAGATGGAAAAATGGCTGTATTAAACTCTACAATGTCAGCATTAACCAACAGAGAAGGAGTTATAAACGGAGATAAAGGTTATATGGTGATAAAAAATATTAATAATCCAGAAAGCATAACAGTTTATTCTCTTGATAGAAAAGTTGTAAAAACTATTAAGGTGCCAAAACAAATAACAGGATATGAATATCAAATACTTTCATGCGTTGATGCTATTAATAACGGCAAACTAGAATGCAAAGAAATGCCTCATGAGGATATTTTGAGAGTAATGAATATAATGGATACTTTAAGAAGAAGTTGGAAAATAAAATACCCTTTTGAAAAATAAATAAATGAATTTATTAATTGGAAAATACAGATTCCGTATTAATAAATTCATATAAATATAAAAAGCCATGCATGAATATTATTCATACATGGCTATTTTTTTAATAACTTTTAGTTATTTGTTTGAGTAGCATTATTTTCTTCTTCATATCCTGCATTTGCTTGATCAGCTGTGATATTATTTTGCTGCTGATTTTTCAATATCATAGCCTCATCATAAGTAATATATTCCATATTAGGATCATATGTACCGGCTCTTTGTTCACCATTCATACTAGGTATAGTTAATACCTGACCTGGAAGTATCAAGTCTGGGTTATTAGGATCTCTCAATACATTTCTATTAGCTTGATATAATCTGTACCATTGTATAGGATCATTGTATATGAAAGAGTATCCAGCTATTCTCCATAAAGCGTCAGTTAAAGGAGTTCTTTGTACAACTGTATAATACATAGGAAGTACAGTAACTTTACCTTCAGTATTAACAGTTTGACCAGTAGTAGCATCGATTATCTGACCTCTCTCGCCATCACCATCTCCTTCTACTAAATCGCCATCAACAGGTCTTTTTGGTCCCATTTCATATATAGCGTTCATAGAATTATTAGCTTCTTCAAGTTTTTGTCTTGCTAAAGCATTATCATTATTAGCTAATGCATCTTCAGCATCTTTAATAGCTTGAGAAAGATTTTGATCTTCTTCACTATCTGGTATTATATAACCTTGATCAATAAGCTCTTGATATCTAGCTTTGATTTCATCTAATTGTCTTTGATTTTCTTCTCTTGCTATAGTATTATCACGTTCATTAATTAAATCGTCCATAGCTTTAGAAGCCTCTAATGCCTTTTCACTTGCAGCAGCAGGATCAGTTTCAGCCAAATTATTAGCATCAGCTAAAAGAGTAGATATATTTTGATCAACTTCATCACCTCTAGTTATAGTGTTATCATTAACAAGGCTGTCATATTTTTCCTGAGCATTGGCAATATCCTGTTTAGCTTTAGCAACAGCATCTGCTTGTTCTTTAGCAAGTGCTTCCTGCTCTGCTTTTTGTCTAGCTTCTTCTTCAGCTTTTTTCTTAGCTTCAGCTTCTGCCTTAGCTTTTGCTTCAGCCTCTGCTTTAGCTTTTGCCTCAGCAGCAGCTTTTGCTTTAGCTTCTTCAGCTTTTCTCTTAGCTTCAGCTTCTGCTTTAGCTTTTGCCTCAGCAGCAGCTTTAGCTTTTGCCTCTGCTTCAGCTTTCGCTTTAGCAGCAGCGGCAGCTCTTTCAGCAGCAGCTTTTGCATCTGCTTCTGCCTTAGTTATTCCAGCAAGAGCAGCAGCAACGTTTTGCTGTACGCTTGCAAAATTATCAGATTTTAAAGCTTCATCAGCTTTGGCTAAAGCACCAGATACAGTTTTATCATTATTATCGCCTGCTTTTATACTTTTACCCAAAGCAGCATTATATTTAGCTTTTGCATCAGCTATAGTTTTTGAAGCAGTATCTCTTTCTCTGCCTAAATAACCTTCTTTAACAGTATTAGCTGATGATAAAGCATTGCTGTAAGAGTTTAAAACAGTTGTAAAAGTATTTGAAGCAGCGATAAACTCTTCATCAGTTTGAGCAGTAGCATCAGGAGCTGGAATGCTTCCTACATTAGCATTTCCTTCTTCAAAATATTTAACAGCTTCTTCATATGTTGTTTTAAATTGATTATCACTAGAAGCACCCATTTGATTTATTTCAGTAATAGCCTTATCAGCATCACTTCTAGTTTTACTTATTCTAACATTCATAAGTCTGTAGAATAATGCCATACTAGCTTTATCTATACTAACAGAAGCTTCCTGAGATTTATCATAAGACTGCTGATATTGTCCTTCATTTTGAAGCGTATCAGCCTCTTCGGTAATTCTTGCTGCATCTTCATAAGTTTGTGCTGGCAAAACTGACCATGTAAAAGATAATAAAGCTATAGTAGCTATTATTTTTTTTATTCTCATCATTTACTCCTTATATTAATTCTGTTCCTGTTCAAAGGCTTCAATTTCCTGCATCATTTTTTCTAATTGTGCTAAGCGTTCTTTTACTGTTCTTAAAGCCTCATCACTTTTATCGAATTGCTCTTTAGTTTTATTATATAAATCAGTATATGCTACTTTAGCTTGATAAAGTTTATCTACCATTGTTCTATAATCTTTAGTTTCAGCTGTGTACATTGCATTAGCTTCCTGATATAAAGTATCAGCATTATTAAACTCATCAGCATACATTACACCAGCTTTGATATTAATAGCATTGGTAGCACTTTCATCTGTTTGCTGTTTCAATATCTCAGAATATGGCGGTAAGCCTTTATCCAAAACTAAATTATAATTAGTTTCAGCAGTTAATAACAACTCTTTAGCTTTTTCTGCTTCATCTTTATTTTCTTCTTTCATGATAATATCAGCTTCTGCATAACCTTTTTCGGCTATGTCAAAATCTTCTGGGGCAAATGTTTTTATCTCAGAATATTTGTTTACCACTGTATCTCTTAGTGCGGTTACCCTTTCATATTCTTTTACTGGTAAGCCGCCGCATGAAATAAGCATAAAAGCTATTAAGGTGATAAAACCAACTTGTACCTTTAACTTCATAATTAGATTAATCCTCCCAATCTTTATTTTATAAAATATATCTTATGGCTTATATAAATATAAACCATAATTATTAAAATAAGAAAAATATATTATTACAAAAAAATATAATTATGTTAACATATATTATTATTAACGGTATAAAAGTCAATAGCTTTCATAGTTTTTTGGTTGTTTTATACATGGATTTTAGTTTATCTAAAAGAAAATTTATTTATTTTTGTATTATTTAAAAATAATTTAATTATAACAATTTATTTTTATTTTTTAAAAATACATATATCATCAAACAAAATAACTTTACTTTTATGATTGACTGCTTTAATAGAAACAGAACAATATACTTCTTTCAAAACTAAATTAATAAATAATTATATTATTTTTAATTTTAGAATTTTATAAACTTGGCTTCACAGGCATACTTCATAATCATCCCAGTTCTTTTATGACATCTGAATTACAGTTAGGTATGGTATAGAATAATTAAGGCTCTCCATATTTGCTGTGTGAAAAAAATGTATTTTTGTAGCTTGAACATATGATTTATACGAAATGGAAAATATTTATTTTATATAATAATTAATATTATATATTTAGTATAAGATAACAAAAAATTGTTTATCAGGTACTTTTGAAACAAGTCATATAATGATAAAAACATATTATTTCTTTACAATATTTTTTAAAATAAAAAAGGAGACTTAAAAAAGCCTCCTTAAATAGTTAAAAATTAACTAATTATTTATTAGACAAATATTTATCTATTCCAGCTGCAGCTCTTTTACCATCACCAATAGCTAGAATAACTGTAGCAGCACCTCTTGCAGCATCTCCTCCTGCAAATACTCCTTCCATAGAAGTAGCACCAGTTTCTTCATCAATAACATAAGTACCTTTTTTAGTAGTTTGTAATTCTGGTACTTTTCTAGCAATAAGAGGATTAGGAGTAGTTCCTATAGCAATAATAACTGCATCAACTTCTATATCTTCTGTCTGACCTTCAACAGCAACAGGTTTTCTTCTACCGTCAGCATCAGGCTCACCAAGCTCCATAACTTGTGTCCTTATAGCTGTAACATTATCATTTTCATCTGCCAGAATCTCTAGAGGAGCTCTTAAAAATCTAAAATCTACACCCTCTTCCATAGCATGATGTACTTCTTCTACTCTTGCTGGAAGTTCTTTTTGAGTTCTTCTGTAAACGATATATACTTTTTCAGCACCTAATCTTACAGCTGTTCTGCAGGCGTCCATAGCTACGTTACCGCCGCCTAATACAGCAACTCTTTTATGTCTTATAACTGGAGTATCTACTTCTGGGAATTTATAAGCACCCATCAAGTTAACACGTGTCAAATATTCATTAGCAGAATATACTCCGCAGAAATTTTCACCTGGTATATTTAAGAAAGCAGGAAGTCCAGCACCAGTTCCTAAAAATATTGCATCATATTCTTTTCTTAATTCATTGAAATCTAAAGATACACCAGCAACTTCATTTATTTTAAAATTAACTCCGTCTTTTTTAAGGTTTTCTACCTCATGAGCTACCAATTCTTTTGGCAGACGGAACTCTGGAATACCATACATCAATACTCCGCCTATTGTATGTAATGCTTCTAATACAGTTACATCATATCCTAATTTTATTAAGTCTCCTGCACAAGCTAATCCTGCAGGACCTGCACCTATAATACATACTTTTTTGCCGTTTTTTTCTACTTTTAAATCTTCATGCTGAGCATGTTTTCTTTCATAGTCAGCAACAAACATTTCTAATTTACCTATAGCTACAGGTTCAAATTTTTTACCTACAACGCATCTTTCTTCACATTGAGTTTCCTGAGGACATACTCTTCCGCAGGCTGCAGGCAAAGCATTTGTTTCTTTAATTTTTTTAGCAGCTTCTATAAACTTTTTTTCAGCAACAAGGCTTATAAATTCTGGAATCTTTACCTTAGCAGGACAGCCTTCCATACAATGAGGTACTTTGCAGTCTAAACATCTCAAAGCCTCTGTATAAGCCTGTTCTTCAGTATATCCTGTAGGTACTTCTTTAAAGTCCTTTCTTCTCTCTTCAGGACTTCTAGTAGGCATTTCTTGTCTAGGTATTTCACCTAATTTTGATCTTGGGGGCATATATCTCTCCTATTTAGGTTTTTTAACATCTATTTAATTGTGGATTATTATACTACAATTTTAAATATAATCAATGGTTAATTTTTATTTAATAAAATTTAATAAATAATAAAATATAAGATTAATTCATTGCTATAAAAATTTTATGCCGTACTATAATTATACAAAAAAATAGTATCAAAAATGAATGCTCTATTGACTAGAATAATTTTTTATAATATAATCACACAATTATAAATTTAATATATCATTTCTTGGAGGAAAATTATGGCAAGAGTATGTGAAATATGCGGTAAAGGCAAACAAAATGGTCATAGTGTGAGCCACTCTAATATAAAAACTAAACGTTCTTTTAATGCTAATTTGCAAAACATTAGAATAGAGGTAAATGGCTCTGTAAAAAAGGCTTTAGTATGCACTAAATGTCTTAAAGGAAATAAAGTAGCTAAAGCTAAATAAAATGAACGTAGATATAGGTAAATTCGCTGGTTTCTGTGATGGTGTGAAATATGCAGTTGAAAATACTTTTTCTCAGGCTGCTAAAAATAATAATGATATATATATTGACGGACATTTAATACATAATCCTCAAACTCTTGATATGTTGGAAAATATAGGTGTAAAAACATATGAAGATGATGAGGATATGTCTGTTTTAAATAATAAAACTGTTATAGTAAGAGCTCATGGTATATCTCCTAAAAGACGTGAAGCTTTATCCAGCCATGCAAAAAAAATAGTTAATCTTACCTGCAAATATGTCGCTAAAATTCAAGGTCTTGTAAAAAAACATAGTTCTCTTGGATACAGAATTATAGTAATAGGAAATCCTAAACACCCTGAAATAATTGGGGTATGCGGATATGCTGATGATGTATATGTTGTTTATAAAGATGAAGATTTGAATAATTTACCTAACGATGCAAAAAAAACTCTTATAGTAGCCCAAACAACTTTACAAAAGTCTGTATTTGATAAATATGTAAATAAAATAAAAGAAAAATATCCTAATACTGAAATTATAATCAAAAATACTATATGCGAAGCTACAGAGCAAAGACAAAATGAAGTATTAGAAATAGCTAAAAGAAACGATGCTGTACTTGTTATAGGAGGCTCTGAAAGCTCAAATACTAGAAATCTATATAATATAGCATCGTCCATAAAGCCTGCATTCTATGTTGAATATAAAGAAGATTTAGAAAAAATAGATTTATCAAAATATAAAAATGTAGGTATAATGGCTGGAGCTTCCACTCCAGACTGGCTTATAGAAGATGTCGCTCAAACTATAAAAGATAAATATGCAAGCCCAATTACAAGATTTGTTTCTAGAATATTTGATTTTCTTAATTATGGATATATATTCTTCTCTGTAGGTGCTTTTTTAATGTCATATGCTATATATGATATATTATCACAGCCTTTTCAGTATAAAATAGCTATAGTAGTAGCGGCTTATTATTTATATATGAGTTTAGGAAACGGCTATAGTAACTATACAATTAAAATAAGTGATAAAAGAAGATATTTATTCTATCAAAAAAACAAATTCTTTTTTATGACACTTATAGCCATAAGTGCATTGTCGATGTTTTACTTTGCTTATAAAGTAGATATTGGAATACTAATGCTTACAATACTTTCAAGCCTTTTAGGTATAGGATATAATATAAGTTTTGAAAATAAGTCAAGATTTGAAACTTCTATATTTTTTAAACTATTTAAAAAACTTATACCATTTAAAGCTATAGTAATATCAGTTGCTGTTACAATACTTTTGAACGGCTCTATATTTATAATGCATAGAAATATAATAAAAGAAAAACCTTTTCTATATGTGTTTTCTACAAGCATAGTATTTTTATTTATGTTTATAAGGCAGGCACTTATAGAAATAAAATTCTCTCAAAGCGATAAAATAGCAGGGGCTGTAACTTTAACTACATATATAGATTCAAGTAAATTAGCAGTCATAACTAGAATAATACCAATTGTACTCATATTATTTATGATAATTAGTATCCTTATAGGAAAGTTTCCGCTAGAATTAAATAAATTAAAATACTTTATACCAATTATATACAGCAGCATTATCTCTTTTGCTGTAATGAAAAAGAAGATTATAACAAGCAGGCATTTATTTTCTATATTGATAGATTCCCCGCTTTATGTATTATTTTTAGCGGCATTAATTAACATTTAATTTACAGAGTCAACAAAAACAAAAACAGAAAAATTAATAAAGTATATAGCTATCAATTAATACCGCTTAAAGATTTAAAATTTTTAATTTAGTTCTTTTTTAAGAAAAGTGAAGAAGATGATGAACCAGCTAAATGATGTCTTCTCAAATCTATAAGTTCAAATATAGTAGCAGAAGACAAACTTTCTCTTAAAGCTTTAGGAGATTTTAGAAGCTTAATAATCTCTTCATTAACCATCCATTCCTCATCATAAACATTGCTTATAGAATCTCGAGGCGCATATATCATGTTGCTTCTTGCAAGTACTATAAATCTATTGTTTTCGTCATAATATCCCAATTCACCAATAAAATAAGCATGAGGCATAGCTAAATTAACATATCTATCCCCATATATATAGTTAACTTCTATTTCTTTATGTATCTCTCCATTAGTAATATCATATCCGAATACATGGAATATTCTTACAGATATTCTTTTATCTTTTAAAGAATGATAAGCTATATCACTGTCAGATATATCCCAATAGAAGAAACACCATTCAGGATCACGCATCATAAGAACCAATTTTGTTTCATTATATCTGTCTGGAAGCTCTCTAACTATATCAACTTCATCAGGTATATACTCTTCTTTTTTTACCTCTTCTTCATCTAACACTTCTAATTCTTCATCTTCTTCTATTTTTTTCTTTGAAACAGATTTTTTAGAAGAGGAAGTTTTTTTACTACTTGCAGTTAAAGCTGTTTTTTTAGTAGATGCAGATTTAACTGCAGCTTTTTTAGCAGAAACTGATATTTTTTCTTCTTCATCAGTTTTTTTAGCAGTTGCAGTTTTTTTAGCGGCAGCAGAAGTTGCTTTCTTTTTAGCGGTATCTTCAGCTGCTTTTTCTGTTTTTTTAGTAGCCATTAAATATCTCCATAAATTTATATTTTCAAGACCATTATAGAACAAATACTCTTATTGTCAACAAGGAATAGCAACTTTTTTACTTTTTTGATTTTACTAGATTTATATTATTACGATAATAAAATAACGAAAAAATTATTAAAATTTGGAGCAAAAGTGAAAATTAAATTTATTTTAGCAATATTTTTATGCATTGCACTGTCAGTCTTTGGGCAAACAGACTTAGATATACCGATAACGCCGAGCAAAGATCAGGAATTAGATAGAGCTGCAGGATATTCAAGAACATTATCCAATTTTGACGGAAGTATAAATGCCTATGCAAGATTAAAGGCATATATAAATCTTTTGGATTCTAAGGGAATGCAGGCATTAAAATCTCACCCATCATATCCAAAATTAGGTGATATTTATATGTATGGTGCTATATATTTAGAAAAAGAGTTTAAAGAAGATAAAATAATAGAACTTTATGAAAAAGCTTTAGAGTTAAGAGCAGAGCCAAATTCTAATTATAAACTTGCTCTTAAATACAAAACTAAATATGATAATGCTGTAAAAAAGAATGATCTTGAAAAAGAAATGGAATATGGAAAAAAAGTATACGAATATTTAAATACCTATCTTACATTATCTGGAAATAAATCTCAAAAATACAAAGAAATACTAGAATATTTTAGCATATATAAATAAAATAAATAAAAAATTAGTTTTAGGTATTGACATTTTTTATGACTATGCTATAATACTTAAACATTAAACAACAATCCGAGATAGCTCAGTCGGTAGAGCAGGTGACTGTTAATCACCGGGTCGCAGGTTCGAGCCCTGTTCTCGGAGCATTTTTTAAGCCTCCTAAAAAGGAGGCTTTTTTATTATCATCTGTATTTATCTCTTCTTAACATACTTCTTAATAAACCTGCTTATTATCATTATAAATCCCATAATAGCAGAAAGTCCAAAACCTATCATACCTATAACTGAAGTACCATGAAATAAAGGCGGCATCTTACTTGTTATAATTAAAGCACTAGCCATTATTAAAGAAGCTAAAACTATAGAATAACTAAGTCTGTCAGCTAAACCGTCTAATGTAGTTGATAATGATTCTAAGTTTTTATGCTCAAGCTGAATTTTCATGCTGCCTTTTTTCATGACCGAAACTAAATCACTGAAATCAGAAGGTAATTGTTTTAATATATGAGAATAATCAGTTACTAATTTTTTTAATTGTTTTAATATATTATCTGGCTTTATCTGTTCCTTAACATATCTAAAAGCAAAAGGTTTTATATGTTCTATTAATTTTACATCTTTATCTAAATTTCTTGCAACTCCTTCAAGAACTATTAAAGATTTTATTAAAAGCATAATATTGCTTGGAAGACTTAGTCTAAACTCTCTTATTATTTCTATAAGTTCATTAAATACATCTTCTATATTAATATTATCCAAAGACATATCAATATACTTATTAACCAAAACAAATATTGCCATATTAAAATCATCTATATTTTTTATATCGCTGTGATAACATAAATCTAGTATTGATTTTGACAATGCCAAATAATCAGCCGAACTTATACTCATAATCAAAGATGAAAATGCTTCTTTTGAATTTGGAGGAATAAACCCTATCATTCCAAAATCCAAAAAACATAATACATTATTTTCTAAAGCCATCAAATTACCTGGGTGAGGATCGGCATGAAAAAATCCAAGCATAAATATCTGCTCTAATACAGCATCAATACCAATAGAAACAAGTTTTTTTCTGTCATATCTATTATCATCTGGTGATATATCAGATATTTTTATTCCGTCTATATACTCCATAGTAAGTATGCTTTTTGTACTGTATTCTTCATATATTTTAGCTATTTTTATATTTTTATTATCTTTAAAATATCTAGCAAACTTAAGAGTATTATTTTTTTCAAAATTAAAATCAAGTTCCTGTAAAAGCTGAGCTTTAAAAGCGGCTATTAGTTTCTGCGGCTGCATTAAAGCAAACTCTTCATTATATTTTTCTATGATATTTGAAAGCCATATAATAACCTCTATATCCATAAGTATGTTTTCTTCTATATTTGGTCTTTTTACCTTAATAGCAACTTTCTCACCTGTTTTTAATATAGCAGTATGTACCTGAGAAATAGAGGCGCTTGCTTTGGGCTTCATATCAAATGAATCAAATACTTCATCTATTTTTTTACCTAATTCTGTTTCTATTATATTAATAGCTTCATTTTCATCAAAAGGCTTTACATGATTTTGAAGTTTGCTAAGCTCATCTGTAATATCTTTCGGAAGTATATCATTTCTGTTTGATAGTATCTGACCTAGTTTTACAAAAGTAGTTCCCAAATCTTCGCAGGCCATTCTTATACGCTCACCCCTGCTGTAGCTGCGTAAATCAATACCCTTATATTTTATATTAATTTTATCTATTGGATTTTTTATTATCTTTAATATTGGAGTTATGGCTATGATGTCTCTGAAGCCGTAAGCCATTATTATTGAAATTATCTCTCTTGCTCTATTTATAGATTTCATATTATTCATTTTATTTTCCTATTTTTTATATAAAAAAATGCACTATTAAAAATATATAAATAATTTTAATAATGCATTATTCTTTAATTTCTGCTCAATATTTACTCTTGATTATTCTTATTTAAAGAAGCTTTTATTTCATCAAGCTCTTTTCTCATAGATTCATATTCTTCTTTTTTTACATATCCCATTTTATCTATAACTTGTTTAACTCTGTCATCTATAAATTGTGTAACTTCTTCTTTTGTTTCAGAAGCTTTATTTACCATATCTTTAACAAACTTTTCTCCCTCTTCTGCACTTATATTTTTGTCTTTAACAAACTCACGTGCTGCATCCTCTAATTTTTCCTTTCCTTTAAGCATCATACCTATGCCAGCATAAAATCCTGATTTGATATCATCTGATATACCCATTGTTATTCTCCTTTAATGTATTTATTTTTATTACTAATAAATTATTTACTTTAAAACAAAAAAAGTCAACACAAAAAAATACATATTTATAAAATGTATGCCAATTATATATAGTAAAATTATTTAATTATAGAGTTTTATTTATCGATAGCATCAAAATAACAAGCCATAAAATCTCCTTCCCCATTCTCAAAATCTTTAACCATAGAAGAAACCTTTTTATTAAGCTCTTTTATCATGATATAAGCTATTTCCTGTGCCTTACTCTCTGTAATATCACTGTTATTTTCTCTGATATGCTTTATAACTTTATTAATATCTACTCTTTTATATACACCATCGCTATCCACTTTTTTAAACTCCTATTATTAATTAAATATAACCGCCCTTTCTTAATGTGGTTTTTAAAACATCTATATCGCTTGTAATGTCCATAATATCGTCTTTTTGTATATTTTCCAAAACCTTTTTTAAATATTCTATAACTGCTGAAACAGAATCTTTAATATCATATATAATATTATTATTGTTTATAGTCTTTGAAGATGACAAATCTATATATGAATTAATAAGTTTTAATATAGTAGGTATATTATATTCAAGCATTTTACCAAGCTCTCTTCTTGATACGCTTTTATCTTCACAATTTTTTGACTTATCTATAACACACATAAACAAACTATTTAATTGCCTTACATTAGATGCAAACTCATAATCAGTTATTGATTTTAGGCATTCATTAATAGAACTGTGATACTGAAGTGCCTTACATATCAATTCATCTTCTGTATTATAATTATTTTTTGCATTTTCTTTATTTTCTATATCATCAACATAGCTGTACTGAGCTTCAACGGCATTATCAAATCTGTTTGCATAAACTTCTCTCTCTTTATCTGAATCTAATTCATTATTGTAGGAATATTTATCATTATTATTTGAATATTCATCATTAAAATAATCTTTATTATATTTCGTATTAAATGCATCATCGCTCATAAATATAAATCTAAGCAAATCTACTACACATAGCAAATAAGGAATACCAGTAAAAAAGAATACAACATATAAAACTCCTCTTTTATATTGTCCTAAATAAAATTTCTGTATTCCTATACCGCCCAAAAACAAGGATAAGGCAGAACATATTATAGCTTTAAATCTTGTTTTCATTTATATAAAAATCCTATTTAATTAATATTTACAATTATATAATATATCAAAGTATTTTTTTAACAAGTAATTTTTATTTAATGCTTGTTAATAAATATGTTTTATTATAGTATATACATTAAATTTTATGATAAGCGAATAGTAAAATATGAAAAAAAAGCTAGAATTACAAAGTACAACATTATGGGACTATCCCTCCCAGCAATATTTAAAAAGCGAAGAAGAAAAACATAAACACTATATAGGTGCCACTCCTTCATATATAATATGGAATCTTCTAAACAGATACACCAAAGAAAAAGACCTAGTGGTAGACCCAATGGCTGGAAGCGGTACAACAATTGATGTAGCCCGCGAATTAAACAGACGTGCACTAGGATATGATATAAATCCAAAAGCATTGCAGAGAAAGGATATTTTTAAAGCTGATGCTAGAAAAATACCTATAGAAGATGAAAAAGCTGATTTTGTATTTATAGATCCGCCATACAGTACACATATAAATTATTCAGATGAAAAAAACTGTATAGGAAAATTAACCGCAAAAGAAAATGAATATTATGAAGCTATGGAAAAAGTTATAAGTGAAATATTTAGAATAATGAGAAAAGACAGATATATGGCTTTATATGTTTCTGATTCCTATGAAAAAGGATTTCCTTTTATGCCTATAGGATTTAAATTATTTGAAATTATGAGCAGATACTTCATGCCTATAGATATAGTGTCTGTTGTACGCCATAACAAAACTTTAAATAAAGGCAATTATCATATAGCAGCTATAGAAAATAATTTTTATTTAAGAGGTTTTAATTATCTTTTCATAATGTATAAAAAAGGAAATAAAACTATAGATAATAACGGCAAAGTTCATTTAAGAAATCTATAAAGTTTTTGTATTAATATACTTTATAAAAATGATTGACAGATAATTTTTATAAATTCTAATATAACATTAATTATTTGACTATATATGTTTTAAATCTAAATAAACTGAAAATTTTTAAGTTTGTCAATTTTTTTATTCAACTTTTGGCAAAGCCCAGCAAATATAAAAATTTAAAAAATTAATTTTTTGACAAACTATATTTATTCATGTATATACTACATTTAAAACAACAATATATAAAAATATATTATAAATAAGATTATGCATATATTTTTAATATAAACTGTATAAAAATACAAAATTGTTATACTTATAATATTTTATAAATAATTTAAATTTTTTGTTATGATTTTTGTAAATCATCTTATAAAGTGTTTATTTATTAAAATAACAATATATAATTAACAATATATAAAAAAATTAAGGATACATCTATGATATATAATATGTGGTATGCTGTATTAGATTCAAAAGAAGTAAAAAGAAACAAACCTCTTTTTGCTAAGAGATTAAATAAAAATCTAGTATTTTGGCGGGATTCTAATAACAATATATGCTGCATAGATGATAAATGCTGTCATAGAGGAGCTTCTTTATCTCATGGAAAAATATGCACAGATAACATAGCATGCCCTTTTCATGGATTTCAGTTTGATAAAAGCGGAAAAACAGTAATGATTCCAGCCAATGGAAAAAATACTGAAGTTAATAAAAATTTTTTTGTTGAAGGATATGAAGTAAGAGATTTATACGGATTTATTTGGTTTTGGTATGGTGATAAAGACAAAATCAATGAAAGAATAATGTTTCCAGACGATTTGAAAGACAAGAAATTCTCATATTCTGCTATTAGAGATGAATGGAATAATCATTATACAAGATGCATAGAAAATCAGCTTGATGTTGTGCATATATCTTTTGTACATCATAACACTATAGGAAGAGGAAACAAAACAGTTGTTAATGGTCCTTTAGCAGAGCTAGATGAGTATAATAATATATTAAAATTCTATGTAAATAATGCTGCTGATAATGGACAGAAAGCATTAAGTGCATCGGAAATGAAAAAAGAAGATTTTAAATATTTTCTGTACTTTTATTTTCCAAATACTTGGCAGAATTATATATTTGAAAAAATGCGTATATTCGGTGTGTTTGCACCAGTTGACGATGAAAATACAGTTATATATATGAGATTCTATCAAAAAATAGTGAATATTCCTTTTATAAAAAATATAATAAACTTTATAGGCAGAAAATATTCAGATATTGTACTAAAACAAGATAAAAATGTAGTAAAAACTCAGTCTAAAAAAGAATCTTATTTGGGCATGAAAGAAGAAAAATTAATACAAGGAGATAAACCTATAATAATGTATAGAAGCACAAGAGATAAACTAAAAAAAGAAAATAATTCTTTTATATAAACTTATATTTTAGAAATTTATAATTTATAACAAAAGAAATTTCAAAAAAATTCATTGACTAAAAATAAAAAATTTGTTAAAGTATAGCCATGATGAGTATTTCATTGGAAACTAGCTATTCTTTAAAAGATAATTCAGTTATTATTATTTCGCTGTATAATAATATCTACAATGAACATTTGCCTCAATTAAAAGAACTATTCTCAGAGTTTCTAATAAAAAATATTAATAATATCATATTGGATCTTTCAAAATGTCTTTTTATAGAAAAGGATATATGGGAATATTTTATCAATTTAAAGAAAGATTTAATTCATAAAAAAGGCGATTTGGTTATGTCTGGAATATGCGGAATGGTAAAAAATGATTATAATTTAATGGAATTATCTCATTATATAGAATCTTTTAATAATATAAACGATGCTTTCTACAATTTTGGTATATTAATTGATATTAAATCAGCTTAATTTTATTTTTATACTTGAATTTTTCTTATTGTAGTATAATATATTAAACATGAAGATTATAAAAAATTTAATAACATTAGCATTATTTTTCATAATATTTTTTGTACTGTATTTTGTAATATACTTTTTTAAGGTTTTAGATACAAATAATATCTATCAAAATATAAATGCCGATTTAATAAAAAATTTGATGGAGCATTATTTCTTTGCCATTACTATAGTTGCAGCAACTTCTGCTATGATAGTAATAGGTTCTTTAAATAAGTTTGTCGGAAATGTTTCTGTAGTAATCACTATGATAGTTATAGCTGCTGTAGCCTCTATATACCCAGCCTATACAGTTATATTTAATAAAAATATAGACTATTTAAGAAATGAACTTAATGATAAAAGTTCTCTATTCATAGATGAAAATGGAAGGTTTTTAACAAAGGTTGATAATTATTTAATAAGAGTGGGATACAAATTACTAGATAATACATATAAAAATGCTATATTCATAGATAATACATCGCAAGGGAAGCTATATTTGAGCGATTATATTTATTTTACAGAAAAAGAAATATCATTGCATGAAGTTACTGAAATATCAGGAACAACTAAAACAACAAAAACTTCTACTGTATTTCCTAGAAATTCTTTAGATAATTATATATCAAATTTTATGGCAGATGTAATATTCGGATTTGAAGTATTTCCTATTATAACAGCACTTTTAAAAATTGTAACTTTAAGCGATATACCTCCTTATGCTATTCTGGTTCTATTTGTTAATTTTGCTGTTATGTTTTTTTCTTTCTATATACTTGGATTATCATTAAATTCAAGGCAATATATATATCATAATATACTAAATGCTTTTGTAATATATGCTGTAATAAAAATAATATTTGCAATCTCTATAGAACATTATAATCTATTGGAATTTGTAGTGCGTAATATGAATTACTGGACTATGAATATATATTTATTTGTAATATCAGTACTTATTATACTAATATCATTAATCTTAAAAAGAATACTCAATAATGATAAAAAAAACCGATACAAATTAAGGATAAAAAAAGAATACTAAAATGAATCACATTATCTATGATTTCTCCAAATTAGACCTAAAAAAAGATAGTATTGTAACGATAGGTAAATTTGACAGCGTACATAAAGGTCATAAGAAACTTATTAAATACACTGTTGAATACGCTAAAAAACATAACCTAATATCAATAGCAATAGTTATTAAAAAGAAAAACTTATCTATATATAATACAGAAGAAAATAATAGTTTTATAAAGGCACTGGGTATTAATTATATAATTGTTATTGACTTTTTACCAGAATTTTATACAATGGAGGCTAAAGAGTTCTTTAACAAACTTATAGAATATTACCGCATGAAACATATTGCTGTAGGAGCAGATTTTGCATTCGGTAAAGACAGAATGGGAGACAGTGAATTTTTAAAAAAATATTCCAAAGAATGCGGTATAGGAGTAAGTTTTATAAAATTTCTCAATTATAAAGGAGATAAGATATCCAGCTCCAATATACGTGAAGCCCTTTCTAACGGCGACATGACAAGTGTTAATAGAATGCTTGGCAGAGAGTATTCTATGAGCGGTTTAGTAGTTCATGGCAATGCTTTGGGAAGAAAAATAGGCTACCCTACTGCCAATTTGGAAATACCTAAAACTATATTTATACCTAAAATGGGTGTATATAGCTCCACTGTAAAAATAGGTAATGGTGATACAATATATCATGCCCTAACCTTTATAGGTGTTAGTAATATTAATAAAGAACTTAGAGTAGAAAGCCATTTATTAGATTTTTCAAAAATGATATATGGCAAAAAGATTACTGTTGTGCTGCTCAAATATATAAGAGATAATATAAAAGTTAATTCTATAGATGAAGTAAAAAAATTATTAGAAAATGATGAAAAAAAGATAAGAAAATATTTCAAAAGGAGAACAAAACAATGTCTATCACTGCAGACGAAAAAGCAAAAATAATTAAAGAGTTTGGTAAAAACGAACATGATACAGGTTCTACAGAAGTACAAGTAGCACTTTTAACTAATCGTATAACTTATTTAAAAGGTCATTTTCAGACTCATACAAAAGATAATCACTCAAGAATGGGTCTATTAAAAATGGTTGCTAAAAGAAGAAAACTTCTTAACTATTTAAGAAAAACTGATATAGAAGCCTATAAAAGTCTTATACAAAGATTAAAATTAAGAAAATAATTTAAAGTTAAAAATTTAAATGCCCCCTCTCGGTGTGTGTTTCGACTATAAAGGAGTAGAATATGGTCACAGTTAAGAGTGTTTTTTGCGGGGAGGAATTAATATTAGAAACAGGGCTTCTAGCCAAACAGGCTCATGGATCTGTAACTTTACGATTAGGAAATACTACTATATTAGCAACTGTTGTAGCAGCTAAAGAACCTAATTTGGAGTCTGATTTCTTCCCTCTAACAGTCAATTATAATGAAAAATATTATGCAGGCGGTAAAATACCAGGCGGTTTCTTCAAAAGAGAAGCTAAACCTAGAGATAAAGAAATACTTATATCACGTATTATAGACAGACCTTTAAGACCTCTTTTTCCTGAAGGTTTTAGAAATGAGGTACAAATAATACCTACTGTCTTGTCTGTAGATACTGATATGCCTACTGATGCTTTAGCTTTAATAGCTTCATCTGCAGCACTTACTATTTCTTGGATACCTTTTGGAGGACCAGTTGCCGCTGTCAGAATAGGATACAAAAACGGAGAATATATAATAAATCCTAAAAACAGCGAACTTCCTTCAAGCGAATTAGATATTATTGTAGCTGGAAGTAAAGATGCTATTTTGATGATAGAAGGAGAAGCAAAAGAAGTTTCTGAAGAAGTATTCATTGGTGCCATAGAGTTGGCTCATAAAGAAATGCAGAAATATATAGATATGCAAAATGAAATGGCTTCTCTTTGCGGTACTCAGAAAATAGAACAGGAATTGTTTGAATATGATGCTGATTTAGTAAAAACTGTTACTGAATATGGAAGAGCAAAAATAGAAGCTGCCAACTATAATCCTGATAAAACTAAAAGAAATGAAAGTATGGATAATGCTTTTAATGAAATAGAAGAGTATATAAAAACTACAACTGAAGATGAAAAATTAATATCTCAGGTTAAAGGCATATGTCATACTATAGAAGAAGAAATAGTACGTGAGGCTATAGTAGAAAAATCTATGCGTCCAGACGGAAGAGCTTTAGATGAAATAAGACCTATAAGTACTATGATTAACCTAATACCTAGAGTACATGGTTCTGCTCTTTTCACACGCGGTCAAACTCAATGTCTATCTATAGTTACATTGGGAAGTGAAAAAGATGCTCAATTAATGGACGATATTTACGGTAAAGAAAATAAAACTTTTATGCTTCATTATAATTTCCCTCCTTTCTCTGTAGGAGAAGTAGGACGCTACGGAGCTCCAGGAAGAAGAGAAATTGGTCATGGTAACTTGGCTGAACGTTCATTTAATGCTGTACTTCCTTCCAAAGAAAAATTCCCATATACTGTTAGAGTTGTTGCTGAAATTTTAGAAAGTAATGGTTCTTCTTCTATGGCTACAATATGTGCTTCTACTATGTCTTTATTATCTGCAGGTGTACCTCTTAATGCAAGCGTTGCTGGTATTGCTATGGGACTTGCTACATACAAAGATGGATATAAAATACTTACTGACATACAAGGTGTAGAAGACCATTTAGGTGATATGGACTTTAAAGTGGCTGGAACACGCAAAGGTATAACAGCTTTCCAATTGGATATTAAACTTACTGGAATATCAACTCAGATATTAAAAGAAGCATTGGAACAGGCAAAAAAAGCAAGATATTTTATACTTGATATAATTGATTCTACAATATCAAATGCTGGTGAAGTATCTGATTTTGCTCCTAAATATAAAACTATGGAAGTTAATCCTGATAAAATAAGAATATTAATAGGACCTGGAGGAAAAAATATTAAGGCAATAATAGAAGAAACTGGAAGCGATGTAGATATACAAGACAGCGGAATAGTTAATATATTTGCCCCTGATACACCTACTCTTGATAAAACTATAAAACTTATTAATTCTTATGTTAAAGATCCAGAAGTTGGTGAAGTATATGACGGAGTTGTAAAAGATATTAAAGATTTCGGAGCTTTTATAGAAATACTTCCGGGAGTTGAAGGACTTTGTCATATATCTGAATTAGCATACAAACATGTTATGAATGTTGAAGAGGTATTAAAAATAGGTGATGAAGTAAAAGTAAAAATCATAGATATAAAAGGCGGAAAATATTCTTTAAGCAGAAGAGCTTTGCTTGAAAAACCTGCCGATTATGTAGAAGAAGAGCATGCAAGAAAAGAAAGAAAGCATGATAAACATGACAGAAAAAAAAGATTTTAATAATTTTTAATTGATAATTAAGGCTGCCATTAAATAATGACAGCCTTTTATTTTATTAACTATATAAATAACAGTTTTATAAAACTTTACTTTTATAATTATTTTTTGTATAATAAATATTATGAAAGATTTAGAAAAATTAAAACAGATATTAAATGAACCTATTACTGTTAATAATTTAAATAGAATTAATGACTATTTTATACGTTACTTATTTTCGCATACAGGTAATGAAAATATAGCTTTAAATTTTATTAATGCCGTATTTAAAGATTTAAACTTTGAAACTTTTAATAAAATAGAAATATTAAACCCATTTAATATAGCTGAAAACTACGATGAAAAAGAAAGTATTGTAGATATAAAAGCAACAACAGAAACAGGTATAACCGTTTTAATAGAAATACAGTCAAGAGGAAATGAAGATTTTATAAAAAGGGCTTTATACTATTGGGCCTATAATTATAGTTCTAGTTTAAATAGAGGTTCTTTTTATGATGAATTAAAACCTACTGTAAGTATTAATATCACAAACTTTATACTTACAGATGAAGATAAAATTCATAGCTGTTATGTATTAAAAGAGTTAAACAATAATAAAATTCTAACAGAGCATTGTCAATTGCATTTCATTGAACTTCCTAAATTCAGTTTAAAAAATATTTCTACAATAGAAAGTTTAGATAATATACATAAAGAATTCATTTCTTGGGTAAAATTTTTCAAGGGGGAAGATATGTCTATTTTAATGAAAGAAAATACAATATTTGAGGAAGTAGAAAAGAAATGCCGTACATTTATTAATGATAGTCCAGTAATGGATAAGTACAAAAAGCGTGAAGTGGATACTTATTTTTTCAATAAAAGTATTGAGTTAGATATAAAGAAAGCTAAAGAAGAAGGTAGAGAAGAAGGTAGAGAAGAAGGCATAGAACAAGGTAAAAGGCAACAGCAAATATCTATAGCTAAAAGTTTCAAAAATGCAGGTATAGATATAAAAATTATAAGCGAGAATACAGGCTTAAGTATAGAAGAAATAGAAAATTTATAATATACTTGTTTAAAAACTATTTTTGTAATGATTTATAATAATTTGAAATCTGCTAATTTATAACTGGTATTTAATATGCAGTTCTCTTATTATACCTAAAGCATTATAAAACTGTAAAACAAAAGAACTGCATTTTGAAATAAAATTATCTAATCAAATTAGAATACTCATATGCAATATTAGCAGCTGTTCTGCAATTATTATAAACCAACTCTTTATTAGCTTTCAAACTTTTATTTTCTGTTACACTATGAAGTTTGGCAAGTATAAAAGGAGTTACATCTTTTCCTGATATTTTTTTATCTTTAGCCTCTTTTACAGTATCATCTATTATTTTATTAATATAATCTTTATCCATTTCATATTCTTCAGGTATAGGATTGCATACCAATACTCCGCCTTCTAAACCTAAAGACCATTTTGTATTAAGAATATTAGCTATATCTTTGGCAGTATCTACTTTATAATCAACATTATAACCGCTGTCTCTAGTATAAAATGCAGGAAATTTATCTGTTTTATACCCAAGCACTGGAACCCCGAAAGTTTCAAGATATTCTATAGTAAGTGCCAAATCCAGTATAGATTTTGCTCCAGCACATACAACAGCAACATTTGTTTTGCTTAATTCCTGTAAATCTGCTGATATATCAAAAGTCTCCTGAGCATATCTATGAACACCTCCTATACCTCCAGTGGCAAAAACATTTATGCCTGCAAGAGAAGCTCCTATCATAGTAGTTGTTACAGTAGTGGCCCCATCTTTTTTTAAGGCTAGCATGGCTGCTAAATCTCTTCTGCTTGATTTTGCTATACTGCTGTTAGAACCCATATACTCAAGTTCTTCTTTATTCAGTCCTACTTTTATTTTGCCTTTTATAATTGCTATTGTGGCAGGAACTGCATTATTATCACGTATATTTTTTTCAGAGTTCAAAGCACTTTCAACATTTTCTGGATAAGGCATGCCATGTGATATTATGGTGCTTTCTAATGCAACAACTGCCCTCTTTTCATATAATGCCTCTTTTACCTCTTCACTAATATCTAAAAATTCATTTAAATTATTCATTAAATACCCCTTTATTTTAATAATTAATTATTAATACTTGTACCAAATATATCTTTTATTCTTTTTTCTACTGTATACAAAGTTATATTATCATTAACAGTGTATTCACTCTCTAATGCAAGCATTGACATAATAGCAGCAAATTTTACCTTATAATCTAAACTATAATTATGAAATAGGCAATAAGCAATACCAGCCATAAAAGCATCTCCAGCACCAGAAGCATTAACAATATTAACCTTTGGAGCTTCTAAATGATACGCTTTATAATCTTTGTTTATACCGTAACATATTCCTAAAGCCCCAAATGTTATGTATATCTCCTTAACTCCCCTATCAAGAAATATTTTTACAGCTTCTTTTCCTTCATCTATAGTGTTTATATCTCTGTCAAGCAGAAATGACGCTTCATTTGAATTGATTTTTAAGGCATAAATATTATTTTCAAGCCCCTTTATATGCTCTGCCTTTTTTATCGATACCGCATCGCTTATCAATTTTTTATTAGGAAAATTATTTATTAAATACTCAAATATATCCCTTCCCATAACGGCATCTATAGTGATTAATTTTGCATTCTCTATTGTTTGATAAATACTTTCTAAATATTTGATATCAATATTTTTATCAAGAGAATCCATATCTGATACGGCTATCTCCATATCTTTATCATTATTCATAATAGCTATATATGAAGTAGAGCTTCCTTTTCTTACAATATACGAAGTATCTATTCCTAGTGATTTTATATTATCAAAAAGAATATCTCCGAAAATATCATCGCCAATAGAAGTAACAAATTTTATATTTTTAAGCCCAATATTTGATAAATTATTAACAATATTTCTTTCAACTCCGCCTGCACATACATTTATCTTACCCGGATTTGATTCTTTTAAAAGTATTCTTCCTTTAGAAAAGCCTTGTATATCAATATTTGACCCGCCAATAGATAATATATAATCTTCCATTCAATGCCCTTATATTAATATATACTTAAACAATTATAATTTGTCAAAAATTAATTTTTTTAATTAAAAATATTTGCAGGGCTTTGCCCCGCACCCCACTTCTTTTGGTGACCCAAAGAAGCAAAAGGACTGCATATTTATATACTAAAACAACAAATTACACAACATATAAAACATATAATTTATATAATAATTAATATTATATAAATTAGCATAAAATAATAAACTATTAAAATTATTTGTCAAGTACTTTTGAAACAAGTCTATTTTATTATTATTAACTCATTTCCACTCTGTCTAAAATACTTCTAGCCAAAGACCTAGAATCGGCATTTTCTATATCACTTGATAAAGATATTCCATAAGTAATTCTTGTCACTCTGCCTGTATAATTATTATCTTTTAATAATTTGAATATATATCCAGCAGTGGTATCTGCTTCTAATGAGGCACTGAAAGCTATCATTATTTCATCAATATTTTCAGTATTAACTCTCTCAATAAGTTCTTTTATTCTTATATCACTTATACCTATACCTTTAAGAGGTGCTATAAGACCGCCTAATACATGATACACTCCGTTATACTCTTCTGTTTTTTCTATTGCAAGCATATCTGGATAAGTCTCTACAACACATATTTTATTATGCTCTCTTTTATCATTAGAACATATATAACAAATATCATTATCACTCAAACTATAGCATTTACTGCATAATTTTATATTGTCATGAAGCGTATATAATGTATCTGCAAACTCTTTTAAATACTCTTCATCGCAGTCAAATAAATATAAAGCAAGACGCATAGCGGTTCTGCCCCCTATTCCCGGAAGCCTTGATATAATTTGAGTAAGTTTATCCAATGACTGTATATTATTCAAATTGATTATTCCTTATTATTATTTTCATCGTCTTTATCATTCATCTTATTCATCATATCATTCATTTTTGAAATCATATCTGGTGTTATTGAATCTAAAGATATATTTAATTTACCGTCTTTATATTCTACAGATGTCATTTTACTGATATCATTAAACATTTGACCCATATCTCCCCAATTCATATTAAAAGGATTAGCATGTTTAGGTTTTTCTTCTATACTATTATCTTCTTCTTCATCTAATTTTTTATTTAATTCTTTTACTTTATGAGAAGCCTCATTAATACTTGAAACTATCATCTCTTCCAATAATTCTTTTTGGTCTTTTGAAAGAAGGCTCTCATCTATATTAAAATTAGATATTTTATATGATTTGTCCATATTAAAAGAAACCAAATTTCCAGCTGAGCTGTATTTTATAGTATTTTCATTCATAATTTATACTCCATTAAAATAAAATCATTACTATAATATATATTCTTTTTAATAATTTATCAATAAAAATTAAATATAGTGCTTATTGATAATTAATTATTATTTTTTATATTATTCACAGTTATTTTATAATTCAATGTTCAAATCAATTTATGCATAATAATATAACAAAAATATAACAAATATTAATATTTAATCATTGTAAATAAGTATATCATATAAATTTGACTTTTTTAGTTTATAATATATTATTTTAAAGAGGTTTACAAAAATTGTATTAAAGGATATACATATTAATGAAAAAGATTATATTTACTGTATTTTTTCTTATATGTTCATTTTCATTATTCTCACAGCAAATGAATAGAGAAATAGGTGAAACTTATACTAAAGAAAATATTGCCGTTTTTGAAATAGAAGATAGTTCAAGCGGATATTCTCAAGGCTTAGGCAAACAGATAACAGCGTTAATAGAAGATTCATTAACCAAAATGAATAGATTTAATATTGTAGACAGGAAAAATTTAGATAAATACCTAAAAGAAATGGAGCTTCAATTAACAGGCATAACAGAAAGTCAGGTTATTGAAGTGGGAAAGATATACGGATATTCAAAAGCTATAAAAGGAAATATAGTAAATGCTGATGTAAGTTATAATTATGACAGCGATACTGGAAGCGGAAGTATTTACGGACAAGTAGAAATGGTGCTTCAGATAGTTGATGTAGAGACTACTAAAATTATGTATTCTTCAAAACTTCAGGGAATAAGCTACTACTCTACTACTTCATATCCTTCATATTCTTTGAGAAAAACTGCTATTAATGATGCCTGCAATGATTTGGCGGCTAAAGTAGAAGATAAAATGAGAGAGATATTTAAGATAACATTGACAATATCTGATATTATTGGAAAAGATGTTATAATATTAGCAGGGCGAAATCAGGGAATTGATTCAAAAACTAGATTTAAAGTATATTCAAAAAAAGATAATATAACTTTACCTTCTGGAAATGTTATAAACGGAGGATATGATTATAAAGGAACTTTAAGAGTAAAAGAGTTAGGAAGTGATTATTCGGTATTAAAAATATCGAGAGGAAGAAATATACAGGCAGGTGATATTGCAAGAGAAACTATTATAGGAGATTTTATAGCTGGCATATCATTAAATTATGCTTCATATAATATTAACGCTTTTAACACTACATATGAAAGTACAGTAAGACCAAGTAACGGAAAATTAAAAATATCATTAAATGAAAATAAATATGCTTTGGGGCTTCATTTAAAAATTGGATATAACGGTATTAGATTTTCTCCAAATATTAGTATCGGATTATTATTTGGTGATTTTTTTAAGTCTAGTTATGCTGTAGATACTAGATTTAATTTTGATATTAATATAAATTTATATCAGGAAGTTTTGAGATTGGTTATTACACCATATGTTGGTATGGGCATATCTTTTACAACTATAGGAGAAGTTTACGGCGGAAATTATTTTATAGACAACTATACTTATCTTAAAAATGGTGCTAAAATAGATTCAAGAGATATTATGTTTGGTATAGGGGCTATAGCTTCAATACAATATAATATTACCGATACTATAGGTGTTAATTTAGGAGTTGGATACAGATTTTACACCAATCCTATAAACTTAGGTGTATTTAGCGATAAGACGGAAGTTACTTTGCCTGAAAAAATCAAAACGGTTAATCTTACGGGATTAGAATTTACACTAGGAGCATATTTGTTACTATAATGGGAATAAAAATTATTACTATACTGCTTATTATTTCAAACACATTCTTCGGAGCTTTTTATTTTTCTGACATTTCAAAGGAATATAATACCAATGATAATACAGCAAAAAAAGAAATAACAGAAACTAATGAACAATTAAAGTCTGAATATAATATTGATACTAACAGTATTAATTCTATATTCACAATGGAAGGCGATAAAATTATAAATCAAAAAGGCGTAAGCAGTTCTCCCGTTATGATAGATGAACCATATAAAAGCAATCCTTTCAGATATACAGAAGTTACATTTTTACTTACAGCATTTTTCTCATATACATATGCAACATATTTGGTATTTGGATTAGATTCTTTAGAAACTGCCAATGTTGCCCCTTCTACCACTGGAAGGAACAGGTACAAAAGTCTATGGATATCGGCTACAATATTTGAAATAACAGCTGCTGTATTTTGCGGGGCTGCAGTTGCTTATGACAGTTATCAAAGAGTTTATGGTAAAAAGAAAAATGAGGGATTTAGTTTTAATTTTATGCCTTATTATGAACCTTTCTATAAAGATGCAGGATTTGTATTTTCTTTAAGTCACCCTTTATAAAAAGCAGCTTTTTTTCTTTTTAGTTTTGGAAGTATGTTCTTATTTAAAAGTATTAAATAAAATATAAAGCATAATACAATCATTAATGCAAGTATTAAAGCACCTTTTATATTAATATAATTATCATTGTCATATGATTTTTTAATATTATTGTCTGAAACAGAGGAGTCTGATGCGTCCTCTTCATCTTTTATTATCTTAATAATTTTTTCATTTTTAGTGCCGTCTAAATAACCGAAAGTTTTGGCATATGATAAAATATATTCTCTATCTGTTTTTAATCTAACTATATTATTAGAAATTTGGCTTTTTCTTCTATTAAGTTCTTCCACTTTCTCTTTTTTATTCTCTATAAGAACTTTTTGAGCATCTAATGTAAGAAAACCTTTAGAACTAAAAACAAATACATATACCGTAAAAGCAATACCTGCTAATATGATACAATAAAATATTTTAGAACTTATTCTTACATTAAAATACATAAACTATAACCTTATTAAGATACAAATTATTATCGGGAAGTAGTCTATTAAAATTAATATAGTTTTTATACAATAGGCGGTTTTATGTTTTTACTATGCATAATAATATTATATAAATAATTTTCATTAATTAGTCATCATAATCTAATAATACAATTTTTAATAATCATAATATTTTTTATAATTGCAGTTTCCGATAATAAATAAAGAATACAAACTGGTATACAAAAAACTATATCATAAAAAAATAATAAAAGAATTTATAATTATTACGAGAATAGAAACGATATAATCACTTCTATATAAAAACAGGAGATATAAATTATGAGAGTTACTGAACAAGCCCAATTTAATAGAACAGTTAGTACAATAAAAAGAAACTACAGCGAGATGGAAGCTTCTCAGACTAGATTATCTACTGGTCAAAGGGTTCAGTACCCTCACCAGAATGTTACTGCCACTATCAATTCTATATACTATAAAACTAGAATGTCATCAGTAGACAGATATCAGAATAATATAGTTGACGGTAAAGAAAGATTAAGCGTAGCACATGATTCTATGTCAGCAATAACAGAAGCATTAAACAGAGCTAGAGATTTAGCAGTACAGGGAGCAAACAGTACATACGGTGCTGATGACAGAGCAAAAATGGCTATGGAAGTTGAGGAGATGATAGAAAGAATATACGATATATCAAAAACTCAAAGCAAAGGCGAATTTGTATTTTCTGGTACAAGTATAAAGACTGCACCGTTCAGAGCATTTTACGGACATGATGAAAAAGCAGGACGCTCTATCATAAAATCAGTTATGTATGAAGGCGATGGAAATCCTCAAAACAGAGAAATAGAAAATGGTCAGCTTATAAATGTTGCTACACCTGGTAATTATGCATTTTGGGGTACTGATATGGAAATAATATCTACAACTGATGCTTCTACTTATGTAGTTGCTGAAAATCAAGATATTATGATAGATGATATGGTTATTAATATTAAACAAGGTGATAATATAGAAGCCATTGTTCAAAGAATAAATGATGCTAACGGCAATGTAAGTGCAAGTATTGGAGATTTAAAAGGCGGACAAAAAGTTATACAATTAAAAACAGGAACACCTCATAAAATATTATTACAGGATTTGGCAGGCGGTACTGTTTTACAGGATATAGGCTTGGTAAGAGTGGGAGCTGCTAATACCCCAGAAAATAACTATGAACCTAGTGCTTTGGTAACAGGAAAAAGTGTATTTGAAAGTTTAATATACTTAAGAGATGCTATGCTTAATGATGATGTAAGAGCTATAGGAAGTGAGGCTTTAGGTTATATTGACAGTTCATTAGATAATGTTGCTACTGTTCAGGCTAATGCTTCATCTAAAGTAACAAGACTTGATATGGGATATACTAGCTTTGAAGATCAAAAATTAGCTATTGAAGAGGCTTTGGCTAAAAATGAAAATATTGACTATGCTGAAGAAATAATAAACTTCAATATGTGGCAGTACGCTCATAATGCTTCACTTCAAACAGCTGGAAGATTATTGGGAAGAACTTTGATGGATTATTTAAGATAATTAAAATATAAAATGCTTACAATTGTAAAAGTTTATTCTTTATTAAAGAAAGTATAAAAGGAAATTATTTTATGCCAGAAATAGAATCTAGGATATTAGGAAAAATAGAGGTTTCTGATAACTCATTATATCATCTTAATGGTACTATACTAGCATTTGAAGATTATGATGAGTTCTATCTCGTTAATATGGACGAAGAGGGGACTTTTAAGATACTTCAGTCTAAAGATGATAAAAATGTATGCTTTATACTTATAGATCCATTCTTAGTATTCAAAAATTACGAACCTGATGTTCATGATGATGACATAAAATATTTAGGTATAGAAAATAAAGAGGATTTATATCTTCTTACAATAGTCAGCATTCCAAACAGTGATTTAAAAACTATGAGTGCTAACTTAGTAGCACCTGTAGTTTTTAATATAAGAAATCATAAAGCTAAACAATGCACTGTTTCTGGAGATAAATACACTACCAGACACTCTATCCTATTAGAAGATAATGATTCTTCAGAAAGGAGTTCATAATATGCTTGTACTTTCTAGGAAAATCAATCAAAGCATAGTCATAGGCGACAATATAGAAATAATGCTGGTAGATATAAGAGGCGATCAAATAAAATTAGGAATTAATGCCCCTAAAAATGTAAAAATATTCAGAAAAGAAGTTTATGAAGAAATAGAAAGCCAAAACTTAGAAGCTTCTAAAGAGGCTACAGCTGATAAATTAAATATATTAAGTAATTTTGTTAAAAATAAATTCGGAAATAACAAAAAATAACTTTTATTTATCATACAATAAACTTATTTCATAATTAATTTTTTATATTTATATCTGTAGTTTTCTTCATATAAAATATATTGTTATAATTAATTCAATATATAAAACAAATATAATTTGTCAAAATTAGTTTTTATGTTTTTATTATTTTCGGGGACTAGCCCCCGAACCCCCACTTCTTTTGCGACCGTAGGAAGTCCTGTGGATTGCCACAAAGAAGCAGGCACAGCCCGCAGTCGCGAAAGGCTAAATTTCAGTCTGAATTTAGTAATTTATTCTACATGTAAAACATAAATTAGTACTATTTAGTATTATTTTTATACTTGCACTTTCGCGAAGCGTATCCGAGCTTGTCGAGGATATAAGGTTCTTTTGGCGAAGCCCGCAGAGCTAAGGCGGGAAAAAGAACAATAAAAAAAATTGACAAACTTAAAAATTTTCAGTATATACCCTATTAAAAAGGGTTAATTAATTTTCCATTTCTTATAAGATTAATAGGTGTCAAAATGATATATGATATTATAAAATTAAATAATGATATTATAGCTGAAAATATTAAAAGCATATTATAAGTTTCAAGTATTCTATTTATAAAAATATAAACAGAATCTGGAATTTCTAATTTCAAAAATACTTTTATTAAAATCAAAAACGTATTTATAATCAAAGACAATGCAAATATAACAATAATACCCTTCCAAGCATGTGAAATATCGGCAGGACTTAATTCCATATGAGAAGCTATAGAAATAGATAAATACAAAAATATCCAAAATGTTATACTTTTAAAAGGAGAATAAATAGCAAAATTTCTTATTATATTCATAAAAATATTGTATGTATAAATAAATATATTAGAAACACTATAATATATGATAGATAAAATTTCTGAATTAAACATCTGCTTATATTTTAAATTAGGCATTTCAAATATATTATTTTTAAGTTCTGGAGCCAATAGCATAAAAAGCAAATATACTATAAAAGTGCCAATTATAATTGGGGCAACACCTATAAAAAAATTACCCATCTGCTGATACCAGCTTCTTGAATCGTAACTATGAAGAACATATCCTATAGTATCCGACTTACTATTAAAAAGTTTTATATCATTTATTTTATGTCTGAAAATAATACAGAATAAAGCATGAGAAAGCTCATGTATAGGCGTTCCTATCCACCCTGTTATATAAACTTCTGTTTTAGAGCCTAATGTTTTAGCAAATATTCTTCTTGTTACAGATGATAGAACATACAGTATAAATCCGAATATTATAATGCTTCCAAATAATCTGAATAAGTCTATTATAGTTTTGGATAAAATAATAACTACAAAATAAATAAAATCTCTTATCATAACTAAATACTCATATATTTAGAAATATATCGGAAGAAAACAGCATTTAATTTAATAGTCTATATAACTATATTTTATATAAAATCGGTACTTGAAAAAATAAGATTTCTGCTATACACTATTGGATAATATTATAAAAAAATTGTAAAACTATTACATTATTGAATAATATCTGTTTTTAAGAACATAAAATATGATAAGTGGAGAAAAAATGAAAAAAATTGTATTTATGCTGTTATTACTGAGTTCTTTTGCATTTGCTATAGATGATATAGTAGACAAAGACAATATGCATAATTTGATAGAAGGAGTAACATCAACAAGATTCGGTTCTGATAGGGTGAGTACAATATACGATTTTGCTCCGCTTATGAACAGCAATACGCCTTTAAAATTGGGAGTATCTATATTAGATTTATCACATATAGTTGATAACAGCTACAGAGATCAGGACGGAAAAAGAAAATTAGCATTTCTGCCTAAAGCATTTGTCGGTTTAAGTTACGGAATGTTTGCTTTCGGATATCAGTTTAATTTATATAATGATCTTACAGATAAAAACAGACCTATCGCTCACAGCCATTCATTTTCATTCGGACTTGCTAATGACAGATACAGGCTCTCTCTTCCTATATCATTTTCTTTCGGAGATAAGAACTATTACGGCGGAAAAGTATCTATAAGTACAACTCCGAAATTTAGTTTTATGTTCAGAGGCGGATTATTAGATGAGTTTACAATATCTCTTCATTATGGTATTCAATTATCTTCAGTTACAAATACTACTGTAACAGGAACTAATATAGCACCTATGGTTATAGGAGGTTCTTTATACGGAAATATTATGCTTACAAGATTTGATAATTTCCCAGTACAGATAAGCATGCCTTTAAAGGTAGCATTTTACTATGGTATAGGAGCCAGATGGGCTACAATAGATGCTGGATATGCTGAAGATGCTTTAAACAATTATTTATATGATGATGATGGGAAACGTGCCACTGACAGTATGAGATTCTATGTATTAGTACCTGCCAAATTTGAAACAAAACTTGGTGCTTTTTATGCCTATATTATGCCTAGACTTATGTTTGAAGGAAATATATTTAAAACAGACGGGCATTATAATATGCATTATGGTATAGAAGGTGAAATGAGAATGACGCTTATAGAAAACCTCACATTCGGTCTTACTGCATATGCTGAAGGTCAGGGAATCATGAGAAAAAGTACTGACTTTGAAATTAATAATGCATTCGCAGGCGGTATAGATGTATGGGGAATTTGGAGATACTAAAAATAATTATAAAGTAATTATATAATGATAAGCAATTTTTCTAAATCAAAAATAATAGCTGCTGTAGGTTATTTATCAAAAAAATATACCAGACATAATATATTCTTTCTATAGTATATAGAATAATAATTAATTTTTAATTTTATTTTAAAGGATATAATTATGTCTAATAATAACGATTTACCAGAAATTTTTGAAACATTTGCAGATGCCCGCAAAAAAGGCTTTCTTACTATGAAAGAAGAAAAAGATAAAGGAAGAAAAGTAGTAGGAACATTCTGTACATATACCCCTAAAGAAGTAATATATGCTGCTGATGCTATAAGCGTATCATTATGCTCTACAAATGATGAAACTATACCTGAAGCCGAAAAGTATCTGCCTAAAAATTTATGTCCGCTAATAAAATCAAGCTACGGATTTGCTATTAGTGATAAATGCCCTTATATGTATTTTTCTGATATTATAATAGGCGAGACTACCTGTGACGGTAAAAAGAAAATGTATGAGCTTTTAGGTGAAATAAAAGATACTCATATTATGCAGCTTCCGCATTCTCAAAATAAGTTATCATTAGAAATTTGGAAAAATGAGATAAAAGAACTTATAAAAAGATTGGAAGAAAAATTTAATATAAAAATTACAGAAGAAAAATTAAGAGAAGCAATAAAATCATGCAATGAAGAGAGAAAAATAATAAAAGAGTTTTTTGATTTGGGAAAATTAGTACCCTCCCCTATTAAAGGAAGTGAAATGCATGAAGCTTTGCAGTCATCTAATTATAAATTTGACAGAAAACTTTATGTAAAAGAAATAAAAAAACTAGTAGACAATTTAAAAGAAAAATACAATAACGGAGAATATCCTTTTGATGAAAATACTCCTAGAATTTTAATAACAGGCTGCCCTACTGGAGGACTTGTTGAAAAAATAATAAAGCAAATAGAAGAAGCAGGTGCAAGCGTAGTATGTTTTGAAAATTGTGTGGGTACAAAAAGTTTTGAAATGCTTGTTGATGAAGAAAATAAAGATACTATAGAAGCTATAGCAGAGAGATACTTAAATATACCATGCTCTGTAATGACGCCTAATGATGAAAGAATAAACAGAATAAAACAATATATAGACGAATATAAAATAGATGGTGTTGTAGATGTTACACTTACAGCATGCCACACCTATGCTGTAGAAACGGAAAAAGTAAGAAGAGCTACAGAAGAACTAGGAAAATCATACCTTCAGATAGAAACTAACTACTCAAACAGCGATGCTCCTCAGTTAAGAACTAGATTAGAAGCATTTGTTGAAATGTTATAAATTATTTGTATATTTTAATTGACAAACAAAGTTATTTTGATTATAATTTTAATTATGATTACTGATTTTGCTGTAAACAAATTGATAGTAGCCATTTCTTACCTATCCAATAAATATACAAAACATACATTATAATCTTTTAATTCTATAGGATATAGAATCCATTTCTATTTTTATAAACAAATATATTTAGGGAGTAATAATATGTCTAACAACAATTTACCAGAAATTTTTGAAACATTTGCAGATGCACGCAAAAAAGGCTTTCTTACTATGAAAGCTGAAAAAGACAAAGGAAGAAATGTAGTAGGTATTTTCTGTACTTATACGCCTAGAGAAATAATATATGCTGCTGATGCTTTAAGCGTATCATTATGCTCTACAAGCGAAGAGACTATACCTGAAGCAGAAAAACGTCTGCCTAAAAATTTATGTCCTCTTATAAAATCAAGTTACGGATTTGCTATTACAGATAAATGTCCTTATATGTATTTTTCTGATTTAATAGTTGGAGAAACTACCTGTGATGGTAAAAAGAAAATGTATGAACTTTTGGGAGAGGTAAAAGATACTCATGTTATGCAGCTGCCTCATACAAGAAACAGCTATTCCTTTGAACTTTGGAAAAATGAAATAAAAGAACTTATAAAAAAATTAGAAGAAAAGTTTAATGTAGAAATAACAGAAGAAAAATTGAAAGACGCTATAAAATTATGTAATGAAGAGAGAAATGTTATGAAAGAATTTTTCTCGCTTGCAAAATTAGTACCTTCTCCTGTTAAAGGAACTGAAATGCATGATGTTATGAACTCTTCTAATTTCAAATTTGATAAAAAAGAATTCTTTGAAGAAATCAGAAAAACTACACAAAATATGAAAGAAAGATATGATAAAGGCGAAACTCCTTTTACCAAAGATACTCCTAGAATACTTATAACAGGCTGCCCTACTGGAGGCGTTGTTGATAAAGTAATAAAACAGATAGAAGAAATTGGCGGAAGTGTTGTATGTATTGAAAACTGTGTGGGTACTAAAAACTTTGAAATGCTTGTTGATGAAGAAAATAAAGACCCTATAGAAGCTATAGCAGAAAGATACATAAATATACCTTGTTCTATTATGACTCCTAATGACGGCAGAATGGAGAGAATAAAACAGTATATAGAAGACTATAAAGTTGACGGTGTTGTAGATGTTACACTTACAGCATGCCACACATATGCTATAGAAACTGAAAAAGTAAGAAGGACAGTAGAAGGATTAGGAAAATCATATTTGGCTATAGAAACTAACTACTCAAACAGCGATGCTCCTCAATTAAGAACTAGATTAGAAGCGTTTGTTGAAATGCTTTGATTATATTATTAAACATTTAAATAATATTAAATAATAAAAAACATTTTTTAAAATAGGTAAACTAGTATTAATTAATATATTAGTTTACCTAGAATAAAAAATCTATCGGATACTTTTATGATTTATTTTGATAATGCTGCAACCACATTAAAAAAACCTGATACTGTTGCAAAAGCGGTTTTTGAAGCTATAAATAGTTTTGCTAATGCATCAAGAGGTTCTTATGAAGCATCATTAAGCAGCGAGAGAATAATACTTGAAACAAGAGAAAGAATTGTAAAACTTTTTAACGGATACACTCCAAACTATACAGCATTTACAAGTAATTCTACAGAAGCATTAAATACTGCAATTAAAGGTATAATACAAAATCATAAAGATACTCATATTATAACAACATCATTAGAACATAACAGCGTTTTGAGACCTCTTTATGAAATGCAGGAACTTGGGACTGAACTTACAATAATAAATGCTGATATCAAAGGCCAAATAAATTATAATGATATAGAAAAAAATATAAAACAAAATACAAAAGCAATTATATGTACTCATGCCTCTAATGTTATAGGCGATGTTTTGGATATAGATTTTATAGGCAGTTTATGCAAAAAACATAATATACTTTTTATATTGGATGCTTCTCAAAGTGCAGGAAGTATAGATATAGATATGAAAAAAAGTAATATTGATATTGTATGCTTCACTGGTCATAAGGGGCTTATGGGACCTCAGGGAACTGGCGGGCTATGTATAAAAAAAGGCATAGATATAAAACCTCTAAAAACTGGTGGTTCTGGAATTAAAACTTATTCAAAAACTCAGCCTGAAAATATGCCAGTAAGACTTGAAGCAGGTACTTTAAATAGTCATTCTATAGCGGGACTTAATGCTGCATTAAAGTTTATAGAAGAAGAGGGCGTAGAAAAAATAAGAAATCATGAAAGACAATTAGCAAAATATTTTTATGATGAGATAAAAAATATAGAAAATATAAAGTTTTACGGTAATTATGACACTGATAAAAGAACATCAATAGTATCTTTAAATATTGCAGATATTGATTCTGCTAAAATATCTGATATACTTTCATCTGAATACGATATAGCTACTAGGTCTGGAGGACATTGTGCACCTCTTATGCATACTTCTCTTAATACTGTTAATCAGGGTATTGTAAGATTTAGTTTTTCTTACTTTAATACAATAGAAGAAATAGAAAAAGGTATTAATGCTGTAAAAGAAATAAGCAGGCGTTTTTAAACTTTTTAATAAAAATATTAATAAATGATAAATAAAATATAAAGGAAAAATAAAATGTATTATATTGGTATAGATATAGGCTCAACTGCTTCAAAGGTGGCAGTTTTTGATGATGAAAAAAATGATTTGACAGAATTATTTATGATTCCTACAGGCTGGTCTGGTGTAGAAGCGGCTTCAAAAATATTAGAAATGCTTAAAGAAAAAAATATAAATAAAGAAAACTCATATTTTACAGGTACAGGTTATGGAAGAGTATCAATAGAATATGCAAATAAAACTGTAACTGAAATTACTTGTCATGCCAAAGGTGCTAATTTTTTATTCAATAATTTAAACGGAACTTTAATTGATATAGGCGGACAGGATACAAAAATAATAAGCATAAAAAATGGTAAAGTAGACAATTTTATTATGAATGATAAATGCTCTGCTGGTACTGGAAGATTTATAGAATTAATGGCAAACTCTTTGGGCTGTTCTATACCTACTCTTCTTGAAGAGGCAGAAAAATGTAATGATACTGATGTTGTTATAAGCTCTATGTGTACAGTATTTGCAGAAACAGAAGTTATAAGTCTTAAAGCAAGCGGAAAACAAAAAAATGAAATAGCATATGCAATAGTAAACTCTGTTGCAAATAAAGTAGCATCTCTTTGCGGAAAGTTTAAAGATGATACATACTTCCTTACTGGAGGATTATGTGTATTTGATTATTTAATAAAAACTTTAGAAAAAACATTAGGCGGAAAAGTTATTACAGACAGCAGAGGACAATATGCAGGTGCTATAGGAGCTGCTATCATTGGTTTTGAAAAAAATGCATCTAATAAAAATAAAATAAAACAAAACTCTTCAAATACAGAAAAAAAAGAAGAAATCAAAGATAAAAGATTAATAATAACTTTTAATACCACAACAGATGTTATGAGAGCCGAAAAATCATTTAAAAATATTATGTCAGAAACGAATGAGCTTCTTGGCAAAATAATATCAATACCTAGCGAAATATCTGCAGGATGCGGAATGTCTTGGGAAAGCGAAATACATTTAAAAGATAAATTAACTAATATATTAAAAGAAAATGATATAGAATACGACAATTTTTATGAAATATACAAATAGTTTTATTATATACCTAAATAAATATAGTTTTTTAAAAAACTAGTTTTTTTAATTTTGATATTTGTGCGTCTTCGCCAAAATAACCTTAATATCATTGACAAGCATAGAATATGATTCGCTAAAGTATAAGTGTAAAACTATTAAAGCTGTTGCAATTTTTCATTTTAATACAGTTAATATTAAAAATACAAAATTACAACAGTTATATTAAATTATTTTTATATTCTTGTTTTTTGTATAAAAATTCATATATTATATTATTATAATACAATTTGTACAGAGGTAATATTTATATGGAAGATGTGTTTATAGGAAAATTAATAAAAGAACTTCATACTGCTTTAGATAACAGATTCAATAAATTTTTGGATAAACATAAATTAACATCTTCACAAATGGATATATTAATGTTTCTTTATCATAATGAGCAGAAAATTATTAATCAAAGAGATATAGAAAATTTTTTAGGTTTAAGTAATCCTACAATAGCTGGAACTCTATACAGATTGGAAAAAAAAGGATTTATAAAAAGAAAAATAAGCAGTGAAGATAAAAGATATAAAGAAATATATTTAACTCCTAAAAGCAAAAAGGTTAAAGAAATTGTATTTGAAGATATTAAAAAAAATAATGAAATAATGTTTCACAATATGTCATCTAAAGAAAAAGAAACTTTGGTATTATTAGTAGAAAAATTATTAAGCAATATACAAAATAAAGATATTGATTTTTAAATAATACCAAAAAATCATTTAAAATATAAACTATTCATAACATCGTATGCAAATGATATTAAACTATTGCTTATAGTAACAGTAGAGGAAATTGTAAGTATTATAGATTCATTTCCTTTACTTACTACAGCTATAGCATTAAAAAAGTCATTTTTATTTATCTTTGATGTAAAAACGAACTCTGCAAATAAATCATTATAATTTTCTCTGTTTTTTATAGATATTGGCTTAATAATAGAATAAAGCTCCCCTCTTCTATCTCTAAAGCTGTCAAATAACTCTTTTATAGCCTTTTCATCATATTTTTCATTGCTGTAACTTATTATAATTGATATTCTATTGTCTGGGCTTTCTATTTTTAGTAAGGAACCCTCTATATATGCATTAAAATTCTCTGGTACAAGCAAATGAAATCTGTCTGGATTTGCTTCAATTGATGTGAATTTATCTATATCAAATTTAGAATTATCTATTAAATATTTAATATTATTAATTCTGTTTATAATATTAACATCATTTTTATTTATAGTTAATGCTCTTTCTAAAATATCAAAAGCTTCATCGTATTTATACATAGCTCTGTATGCTACCGACATATTAATCATAGATAAAACATCATCATTATCTATAGATACAGCCTTTTTATACTTTTCTATAGCTTCATTATGCTTTCCTTCCATTGATAATATAATCCCATACTGACCGTAAATACTAGAATTAATATCTCCAATAGATATAAGTTTTTCTATTACATCTTTAGCTTTATCATATTGATAAGTATTTATAAGTGCTTCAATCTTATTTTCAAGCAAATCCTTATCATCTTTTATAAAACTAAGCCCATTATCCATTAATTCTATTACAGCATTAAAATCATTTTCTTCGTAGTATATATCTGCTAAAACCAAATATCCATATTTATATTTATTATCTTTTTTTATTAATTCTAAAGCTAGTTTTTTAGCATAAGAAATATTATTTATGTCTATTAAATTGTTTATCTTTTCTATAACAATATCATTACTTTCTTTTATAACCTCTTTGATATCATCATCCACATTAATATTATTTACACTTTCACTAGCTAACATAATTTTATCTCCAATTAACTATAATAAAGCCTTTATTTTTGTTATTTAAAGCATGCTCTTTTAATCTTTTATCAGGATTAACGCATATTTTAGTGTCGGCAAATTCAAAAAGAGGTAAATCACTTATAGAGTCGCTGTATGCTATATTTTTATCTTTATGTTTAGGAAAAAAATGCTCTGTAAATAGCCTGTATCTTTTAGCAGTACCATAGCAGTTTCTTCCGTACATATAACCAGTATACTTTCCTCTAAAAGTCCAAAGTTCAGTACCCATACATCTATCAAACCCCAAATTTTCTGCTATATATTTAGCGTAAATCTCAAAACTAGCTGTAACTAAAACCAGTGTATAGCCTTTGCTTTTTAATTTCTTTATTTCTTCCAAAGCGTCCCTATAATAAAGAGATGGCACTACAGTATCTGCAAACTCTTTTCCTATTTTATTTCCAAACTCTATATCTATATTTCTAAATATATGTGCTATTCTATACTTTACACTCTCATTATTTATTATTTTTAGACAAAATAAAATAAAATAAGGAAGCAAAGCTATATAATATATGAAACTAGAAGGATTCTTTCTTAAATAGAATTTCATAAAAGGAACTATTGAATCTTTTTTTAAGATAGTTTTATCCAAATCAAAATATGCCACTTTCATCATAATAATGTTATTCTACTACAAAATAATCATTTGTCAAAGGAATTTAATCAATTTATACAAAAAAATTATGTAAACCTAATATAAAAAATGTCTTGACTATAAGCAAAAAATTTAATATTATATAGGAAATTTAATATTAATTGATAATGAGTATTACTTTATAATAATAAATATATAATTTTTACAGATAATTTTTTAGGAGAAAATAAAAATATGCTTAGAGAGTTAGTTATATATGGAGATGAAAGACTTCAGCAGGTATCAGAAAAAATAGAAAAAATAGATGATGAAATACTTGCATTAATAGATGATATGTTTGAAACTATGTATAAAGAGAGAGGTGTAGGACTTGCAGCTGTTCAAATAGGAGTATTAAAAAGACTTATAGTTATATCAGTACCTGATTTTGATGATGAAACAAAACCAGACTTCAAACTAGCACTTATAAACCCAGAAATAATATGGCATGGAGAAGAAAAAGAAATATTAGAAGAAGGTTGTTTATCATTTCCAGAAATAAGAGATGATGTGGCAAGATATAAAGAGATAAAAGTAAAATATTTAGATAAAGAAGGAAATGAACAAATACTTGAAGCCGAAGGATATATAGCAAAAGTACTTCAGCATGAAATAGATCATACAAATGGAATATCATTTATAGATAGATTGGAATCATATCAAAAAAGAAGATTAAAAAGAGAATTAAAAGAACTTAGAAATAATACTGTAAGAGGAATAAAAAAAGTACAAAACAGGGAAAAACTACAAAATACTAACAATTAATTAAAAACGGACAAAAAATGATTAAAAATATAATATTCGATTTGGACGGTACTTTAGTAGATTCTATAGATGATATTTACCATTGCGTAAATACAACGCTTACACATTTTAACTTAAAAAACATCACAATTGAAGATGCCCATAAATTTGTGGGCAATGGTGCTAGAGTACTTATAAAACGTGCTATAAATAAATACAATAATAATGAAAATATTGAAGAGGAAGTATACAGCTTTTATATGAAATATTATGAAGAGCATTGTGTTGATAATACCAAATTATACAGCGGAGTTTATGATACATTAGAGCTATTATACAAACATAGTATTAATATGTTTATAATAAGCAATAAGCCAAATAAAATGGTTAAAAAAACAACAGAAAAATTAAATATAATCAAATTTTTTAAGTCTTTGATAGGAGATGGTGTTTATCCGTACAGGAAACCTGATGTTAATATATGGTATGGTATAAAAAATGATTATAATTTGAAAGAAGATGAAACTATTATGGTTGGAGATGGTGTGCCTGATTATAAATTTGCTGTTAATTCCAAAATAAAATGCATATTGGCATTGTATGGTATAACTGATAAAAATATTTTGATAAATTTAAATAATAATGATTATTATTTAAATTCATTTAAAGAAATTGCCGATTATGTATTATAAGTAAGAAACTAAATTTAAAAAAAGAATATTAAACTATTGACAATACTAAAAAATGTTTGTATATTAGAAGAAATTATTTCTTAATAAAAACATTTAGTATTAATTTAACAGAGACATGAAAAATAACAAATTTAAGTACACAAAAATCAGAAAAAGCAAAGGTATATTTCTGCATATAGAAAATATACTCGAAGGTATCAAGTCAAAATTTCAAAATAATTCGCCTAGAATAAGAACCACTTTTGTACATTCTACAAGGTATAATGAAAATAAACCAAACAAAATGTTTTCAAGTTTAATTAAGAAATTCGTATTAACTGTTGTATCATTTTCACTATTTCTATTTCTTGCCAATTTCTTAATAATGAATATGCGTCAGACTTCTAATGCAGCAATACTTCCAAAGGATAAACTGCCTTCTAATGTAGCATATAATAAAGTATTAGATGAAATGTCGCCTGAACAATTATCCAGCAGCCCTGAATCTAGTTTATCTGATGTTCCAACTGTAACTTCTGCTGTAACAATAGAAAATGCCACAGATATATTTTATAATACTATAACTTCTGATAATACATTGGTAGGAGACGGAACTATAGGAATGAAATATGATGAGTATATAATAGAAGAAGGAGATAATCTCACTGTTATATCAAGAAAAATAGGTGCTAATTTGGATACTTTAGTGAGTGTTAATAAAATAAGCAATGCAAATAGATTAAGACCTGGACAAAAAATCATAGTGCCTAACAGAAATGGTCTATTATATACTATGAAAAAAGGCGAATCCATAGAAGATGTTACAGAAAGATATGATGTTTCATTAAAAAGAGTACTTACTTTCAATAAAATATCTGATGCTTCAAATATAGAAGAAGGAGACGATATATTCCTACCTGGTGCTAAATATACTTTAGATGAAAGAATAGATAAATTCGGACAGATGTTCAGTCTTCCTACAACTATAACTAGAATAAGCAGCGTATTCGGATACAGAGTACACCCTATTACTGGAGTAAGAACTAAACATATGGGTGTTGATATACCAGGAAGACTAAATACACCAGTATATGCCGCAAGAAAAGGTAAAGTTATATTTGCAGGATACAGCGGCGGATACGGAAATTTGGTAATAGTAAGACATGATAAAGGATACACTACATATTACGGACACCTTAATTCTATAACTACAAAAGCAGGAGCAAATGTAGGCGTTGGTGTTATGATAGGAAGAATGGGAAGCACTGGAAGATCTACTGGAAGCCATTTACACTTTGAAGTTAGAAGAAATGGTGTAGCTTTGAATCCTGCTGACTTTATACCTATTAAGAAGTTTTTAAGAGGAAGAAGATAATAATATAATTATTAAAAATATACATATAAAAAGGATTCATTTTTATGAGTCCTTTTTTATTTTTTAATATTTTTTATATATATTACTATTTACAATTATATCTATTTGAGTATAATACATCATTATGAATGACATTATAAAAATTATTAATACGTTAAATGAAATACCAGAGCCTTTCTCTGTAGACGGAATAATAAAAACATTTGAGGCTAGCTCAAAAAATGTAATAGAAAGTTTTGCTGTTTATTTTTATAAAGAAGGTAACGATGAAGCTAATTTATGGTATGTATCTGCAAATAAATCTGTAATAGATAATAAAGATAATAATAAAAAATATAAATTATTTGCAAGAGGAAATAATTTCGGCTTTATACTAATTAATAGCACAAAAGATAAAGAAAAAATTGAAATATTAATAAATTACTTATCTATAATACTTTACAGTGAAAAGTTATCATTTTTGGCAAACAGAGATAAACTTACTGGTCTCTATAATAGAGGATATATACTAAAATATCTTGAGGAAAAAGAAATTAGCGGACATATATATTCTATTGTAATAATAGACTTGGATAAATTCAAACATTATAATGACAGCTACGGACATAATATAGGCGATCATGTATTAAAGAATGCCTCAAAAGTGATGAAGGAAGCATTAAAAAGTATTGTACATAAATCTGTGCTTGGAAGATACGGCGGAGAAGAGTTTATTGTGGTTTTTGATATAAATAAAAGAGATGAACTTTATAATGCTATGGAAAAAATAAGAATAAATCTAATGGAAAGCGATTTCTCTACTGATGAATATTCACTGAAAGCTACTGCTTCTTTAGGCGGTGCTGTAAAAGAAGGAAATATAAGTTTAAGAACTTTTATACATCAGGCAGATCAATCATTATATAATGCCAAAGAAACTGGAAGAAACAAATCCGTTATACTAAAATTTTAAAATTAAGAAGCGAATGATATGTATTTCCTATTCTATGATATTCATTTACAAGTTTAAATCCCTCTTCTTCTATTGTGTCTTTCAGAAGTTTATACGGATACATTTTACTGCTTCCGTTAGCAATTGCTGTAAAATATAAGGAAGTTGCCTGTATAGAAAAAGCTGCAGATAAATGCTGCTGCTTATCCCAAAGCGGCTCTAAAATAAATATGTCTGTATCTTTATCTGATACAGATTTTACTTTTCTCATTATAAACTTAATCTGCTCTATAGAAAAACAATCCAAAAACTGACTCATCCATACCACATCGCAGTTATAAGGAAGCAGGGTTTCATTGCCTAATATATTCATAGGGAAATACTCTACCCTATCTGAAAAATGATTATCTTCTATATTTTTTTTGGCAAGCTCTATCTGTCCTTCTAAATCTATTAATGAACATTTTACATCATTATCATATTTAAGTGCTGATATAGAAAATTTTGCTGTATTAGTGCCTATATCCATTATATTTTTTCTTTTTTTCTCAAATATGATAGGAAGAGAACTATAATAGCAATTATCAGAATAATAATTATCAAAATCTATCCAACTCTTTCTACTTTTTTCAGGTATTGATGAAAGTCCTTTATATATGGTTTCATAATTTCCAAAAACTTTTAGTCCTTCTGGTTTGGAATTTATAAGACTGTCTTTTAAATAAAACATGCCGTTATAACATATATCATTAACAAAATTAATATTTACCTTTGTAAGATTATCATTGATAAGGAAAAAACCTATTTTACCCAAAACATATTTATAAGGATTAGAATTTTTAACTATTTTTATCAGACAAAGACCCAAACTTAATTCAAGCAAAACTGAAAGAGCATAAGGAGATAAACTTGTATTTTTTAATATATCTTCTTCAGTTATTCCATTTTCACCGCTATTTTCTATAATATTTAATATATTAAAATCTATCATACATTTTGCTGCTTGAAATACTATAGGTGCAAAAGCTATTTTCTGAGCTTCAAATCTGGCATCTATAGCTTTTATATCATCTGTATAAAAATCATCTAACATAAACAAGGTATCCAATAAATATTTATTTTGAGTATACTAACAAAATGTAAAAAAGTCAATTATAATGCGGATAGAAATAAAAAGTCACTTTTATTTAGCTTTAAAAGGGTAAAGCTAAATAAAAGTGGGAGATTATTTATGAAAAATACTTATTTATTATAACCATTTATAAAAGATATGGTAAAAAATAAATGTCAAAATATCATACATCTCTTAATAATACAATATCTTTATCTCTTATCACAGTATTTCCTCTTGGTATAACAGTTCCGCCATCTCTTTTTATCATAACTATCAAATTATTTTTAGGTAAATTTAAATCTTTCAATTCCTTATCTCTCCAAGGATGATGAAGATTTATATGTATCTCTCTTAAACTTATATCATAATACTTAGTTCTTTTAGCATTAAGTATAACAACATCTCCAGCCTCAATAACAGTTTTTCCATTAGGTATAATAGTTGTATTTCCCCTCTCTATAGTTACAATAATAGAATCCTCTGGAAGCTCTATCTCCATTATAGGTCTTCCAACCCAATGATGATGCGGCGGTATTGTTATCTGTATAAGCTCCATATCAGAATCATCAACAAAGTCGTTGAAAGTTTTAAGTACATTTTCATCGGAATCAACCAAATCCAGCTTTTTGGCTATAATAGGAAGCAGTGTACCTTGAAATAATACCGATATTATAGCTAGAAAAAATACTATGTGAAATATATCATAACTTATAGAATTATTATTAACTATTACAAATATAGCAAATACTATCGAAGCAGCACCTCTAAGTCCAGCCCACATAACAAGCAATTGTTTTTTTAATGATACCTTAAAAGGAGTTAGTATAGCAAATACGGCTATAGGTCTTGCCACAAAAGTTACAAAAAGTGCTACATATATAGCAGTAGGTGCCACATTAAATATTCTTGAAGGAAAAGATAAAAGTCCTAACAAGAAGAAAAGAACCATCTGCATAAGTCCAGTAACTCCGTCAAAGAAATGAACCAAAGTAACTTTATTTTTGATGCTGCTGTTTCCAAGCACTATTCCAACTATATAAACAGTTAAATATCCGTTTCCGCCTATTATAGAAGAAAGAGAATATGAAAGCAATGCCACAGCAAGTACAAATATTGTATCAAGGCCATTAACTGGGAATTTGAATCTCCTAAGCATATTATAGGCCATAAATGATACCAAAGCTGCCACTGCCAAAGCAAAAACTATCTGAGCAAAAACCATGTATATAATAGATAACGGACTAGTTAATGTTTTTCCTAAAAGCCCCAAAAATATAACAGTAAGCATATATGACATAGGGTCGTTACTTCCGCTCTCAAGCTCAAGCAATGAAGCTAAACCGTCTTTAAGGTTAAGACTTCTTGAACGTAATATAGAGAATACCGAAGCTGCATCCGTAGAACCTATAACAGAGCCTATTAAAAAACTTTCAAAAAGTCCGAATTTAAGTACAAAGTAGCATAATACCCCAGTAACCATGGACGTGATAAAAGTACCTATAAATGAAAGCAAAAATGCCTTGCTTGCAACAGGTTTTGCCGCTTTCCAATTAGTACCAAATCCTCCGTAAAACATAATGAATATCAATGTTATAGTACAAAGCTGTTCTGCTATTTTATAATCATCAAAACGTATTTTTAAAACTCCGTCTGTACCGAATATCATTCCCAAAACAAGGAAAAGCAAAAGAGAAGGAACTCCTACTTTTGTAGAAATTTTACTTACAATTATACAAAGAATAATTATTATAGATGATAATAATATTGAAAAATTCATAAAAATAAAAACCTTATTAAATAATAGAAGTATACTATTATAATACTATTTTAAAAAAATATAAATATTTTAACAAAAAATTAATCCTAAAATATATTTATTTAATATGGTCTAATTTGAAATAAAGCATTCTGTATGACATGCTAAATGTATAGGATTAAGTATCATAAAGTGTATAACATATGAATGATTTTATGTAAAACTTAAGCATATAAAAACTTTATTATCAGACAAATATCTTTAATAAATTATATTTTAATTTTTATATTGAGCTTTTATTATTATTAAATATAATAGTATTATTAATTAAAGGACTAAAAAATGAACATTCTAGTTATAAATGGAAGCCCCAAAGGCAATAACAGCATAACTTTACAAACTTTATTATTTTTAGAAAAACTATTTACAGAGCATAAATTTTCATTTTTAAACGTTGGGCAAAAAATAAAATATTATGAAAAAAACTTTAACGAGATAAAAGAAGAACTTGAAAAAACAGATCTAATTATATTTTCTTATCCTGTATACACTTTTTTAGTACCATATCAGCTGCATAGATTTATAGAATTATTAAAAGAAAATAATATTAACATAAAAAATAAATTTGCAACGCAGTTTTCTACTTCAAAGCATTTTTATGATATTACAGCACATAAGTTTATGGAAGAAAATTGTTTAGATTTAGGATTAAAATATATAAGAGGGCTTTCTGCTGACATGGAAGACCTCATGAAAAAAGAAGGTCAGGAAGATGCTATAAACTTTTTTAATTATTTAATTTTTTGTATAGAGAATAATTTAAATATTAATTCAGATATATCAGATAGAAAAGAAAAAATTATATATAAGAGAAAATATACTAACAATTCAAAAGAAAAAGATAATTCAAAAGATGTTTTAATACTAACTAACTGTACCAATAATGATGAAAGTTTAAGAAATATGATTGAAGATTTTAAGTCAGTATTTCCTTATAAAACTAGAGAAATAAATATAAGAGAATACAATTTTCATGGAGGCTGTCTTGGTTGTTTCGGCTGTGCTATTACTGGCAAATGTGTTTATAAAGATGGATTTGATGATTTTTTGAGAAATGAAATACAGAAGGCCGATTCGATTATATATGCTTTTACAATAGAAAATCATTATACGCATTCGAGTTTTAAAATTTATGATGACAGGCAATTCTGCAATGGGCATAGAACTGTTACAGAAGGTATGCCTATAGGATATATAATAAGTGGGGATTATGAAAGAGAATATAATTTGCAAACACTTATAGAATCACGTTCTGAAGTGGGAGGTAATTTTCTCACTCATATTGCATATGATTATAATGATGATGCCTGCAATGAACTTTCAAAGTTATCATCTATAATGAAATATGCTATGGATAATAAATGCACTCGTCCTAAAAACTTTTATGGTGTAGGAGGAATGAAGATATTCAGGGACTTGATATACATAATGCAGGGACTTATGAAAGAAGATCATAAATACTATAAAAAACATCATATCTATGACTTCCCTCAAAAACAAAGAATGAAAATGCTGCAGATGAAATTAGTAGGTGCTTTAATATCAATTCCTTCAATACAAAAGAAAATGAAAGACAAAATGAATGAATATATTTTAATGCCTTATAAAAAGATTATTAATAATGCCAATGTGAAAAATATTAAATAATATAAAAATTAAAATATTTATTATTCATAGAAGTTAATAGATAAAAAATAATATACTATTAACTTCTATATTTTTTAATAATTGTTATTTACAACAGAATGTTATTCTTTGATTTAAATGTTTTTTATTTTGTATCTCATCAACAAAAGCTACAGCATAATCAGCATAACTAATAGAACTTTCACCTTTTGAATTAAAAAGTAATTCATCAAATCCTATATTGTATTGTCCTGTTTTTTCTCCATCAGCTTGGAAATCAGCAGAAGGAGATACATAAGTCCATAAAACATCTTTTTTATTTTTTAATATATCAAATGATTTTGACATACTTTTTGCAAGAGGTTTGAATATATCAGGAAAAGTTTCACTATCCATTAATTTTTTGCCGCTATCTATATATAAACTTCCAGCTCCTCCAACTACCATAAGTCTTATGTTTGTATTTGCAAGTATATTACATAAATGCTCCATTGCAGACGAATGCTTATTGAGTTCTTTTTCTTCCCATACTCCGAATGCACTTACAACAGTATCAAATTCTTTCAAATCATCTTTTGTCAAATCGAATAAATCTTTTTCTATAACTTTTGCTTTTGAATTATTTATTTTTGTTTTATCTCTTACTATGGCTGTAACATCTAGCCCTCTTTCTAATGCCTCATTCATGATTAATTTTCCGGCTCTTCCGTTTGCTGCTATTATTGCAATTTTCATTTTAATTCTCCTTTTTTATATAAAATATTTTCTTTAAATTAAAGAGTTGTAATAGCTATTGTTACAATTATAATAACATGATTTAGTTGTAATGTCAAATATTACAACTAAAATTTTTAACTTTTTATATATTTTAAAACTTTAGATATATCATCATCTATACATATAGAGCGTTCTTTCAAATTATCAGGTGCATATGAATCATTTAAATTTACAGATGCATAAATTGAGTTTTCATTTTTTAAAGCCATATCCCAGAAAGAATATTTTATTATAGCAGGTGTATTATAACCTACCCCTAATTCTAAAAATAATATATTTTTATTTTCTGCTTCATTTAAGAATTTTTTATATCTATCCATAGAATGATACCAATTATCATCTTGCACAAAAGTATTATCGCATCTTAAGTTCATTGACATATTTCTGCTGCAATGAGGACATTTTGGTATAAGTTCTTTTGGTATTTTCAAATCTTTTCTTGACTTTACCATTTCTCTTATTTGTTTTTCATTATAAAAAGTTTCATTTCTGCATGGAAGAGAACATTGAAAAAGAGAATAGTCTCCTTGAACTTTAAATAATTTTTCTTTATCAAATTTTGCCTCTTCAAATCTTCCGTCAACATTTGTTGTTATAACAAAATAATTCTTATTTTTTATTATTTCTAATAGATTTAAATGAGTTTCATCTGCTGGTATATCATATCTATTAACATACACAAGAAGCGAAAAATATCCCCAAAAATCTTCAAAAGTAGGATAATTATAAAATCCTGCACTATACATGTCAGTTAAACCGTATCTATCTTTATATTCACTAAAATATTTATCGAATCTCTCACCGTCATAAGAAAATCCTGCAGAAACAGAAAGTCCTGCTCCTGCCCCTATTAATATATAATCTGATTTTTCTATACTTGATTTTAATTTTTTTATTAATTCTAATTGCTCATTCATTTATGATTCTCCTAATTATTTTAAAATATTATAATAAAGTTCATAATCCAAATCTTTAAATACATTAAATAATATCTTTATATCATATTTACTATTATTTAAAAAATCTTTTACAGCATTTACCGCTATCTGAGAAGCCTCCTTGTTTGGAAACTTAAACTCTCCTGTAGATATACAGCAAAATGCTATGCTTTTTATATTATTGTCTTTTGCAGTTTCTAAGCATGATTTATAACAGTTATATAAAAGCTCTTCATCTTTTTTTGAAACACTATTCTGTATTATAGGTCCTACTGTATGAAGTATATATTTACTTGGTAAATTAAATGCTTTAGTTATTATACATTTTCCAGTATCCTCAGTTTTTCCTTTCATTATGTTATTTAGGCATAATCTTAATCTAGTACCAGAAGCACTATGTATGGCATTATCTATGCATTTATGAAGCGGAATAAAACAGCCAAGCATAGAAGAATTGGCAGCATTAACTACAGCATCTATATTTAATGTTGTTATGTCTCCCTGCCATAAATATAAATTATCTCTTATAGGTTTTATATCTTCTATATTTGTTATTATTTTATTTTTTAATCTCTCTTGTAAATATTCATCTTCTATTTTAAGATATTCTTCGCTTATATTGTTTGGAAGTCTTATATTCATTAAATATCTGAAATAGTTATACAGTACTTCTTCATTATTTTCTTTTAATGCATTTTCTAATTCTTTATTATATTCATAATTACCTTCTTTAATAAGATAATCTATTAAAAATAATAATTTATTCATTGTTTATCCTTATTGTAACTATAATCATTACAATAATACTATACTACAATTGTAATGTCAAGTATTACAACAAAATTTAAATTTCTTTATTTAATTTTTTTGTTTGCATTAAGAAAATAAATATATTATAATTTTTAATAATTTTAAGGATAATTTAATGAAGATTAGTTCAAGATTTACAATAGCGGTTCATACATTGCTTTGCATATTAGAGTTTAAAGATGAAAAGATAACATCAAATTTTATATCAGAAAGTGTTCAAGTTAATCCTGTTATTATAAGAAATATATTAATACAGCTTCAAAAAGCAAATATTATCACTGTAAAAAGAGGAACTGGAGGAATAAGTCTGAATAAAAAAACAGAAAATATTACATTACTTGATATATTTAATGCTGTAGAAAGCCTAGATGAAGGAAAACTTTTCAGCTTTCATGAAAACCCAAATAAAAAATGTCCTGTGGGAAGTAAAATTAATGAAATACTTCAGCCAAAACTGGATAATATTCAAAATGCTATGGAAAAAGAACTTAAAAAAACTACTTTAAAAGATATTTATAAAAGTTTATAAACAAAGTAATATAAAATTATAAGAATTATTATTTAAATATCTTGATATATTATAAATCATTTCAAACATACTAATATTTTACTTAAAAAATTATTAAAATTGATTTAGCAATTAATTGACATAATATATTTATTTAGTATAATCTATGTTATGAATATTAATAAATATATTTTAATACATAAATTAGTTAATGCCTCTATACTTATGCTTTTTCCTATAGCAGCTTTTTATATTATAGAGCATAATAATATAAAAACAGGTATATATAGTGCCATTTTTATTATAATTAATGCTATAGAAATATTATTATTTGCTTTATTTATCATTGTATCTTTCAGATGCGAATGGGGTACTAGAAAGCAGCATGCTGTTGTAAAAGCCTTAATTTCTTTTTTTATGTATATGGTTATTATTATATTAACAATTATTGCTATTTTTTAATTAACATTTTTTAATTAATAGGTTTTTTTAATGCAGAAAATTTTAATGTGCATATATACTATTTTTGGATATATCCTATATCCTTTTATATTTATATCATTTTTTATTATGATGATATTTAATAAGCCTATTAGAAAAGGTGCTTTATCGAGACTGGGGTTTATATATCCTAAAGAAAATAATAAAAATGCTGTTTGGATACATGCTGTAAGTGTAGGAGAAATAGTAGCAGTAAGAGAGATAGTATTTACTTTAATAGAAAGAGGATATAATGTTTATTTGTCTACTACTACTGTAGGGGGATATGATATAGCAAGAAAAAATTATGGTGATAAAGTAGAGCTTTTTTATCTTACTCTAGATTATCCTCATATGATTAATAAACTTATTAATTTAATATCTCCAGAATATGTTATGATAGCAGAGATAGAAATATGGCCTACTCTTATATACACTCTTCATAAAAAACTTATACCATTATATATGATTAACGGAAGGATAGGCAAAAAAGAATTAAAAGGATATAAAAATTTTAAATTCTTTTTTAAACCATATTTTAATATGTACACAAAAATTTTGGCACAAAGCAGCATAGATAAAGAAAACATGATTACAATAGGAATGCCTGAAGGACTTATAACGGTTACAGGAAATTTAAAATACGACATAACATATCATGCAGACGAAAAAAAGATAGATGATCTAGAAAACACTATACCTGTAAATAAATTCGTAATAACAGCTGGAAGCACACATGCAGGAGAAGAAGAATTAATATTAAAAGCAATAGATAAACTAAATCTAAAAGATAAAGTATATATTGTAATAGTTCCAAGAGATATTAACAGAGGAGAAGATATACAAAAACTCGCAGAAAGATTAAATTACGACTTGCCTCTTTATACCGATTATGAAAAAAGTTCAGAAGACGGAATAATTATAAACACTATAGGAGAATTATTAAATTGGTATAAACTTTCTGACTTGGTTATAATGGGCGGAACATTTATGGGTACTATGGGCGGACACAATATACTGGAAGCAATTTATTTTAAAAAGGCTGTTATAGTTGGAAAGTATATGTATAACTTTATAGAAATTTACGAGTATATGAAAGAGGCTGTATTTACTTGTGGGGATAAAGAAAAACTAGCAGATATCATACAGGAAGCATATGAGAATGAAGAGCTTAGAAATAATCTGGCAGAAAAAGCGTATAATTTGCTTATACAAAATAACGGGGCTTCTAAAAAGACTCTTTCTATTATAGATAAGTACCAAGGTATAGTATAACAAAAATTTATATTTTCATATTGACTTTTATATATAAAACATTTATTATTAAACAAGGTTTATGAAAGTTTCAGTGGATTAATTTATGCAATATATAAATTTCTATTTTAATAATTCTATATTTTCAAAAACATTCGTTTATTCTTTCACTTTTTTATCCAAAGTCAATATTCTAAATTATTTCATGTTTCTATCATATTCCATAAACATCTTTTATAAATATTAAGGAGATAAAATATGAAAAAAAACATTATACTAATCAGTTTATTCCTGATGACATCGGCATTAGCCTACTCTCACTCTTTAGGTTTAGGTCTTTATATTCCATTAGGAGGAAGTATTCCTAGCCTATATCAAAACGATAATCTAAATCCAACTTCATCATTAAGTCCAAAATCAGCATTTGAAGTTGGAGTTATATTTAATCCTAGAGTTACTTTTGACGTAAATGATTATAATGATGTATCTATAGGTGTAGATATAGGTTGGTATAGAGATACATTTAAATTTCAAACTGATTCGCAAAACTTTACACATGAATTTGATACTGTTATGACAGGTATTAATTTTAGATGGAGTCCTTCTCTATTTGTATTAGGCATAGGCGGCGGTGTTAAATTTCCTTTTACAGGTAAATATAAGGAAGGAAATAATAAGATAGCATTAAGCGGAGGAAGTTTCTCAGCAAGATTTAATAATCCTGTTATACCTTATGTAAGACTTTATACAGGTATAGATTTAACTCTTGTAAGTTTAGCATTATATGTTAATTTTGATATACCAACTATGCAGATAAAAGATAACTTAGATTCATTAGGCAAAGGATATAGTTATCCTGGAAAATTAGGTTCTGTTGATATAGGTGCTCAAATAGGGCTGCATTTCGATATATTTAATTTTGGAGAAAATAATTAATAGATTAAATTTTATTACATAAATCAAGTATAATTGAAAAAAATTTTTGGGGGTATATTTTTATATATCCACATTTTTAATACTTTCATTATAAAAAGATAAAGTTTAAAAAATTATAAATACCAATATATGGTATAACTATATATTTTATATTGACTTTTATATCAAAAGCTTTATACTGATACTAGGTTTATAAAAGTTTTATGGAATTAATTTATGCAATATTTAAACAGTCATTTATTTGTATTTTCAATTCATTAAATCAGAATTTTTTAAAAATAAATATTCTAAATTATCCTATCTCACACAATTTTATCGGTTTTGAGGAAAAATATGAAAAAAAGTATTATACTAATCACCATATTTATAATGACAACAACTATAGCATACTCCAACTCTTTAGGATTAGGACTTTATATTCCATTAGGAGGAAGTATTCCTAGCCTTTATCAAAATGATAATGCTAATCCAAATATAACATTATCTCCGCATAGTGCATTCTAGATAGGTGTTATATTTCAGCCTAGAGTTAGTTTTCAGGCAGATAAAAAAGGCATTCATCATATTTCTATAGGTTTAGATGTAGGCTGGTATAGAGATACATTCAAATTTCAATATGATTATCAAGATTTTACACATGAATTTGACAGTCTTATGACTGGAATTAATTTTGAATGGCGTCCTTTAATATTCCAAGTAGGTATAGGAGGCGGTGTTAAATTTCCTTTTACAGGTAAATATTGGATTGGGGACAATGATACAGCATTAAATGGAGGAAATGTTTCAGCAAGATTTAAAAACCCTCTAATACCTTATATAAGACTTTATACAGGTATAAATTTGCTTGTTCTAAGTTTATCATTATATGCTAATTTCGATATATCAAATATGCAAATAAAAGATAATTTATCTTCATTGGGTGAAGGATATAAATATCCAGGTAAGTTATTTTCTATTGATATAGGTGTTCAGTTTGGCATACATTTAGATATATTCCAATTTGGAAAAAATGAAAGAGAAGAACTTATATTTATATAATTAAATCTTTATCAAAAAACATAATAATAGAAAATGTTTTCATATATACATATACTTTAATTATAAAAGAATAATTTCCAAAAACCATAAATACAAACATAGGCTATAATAAAAATCATATACTTTTATATTGACTTTTATATCAAAAACTTTATACTGATACTAGGTTTATAAAAGTTTTATGGAATTAATATATGCAATAGACTTGTTTCAAAAGTACTTGACAAGATTATATGTGAAATTTTGCTAATTTATAAATTATTAAAATAATGTTTTAAATGTTGTATAACTTATTATTTAAGTATATAAATATGCAGTCCTTCGCGTCTGCGGGCTGTGCCTGCTTCTCGCCGCAGGCGTACTTCGTATGGGTCACCACCGAGTAGGTGCCTAGGCGGCAAAAGAAGTGGGGGCTAGTCCCCACAATTAATAAATAAAATTAGTTTTGAAACAAGTCTAATATTTAAAAAGTCATTTATTAACTCCAATTTTTTCAAAAGAATTATTCTAAATTATTAAAAAATTTTATTTGTTTTAAGGCAAAAATATGAAAAAAATTATTATACTAATTAGCTTACTTGTGATGACATCGGCATTAGCCTACTCTCACTCTTTAGGTTTAGGTCTTTATATTCCATTAGGAGGAAGTATTCCTAGTCTATATCAAAACGATAATTTAAATACAACTTCATCATTAAGTCCAAAATCAGCATTTGAAATGGGAGTAATATTTCAGCCTAGAGTTAATTTTAAAATGAGTGCAATAAGCTACAATTATATATCTTTGGGATTAGATTTTGGCTGGTATAGAGATACTTTTCAATTTCAAACTGCTTCACAAAACTTTACACATCAATTTGACAGTATTATGACTGGAATTAATTTAGAATGGCGTCCTTTAATATTCCAATTAGGTATAGGAGGCGGTGTTAAATTTCCTCTTTCAGGCTCATACTTGGAAAATAACAATGGTACAAAATTAAGCGGAGGCGATTTATACAGCAGATTTAACAATACAATCATACCATATATAAGACTTTATACAGGTATAAATTTGGTTGTTTTAAGTTTATCATTCTATGTTAATTTTGACATACCATATTATCAGATAAAAGATAACTTATCATCATTAGGTGAAGGATATAAATATAGCGGAAAATTAGCTTCTGTTGATATAGGGGCTCAAATAGGTTTACATTTAGATATATTTGAATTTGGAGATAATGGAATATAATATATAGTTTGACTCTTCATTAGAGAAATCATATTAATTGAAAAGTTTTGTGAAATTAATTTATGCAATATTTAAACAGTAATTTATTTTGATTTTCAATTTATTCTTTTATTAATCCAACATTTTTTAAAAAATAAATATTCTATATTGTATGACAATTTTATTAGCATTTGAGGAAGGAATATGAAAAAAAGTATTATACTAATAACTATATTTATAACAACATCAGCATTAGCATATTCTCATAATTTCGTAATGAGTTTGTATGTTCCATTAGCTGGAAGCCGTCCTAGTTTTTATCAAACTGGTATCTTATCGGACTATTTAACAGAACAGGCAGAATCTGCATTTGAAGTAGGCGTTATATTTCAGCCATCAATATATTTTACAATAAACAAATTACATTATGTAGTATTAGGAGTAGATTTCGGCTGGTATAGAGATACATTTCAATTTCAAGACTTTACACATGAATTTGATAGTATTATTACTGGACTTAGTCTTGAATGGATGCCTTCAATATTCCAAATAGGTATAGGAGGCGGTGTTAAATTTCCTTTATCTGGAAAATATTCAATAGGAAACAATTATACATTATTGGATTACAAGGCTTTATCATCAAGATTTAATAATCTAGTTATACCTTATGTAAAACTTTATACTGGTGTAAATTTCTTTTTAGTAAGTTTATCATTCTATGTTAATTTTGACATACCATACTATCAGATAAAAGATAACTTAGCTTTATTAGGAGAAGGATATAAATATAGCGGAAAATTAGCTTCTGTTGATCTAGGTGTTCAGATTGGACTGCATTTACCTACTATAGGATTTGGTAAAAATAATGATTATTACGATATTAGAAATAGAATTTAAAAATTAATGCAGTCAGTTTAATATTTTTTTTGTTATTTAATAATTTTATTTATATATACCTAAACAAGTATAATTTGTCAAAATTAATTTTTTAAATTTAAAATATTTGCAGGGCTTTGCCCCGCACCCCACTTCTTTTGCCGCCTAGGCACCTACTCGGTGGTGACCCAAAGAAGCAAAAGGACTGCATATTTATATACTAAAACGATAAATTATACAACATTTAAAACATTATTTTAATAATTTATAAATCAGCAAAATTTTACATATAATCTTGTCAAGTAGTTTTGAAACAAGTCTAATATATTTTATATATCAGTATTTTTATATAAATTAATAAATTCACTTGCTGCATATAATGAACCTATTACAAGTACTGGTTTATTACTTTTATTAATTGATTTTATATTATCAATAGCATCATGAAAATTTGCTATATGCTTTACATTAGGTTTATCTTTTAAATATTGATAAGTTTTTAAACTATCAGTTTCTTTATATGCTATGTTGTCTGGAGAGCTTAATATTATTTCCGAATCATATCGTTTTAATATATCAGACATATTTTTTATATCTTTCTGACTTAAAGGAGCAAACAGTATTATGACATCATCATACCATTGATATATTGTATTTAATACTCTTTCTAATGATTTTGCATTGTGAGCACCGTCTACTATTATATCTGGATTTCTATGCATAAATGTAAGGCGTGCATTTATATGAAACTCTTTTAATGAATTAATTGCTTTATTAATATTTTTTTCATTATAGTTATTATCAGCCTTAAGAAGTATATTCAATGCCTTAAAAGAAAGCGATATATTTTCCGCCTGATGTTCTCCAAGAAGCGTAGTTGAAAAATTATACTCTTTGTCTTTTTCTCTATAAATAAACTCTAGTTTTTCATTGCTGTTTAATATTATATCGGCAGAAAAATCCTCTTTAAAAACATATAGATTACAATTATTTTCTTTTGCTATATCTCTTATTATTTTTATAGAATTGTCCTCTTGAAATGCTGATACAACAGAAGTGTTTGGCTTTATTATTCCAGCCTTTTGAGCCGTTATCTCTTCTATGGTGTAGCCTAATATCTCCATATGATCGTATGATATAGAAGTTAAAATACTTACAGATGAGTTTACTATATTAGTACAGTCTAATTTTCCTCCTATACCTACTTCTATGCAGGCATAATCAACTGCATTTATATAAAAATAATATAGTCCCATTATGGTAAAAATTTCAAATACTGTTATATTATTGTATATCTCATCACTCTCTATAATATTCTTTATCTTTAATGTAATATTAATAAAATCTTCTTCACTAATCCAATTTTCATTTATGGATATTCTCTCTCTCTCATTAACTATATGCGGGGAAGTAAATGCTCCAGCTTTATATCCCAAAGAAGAAAGCATTTTTGACAATGTTAATGTAGTTGAACCTTTACCCTTTGTACCTGTTATATGTATTACTTTAAATACCTGTTTATATCCTAATAATTTTAATATTTCTTTTACATTGTTTATGTGATTAAGATTGTTTTTATGAAGAGTCTTTTTTCCCATAAAAGAATATATATAATCCAAAGCCTCATTTATGTTTTTCATGTCTATGTTTCCAATAAAAATAATTAATTAAAAAATAATTAAGTAGGATATCATATTTTGCAAAAGACTGCAAGAAGTAATTTATTTATGTTTGTAGTAATCTATTATTTTATTACTACATAATATAAACTTTACATTAATTTTACAATAATGAGAATATATGTATTATATGTATAATAATATTATTAAAATAGCCGAATATTGTAAAAATAATGTAAAATATTTGTAAAATTATATTGCCTAAAATTTACAATTTGTTATAATATAAATGTAAAGAGATTTTACAATACCCAAAAGGAGAATAACTATGACTAATACATTAAACCTTTTTATAAAAATAACACCAAGTAAATTACCTGAAAATGCTAAAAGATTTATAGCTGCTAATTTTAATAAAGCAAAAATAGTATATATTGATAAAATAAAAGATGAATATGAAATAAAATTATCAAACGGAACTTATATTAATTTTGATAAAAACGGAGAATGGAATTACATAAGCAGTGATGACAATATAATAAGAGAAAATATACTGCCAAAAAATATAGCAGGCAGAGTAAAAAACGTTATGAAAAAATATAAAAGTGCTTATATATTTGAAATAAACAAAAGAATAAATTTTTACAGAATAAAATTAAGCAACTCATTAGATTTATGCATAAGCCATAAAGGAAACATATTAGCATAAATAAAAAGGAGATTTGCTTTATGAAAATAAGGTTTTAGGGACTTAAAAGAAATTTTAAGTCCCTTTATTGAATGGTTTAAAATATATGTTATTTATTATGATTTACTTCTAATATACTTATCATTTCTTTTATAAGATTTTTCTCGCTCATAGCAGTCATCAAATGATCCTGTGCATGAACAAAAAGCATAGTAATTTCTATTTTTTCACCGTCTGCTTCTCTAGTTATTAAATTAGTCTGAAACTCATGAGATTTTAATATTATCTCATCAGCCTCTTTCATTTTTTGAGCTGCCTCATCAAATTTTTTTTCTTTAGCAAGTCTTAAAGCCTCATAAGCTAAACTCTTACTCTCACCAGCCAAACTAATAATAGGAAATACATTCTCCTCCATAAATTTTTCTTGCTCTTCAGTCATAACTATAGCCTCCTAAATATAAATTATTTTTATTTTTTATATTATCAAGCAAATATTAATAAACATTTTTTATAATTTTAATTGATATAATATTTTATCCCTCAAAGCCTTTGTTTTTCACTAGCTCTTTAAACCAATAGCCAGATTTTTTTATTGTCTTTTTACCGCTTTCTAAATCAAACCTTATAAATCCGTATCTGTTTTTATAAGCATTAAGCCAAGACCAGCAGTCTATAGGTGTCCACATCAAATAACCTATACAATTAGAACCTTCTTCTATACCCTTATGAAGCCATTTCAAATGCTCACTTACAAACTCTATTCTGTAATCATCTTCTACAATACCATTTTTTATAAATCTTTCTTCGTTTTCCACACCCATACCGTTTTCGGTTATAAGCCATTTTATATTAGAATAGTTTTCCTGTATATTTTTAGCTATATCATAAATACCTTTATAATATATTTCCCAGCCTCTGTAAGGATTCATAAGTCTGTTAGGCATTTCATAAGGCTCAAAGAAATTTTCAGGCATTAAAATATCCGATTCAAACTTACTCTCTCTTGCCTTTACTCTTCTAGGCTGATAATAATTTATTCCTAAAAGCGATATAGTATTTTCTCTTAATATATCTTTATCTCCTTCTTCACATATAGGAGTAAGATTATTTTCATTTACAAAGTCTATTAAATCAGCTGGAAACTCACCCTTAACAGCTGGATCCAAAAAACTTCTATTAAAAATCAAATCACATATATGAGAAGCCTTTAAATCTTCTTTATTATTTTCATCTCTAGGATATGAAGGAGTAAGATTAAGTATTATACCTATATCACCTTTTTTTCCAGATTCTTTAAAAGCTTTTACAGCCTTTGCACTTGCCAAGTTCATATTATAAACAACCTGAGCTGCTCTTTTAAATGATACAACTTCTGGATAATGGAATTTATACAAATATCCGCCCTCAGCAACAACTATAGGCTCATTAAAAGTAAACCATTTATGAACTTTATCTCCATAAATCTCAAACATTTTAGCAGCATATCTTGCATAAAGCTCAACTACTTCTCTATTTTCAAATCCGCCTATTTCCTGAAGTTTTAAAGGCATATCAAAATGGTACAAACATATTATAGGCTCTATATCATTTTTTATAAGCTCATCTATAACATTACCATAAAACTCAGCAGCTGTTTCATCTAATTCTAAAGTATTAAAATCCTTTACTATTCTGCTCCATTGTATTGAAGTTCTAAAAACATTATGACCTGTTTCTTTTATTAACTTTATATCATCTTTATAATCTCTAAAAAAGTTAGATGTATATTCAGGTCCTACTTGATTATGGAATTTCTCTTTTGATATTTCAAACCAATAATCCCATATATTTTTATTAGCCTTATTATAAAAACCTTCGCTTTGAGGTCCTGAAGTAGAACTTCCAAATAAAAAATTATCACTGAATTTATATTGTTTCATATTATTAAAAACCTCATTAATTTTATTTATTATTTGCTTCTTCTCTTTCTAATGATATCTCATAAGCTCTAAGGAAAGGTATATAAGCCAAATATGATGTAAATATTAATACCAAACTCAATATCATAGAAGCAAAATTCAAATTAGTAGCAAGCAATGCTGCCAATGGTCCCGGAGTTGTCCAAGGTACTAATGATACAATATGACCTATAATATTTAATTTTGTAAATACCCAAGCTATAGTGGCATTTATTATAGGAATACATATAAAAGGTATAACAAGAATAGGATTCATTACAACAGGGGCTCCAAACATAATAGGTTCATTAATATTAAATATAGCTGGAACTATTGATAATTTTCCTATAGATTTTATATGTTCATTTTTACTTCTTACCATAGCTATTGCCAAACCTAAAGTAGTACCTACACCGCCTATAAATACATATGAATCAAAAAATCCGCCTGCAAATATCTTTGTTACTGGCTCTCCAGCCTGAAGTGCTGCCTGATTTACTGCTAAATTTGATAATGTAATAGCTTTTACTATAGCATCTACTATATTAGTACCATGAAGTCCTGCAAACCATAATATATGTATTACAAGAAGAATAATTATTATAGAAGGAAGAGAATCTGATACTTTAAGCAATGGTTCAAATATTTTCATTACCAATTCTGGTATCATCATCATTAAACTTTTCTGTATAATAATATTAATAGCTTGAAATATTACTATAACCACAACTACTGGTATTAAAAGTTCAAAAGACTTTGCTATGGCAGGGGGTACTGATTCTGGAAGTCTTATAATAAGTTTTTTATTTACCAAAAATCTGAATATTTCTATAGATATAATACCAAAAATTATAGCTACAAATAAACCTTTAGCGTCCATAAATCTAACGTCCATAACAGGTATAGAACTGTCAGCATCAACTAAAAATGATTTTGATACAGCCTCTGCTATAGGAGCATATTCTACTTTTGCAGATACCAATAAAAAACTAAATAATGATAAAAATCCTCCAGTAATAGAATTAAGCTGATAATGTCCTGATAATGAATAGCCTATACCATAAGCTACAAATAATGACATTATGCCCATACTTACATAAAAAGGCTGAACCAAATCGCCTTTAAAAGAATTCATCAAATTAGTATACCATTCCATATATAAAAAATTACTCTTATCTGTAAAAGGTAAATTCAATATCAAAAGTATAAAAGATCCCACTATTAAAAAAGGCATAGCAAATACAAATCCATCTCTTATTGCATTTAAATATCTATTGCCTGCTATTTTTGAAGCTATAGGAAGAAGCTTGCTTTCTATAAATGCCATTAATTTATCATTCATGATCTACTCTCCATTCTATTATTTTTATATTATTTTAATTATTTAATAAATATTATTTACACTACACCTGCATATATGATAATTAATATAATTACACAGCTGTAATTTGGTATTTGTATAGCAAAAGATTATTGAGTTATTTTAAATCTCTGAGCCATGTTTATATAATCTAATAAAAATAAATAATCTTCATCTATTTTACCTACAACATTGGTTCTTCCAGTATTTTTCATATCTTTTAATGCTATCTGAAGTTCTCCAGCATAAGTTCCATATTCAGAAGAATCAATAAGTATATCTCCGCGTTTAATGTCTGTAATAGGATTAAATATTTTAAAATTATTTCCTTTGTATTTCACTCTAGGATTTGATGACCTAATAAAATAACTGCTTGTATCCGCTCTGTTTTGATGCATCTCTTCAAGAATTATTTTTCTCTCTGTTTCTGGAATATTATCTAATAATTTTGCTTTTAGAGTGATAAGTCTTTTATCCAAACAAGCAAGTTTTTTAAAAGTCTCTTCATTAGCATAACAATTAGCAATAAACACAGCATCAGCACCTAAAAAGAATAATTCCATAGCCTGAATTTCTATAGGAAGATTTCTATGCTCTTCTAAAGTACATATGCCATCATCTACAGGCCAAGGTCCGAAACTAGCCTCTTTAGCATTAACAAAAGCTGATGATTTTATAGAATGTTTTTTAAAACGATTCATACTTTCAATAAACAGTTTTTTATCAAGTCCGCTATAGGCATGAGGATAGAAATTATAGCAGCCTATAAGATTTTCTCTGTTCGGATAATAATTCATTATAGTATCTAAATATGATGTAGAATTACTCATATTAATCTCTATTTTTAAATTATAATCATTATAGGTCATTAAACTCTCTTCGTTTCCGCTATATCCCAAATCAAGCCTTATAGCCCAAGCTCCTAGCTTATGAAAAAAATCAAGCTCCTCATATGAAATACCTAAATGCTTAAATACAGCTGGAGATATATCTAAAGTAGTATTTATGCCTCTGTCTTTAGCATAATTTATGATTTCTGAAAACTCTTTCATAATTTCATCTTTAGAATGCTCTACCGATAATAAACACATAAAACATCTGGTAAAGCCATATTTTGAAGCTAAATCTATATAAGACTTATTATCCTCCATTTTAGAATGAAAAGGATAAACAGAAATACCTAATTCTCTCATAAAAATAATCCTATAATAAATAATCCTATTACAAATTTATAAATTAACCCTATAAATATTATTGAACTTTTAAGTTTAAAGCAAAATCTAATATTTTGTCACCGTTCATAGTGCCGTAATCTTTGAAATCTATAACATCCAATGGTTTATTTTTTTCTTTAGCTTTAGCTTGGAACTCTGCTTTTTGGAATTTTACCTGCGGTCCAAGTAAAAATACATCATAACTGTCTAATAATTCATAAAATCTTGCTGTAGCTACTGCTTCTATTTCTACGTCTATATTTCTTTTAGCAGCTGCTTCTTTCATTTTTTTTACAACCATACTTGTTGACATTCCTGCTGAACATAATAATAAAATTTTTGTCATAATTTTAAACCTCTCTTTTTTATTTTTTATTAGCTTATCACTTTTTTATAATAACTCAAACAATAAAACTACTATATTAATCTGGTATTTTTTTGTTTTTTATTTCGTTATAATATATAATATTTACATGAAAAATAAATATATTAAAGAAATATTATCTATTTTATCTGCTGAATCCTATATAACAGCTGAAAAATTGGCAAAAGAATTAAATGTAAGCGAAAAAACTATACGGATAAAAATACAGGAATTAAATAATGATCTTGAAAAAACTGGAGTAAAAATAATATCAAAACCAAGATACGGATATACTCTTTTATGTGATGATAATAATAAAGATATTAAGGCTATTAATTTTAATACAGTTAATGATTTTGAATACAGAGTAAAATATATTTTTGAATATTTAATTAACAATAATGATGAATATATAAAATCTGATACTTTAAGCGAAGCTCTTGATATATCTAAAACAACATTGACAAATACTTTAAAAATTATAGAAGATAATATTAAATATTATAATATAAAAATAGAAAGAAGACCTAATTATGGAATAAGAATTATAGGGAATGAATTTGATATTAGAAACTGTATTATAGACTATTATTTGAAACAATATATTCATGATGAAAAATATATTAATAAATCAATAGAAAAATTGGTAATAGATTTTATTAAAGATAATGATATTAAATTATCTGAAATAAATTTGGAAAACTTTATATTATATATATTAGTTTCTATAGAAAGAATAAAAAGAAATAAAGTTATTAACTGCTATGATAAAAATATTTTAAAAGATATAAAAGAAGAAGAATTAAAATTAGCAAATAAATTGGCAGAAATATTAGAAAAAGAAACAAGTATAAAATTTAATGAAGCAGAAAAAATATTTATAGCAATACATATAGCTTCAAAAAGTTTATTGACATCTTCAGAAAATTCCAATTTTATAATACAAAATAAACTTGATAATATAGTTCAGAAAATGCTTGATTTAGTATACAGCAATTTAAAAATAGATTTAAGAAACAATCTTAATTTAAGGCTTTTACTAAATCATCATATGATACCGCTTGATATAAGAATAAGATATAATGTATTACAAAAAAATCCTATGCTATGCGATATAAAAAGTAATTACGGCCTTTCGTATTTAATAGCTTCTGAAGCAAATACAGTTTTGAAAAGTTATTATAAAAAAGAAATTTCCGATGACGAAATAGGATATTTAGCTTTACTATTTCAAATAGCTTTGGAAGAAAATAGCAATGAAGAAAAAAATAAAATAAATATATTAATAGTTTGCGGAAGCGGAAAAACAACTTCAAAACTTCTAATGTGCAAATATAAAAAAGAGTTTGCTGATTATATAGATAATATCTATACTACTGATTTAATAATGCTTAAAGATTTTGATTTTTCAAAGGTTAATTATATATTTTCAACAGTACCTATTAATTTTAGAGTTCCGCTTCCTATTGTGCAAATAGGATTATTTTTGGAAAATAGTGATATTATCAATGTAAAAAATGCTTTAGAATTATCAAAAAATGACTTCCTGAATGATTATTATAATAAAGACCTATTCTCGTTGGATATTAAAGGAAACAGCAGAGATGAAATAATAAAAAATATATGCATTAATATAAAGAAATATATAGATATACCTGATAATTTTTATGACTCTGTTATGAAAAGAGAAGATTTATCAGAAACAGATTTCGGGAATTTGGTAGCTATACCTCATCCTTTTGATATTCTAACAGAAAAAACTTTTGTATATGTAGCCGTACTGGAAAAGCCTATTATATGGTACAAAAATAATGTTCAGGTTATATTTTTAGTTTCAATATCAAATAAGAAAGATGATAATTTACAGAAATTTTATCAGTATACTGTAGATTTTCTGCTTAATGAAGAAAGCGTTATGAAACTGATAGAAAATAAAACATTTGACAATTTAATGTATCTACTAAAAAATAATGAAGGGAAATAATAAAATGATTAGCTTCAATTATACTATCAAAAATATTAATAATATACATGCAAGACCTTTAAGTGACCTTGCCAAAATAGCAAAAGACAGTAAATGCAGTGTTATTATAAGCGACAGTAAAAAAAATAAAAAAGATGTAAAAAAGATAATAGGAATAATGCAGCTCAATTTAAAAATAGGTGATGAAGTTACGGTATCAATAGAAGGCAATGATGAAATTTTAGAAAATAAAGCCAAAGAAAATATATATAATTTTTTCAGAATAAATTTTTGATTTTAATAATAGACTTGTTTTAAAAGTGCTTGATAAGATTATATATAAAATTTTCGTAATTTATAAATTATAAAACAATATTTTACATGTTAGTTATTATTTTAATATACAAGTATGCAGTCCTTCGCTGCCGATACCACAGGTGGACTTCGTCGGCACGCAGAGCGGCGGGCTGTGCCTGCTTCTTGCCTGACTACGGCACGCAGAGTGAGGCGTACTTCGTATGGGTCACCACCTAGTGGGAGCCTTGCCTATAGCACGCATAGCGGGCAGCAAAATAAGTGGGGTGCAGGTATATTTTAAATTTAAAAAATTAATTTTTTGACAACTGTATTTGTTTATGTATATATAAAAAATAAAGCCTATTATAATAATTATAATAGGCTTATATTTAATTTCAATATAAAATCTTAATCTTTATAAGGTGATATATCTCTAAGTCTAGCAACTATTTTTTCTATAGCATCAGCGGTATACATCATCTCTTCCATAGTATTATCCAAAGACATAGAAAATCTTGTAGAACTATGAGCATACTCAAAAGGTACTCCCATAGCCTGAAGTACTGGAGAAGGCTCTAATGTACCAGAAGAACATGCACTTCCGCTTGAAGTACAAATACCATATCCGTCCAATAAAAGAAGTACTGCCTCACCTTCTATGTTTTTAAAACTTATATTAGCAGTATTGCTTACTCTATTAGCACCTTTTCCGTTGATTTTTATATCAGTTATTCTTTTAGAAACTTCTGCCTCTAAAGCATCTCTAAGTTTAGAAGTATGTTCAATAAATCTTGGAAGCTCAGCTTTAACCATAGAAGCAGCTTTACCTAAACCAATAATATAAGGCACATTTTCAGTACCTGCACGGCGTCCTCTCTCCTGATGCCCGCCTGTCTGAACAGTTCTTAATTTAGTACCATTCTTTATATACAAAGCACCTATACCTTTAGGAGCATGTATTTTGTGCCCTGCTATGGTAAGCATATCAATATAAGGCTCATTTTTCATATTAAGAGGAAGTTTTCCAGCAGCCTGAACAGCATCCACATGAAATACTGCACCTGCATTTTTTACTATCTCTCCAATCTCTTTTATAGGAAAAATTACACCTGTTTCATTATTGGCATACATTATAGATACTATTGCAGTGTTTTCGTTAATAGCACTTTTTAATTCATTAATATCTATATTTCCATCATTATCTACTGAAAGATAAGTAACTCTGTATCCATGACGTTCTAAAGATTTGCAAGTCTCTATAACAGCAGGGTGTTCAACTTTTGTAGTAATAATATGATTTTTAGTAGGATACGCTTCTATAGTTCCTCTAATAGCCATATTATCACCTTCGCTTCCGCATGATACAAAACATACTTCAATAGGCTCGCAGCCTAAGAAATCAGCAACTTCTCCTCTTGCTCTCTCCATTTCTTTATGTACAGCACCAGCAGGTGTGTACATACTAGAAGGATTAAAATACTGATCTTTAAAATAAGGGAGCATAGCTTCTAATACTTCTTCATATACTCTAGTTGTAGCATTATTATCTAAATATATTATTTTTTTATCTGACATATATATACCCTCCAATCAAACGCCTACAACTTCCAAATCTTTAGAAACTAGTTCCTGCAATTTAGGCTCAACAAAACCTTTTAAAGTATTTTTAGAAGAAGCACAAGAAGAACAAGCACCTTTAAACTCTATCATTACTTTATTGCCGTCAACATCTACAAGTCTGCAGCTTCCGCCATCCATTTTAAGCATAGGATTAATAACTCTTTCCAAAGCCTCTTCTATTTTTTTTACTTTTTGTACTGTAGTAAGAGGGGCATTTTTAGCTTCTCTTTCCATCTCAGCAAGCTCTTCATTTAAGATATCTTCAAGTTTAACCTTACAAGCTCCGCATCCGCCGCCTGCTTTAGTATAAAAAGTTATTTCCTCTACAGTTTTTAATTTATTTTCTCTTATAGCTCTTTTTATTTTTGTATCCGTTATACCAAAACATTTACAAATAATAGCACCCTCGTCATGTTCATCTTCTTTGGTATCAATTCCTCTATAATTATTAATAGCTTTCTCCAAAGTTTCCATTCCCATAACAGAACAGTGCATTTTCTCTTCTGGAAGTCCGCCAAGCTCCATAGCTATATCTTTATTTGTAATTTTAGCAGCTTCATCAAGAGTTTTTCCTTTAATCATCTCTGTTAGAATACTGCTGCTTGCTATAGCCGAAGCACAGCCGAAAGTTTTGAATTTGGCATCCAATATTTTATCGGTGTCTTTGTCTATTTTTAATGTTAATTTCAATGCATCGCCGCAGACTATACTTCCAGTCATAGCCTCTGCATCTGGATTTTCTATTTCTCCTACATTTCTAGGATTAATAAAATGATCTCTTACTTTATCTGTATATTCCCACATGTTCCTACCTCCATCTAAGTTAATTATTAATATACATAAAATATATTAATTTATAATTGGGATATAAAATAAATATAATTTTTTTATTTTTTAGAAATTTATTTATTCATTTCATTTAAGATTTGTTTAATAGCTTCCTGACAGCCGCCGCAGCCTGTACCTGCTTTAGTAGCTTCAGAAACTTGTTCTACTGTTTTTAATTTTTTTGATTTGATAGCATCTCTAATCTGACTCTCAGTTACTGCCATACAGAAACATATTGTTTTATCTGCCATTTTGATTCTCCTATTATCTAATTTGCAATTTATTATAGAAAATAGAAAAATATGAACATTCACATTAATCTATTTTATAACCTTCAAAGTTAGATAATTATAACATTTTGCCAAATAAATATCAAGTGCATTTATTAATTTTTCAATATACATTACTATATAGTATTTTAACAATTGTTTATGAAAATGATTTAAATAAAAAATTATGGCAATTATTCATTTTGAAAAGCAATATATTTAATTATTATTAACAGTTTCTATTAAAACAGCATCTGATTTATAATTTTCAATATTTTCAATATCAATTATTCTAAAACCATCTCTTAAAGCATAAAACTTTATGTTAGCACTTGGAAGAGTATTATTCTCAGATATAGATAGTATCAAATCAAATACCTGATAAGGATAATTTTCTTCAAGAATCTTTTTCAAAGACATAAACATTTTTAAAGATAAATTTAAAACCTGCTTTATATCTCTGCTGTTTGCTATATATATTTCATTATTATCCCATTCAAAATTTGTTAGATTTATTTCTTTAGAAACAACACAGCACATACTGCAGTCTGATTCATTGCTTATAACCCAATACTTTTCATTGTTAGAATTTACCCTTTCAAATACAGAATAATAATTTTTTAATTCTATATTAGATAAATCTATATCTGAAAGTAATTCTTTCATCTTCTTATTACTAATCAATTTATTTCCTTTTATAATTTTAAATAATATTATTTTTCATCTTTAAGAAGTTCTTTAGCAATGAAATTAACTGTTTTTTCTCTTGCATCTCTTCCGTAATAATTAAACTGATTTTCTCTGGTTTTAAGAAGATTTTCTCTTCCATTTTCAAGAAGATAATCTATTTTATTAAATATATCATCAGTAGAAACAGTATTATATCCTAAACCATTTTCTTCCAAATATATAGGAGTACCTTCCTCCTGACCTTTTAATGCCCCCATAGACACTATTGGTATCAAACAATTTATACCTTCAACTACAGACAAAGAACCGCATCTTGTAATTAAAATATCATTCTCATGAAATAATTTAAATAATTCTCTTGAGTATCCTATTAATTTTACTTCTTTTTTGTAATTTCTTAATCTGTATTTCACTCTTCTATAATTATTTTTATTTCTTCCGCATACAACTGTAACATCACAGTCATATTTTTCATGCAGTTTTCTTATTATATAATATATTCTTTTAGATCTTTCTGAATTATTTAATAAAAGTACTCTTAACTTACCATTTAAATTTGTTGCTGCTCTAACTTCTTCTATAGTTTTACAAGGAGAATCAAAATTAATTCTTGTAGGTATACCAAAAGTCATAACCTTATCTTTATCTATACCATTTTCTACAATAAAATTTGTAGCTTCTATAGAAGGACTTATTACTTTGCTTACTCTATTATCGAGCCATATATGTGTTACACTTACTATATCTGTTATTAAAGTATATAATTTTAATTCTGGCTTATATTTTTGTAAAAGATTAAGAACGCTTCCATTAAACAAAGGATGCACACTTAAAATTAAATCTGGATTATATTGTTCTATTCTTTTTAAAAATCTTCGTTTTATTTTTCTAGATATCTTTTTATTAACAGAAGCACTGTCATTATTAGAAAGATTAAAAAACTTACCCCACATATTTGGAAAATACTTTATGCATACATTATAAAGTCTCTCTGTAGCCATAAGCTCCAAATCACCTAATTTAAATCCGTTAATAACTTTGCATTCTATTTTATCTTTATACAATTTTTCAAAACCCTGCACTATTGCTGTATGAACACTTTTATGTCCATGACCTGTGTATTCTGATGATATGATAAGCAGTCTTTTCATAACTTAGCCCTTTATAAAAAATTATGCAAAATGAAATTAAGCATTTTTATAATAATTATATATAAAAAAACATTGATGTCAATATTGCATCAAATTAGATAATATTAAAAACATGTTTAAAACAAAAAATGTAATAAAAAATCCTAACATCATAATAAAACTATTATAATATTAGGATTTTATAATTTATTTTTTATTTAACTTCTGTTTTAATTATTTATATTATCAAAAGGGTTATAAGTCAAAGAAGTAGGTTCTGCTTTAGAGATATAATTTTGAGTTTCTTTTTTGTTTTGAGCTTCCATATACTCTCTTCTTGAAAGCGATATTCTTCTTTTACTTTGATTAACTTCTCTTACAACAAAAGGATAAGTTTCACCAACTTTAACAACTTCTTCTAAAGTACTTCCTTTAGGAATTTCAACCTGAGAAACATGCATATATCCTTCCAAATCATCTTCCAAAGAAACAATAGCACCAGAATCAACTATAGCCTTAACAGTACCATCAACTATAGAACCTTGAGGATGAGCTTTTTCAAATAATCTCCAAGGACTCTCTTTAGTATGCTTATAGCTTAATTTGATTCTTTGTTTATCTCTGTCTATAGACATGATAACCATATTAACATCTTCGCCCTCTTTAACATAGTCTTTCATATTAACTATATTATTTCTCCAATCAAAATCGCTTATATCACATATTCCTTCTAGTCCGTTAGGAAGTTCAAATACAGCAAAGTTTTTGATTATTCTTTTTACTTTACATTTTACACTTGATTTTACAGGGAAATCCTTTTCAACAGTATCCCAAGGATTTTCTTTTACTTGTTTTAATCCCAAAGTAAGTTTTCTTTCAGCTGCATTCATATCAAGTATTTTACATTCTAAGAAAGCACCTTTTTTAACGAAATCATTAGGATTATTAACATGTGTATTCCAGCTTAAATCAGAAATATGCACTAAACCTTCTATACCGTCAGCAACTTTAACAAAAGCACCGAATTTTTTAACATTAGTAACTTCACCCTGAATAACATCGCCTATATGGTACTGCTCAACAAATTTACCCCAAGGATCTTCATCAAGCTGCTTAATACCCAAATCAACTTTTTTATTTTCTTTGTCAATATGGAGAACTTTAAACATTCTCTCTTCGCCTTTGGATATTATAGATTTAGGATTAATAACTTTATCCCAAGACATATTAGGTATAGCAAGGAAACCGTCAAATCCTGGTGTAATTTCTATAAAAGCACCGAATCTTTCTATATTTTTTACTTTACCATTAATAATATCATTTTCTTTAAGATTATTTAAGAAACTTTCTATACTTGCATTTTGAGTTTCTTCTAATAAAGCTCTTCTAGATACTACAACATCTCTGCCGTTTTTCTTAATTACTCTAAACTCATACTCATTGCCTATATAATCAGTTTCTTTAATTCCTCTGGCTATATCTATTTGAGAAAACGGACAAAAAGCCTGATGTCCCATTATAGATACTTTAAATCCGCCTTTAATAACCTCTTTAACAACACCTGTAACTGTACTATTATTTTTAACAGCATTATCTATTAATTCTTGAGATTTTCTCTTATCTATTTCGCTTTTAGATAAAATAACATAACCTTTATCATCTTCCCCTGAAACAATAGCTTCTATTTCTTCACCAATAATAGGTTCTTTATCAAATTCATTTCTCTTAATTTTACCTTCAGATTTAGATTCAAAATCTATAAAAACGTCTGTATCGTCAAATTGAACTACTTTGCCTTTAATGATTTTTCCTCGGCTCAAAGAAGTATTATCACTTCCTTCTAAAGCCTTACGAAATTCAATTTCATCATTTGATAGATTTTTATTATCTTCCATTGTTCCTTCTCCCTCCTGCACTTTCACAGGTTAAAAATATATCCAACTGTTAATTAGATTGTTTATTTAAAATCACATTTGTGATTTTTTCTGCAACTTCATCTATAGTCATACTCGTAGTATCAATAATATATGCATTATCTGGAACCACAAGCGGACTATCTTTTCTATTTGAGTCAAACTCATCTCTTTTTCTTATACTTTCCCTAACCTCTTCATAAGTAAGTGTTTTACCTTTGGATAATTCTTCATTGTATCTGCGTCTTGCTCTTTCATCTAAAGAAGCGTCCATATAAAACTTATATTTAGCATTAGGAAAAACTACGCTGCCTATATCTCTGCCATCTACCACATAATTACCACCTTCAGCTATTTTTCTCTGTAGAGATACCATATTTTGCCTTACAACACTGATAGATGATACTTTGGATACTAAATTAACTACTTCAGAACTTCTTATCTCTTCTGTTACATCTTCATTATCTAAATATATTCTTCCAGCATTATCAAAACTAATATTTAAATTATTAAGAGCGGATATGACTTCATCATTACTATCTGTATTAATATTATGTTTAATCATATATAAGGTTACAGCTCGGTACATAGCACCTGTGTCTAAATATTTAAAAGACAATTTCTTTGCTGTTAATTTTGCTATAGTACTTTTACCTGCCCCAGAAGGACCATCAAGAGTAATTATTTCATGTATATCTGACACATATAACCTTTTTTAATTAAAATAATTTTCTATACAATATATCATAAATAATTATAATTTGCAAATATTTATTTTAATAAAAAGCAAACTTTATTATAATTTTTAAACATTTTCTAATAAATAATATATACTATTAATATTATATATAAAAATTAACAGACAATAATATACTTGTACTTGAAGAGCGATCCGAATATGAAGCAGATAAATCTCTAAACATAGAATTATAATTAACATTCATTGTTGATGAGTATGAGAATGAAACTGACACATCTTTACTACCTTGTACAAAGAAATACTCTATAGTCTTTAATGTAGTAAAAAAAACTAAATGACTTACATGAGAAGCTACTTCCTTAGTATAGCCCATAAACTGATAAAGCTCTAGGAAAATACTTAATATAGGCAGTTTCTTTTCGGCTATTAAAAAACTGCTAAGCATAGGAAAACTCAAAATACTTAAATTAAGAGAATAGTCTTCAAAAGATATATTATTGATATCGGTAACATAATTATTTAACCTTATCATCTTTAATGGAATAAGATTTCCATTGTCATTGAAGTTATACATACAAAACAAGTTGCTTGTAAATACAGCAAAAATTAATAATATATATTTAATATTCATTATTTTTAACAAACCTAAAAAATTTATTTGTTAAAGATTATACATTTTTATAATTTTTACAATATGAAAATATCTTGTATATTGAAAAAAATTACAAATTTATCCGAAAGATTTATATTTTTTTACAGAAAATTTAGCAATTCTTCTAAATTTCGTTACAATCCTTAAAATGCCGTAAAAAAAACCAAATCCGTAAAAGAAATGTGTTATAAAAAACATAAAAGGATATATAAAAATTCCAATTATTTTATAGATAAATCCCTTATCATTAAAAGCATATATAATACCTGCAAATACAGTCAATATTATGTAAACATATAATGGAAGAAAATAAAATTTCATTATGTTTACTTGAAAAATACTATATACAGCAAAAATTATCGGACATAAAACTATATAAGCCGAAAACAAGGCTGGCAAAGTAAATATTAAATTTTTACTGTTAAAATCTCTAAAAAGCTGTTCCAGTCTTCCTCTGCCATAATTAAGAAGCATTTTTATATACAATTTTAAATTCGCTCTTGGAGGTCTTTCTACTATTATCTTTGGATTATATATTAGTTTATAACCAAGAGAAAGTATTTTATCTATCAAAGCATTTTCTTCATTCGGATACAAGCTCTCATCAAAAAGTCCAGCCTCAAATAATACATTACGTCTTATAAATAGATTGCAAAGAATAACATCTCGGTCTGTACCCTCTTTTATATCAGTATTATTAACTCTATATCTATTAGCTATAGGTCCGACCGCATAATAAGAACACATACATTTATCTATATATATTTCAACCAAAGAGTTTGCTTTATGAACCGCAGGCCCTCCCACTATAGCAACTTTTTCATCATTCTCAAATATAATACTTGCCTCTTTCATATTATCAGCACTTACTATAGAATCATTATCTATAAAGTATACTATATCACCTAAAGACTGCTTAATACACTCATTTCTCTGAACAGTAGGATGCGTACCCTCAGCCTGAAAAATTTCGATATCTTCCTTAGGGTAATTAGAATGATACACCCCTGCTAATGTTTTTTCTATATTTTCACCAATCCTATGAGGAATGACAACTGTAATTTTTAACGGCACCTACATTCCCATATATCTAATATATGCAGTTCTTAACTGAGCTGCCATCTCTTCGGGGCTTGTAGGATTGCAGGGAGCCCAAGCACCTGTTTCTGAAGAAGCATTAAATTTTTGTTTTTCTTTGCTTCTCATAGGAGGGAAAAACTCTATATGATAATTCCATATATCATTATAATTAAATCCGTCATTTACTGGTGCACTGTACATACACATCATATATGGAAACTTCATATCAAATAACAGATCTAGTGTAGAAGTGGCCTTTTTTAAGGCATCTGCAAGCGATAAACTCTCTTCTTTATCAAAATCAGTTATTGAAAGTGTTTTCTTTTTAGGCATTATCATTATACCATAAGGATATTCTGTAGCAAAAGGCAAAAAACATATGAAATGATCATTTTCAAAAACTATTCTTCTATTATCTTCTAATTCCTGTTCCATCATATCCATAAAAAGATTTCTGCAGTTTGTATTATAATAACTGGAAGCCATTTCTATTTTTCTTTTGATTCTTAAAGGTATCCAGCTGTAGCCGTATATCTGACCATGAGGATGCGGCATAGTAACACCTACAACTTCTCCTTTATTTTCAAAAGGCATGATATATTTTATTTTTTTATTTTCAGCTATAGCTTTCATTCTTTCCTGCCATAAAGCCACCAATTTGACAATATGCTCAACAGGAAGTTCAGGTAAAGTAGTATTATGGTCTGGAGAATACAAAATAACTTCGCATTTACCTATAGAAGGTGCTGTTTTAAACATTTTACCGTTATCTACTTCATCTGGATAAGGAGGTTCAAATGATAAGGCAGGAAAGTCATTATCATATTTATAAACATCATAATTATCTGGAACTTTTCCGCTTCCAGGACAAAACGGACAATAATCTTTAGGCATCTGCGGACGTGCCTGCCTATGACTAGCTATCATAACATAATCTCCAAGTAATGGGTTGTAACGCAATTCTGCCATATTTATTTCTCCTATTTATTAATTATATTCATTGATATTTGTTAATATCATTATTTCATTTTTTAATATAGATGTATTATATACCTTTTTTGATAATAAACAATACATAAAACATCTATAATTTAAAAATATAAAATTATTTACTTTTTTGCTTTTATACTGTATTATAAATATAACAATAAAATATGGATAAAAAATTATGAAAAAGAAAATAGCTCTGCTTCTATGCTCTACAGGAAATGAAGCATTTGCAGCTGGAAATGTTATAATAGGTGCTAAAAAATACTTGTTTCAAAACTTAAAAGATGAAGAATATGATATCATATTTTACACAGATAAATTAGAGCCTAATGATGAAAATGCCCTTAAAAAAATATTCCAAAGAATAATTATAAAAATATATCAATCACCATTCTCAAAGAAAATGATGGATTTAAAAGAATTGAACAATTTTAGTGTATTTGCTTATGCACGTTTTGAGGCTTTCAATTTACTTGACAATTATCAAAAAGTTTTCTATACAGATACAGATATAGTTATACAAAAAGATATTTCTCATTTGATAAATTTAGATTCTGAGCTATATGCAACAATATCAACAATATCAATACGTAATTCGGCACAAACAAATCAAACTATACCATTACTAGAAAAAACTAAATATAATATTGACTGCAATTCATTTTATGATGGAAATATAATAATATCAGATAGAATAAGAAACTATGAAAATATTACAGAATGGTGCTATAAGAAAACAGAAGAATATATAACAAATGACTTGGTAATATTAAATTTAATATGTCAGGAATTTGATATAAACATAACAGATGCAGGAGAAACATTCTGCTGTTTCCCAAAATCAGAGAATGCTGATAAAGCACATATAATACATGCTATAGGTCCTCAAAAATTTTGGCGTGGTACATACAATAAATATTGGGAAGAGAATAATAAAATATGGATAGAAGCAGGCGGAAATCAAACTTATAAAGAAAATAATGCCAAAAGAAAAGAAATAGATAAAATAGTTTGGTGGATACCTACATTCAAACTTCGTGACAAAGTAAGAAGATATCTACTTAAAAAAGCAGGACTTACAGGAAGATAAATATATTGACTTTTTTTATAAAGAAGTTAATATGAATAAAGGCTTTTAAAAGGTTTTTATATGAAACACAACACAACACAACACAACACAACACAACACAACACAACACAACACAACACAACACAACACAACACAACACAACACAACACAACACAACAC
>NZ_ARQI01000125.1 GCF_000384655.1 Brachyspira innocens ATCC 29796 | reverse complement strand
TACATTCAAAAACTATATAGATTATTTATACAATGAAGGTATCATACATAAAAAACAAAAGGGGCTTATAGATAAAGTTAGAGAAATAGGAAATGAAGCTAATCATGAAATTAAATCTGTATCTGAAGAAGATGCTCAATATATATTTAAATTAATTGAGCATCTATTGTTAAATAATTATGAATTTATAGATAATGATAACTCCACAAATTAAACTCATATTTAATATTATGCAATTAATTATATGAATATATTAGTTGTTTTTTGACTCGTTTTTTGTTGGGGTTATCAAGTATGAGAGCATTTTTAGCATTAAACCTAAACGAAGAGATAAAAAATAAATATTCTAATATTTTCAAAATAGATGAAAAAATAGCAGAATTAAAAAAAGTATCAAAAAATAAAATGCATATAACATTAGTATTTTTTGATAATATAAAAGAGGAACAAATAGAGTTAATAAAAAAAGAAGTGATAAACTCCTCACCTGCTCCATTTAATATAAACTTTGAAAACATTTCTTACTTCACAAATAAATTCAAAGATATAAATGTAATATTTGTAAAAGCAGTTAGTGAAGAATTAGAAAAATATGTGAAAGTATTGAGAGATAATTTAAACAATAATATAGAAAATCTTAAATACGATAAAAAAGATTTTAAATCTCATATAACATTAGCAAGAGTAAAAAGAGTATATGACAATGAAAAATTAAAAGAAAAAATTGAAGAAGTTAATAATTCATATTTTAGTAAATTATCATTTAAAGCTAATTCAATAACATTATATTCAAGTGATTTTGTAAATTATACAGAACTTTTTACTATAGATTTTTAAATATAATTTTTATTGTCATATACTAAAAAATTAAACTATAATTACTCTATAATATAGCTGTCAACTATCTCTCCGTAATATGCTATATGGAAATCTTTGTTTGGTCCTGATGCACTGCTTTCAACATCTTGAGGATAAAATTTCTTTCTTATGTCTTCTGGTATTTTATTTGAATCCTGTAACTGTTTATAAATAACTTTGCATTCAAGAGTTAAAGGAAGTTCTTTTATTGCTGGAACAGAAACAATATTTGAATCTTCTAAAGTTAAATTAAGTTCTTTTATTTTGTCAATATCTCTTCCAGATTTTGTACCGCATACTTTTATAATATTTCTATCAGATTTATCCATGGCAATATTAACCGTAAACTCTGGATTTTCATCAAGCATAGTTCTTGTAAATCTATTCTCTCTTATAAGAATCATAAATATATTTTTATTCCACTCTACTCCCAAAGTTCCCCAGCCTATAGACATGCTGTTCACTTTTCCGTTTGATTTGGTTGTTATGAGAATTCCTCTTCTCATTTCTTTTAAAATATAATTAGCATAGTCCAAAACATCAATTTTCTTTTTCATTTTATTGCACTCCTTAAAAATACTTATTATTTATAATAAATTAAAAATAAAAAAATTGTCAGTAAATACAATATAAAAATTAATAATTTTTTAACAAAATGTATAAATTACATATAAAAACTGTAATCGATTACTATTTTTTTAGTTTTTTTGATAATAAAATCAATAAATTTTATATTTTTCATCAAATACTATTGAAAACTATTATAATTATTTATATTATTTATCTTAAAGTTAATAAGATTTTATAAATATTTTTAGGAGAGAAAAAATGATTACTCTAATTGAAAATAATAAAAATAGAAAACTTTTCTTTTTGAATACTGTTTCATCAAGTTTAGTTATTATGGTGCATGAAGATAATTATGTATTTTTACCTTACTTTGGGTCAAAGATAGAAGCTTCAGATATAGACTATATTATAGACGGAATTACAGAAGCCAACTACATGGCTGATACTGATAATAAGAAGAAATTTCAATTAGAACTTATACCTCAAATATACCCTTCATACGGCTATACAGATTTAAAAGAGCCAGCTTTTCATTTTGTTCATAAAGACGGCTCAAGAATTACAGATTTACGTTATAAATCTCATAATATATATAAAACAAAGAAAAAATTAAACGGACTTCCAACTGTACTATCAAATGATGACAGCGAAGTTTTGGAATTAACATTATTCGATGAATTAAAAAAAGTAGAAGTTATAATTACATTGGCAGTATTTGAAAAACACAATGCTTTTACAAAATCAGTAAAAGTTATAAATAAAAATCCTTCTGATGATTTATATATAGAAAAAATAATGTCTGCAAATATTGATATTCAGGAAAGTAACTTCGAGCTTATTCATTTAGCAGGAGCTTGGGCAAGAGAATGCCATATAAAAAGAAGACGATTAGAGCAGGGAATGCAGTCTATAGGAAGTATAAGAGGAGCTTCAGGACATGGACAAAATCCATTTGCAGCTTTAATATCTCCTAATACAGATGAAAATAACGGTGAAGTTTTCGCTATGAATTTTGTATACAGCGGAAACTTTATAATAAGTGCTGAAGCAGACATGCATTTAAATACCAGATTTCAAATGGGAATAAACGACTTTGACTTCGGCTGGACATTAATGCCTAATGAAGAGTTCCAAACTCCAGAAGCAGTTTTAATATATACTAATAAAGGTTTGGGAGATATGTCAAGAACTTTTCATAAATTATATCAGGATTGTTTGATGTCAAATAAATATGCTTATAAAGAACGTCCTATTTTAATTAACAGCTGGGAATCTAATTATTTTGATTTTAATAAAGAAAGTCTATTAAAACTAGCAGAAGAAGGTAAAAACATAGGGGCAGAATTATTTGTATTAGATGACGGCTGGTTTGGAAAAAGAAATGATGATAAAACCTCTCTAGGCGATTGGACACCTAATGAACAAAAACTAGGCGGAAGTTTATCAAGTTTGATAGATGATGTAAATAAAAAAGGCATTAGCTTTGGATTATGGGTTGAGCCAGAAATGGTATCTCCAGACAGTGACTTATTTAGAAAGCACCCAGAATGGGCTATTCAAGTAAAGGGAAGAAAAATAGAGACTTCAAGACATCAATATGTTTTGGATTTGAGCAATCCGGAAGTATGCGATTATATAATAAACTTTATGACTGAACTTCTTTCTAAAAATAATATTACATATATAAAATGGGATATGAACAGAAATATTACTAACTTGGGTTCATCTTATTTAAAACCAGAAAGACAAAAAGAACAAGCCCACAGATATATGCTAGGTCTTTACAGAGTACTAGATAATATAGTCAATGCTTTTCCTAATGTACTTTTTGAAAGCTGTGCAGGAGGAGGCGGAAGATGCGATGCTGGTATGCTTTATTATATGCCTCAAGTTTGGACTAGCGATGATACAGATGCTATAGAAAGGCTTGCTATACAGTATGGTGCTTCTTTGGTGTATCCTTCTATATCATTGGCTTGTCATATATCAGATATTCCTAATCATCAAACCAGAAGAAAAGAGAGAATAGAAACTAGAGCTAATGTTGCTATGTGGGGAAATTTGGGACTTGAACTTAATTTAAATAAAATAAGTGAAGAAGATAAAAAAGTTATAACTCAAAAATTAGAAATATATAAGAGTATAAGAAGTACTGTTCAGTTTGGAAGTATTTACCGTTTGAAAGGATTAAATGCTCAAAATGAATATGCTTGGATGCACAAAAGTATTGATGAAGAGACTATAGTTGTAAATTATGTGCAGATATGTGTAATACCTAATTTAGTAACTAAACGTTTGCGTTTGGAGGCTTTGGATTCAAATGCAAAATATAAAGTAAATGATTCTGAAAAACTTTATACTGGTAGCGAATTAATGAATATAGGTCTTATGCTTGGTGAAATATTAGAAGATGCTTTCGCTATTCAATGGATTATAAAAAAGATTAATTAAAAAAGTTATATATAAAAAAGCACCTCTGTTTATTAAAAAATAATAACTTGATATTAAGAATAAAAACTATATAATATCAATATATAATAATAAATGGAGGTGCAAATTTATGTTAATAACTTTTTTGGGTACTGGCACTTCTGACGGCGTACCAATGATAGGATGCAAATGTAAAGTATGCAGAAGTAAAGATAAGAGAGATAAAAGAACACGCTCATCTATACTTATACAGCATAATAATAAAAACTATATAGTTGATACTTCAGCAGATTTCAGACAGCAAATGCTAAGAGAAAAAATCGGAAGTCTTAATGCAGTATTTTATACGCATGCACATGCTGACCATACTTCTGGAATAGTAGATTTAAGATCATTAAACTTTATAATGCATACTTCTATAGACTGCTACGGCAATAAAGATACTATGAATACGCTTAGAGAAAAGTACGACTATTTTTTTAATCCAGTTCAAATTGGAGGCGGACTTCCTCAAGTGGTATTTCATCATATAGAAAAAGAGATGTTTTTTGATGATATAAAAGTTACTCCAATAGCTGTAAAACATGGCATTTTAAATATATTAGGATACAGATTCAACAATTTTACTTATATAACTGATGCTAGCAGTATAAGCGAAGAAAGTTTAAAGCTTATAGAAGGAACTGAAATTCTAGTTTTAAATGGCTTAAGATACAGACCTCATCATACCCATTTATCATTACAGGAATCTGTAAATATAGCAGATAAACTTGGAGTAAAAAAAGCATATTTTACACATATGACGCATGATGTTTTGCATAGACATTTGGAAAGAGAACTTCCTTCAAATATGCATCCTGCCTATGACGGACTCAAAATAGAAATTTAATAAAAATATAAAAGGCTGAAACTTCTATAAAAAGCTTCAGCCCCAAATAATATTAAGAATATATAATTAATTATTAATAAGCTTTCTTATATAAAGCTAGTATATCATCTAATGTTACATCTCTAGGATTTCCGCCTGTACATACATCAGCTAAAGCGTCTTTTGCAAGTCTAGGCAAATCTTCTTCTTTAATTTTTAATTCTCTTAAATTAGCAGGGATATTAACATCTTTAGAAAGTTTTCTAACAGCTTCAACAGCGAGTTTAGCAGCTTCTTCTTTGCTTAATCCGTCAACTTTTTCACCCATTGCAACAGCTATATCAACATACTTATCTATACAAACAGGCATATTGAATTCCATAACTATTGGAAGAAGTACAGCATTAGCAACACCATGAGGTATATCAAATATAGCTCCAAGAGGGTGAGCCATAGAGTGAACAATACCAAGACCAACATTACTGAATCCCATACCAGCAACATACTGAGCAATACTCATACCGTCCATATCAGTCATGTTTTTATCTTTAACAGCCCCTCTTAAATGTTTAGATATAAGCTGCATAGCTTTATATTCAAACATATCAGAAATAGTATGAGCTGCTTTAGTGATATAACCTTCAATAGCATGAGTTAAAGCGTCCATACCAGTAGCAGCAACAAGACTGTTAGGCATAGAAGCCATAAGTTCAGCATCTACAAAAGCAGCTATAGGTATATCTTTAGGGTCAACACAAACCATTTTTCTATTTTCTTCTTCATTGATGATTACATAGTTAATAGTAACTTCAGCAGCAGTACCGCAAGTAGTAGGAAGAGCCATAATAGGTACGCTTTTATTTTTTGTAGCTGCTACTCCTTCAAGAGATTTAACATCAGCAAAATCAGGATTATTTTTAGTAATACCTATAGCTTTAGCAACATCCATTACTGAACCGCCTCCAACAGCAATTAAAAAGTCAGCTCCAGATTCATTAAATTTTGCTAAGCCGTCTTTACAGTTTTTGATAGTAGGATTTTGCTTAATATCTAAAAATACATCATAAGAAATATTAGCAGCATCTAAAACATCTTTTACTTTTTTAAGAACACCGCAGGAATCTAAAACTTTATCACTAACTAAAAGTGCCTTTTTAAATCCTCTTGCTTTAATTTCATTAGCAAGTTCACTTCTTATGCCTACGCCAAAATAACTTGTTTCATTTAAAATATATCTAGCCATAACACTCTCCTATTATTTTTTATTTTTTATAATTATTCTTCTTTTTTATTTTTTATAATTAAGAAGATTTAATTTACTTTTTATTTTTATGTTTTACATTAAGTCCGTAATTTTTAAATTTTTCTAAAACAACTTCCATTTCACTGTCCGGCAAAATAGAAAAATCACCTATGCCCCTTACTCCAATATATAATCTAGCTAAGTTTTCAACTTCCATCATAACATGATATGCCTTTTCCAAAGTTTCATCAGCAGCTACCAAACCATGATTTTTTAATATACAAGCCTTATAACCTTTCATAGCTTCAGATATATTATCGCATAGCTCCTGAGTACCATAAGTAGCATATTTAGCACAAGGTATTTTATTTCCGCCTGCAACTCCAACCATATAATGAATTGCTGGTATATAATCTACATTTAAAATTGAAACTGTAGATGAATATATAGCATGATTGTGTATTACAGCATTGAAATTAGGATTATCTTTAAGAATCGATAAATGAAATCTCCATTCGCTTGAAGGAATTTTATCCTTTTCAGGTTTTCCGTCATCATCAACAAAAACAATATCATCAGGAGTCATAATCTCATAAGGCATACCAGATGGGGTAATAAGCATTCCGTTTTTAAATCTTATACTTATATTTCCAGCTGTACCCTGATTAACTCCGTCTCTTCTCATGCTCAAACAAGCATCTATTATCTTTTTAGATAAATCTTTTCTATCAGAACTAGACATTTTTTCTCCTTAAATTAAAATAATGCTATTATATTTTTTTTATTTCAAAACTATTTACAATTAATTTTCTCATCTCTTCAGTATCTTTTAATATTCCCAAAGATTTGAACTGAGCTAATATATTTCCAGCAGCAGTACATTCTATAGGTCCAACATAAACATTTAAATTAGTTTTTTCTTTAGTAAGCTCACATATTAGCTTATCTCTCGTACCGCCTCCTACAATACATAAAGTATCAATATCCTTATTTAATATTTTTTTAAGACTGTTAATATATTTAGCATAACTATCCGCCAAAGAATTATATACAGAAGCTATAATAATACCTTTTGAATCTTTTGAAACATCTGACTGATTAGTATCTTTATAATAATTTAATATTTCATCTTCTATATCTTTAGGATTATAAAATCTGTTGTCTGTAATATCTATTCTATGTTCATCTTTAATATTATCTCTTGCAAGTTTTTCCATATCATTAAATGAGATTTGATATTTCTTCTGCAAAAGCTGTATAGTCCAAAGTCCATTAATATTTTCTAAGAATCTTATAGTATTATTGTAGCCCATTTCATTTGTAAAACCATTTTCAAAAGCTTCATCTGTAAGTATAGGCTCTTTCAATTCTACACCAAGAAGAGACCATGATCCTGAAGACAAATAAGCTGAAGTATTATTAAAAATCGGTGCTGATAATACTGCAGATGCTGTATCATGCGATGCTGCTGCAATAATATCAAAAGGTTTTAAGCCCAAATAATCTGCTATTTCTTGTTTTAATAAGCCTTTTTTACTTCCCGCTTCAATTAAAACTGGTAATTTATTAATATCAAAATTAATTGCTTCTAAAATTTCTGAAGACCATTTCTTTTTATTAATATCTATAAGCTGAGAAGTAGAAGATATAGTATATTCAGAGGAAATATTTCCAGTCAAAAAATAACAGAATAAATCTGGTGTAAATAATAATGTTTTTGCATTATTAACTATATCAGCTCTTCCTTCTATATCCTCATATATCTGCATTATGCTGTTAAAAGGCATGCATGATATACCTGTTATACTATATAATTTTTTAGCATTCAAACCTATTTTTTCAAGTTTTTTTATTGTATTTATAGTTCTTGTATCTCTATAGTTTATAGGATTAGATAAAAGCTCTCCATTTTTATCTATATAAGCATAATCTACACCCCAAGAGTTTATACCCAAAGATGAAGGCTGCACTCCCATATCAGCAACTTTTTTTATGCCTTTTAAAAGCTCATTATACATATATATAAAATCTGTATAATAATAATTATTAATTTTTATAGGTGTTAATGAGAATCTATGCACTTCTTCTAGTGTCATTTTATCATTCTCAAATTTTGAAAGAAAAATTTTTCCACCTGATGATCCAAAATCACAGGCTATAGAATAAAATTTATTATTAGTCATATAACTGCACCATTTATATTAATATAGTTATAATATAATATATTTTTGTTTCATATTCAACAAAAAATGTTTATTTTTTTAATAATAAAACATTTTTCTAAACAAAAAAATAAAAATTTAAAAAAAATAAAATAAAATAATTTTTTTATATAAAAAAAACATTTCAATGTTGATTATAGCATTTTTTTTTACTATCATATAATCATATGAAAAATTTTAACTTAAGGATTAGATTATTCTATGAGTGATAACGTAATTTTAAAAATGACTGGAATAGAAAAGAGATTTAAAGGAGTATATGCATTAAAAAACTTTAATTTCTCTTTAATTCAAGGTGAAATATTAGCTTTGATAGGGGAAAATGGTGCTGGAAAATCTACACTTATGAAAATTTTATCTGGAATATATAAAAAAGATGCAGGCAGTATAGAATATTTCGGTAAACCATTAGAAGTATCAAGTCCTAAAGAAGCAGAAGAAAATGGTATATCGATAGTGCATCAGGAACTAAATTTAATGAATCATTTAACTGTAGCACAAAATATTTTTATAGGTCATGAACCATTAAATAAATTCGGACTCATAGATGATAAATTAATGATAAAAAGAGCAAAAAAAATATTTGATGGCATGAATGTAGATATTAATCCTTCTGCAAAAATAGGCTCTCTTACCGTGGGAAAACAACAATTAGTAGAAATAGCTAAAGCATTAACTCATAACTCAAAAATATTAATACTTGATGAACCTACTGCGGCATTGACAGAATCTGAAACCAAAGAACTTTTTAGAATTATAAAAGATTTACAGGTTTCAGGTGTTTCTATAGTATACATATCTCATAGATTAGATGAATTATTTATATTATCTGACAGAATAACAGTTATAAGAGACGGCGAATATATAGACACAAAAATTACAAAAGATACTAATAAAGATGAAATAGTAAATTTAATGGTTGGACGTGTTATATATGAAACACCTAAAACTGAAAGCAAAGTATCAAAAGATGCAAAAGAAATATTAAGAGTAGAAAATTTAGTTGTTCCTGGCGTAGTTAAAGATGTAAGTTTTTCTTTAAAACAAGGTGAAATTTTAGGGTTTGCAGGTCTTATGGGAGCTGGAAGAACAGAAACAGCAAGGGCTATTTTTGGTGCTGATAAATTTGAAAGCGGAAAAATATTTGTTGAAGATAAAGAAGTTTCAATAAAATCCCCTGTAGATGCTATAAAAAGCGGTATAGGTTATCTTTCAGAAGACAGAAAAAGATACGGTTTGGCATTAGGGCTTCCAGTATTTGAAAATATGATGATGGGAAATTACGATAAGTTTTCTAATATGCTTATGGTACAGAATGCCAAAGTAAGAGATATTTCAGAACAGGAAGTAAAATCATTAAATATAAAAACCCCTTCTATCAATCAATTAGTTAAAAACTTATCAGGAGGTAATCAGCAGAAAGTAGTAATAGCAAATTGGCTCATAAAAGAATGCAAAGTATTAATATTTGATGAACCAACCAGAGGAATAGATGTAGGTGCCAGAAGTGAAATATACAATCTTATGGAACATTTGGTATCTATGGGTAAATCTATAATAATGATTTCATCTGATTTAGTTGAAATACTTAGAATGAGCGACAGAATACTCGTTATGTCTGAAGGTAAAAAAACAGGAGAATTGGATATAAAAGGAACTACTCAAGATGATATTATGAAATATGCAACTATGAGATAGACTAATAACTATAATAAAAATAAAATAAAATGGAGTAAATCATATGTACAATATCGAAAACAATACTTTTACTGGAAAGCTATGTTTCAAAGCTAAAATGAGAAGAAGGACAAGAAATATATTAATTTATTTGAGAAAGAACGGGCTTCAAAAATTTTTAACAATTGTTGCTCTTCTTATTTTGTATGTATTTTTTGTTATAGCTGGAAGAAATTTCTTCACTTTTGATACATTTTCTTTGATATTAAGAAACTCATATTTTATAGGTTTTTTAGCTATTGGAGTAACATTTGTTATAATTACGGGCGGTATTGATTTGTCTATAGGCTCGCTTTCATTATTTGCTGCTATGGTAGGCGGTGTAATGATAACTAATTTTCAAACTCCTATGTGGGCTGTACTTATTATAGTTATAGCTGTTGCCACTTTAGGCGGATTTATAAATGGTTTTTTAATTTCATATTTTAATTTGCCTCCATTTATTGCTACTTTGGGTATGCTTATGGTTACTAAAGGTTTGTCAGGTATAGTTTCAAAATCTCAGACTATATACTACCCTACTATAACAGATCCTCAGTATGGCTGGTTTAGAGTATTATTTAATGCAACTGAATCTAATTTCCCATCTGGTTTTATAATGCTTGCCATATTTACTATAATATCTGTAATTGTATTAACTAAAACTATAGTTGGCAGATATATATTCGCTTTAGGAAGCAATGAAGAGGCAGCAAGACTTTCTGGTATAAAAACTAACAAATGGAAAATAATAGCATATACAATAGCTGGATTCTTCTGCGGTATAGGAGGTTTAGCTTTTGCTGCTAGTTATTCTAGTATAAGTCCAGGTGCAGGTCAAGGTTATGAATTTGATGCAATTGCAGGTGTAGTTATAGGAGGTACATCTCTTTCAGGAGGCGTTGGCTCTATAATAGGTACAATAATAGGTGTATATATAATGTCTGTATTAAAAGTAGGACTTCCTTCTGTAGGCGTAGAACAATTCTTCCAATACTTTACTATAGGTATAGTAGTTATTATAGCTGTACTTATAGACGTTTATAGAATAAAAATGTCTAATAAAGTTAAAAAAGTAGATGTAAAAAAAGAGAAAATGGATCAGTTGGAAGAAGAAATAGAATCTTTCAGAATAAAAATAGATTATATGATATCTGATAATACTAAAGACTATTCTAAAGAAATATCAGAAGTACAATCTAAAATTAATAGTTTAATAGAAGAAAAGAAAAAATTAAAATAAAACAAAATAATAAAGGAGAATAAAATGAAAAAAATTTTATTACTAGCTACTACTTTAATAGGATTAACAGTTATGTTATCAAGCTGCGGAAACAAAGATCCGTATATAGCTGTTGTATCTAAAGGATTCCAGCACAAGTTTTGGGTAACTGTTAGAGACGGTGCAGAAGCTGCTGCTAAACAAAATGGAGTAAAAATAAGTTTTGTTGGTCCTGAAACAGAATCTGACTCAAAAATACAGCAGGATTTGTTGGATAGTGAAATCAATAAAAACCCAGATGCTATAGCTTTTGCTGCTGTAACAGGAGATTTCACTGAACAAATTAAAAGAATAAAAGAAAAAAACATACCTTTAATAGGTTTTGATTCTGGTATATTACCAGACCAAGCTCAAGGTGCTGTACTTGCTACTGCTTCTACTGACAACAGAGCTGCTGCTGCTATAGTTGCTGATAAAATGTTTGAAGCTTTAAAAACAAGAATAGCTGCATTCACTTCTGCTAATAAAGCTAAAATAGCTGTACTTCAATTAGATAACTCTGATACTGGTATAGGAAGAGCTGAAGGTTTTGTAAAAAGATTTACTGAATTAGCTGATGGAGACGCTGCTACTGCAGGTAAATACACTTTACAAGTTATAGTTCCTACTACTCAAAATGAAGCTGATATAGCTAATGAAGTTAATGCTTTAAGAGGTAAAAGTGTTTTAGGAATATATTTGTCTAATGAAGCTATGGCAAGAGGTTTCTTAGTAGTATATAAAAGTGCTGAAGCAGGTGCTGCTAACACTATAGTTGGCGATGCTCAAGACGGCGGAGATTTGGTTGTTATGGGATTTGACTCTGGAAAACCTCAGTTAGATGCTATAAGAAGCGGAATAATACAAGGTTCTGTTACACAAGACCCTTACAGCATTGGTTTCCAAGCTGTTACTTTAGCATATAAAGCTTCTAAAGGTGAATCTGTTTCTAATATAGATACTGGTGCTAAATGGTATGATAAAACTAATATAGACGATCCTGAAATAGCAAAATTATTATATGAATAATTTGAATAAGGAGGAATTATAACAATTATGTTTAGAATGCAAAATAATTTACCAAAAGTTGGTATAAGACCTGTTATAGATGGAAGAAGAAATGGGGTTAGAGAATCCCTTGAAGATACCACTATGAACATGGCAAAAATAGCCGCAAAACTTATAGAAGAAAATATTAAACACCCTAGCGGCGAAAAAGTTGAATGTGTAATCGCTGATACTACTATCGGAGGTGTTGCTGAAGCTGCAAGATGTCAGAAAAAATTTGACGAAAACAATGTTAAACTAACTCTTACTGTTACACCTTGCTGGTGTTATGGTTCTGAAACTATCGATATGACTCCAGCTATACCTAAAGCAATTTGGGGATTTAACGGTACTGAAAGACCTGGTGCTGTTTATTTAGCTGCTGCTGATGCTGGACATACTCAATTAGGTTTACCAGTTTTCTCTATATATGGTAAAGATGTTCAGGACGCAGGAGATGAAAATATACCTGAAGATGTTAGAGAAAAAATACTTAGATTTGTAAGAGCTGGTCTTGCTGTTGCTACTATGAAAGATCAATCTTATGTAAGTATGGGCTATGTTGCTATGGGTATTATGGGTTCTATGGTTGATGCTGAATTCTTACTTGACTATTTAGGAATGAGAACTGAATTCGTAGATATGAGCGAAATCAAAAGAAGATTAGAACTAGAAATATACGATAAAGAAGAGTTCAAAAAAGCATGGGAATGGGCTAAACAATGTAAATTCGGCTCTGACAACAATAAAGTAAAAGCCACTGATGAACAAAAAGAAAAAGAATGGGCTACTTCAATTAAAATGGCTATGATTATGCGTGATTTGATGGTAGGAAATCCTAAATTAGCCGAAATGGGATATATAGAAGAAGCTCAAGGTCATAATGCCATAGTTGGCGGTTTCCAAGGACAAAGACATTGGACTGACTTTATGCCTAATGGAGACTTTGCTGAAGCTATTCTTAATTCATCTTTTGATTGGAACGGTATAAGAGAACCTTATGTTGTTGCTACTGAAAATGACTCTTTGAATGGTCTTTCTATGTTGTTTGCACACCTTTTAACAAGCAGATCTCAGTTATTCGCTGATGTTAGAACTTATTGGAGTCCTGAAGCTGTTAAAAGAGTTACTGGTAAAGAACTTACTGGAAAAGCTAAAGATGGTATCATTCACTTGATAAACTCTGGTGCTGCTTCATTAGACTGGACTGGAGAGCAGAAAGTTAATGGAAATCCTGCTTTAAAAGAATACTGGAACATTACTGAAGAAGAAGCTAAAAAATGTCTTGATGCAACTCATTTCTCACCTGCTAACAGAGAATACTTTAGAGGAGGCGGATTCTCTTCTACTTTCTTAACTAAAGGTGAAATGCCTATGACTATAATCAGACTTAATTTAGTTAAAGGTTTTGGACCTGTACTTCAAATAGCTGAAGGTTATGCTGTTAATATTGACGACAGTATATTTGACCCTATTAACAAAAGAACTGATTCTACTTGGCCTACTACTTGGTTTGCTCCTATACTTACTGGAAAAGACTCTTTCAAAGATGTTTATTCCGTTATGAATGATTGGGGTGCTAATCACTGTGCTGCTGCTTATGGTCATATAGGTGCTGATTTAATCACATTGGCTTCTATGCTTCGTATACCTGTAAGCATGCATAATGTAAGTGAAGATAGAATATTCAGACCTAAAGCTTGGAAAGCATTTGGTACAAAAGATACTGAAGGTGCTGACTTTAGAGCCTGCAAACATTTCGGACCTTTATTTGGAAAAGTAACTAGGTAATAATAATTTTTCTTAAGTCCCATTTAGTACTATAATATTAAATGGGGCTTTTGTAAAAATAATTTTAAGGAATTGTAATATGTTAAAAGGAATAGATCCTGTTGTTTCACCAGAACTATTAAAAGTATTATGTGAAATGGGACATGGCAGTGAAATATTATTTGCTGACGGTAATTTTCCTTCTCATGATTATAATGTAAAAAAAATTATAAGACTTGACGGAATAGATATACCTACTGTTTTGAAAGCTATTATGCCTTTATTTCCTTTGGATACTTTTGTAGAAAGTCCTGTTGTATTAATGCAGCCTAATGCTGATTTTGGCAGAGAACCTGATGTATGGGCTAAATACAAAGATATAATAGCAAAACATCAAAAAGTAAATTATGAATATTTGGAAAGATTTGCATATTATGACAGATGCAAAAATGTTTATGCTATTGTTGCCACAAGCGAACTTGAAATATATGCAAATATTATACTCAAAAAAGGGGTAATTTTCCCAGATAAGAAATAATGTCCCTAAAATATAAAATCTTTTAGCAAGTCTTTAATTTATTTAAAGGCTTGTTATTTTTTTACTTTTTTAAATTTAATCTAGCAAACAGATATAGCTGAATCAGTCCTTCCATCACAGCCTGCAAAATAAACATCATTATCATTTTTTAATATAACCTGTCCGCGTCCGAAATATCCAAAGTATGTAATATAATCTTTTTTTGTTATATTATGTCCAAGTGATGAAAGTTCTTTATAGATATTATTATCAAAATTATATTCTAATTCTATATTTTTATCTCCCACCCACTGCCATCTAGGTTTATCTAAAGCTGACTGCGGATTTAAATCATAATCTATTAAATTACTTATAACCTGAACATGTCCCTGAGGCTGCATAAAAGCTCCCATTACACCTAAAGCCCCATAAGGTTTTGAATCTTTGCATATAAAGGCTGGTATTATAGTGTGATAAGGCTTTTTATGAGCTGCTATAAAATTATCAGAATTAGGATCTAATGAAAAGTTAGCACCTCTGTTTTGCAAAGCTATGCCAGTTTCTGGAATTACTATACCAGAACCGAAAGCCGTATAATTACTTTGTATGTATGAAACCATATTGCCGTAACTGTCAGAAGCTGCTAAATATACAGTGTCCCCTGATGAGAATATATGATTTATAGGCTCTAATGATTTATCTTTATTTATAAGTGAAGCTCTTTGTTTAGCATACTCTTTTGAAAGCATTTCTTCTATAGAAGTTTGCATATAGTTAATATCGGCTACATATTTTTTAGTGTCTGTAAAAGCTAATTTCAAAGCCTCTATTTGATAATGCACTTTTTCTAATTCGCTTAAATTTTTAAAATCAAAATTTGATAATATATTTAAAGTCATAAGAACAGTAATACCATGTCCGTTTGGAGGAATTTCATAAATATCATAACCTCTATAATTAGTAGTTATTGGAGTAACAAACTCTGGATAATATTCATTCAAATCCTCTTTAGATAAATACCCACCGTATTTTTTCATGAATGCATCTATTTTTTCAGCATATTCTCCTCTGTAAATACACTCTGCATCTGTTTTTCCTATATCATATAAAGTTTTAGCATGATATGGAAGACTTACTATCTCTCCAAGATTTGGAGTTTTTCCATTAAAAGTAAAAGTATCAAACCAATATTTAAACTCTTCCTTTTTTAAATTATCAGAAGCATTCAAATACATATTATAAGCCTCTTTCCAATCAAGAGTCACTTGAGGCTGAGTAGCATATCCTTCCCTTGCATATCTAATAGCAGGTTCAAGCACATCAATAAGTTTTAACTTACCGAATTTTTTTATAAGAGCTGCCCAAGTTGATGGAATGCCTCCAACAGTTACTGGAATAACTCCGTATAAAGGCATTTTATCAAAATTATATGAAAGTATTTTATCAACATCCAAATTCTTTAGAGAAAATCCGCTTCCATTAATAGCATACATTTTATTTTCAAAATTTATTATAGCAAAAGCATCTCCCCCAAGTCCGTTTGAAGTAGGTTCAACAACTGTAAGTGCAGCTGCAGAAGCAATTGCCGCATCTATTGCATTACCGCCTTTTTTTATAATCTCTATTCCAGCCTCTGAAGCCAATATATTGCTTGTTGAAACTATATTCTTTCCAAAAACTACATTACGTTTAGATGTATAAGTATTATCATAAAAGTTCATAATAAAATCCGTATTATTTAATTAATAGTATTTTAAAAAATTATATCAAATATTAACAGCATAAGAAACTACTCCATTAACTATCTCTTCACGCACCTTTCCGCTTTCTGTTAATTTTTTTAATAATTCACTTACCCTCTTTTCATCTTCATTGAAACTTATTGCTATCATGTGAACCGTATCAGGCTGTCTTATTAAAAAATTTATTATATCTTCTTCTGTAATTTTTTTAGTATTTCCCTTAGCATTATCTGATACACTAGGAACATCTATTTCAATATCGCAGTTGGCGTTAAAATATTTTTTTACTTTTTCTAACTCTTCATCATTCAATGCCTTAGCTTTTTCATTAGCAGTTCTTCTAGTAGCTGTAACAAGCTGAACCTTATCTGGTTTTATTTTGTTTACTATTTTTATTATATCACCAAGTTCTTCTTTACTGTCATTAATACCTTTAAGTAAAAATACCTCAAGCCAATACTCTCCTTTAAAAACTCTTCTAAACTCTATAAGTCCATTAACCATTTTATCAAAATCAATTTCTTTATTAGGCTGATCTATTATCTTAAAAGTATCAATATTTCCAGCATCAAGAGAAGGTATTACCAAATCGGCCATAAGCAAATCAGAACGCATTTCCTGTTTATAAAGTAAAGAACCATTTGTTATAATACATACTGGAATATCAGTTATCTGTTTTATTTCATAAATAAGTTTTTTTAAATCTTTATATAAAGTAGGCTCTCCAGAACCTGCAAATGTTATATAGTCAATATTTTTATTATTAAGCAAGGCCTCTTTTAATTCATAAATTATCTCATCAACAGAATAAAAATTGTGAAGAGAAGTTCTAGTATTTTCTTCAGAACCTAATTGACAGTATATACAGTTATAACTGCAAGTCTTATGAGGTATAACATCTATTCCCAAAGAATTACCCAGTCTTTTTGACATAACAGGTCCGAATACTCTTTTTGTTTTAAGTTTTGATTTATCTTTATTCTGATTAAGAAGTAAAGGCTCTTTTGTTTGTTTGGCTGTATTATAGTATCTCTCTTCATTAGCTTTATAAAATGCATTTATTACCTTATCAAGCATATCACCTTCCAAACTAAATACAGACAAAGCAAATATTTCTGGCTCTTCATAATGAGTTTCTTTATTGTTTTTATACTCTTTTTTTACAGCTTTCTCTATAGATTTTACCTTTTCTTTTATTTCATCTTTTTCAAGCATATCTGTTTTGTTTAGTACTATAATAGACTTTTTCTTTATTAATTCTTTACTGTACTGTTTTAATTCATTTCTTAATTTTTTATAAGTATCTGCTACATCTTCATCGGTTAAATCTATAACAAAACATAAAGCACCTGTTCTTTCAATATGTCTTAAAAAAGTAAGACCAAGTCCAGCCCCTTCGCTTGCTCCTTCAATAATACCAGGTATATCAGCAATAACAAAACTTCTTTCATAATCCAGATAGCATACCCCAAGATTAGGAGTTAAGGTAGTAAAAGGATATGATGCGATTTTAGGATTGGCTCTTGTAAGTCTTGCAAGCAAACTAGATTTTCCTGCATTAGGCATACCTACAAGCCCAATATCAGCAATTAATTTTACTTCAAGTCTTATATTGAGTTTTTCACCGTCCAAACCATGCTGTGCATAATCTGGTGCCTGATTTGTAGCAGTAGCATAAAATTTATTTCCTTTTCCGCCTTTTCCGCCTCTTGCTACAGTATAGCTTTGTCCGTCTTCAAGTAAATCGGCTAATATATTATTTGTATCTTCATCATAGATAACCGTTCCTATAGGCACTCTTATAACTACATCGTCGCCTTTTTTACCATCGCTTAATCTTGCTCTTCCTGGCTCTCCGTCTCTTGCTCTGAATCTTTTTCTGCTTTTTATCTTTCCGAAACTGTTTATTCTGGCATCAACTCTTACTATAACATCGCCTCCATCTCCTCCATTGCCTCCGTCTGGACCTCCCATAGGTACATGTGCCTCACGTCTGAAACTTACGCTTCCTGCTCCTCCATGTCCTGCCTCTATTTCAAAGTTTACTACATCTATAAATTGATCCATTTTACTATTTCCTTTACTATTATTTATTATCATTTTAATAAAAATCAAAATTATAAAGTATTACTCATTAAAAAATTAACAAGCAATACTTTAATATAGTTTATAATTATACTAATATAAATAATAATTGTCAAAATATTTTGTATCAATCATTCAAGTTTTTTAAATAATCTGCTGCATCATCATCATAAGGGTTAATCTCTAAAATTTTTCTATAGCATTCTTTAGCATTTTCTTTATCATCAATTTTTAAATATAATTCAGCAATATATTTTAGAATATCACATCTGTATGGACGATCTTCAAAATATTTTTTATTAATATCTATAGCCTTTTGATAATATTCTTTTGCCAAGTCTTTTTCATTCATACCATCATAAACTTCAGCAATAGAAACATAATACTCTTCACGATTAGGATCTAATGAAACGGCATGTTTATAAGATTTTAATGCCTTATTTTTATTGCCTATTTTTACATATAAATCACCTATCCCTTTTGAATAAAAACCTTTAAACTTTTCTCTCTCCCATATATTTTCCCTTCTGTACATATTATTAGAACTTTTTATTTCAAGTTTTATGGCTTTTTTATATGCTTCAATAGCTTTGTTTTTATTACCTATAGAATTATATAAATCACCTATCATATCTAAATCCCAATAATTTTTATCTTTTTCATTTTTATAAATCTCTATTGCTTTTTTATAATATTCTTCTGCATTTTCCTTTTCTCCTAAACTTTCATAAATTTCTGCAATATTTGCAAAATTATATCCATCATTTTTATTATCATCTAAACTAATATATTTTTTATAATATTCAATAGCCTTATATTTTTCGCCTATATGCATATATAAATCAGATAATTTTTTATAATCATTATTATTAGTATAATAATTAATAGACTCATTAATAAGTAAATTTCTTTTCTCATGTTTTGAAAGTTTTTCATACAAATCTAATAATTTTATTATATTACTGTAAGTATTTTCTTCATACATCTCCAAAGCCTTATCATAATTTTTAATTTTTTTATAAATATCAGCTAAACGACAATAATCATAATTGTCAAAATGATTAATTTCTATAAGTTTATTATACATTTCAATAGCTTTATCATATCTGTAAATATTTTCATATAAATGAGCCAAAGTTTTATAAACTTGATAGTTAATATTATCAGTATTATTTAGTAAATATTTCTCAAGTACATTAGCTCCTTTATCACATATATTCAAATCATAAGAATATATAGTTTCTAATCCGTCATAATATTCAAAATTATTAGGCTCTTCTTCTATAAGCTGATTAAATGCTTCTATTAAATATTTATAGTCTTCAATCTCTTTCTTATATAAATATCTTATCCAACGCCATTCATGTTTTTTAATATATTCTTTATATGCATTAATACCTTTCTGATACTCTCCTAAAGCCATATAAGATTTAGCTAATGCATTTATTGCACTGGTATTTTCTATATAATCACAAGAAGGATGAATTTCTAATACATTCTCATAATTTTCTATTGCCTTATCATATTCTTTTTTCTCAAAATATGATAATCTTAAATACATAAAATCGCTTTGATCATGACGAGGAAGTTTTATTATTTCTTTGAATATATCTATTGCTTCATCATATTTACCCAATTTAAAATATGATTCTCCTATCACAGTAAGATAATATTCCATATAATTACCATCATCAACAACATAGCTTTTATTTAACTTAACTGCTTTTTCAGCATACTCTATTGCCGCATAATAATTTTTATTTTCCCGATTAATATATCCTAAAAGATGCCAATATGCTGAATCATTTTCATTTAATTCTATAGCTTTTTTAATAAGTTTTAATGCGTCATTATATTTTTCATTTCCTCTAAAATTATATAGATAATTGATCGCTGTATAGTATAATGTTTTATCATCATTAGGGTTTATTAACAAAACTTTTTTAAATAGCTTTTCTGCTTTTTTATTATCTCTATTAGAATAATATGCTCTTCCTAATAAAGTTAAAGCTTTTGTATTATTTTTATCTTTTTTAATATACTCTTTTAATACTTCTATAACTTTATCAATTATATTTTCATTATCATTCTCATCATTATTTTGATAATCTTCATCATTTTCCTTATTTTCATTATTATCTGATTGATTATCAAATTCATCGGATTCATAAGAACACTCTTTGTTTATTATATTTTCGATTTCTTCTAAAGTGTATGATTTTTTTATAGTGTAGCTCCTATATTTTTATTATTTTTAATTATATAGAGGTACAAAAAACGGCTTCACGGCAGGTTTTTAAATAATAAATCAGTATAAATAATTACAGCTTATATAAAAATCTCTTATCACCTTTATAATATCTTTTTATAAGTTTATCCCTATCTAAATACCTTGTATAATTCATAATATACCTTAAAGCCAAATCAATATACTCTTTGGAATTATCTTTGGAATTATCTTTGTAATTTTCTTTGATATATTCTTTTAATACATAAAAGGCCTTATTAGGAGCAAATCTATGATTAGGACTGTATCCTAACATATAATCATATAAAAGCCTGTCGCATTTCTCTTTTATGTCATCATTTATAGAATTATTAACTTCTTCTCTGTCTTTCATAAGTTTTTTATAAAAATGTTCAAATAATTCATTGTATTCTGTTATGAAAAAAGGAAATGAAAATAAATCTCTATTTTCAAAATAATAATCAATATCTTCTTCATCGTATATAATATAACTTTTCATACAGTCATCTTTATCTGTGATATTGTATTTATCCAATTCTCTTTGGTACTCATCATCAAAATATTTATCAAGTCTTTCATCAAAATACTTCATTGCTTCATTCTTATTTTCGCTTCCCCATTCCATATTCCATCTTCTTGAATCAACTTCTCCGCTTTCAAAAAACTCATCAACCAATTCTTTAGTTTCAAAATATATATATCCATTCTTTATATACTTTTCAGAAATCATTTCTTTTTTATCTTCTTCATCATACTCCTTTCTTTCTTTTTCTATAAAATATCTGTACTCTCCGTTATCATATTCATAATACCAAGAAGGATATAAAAGTCCATAGCCTCCAATAAAATCATTTTCTTCGCTAGGCTCTGCATATACGTACAATTCTGAAAACTCATCATCTAGTATAGGAAATTTATCATTATGATACTTCTCATAAATCTCTGGAAATTTATCCTTCTCTAATAAACATTTATAATCCCAGCCCAATAAGTCTTTTTGTATTTCTTGGTCTGGATGCACAAACTGTTCAAAGTTAATTCTTATTAAATATTTTTCTAATACTCTTATAAAAGTATATACTGAACAATTATGATGATCATTTATTATGAGTTTATCTGCTTCTTCTATTTCTATATTATTTTTCTCTATAAGTTTATCAAGTTCTTTTAAAAAATAATTTAATGAATGTTTGCTATAATAGTAATCGTTTTTATCTTGTATAATATATTTTTTATTTTGTCTGTTTAATTCTTCCATAGATCTATGTCCTTTTAAATTTTTAATTTAATTATAATTTGAAGGTATGACAAATTCTGACACTTTTTTGCATACAAATTAAATAAACAAAATTAATTAACATTTAAATAATGATACATTTTTAATATACTATACTTGTTTCAAAACTAAATTAATAGATAATAATACTGTTTTTAGTTTTTTATAAGTGGGGCTTTGCCCCAAACCCCAGTTCTTTTATTGGTATAAAAGAACCAAAAGAACTGCATTTTTTATACTCGAGTAAATAATCTATACAACATATAAATCATTTACTAAATTAACAACTTATATTATTAAATTTAGTATAAAATAACGAACTTAAATAACTGTTTATCAAGTAGTTTTGAAACAAGACTAATATATTTATTCTCTTTTTTTATAAAATCGAATTATTTTTTAAGTTCTTTAATTATGAGATCTTCAATTTCATCTAATTTACATTCTAAATCCCAGATACGAATCAGCGATTTTTTAGGTTTATTTTTTTCTTTTTCGAGTTCAATTTTGTAATACTCTCTTTCACTTCTAAGGAATTCTAATTTTTTACGTTTATTTTTATCATACCCAATATCATTATTACTATCAAAATCAGCTAAATTATCACTTATCATCACACCATCAAACTTTTCAAATAATTTTTTGAATATTCCCATATTATTCTCCTTTTACATATTTATATTTTATAATATATTTTTTATTTTGTCTGTTTAATTTTTCCATAAGATTATGTACTTTTAAATTTTTAATTTAATTATAATCTTAAGGTATGACAAATTCTGACACTCTTTTGTATTATAAAAAATATTAAAATTTCTCAAATTTATATTTTTCAATTCTAATATTTGCTAGGATTGCCTACTTGTATGTGTACGCTTTTTGACAATTGCAGTAAGTACTGTTAGTAGGTATTATCTGAATAAGTGAAAGGTTATATTTTAAACTAAATTTGATAAACTTAAAAATTTTTAGTATATTTTTAGCTTTTATTACATATTTTTATATACACATAAGATGTTTTTATAATTTGTTTTTCCTAATAATATATAATATTAAATTTTATAACTCTCACTTTTCTATTTTTTAGTTTCATTATCTTTTTATAATTTGCATTATATTGCTGTATATGTTTTATTTATTTATGATAATCTAAATTATATGGAACACATATTTTTTCACTAAAATGGGGCAACATCTATAGCACTTAAACAAAATAAAATTATATCTATTATTGAAATATGTAAATAAATTATATATAATGTTTTCAATTACATATTAGGATTTTTATTATGATTAAAAAATTTAGTCTCCAAATAAAAATTAGCTTATCAATATTAATACCTTTGCTAATTATGCTTATCATTTCAAACACTATTAATGTTATTTATGTAAAAGAAGCAAGTAAAAAACTATCATACAAAATTTTGGAGGAAAGTTCTAAAGGAGAAACAGCTACATTGCAATCATTTATGGAAGATGATCTCTATTACACAATAGGACTTGGAAAAGTAATAGAAGGTTTTTACAGCGACGGAATGACGAACAGGACTTTTTATGAAACAACCGTATACAATTTCTTTACCAAACTTTCTCAAAGAATTAATTCTATACATATAGCATTTGAGCCGAATATATTAGATAATGATTCTAACTATACTAATTCTCCTAAATACTCAAAAGCAAACGGACGATTCAACTATAATGTCTCAAGAGGAAGCGGTACAAGTATGCTCGAATCATATTCAGATGCATCAATATTTCAAAATGAATATTATGTAAATGCTTTAAAGACATCAGATATATATATTACAGATATATATAAATCTTCTTCTGGAAATATTTTGTATACTTGGGCAATACCTATTAAAAATAACAGCAATAAGGTTATCGGTATCATAGGCTTAGATGTACTGGCCAATTCTGTTAATGATTTGCTTTCTAAAATAAAAACATTTGAAGGTACAACTGTTACACTATTTGATAATTCTGGCAATATAGTATATGATAGTGACGATGTGAACTATATATATAAATCATTAGACAGTATATATCCTTATTATAAAGAGCATGATGTTTATAATAAGATAAAAAGCGGAGAAAGTCTAATATTTGAAAATTTCAGCGGAACATTAAAAAAATATTATACATACTCATTTACACCTTTAGAAATGTCTAAAGGAAGATATTGGGGATTTAAACTAACTGCTCCTAATGATGTTATATTAAGAGACAGCAATACAATAAGAAATATTATGATTATGATATCTGCATTAATAGTAATTATAAGTGCTGTAATAGTTCCTATTATAATCAAAAGAAAAGTAACAAGTATGATAATAGGTTTGTCCAAAGATATGCATAAAATATCGAGCGAAGATATATCTTTCCATATAGGAAATAAATTTTTAAATATGAATGATGAATGGGGCGAAATAGCTAAAAGCTGCGAAAATATTTTGAATAATTTAAACAAGGTAGTATCAACAGTAAAACATTCTGCTGAACAAGTTTCTACTGCTGCAAATGAAGTGCTAACAGGAAACACTGATTTATCCGACAGAACAGAATCTCAGGCTTCAAGTTTGGAAGAGACTGCTGCTTCTATGAATGAAATGGCCAGTGCAATAAAAGAGTCAGCAGAAGGAGTTGCACAAAGTACAAGTATGGTAACTGATGCAAAAGAATATATAAATAAGGCTGGAGATATAATAGAAGACAGCGTAAATAAAATGAATGATGTTTATGAGGCAAGCACTAAAATAATGGACATTACAAAACTTATAGAAAATATTGCATTTCAAACTAATATACTTGCACTTAATGCATCAGTTGAGGCTGCAAGAGCTGGAGATCAGGGAAGAGGTTTTGCAGTTGTTGCAAGCGAAATAAGAAACCTAGCACAAAATACTCAGGAATCTGTAAAAAGTATTACTTCTCTAATAACAGACAGTAATGACAAAATAAAATTAGCTGCAAATAGTGTACAGGAATCTCAGGAAATATTCAGCGAAATATTAGAAAAAATGGATAATGCTTCTATGGTAATGGATAAAATAAATACAGCATCACAGGAGCAGGAAAGAGGAATAGATCAGGTTAATATTGCAATCAGCAATATGGACAGTGCTGTTCAAAAAAATGCTGCTTTAGTATCCGAAGCTACATCTGCATCCGAGTCTTTACTAAGCGAAGCTAATGAATTAATAAAAACTATAGAATATTTTAAATTAAAAAATTAATAAGGATAAAAGGTTTATATTATGTTTAAGAAAGTGAGTTTACAAGTCAAGATTAGTTTGGTTATATTGATACCGCTATTAATAATGATAGCTATATCAAATATAATCAATATTATTTATGTACAGAATATCAGCGAAAAATTATCTTACAAAATTTTAGAAGAGGTTGCTAAAGGAGAAGGAAATCAATTAAGTGCTGTTGTAAAAGAAGACTTATATCAAATAACTGGACTTAAATATACATTAGAAAATATGTACAATTCAGGTGTTACAGACAGAAAAACATATGAAAGTGTAACAAAAAATTTCTTTAATATACTTCCAAATACTGTAATAGGAGTTATGATAGCTCTAGAACCTAATGCTATAGGAAATGATGCTAATTATACTAATGATTATCCTCTAACTAAAGGACAGCAGACATACTATATATCAAGGTCATCAGCTAATGCTGTAACAGAAAGATCTATGAGCAGAGATGAAATAGATGCCGACTACTATAATGAACCTATAGCAAAAAGAAAAGAATATTTATCTGGCATATATGAATTTAATCTTGGTAATAATGATATAGTATCAATGTATACTTGGGCTATACCAATAATGTACCAAAATAAGCCTATAGGTGTTATAACTGCTGATATAAAAATAGAGACATTAAATGAAACTATGAAGAATATACAGCCTTTTGAACACTCTGAAGGCTTACTGTTTGATCACTACGGAAATTTAATGTATGATATGGGAAGTACAGAAAATTTAGGAAAAAATATGTACGATATATACCCCAAATATAAAGATCATAATGTATTTGAAACCTTATCAAAAGGACAAACTATATCATTTGAGGATTATACAACATATTATAAAGGCTATGCTACATACTACTTTATTCCTTTAGAAATTGCAGAAGGTCAGTATTGGATACTTGAAATAATGGCTGCTAACAGCGATATATTTAAAGACAGTGATATGATGAGAAATGTTATGATAATTATATCGTTAATAATTATAGTAATAGCATCTATTATAGTACCTATTATTCTAAAACATAAAGTTACAAGTATAATAGTGAGATTATCTAAATCTCTGCTAAAAATTTCAAACGGTGATATATCTTTCCATATAAATAATGATTTTTTAAATATGAATGATGAATGGGGAGATATAGCTAAAAGCTGTGAAAATATTTTAAATAATTTAAATAAGGTGGTTACAACTGTAAAACGCTCTGCAGAGCAAGTTTCCACTGCTGCAAATCAGGTTTTGGCGGGTAACAATGATTTATCCCAAAGAACCGAATCACAAGCCTCAAGTTTGGAAGAAACTGCTGCCTCTATGAATGAAATGGCTAGTGCAATAAAAGAATCTGCAGAGAGTGTAGCAGAAAGTACAAACATGGTAACTGATGCTAAAGATGCTTTGAATAATACGGGGCTTATAATAGAAGAAAGCGTTAATAAAATGAATGATGTACATGAAGCAAGTACTAAAATAATGGACATTACAAAACTTATAGAAAATATAGCTTTTCAAACAAACATACTTGCCCTTAATGCTTCAGTGGAGGCAGCAAGAGCTGGAGATCAAGGTAAAGGATTTGCAGTTGTGGCAAGCGAGGTAAGAAACTTAGCACAAAATACTCAGGAATCTGTAAAAAATATTACAGCTTTGATAACAGACAGTAATGATAAAGCTAATCTGGCTGCTAAAAGCGTACAAGAATCAAAAGAAATGTTTAATGATATTTTGCAGAAGATGGATAATGCTTCTATGGTAATGGATAAAATAAATACGGCAGCACAGGAACAGGAAAGAGGGATAGATCAGGTTAATATTGCAATCAGCAATATGGACAGTGCTGTTCAAAAAAATGCTGCTTTAGTGGAAGAAGCAACTGCAGCTTCACAATCACTGCTAAGTGAAGCTAATGAACTTATTAAAGTTATAGAATATTTTAAATTAAGAAACTAAATTTTATATTCAAATTTTTTCTTATAAAAGATATAATGGTTTATTCTATAATAAAAATTATAAATTAAGAGGCGTTTTTTATGAATGATAAGGTAAGCTTAAATATAAAAATAAGTTTATTTATTATAATACCTATTATAACAATAATACTGATATTCGGTATTATAAACACTATCCATACATACAATATTACAAAACAAATGTCATTATTTACAATATCTCAAATGGCTCAAAAAGAAGTATTTGAAATAGAATCTATAATTGATGTAGAGTTAAACTATCTAAGTAATATAAAATATACAGTAGAAAATATGTATAATTACAATATTAGAGAAAGAGAAGTATATGAAGATTTAATGAAAAGATTTGCAGATGAAATGAGTACAAATGCGGTGTCTGTGTCTTTAATATTTTCTTCTAATGCTATTGACAGTATGTATATTAATAATCCTCTTTATAAAAACATTGACGGAAGATTTGGAATATATTTGCTCAAAGATACAAATAATAATGTACATAGAATTAATATGGAAGAATCAGATTTGCAATACAGCTATTTAGATACTACTATAAAAAGCAAAGAACCGCATATTACATCATTAAACTATTATCCAGTACAGGGTAAATACAGACCTATGTATACCTACTCAATACCAATATTTTCTAAAGACAATGAAATAATTGCCGTATCTTCACTGAATTTATCTTTGGACAATATAATGTTTTATGATGATACAAACGGATTTACAATTTCATTATTTAATGAAAAAGGAAATATTATTTACTGCACTACCGATAAATACCGTATAGGAGAAAATATAACTAATTCATCTGATATATACGGATACAATGATCTATTAGAAACTGTATGTTCAAATAATACTATATTTAAAGAATCATATAATAAACAAACTTCGAGTAAATATTTTCATATATTCAAACCTATACATATGTTTGATGATGTGTATTGGGCAATAGAATTGGCTGTATCTTCCAAAGCTGAATTTTTCGGTAATAATAAAATTATAATAATGATGTGGACTATAATAGCAACAATAATTATATTAATAGTCATTATAGTACCATCAATTATAAATAAAAGAGTATTATCTGTAATGAATGATTTAAATGATAATATTACTAAAATAAAAGAAGGGGATATATCTTGGAATGTTTCTGAAGATTATTTGAAATTAAATGATGAGATAGGCGATATGAGCAGAGGAATTAATAATACAGTAGAATACTTAAATGATTTGGTTACTGCTGTAAAAGGAAAAGTTGATAAAATTTCTGAAAACTCAAATGATATATCTGAATTTGTAGACAAAATTAATGATAAAGAAAGCAAAACGATAAAAAATCAAAATTATCAATTTGTAAATCAAGTTACTGAAACTTCAAAATCTCTTTTAGAAGAATCAAAAGAATTACAGAAAATTATAGAATATTTCAAACTTAGAGAATAAGAAATATAGAAAAATATTGTTTGACATTATACTATATAGAATATATACTGAAAACAATATTAAAATATAATTTGGGTAGTAAAATGTTTAGTAGTCATTATCGCATTTTATTAATGATTTTCATATCTTTAATCGTTAATATATCTTGTTCAAAAATAGAAGAAAGTGTATCTCAAAATCAAGCTTCAAAATATTTTGCTTTACAGATAAATATAGGTTCAGAACCATATACTATGGACCCAAGTTTTAATGTAACATCAGATACTTTAATATATTTAAGACATATATTTGAAGGATTAGTTGCAAAAGATAAAGATGGAAAAATAATACCTGCCGTAGCTAAAAGTTGGACTGTAAGCAGCGATGGATTAGTATACACATTTAATCTTAGAGATAATGCATATTGGAGTGATGGAAGAGGAGTAGTAGCTCAGGATTTTGTATATTCATTTAGAAGATTATTTGACCCAAATACTAAAAGTAAATATGCTTATCAATATAATATGATAAAAAATGCAAAAGATATTAACATGGGAAAAATAGAGCCTAAATATCTTGGTATAGAAGCTATTGATGATTATACTTTAGAAATTATGTTAGAAATGCCATTAACATATTTTTTAGAAATTTTAGCATACCCTACTTTTTACCCATTAAGAGAAGATATAATTAGAACATATGGAGAAAAATGGACTGACAGCCCTCAAACATTTATAGGAAACGGACCTTTTAAAGTTGTTGAAAGAAAATTTGATGAATATATCATTATGGAAAAAAATGAATTATATTGGAATACGAAAGAAGTTATACCAAGCAGATTGGAGTTCATACTTAGAAATGATAATGAATATTCTCTCAATTCTGTAGAAAATGGTCTTCTTCATTTTTCCAGAAACTTCCCAAGAGAATATATTTCTTCACTAGAAAAAGCTGGATATATACACAATGTACCTAGAATATCTTCATATTTCTATTTTATTAATACAACAAACAAAACATTATCAGACTCAAATGTAAGAAAAGCATTATCTCTTGCTATAGATAGAAATTATATAGTTGAAAATATTACAAAAGGCGGAGAGAGACCAGCTGCTGCTTTAGTGCCTTATGGAGTACCCGGATTTTTTGGAGATTTTAGGGAAAACGGAGGAGATTATATTAATATTACAAAAAACAACTATGAAAATAATATTAAAGAAGCAAAAAAACTTATGATGCTTGCTGGATATCCTAATGGTAATAACTTTCCAACCATAACATTTAAAACAACTCATGGTGTACATACCTATATATTTGAGGCTGTTCAAAAAATGTGGAAAGAAAATCTTGGTATTGATGTAGTTATGGAAGAGCTTGAATGGTCTGATTTGCTAAAACAAAGATTTGATAAAAACATTGAGATTGCTAGCGGAGGCTGGAACGGGGATTTTAATGATCCTATTAACTTTTTATCAATATTTTTAAGCACATCCCCTAATAATAACAGCGTTTACAGCAATACAAGATATGATGATCTCATAAAAACTGCAAGTTTAATAGGAGATACCTCTCATAGAATGATGACTATGCATAAAGCTGAAGAGATGTTAATATCAGATATGGCAATAATACCTATTTATTTTTATAATGAACCTCTTTTAGTTTCTCCAAAATTAAAGGGTGTAGAATATGATCCTATGGGACAACACAATTTCTCAAAAGCATATCTATTAGAATAATAAAATTGGCTTTAATGTACGCTAAAAGATTATATTTTATTCTTGATATATTAGATTTGACTTTACTCAGTTCACATAGCGGCAGATATTAGTTTTGCAATTATAAATATTTTATTTTGAAACAAGTATATTAACTTTATAAAAATACCAAAATTTAAGCATTATAAAAAATAAAGGCTTGAACTAAAATTAATAAAGAGTTCAAGCCTTTTTATAAGATATATGTATTAATTATTATTGACAGGCTTTTTAATAAATCCTAGTATTACCGCTGTTATAACAGAGCCTATTACTATAGCAAGAAGATATAGAGGAGGATTATTAACTATAGGTAGTACAAATATTCCTCCATGAGGAGCTCTTAACTGTATACGAAAAGCCATAGTTAAAGCACCAGCAATAGCAGCACCAATCATACAGGAAGGAATAACTCTTATAGGGTCAGAAGCAGCAAATGGTATAGCTCCTTCAGTAATAAAAGATAGCCCCATAACATAACAAGTTTTACCAGCATCTTTTTCATCGGACGTGAATTTATTTCTAAATATTGTAGTAGCTAATGCTATACCCAAAGGCGGAACCATACCCCCAGCCATAACAGCAGCATGAGGAGCATAATCACCTGAAGCTATCATTGCTATACCAAATGTGAAAGCAGCTTTATTTATAGGTCCTCCCATATCAGTAGACATCATAGCTCCGAGTAAAGCACCTAATAATATTAAGTTTCCAGTACCCATATTTTTTAAGAAATTAGAAAGTCCAGTATTTATCGCAGCTATTGGGTCAACTATGAATAAATACATTACAGCACCAGTAAGGAATATTCCAAATAAAGGATATAGTAAAACAGGTTTAATTCCGTCCAAACTTTCAGGCAATTTAGAAAATACTTTTTTTAGTAAAAGAGTAATATATCCGCCCAAAAAACCGCCTATAAGTCCGCCTAAAAATCCTCCGCCGCTATTTAGTGATATAAGCCCTCCAACCATAGCAGGAGCAAATCCAGGTCTGTCAGCAATACTCATACCTATAAATGCAGCCATTACTGGTACCATCAAGAAGAAAGCATTACCACTTCCTATATCATTTAAAAGTTTAGCAAATGCATTATATGAAGGATCATTAGGATTGCTTGAGTTAATACCAAACATAAATGAAAATGCTATAAGTATACCTCCGCCTACAACAAAAGGAAGCATATTTGATACACCAGACATTAAATGCTTGTATACTCCAGTTTTAGGCTTTTTAGCAAATCTGTCTGAAGAGCCTCCTTCAGAATTAATATGATATATAGGAGCTGTTTGATTTAATGCATTTTTTATTAACTGCTCTGGATTTTTTATAGCTTCTTTAACACCTACTATATCAACATTCTTTCCAGCAAATCTATCCATAGCAACATTTTTGTCCGCTGCTACTATTATACCTTTGGCATTTTTTATTTCATCTTTTGTAAGCTCATTTTTTACTCCGCTTGAACCGTTAGTTTCTACTTTTATAGTAATTCCGAGTTCTTTACCTTTTTTAAGCAAAGCATCAGCAGCCATATAAGTATGTGCTATTCCAGTAGGACATGCTGTTACTGCTAATACCTGATATGAATCATTATTATTACTGCTTTCCTGATTTAATGATGAGTTTTCATTATCTTTTTCAGCATTTTTCATTAATATATCAAGTACTTCTTCTTTGCTTTTTGCATTTAATAATGCTTCTCTTATATCATCTTCAAGAAGAAGAGTAGTTATTTTTGATAATAATTCTATATGAGAGTCATTAGAGTTTTCTGGGGCTGCTATCATAAAAAATAAATGTGAAGGCTTTCCGTCTAATGATTCATAATCAACACCTTGTTTAGAAATACCTATAGCAACTGTTGGAATTTTTACGGCTTTAGTTTTACCATGCGGTATTGCTATACCTTCCTCCATACCTGTAGAACTTTGAGCTTCTCTTTTTAATATTTCTCTTTTATACTCTTCCCTATCATTTAATTTGCCGTTCTTATAGAGAATATCAACCATTTCATCTATAATTTCTGATTTAGTTTTTCCTTTTAAATCAATATCTATACAATCTAAAGTTATGACATCTTTTAGCATTGTTAGCCTCCGTATTTATAAAATTAATTAACTTTTTTTATTTCTGTATTTTCTAAAAATTTCTTCATACTATCAAATGTAGTTAAACCTTCAGAACAAGCAGTAGAACTTCCGCTTGCTATAGCATATTTATAAGAATCAATTATATTTAAATTATTGCTTAATCCATAAACTATACCAGCAACCATAGAATCTCCAGCCCCAACAGAACTTATCAATTTTCCGTCTGGAGCATTTCCTAAATAAGCCTCATCTTTTGTTACTAAAATAGATCCATCTTTTCCTAAAGATACTATTACATTTTCACTTCCCTCTTTTATTAACTCTCTAGCATATTTTATTATATCTTCTGTTTTTTCTATTTGTTTATTAAAATATTCGCTTAATTCTTTTTTATTTGGTTTTGTAAGAAATACTTTTTCTTTTAATCCAAATTTGAATGCCTCATCTCTAGCATCTAGTATTACTTTTATATTTTTATTTGCTATTGATATAATGTCTTTATATATAGAGCTTTCTACAGAACTAGGTACGCTTCCAGACAATACTAAAATATCATTTTCTTTTATATTAGTTTTTATGAAGTTTAATAATTCATTAACTTTTTCTTTTGAAATATTTGGTGATTTGCCTGCTATTTCACTTTCAGTCTTTGAAGTTTTTAATTTTATATTTATTCTTGTATCTTCTTCTAAGTATATAAAATGCTCTTTAATACCATATTCTTTAAGATGCTTTTTGATATAATCTCCAGTGAATCCGCCGCAAAAACCTAAAGCCGCAGAATCGATATTAAAGTTTTTTAATACCTTAGAAACATTAATCCCTTTTCCTCCTGCTAATGTATAGGCATTATCAACTTTGTTTAATTCTCCCTCTTCAAAGATATTCATGTCTATATAATAGTCAACAGCAGGATTTAGTGTTAAAGTATATATCATAAATAATCTCCCACTTTTTATTGATTAACAATAAATAATCCTTTTAATTTATTTTTTATATTATCATCTATTTCTTTAGCATTCGTTATTAAATAAGAATCTTCCAAACTGCAAAAGTTTATAAGACTTCTTTTGTTAAATTTGGATTCATCGCATAAAAAGTAAGTTTTATCTGCCCTCTTAGAAGCTTCACTTTTTATCAATGCCTCCTCACTATCTGGTGTAGAATATCCGTATATATCAACACCATTAGCTCCCATAAATGCCAAATCAAAATTGAAATTCTTTACAGACATTGCAGCAGTTCCTCCAACCAATGCCCCTGTAAGTGTTTTTATCTTTCCGCCTATCAAATAAGTTTCTATTCTTTTATTATTAAGTTCATCTATATGGCTTACACCGTTTGTTATAACCTTTATATTCTCAATGACAGATAAATATTTAATCATAGCGAAAACACTACTGCCAGCATCAAGATATACAGTGCTTCCCTCTTCTACTAAAGAAGCAGCAAACTTACCTATATTGTCTTTTTCCTTTGAAAATATTTCTCTTTTATATAATAAACTCTCTTCCTGAGCGTCAGTTAATACTGCCCCACCATGAACCCGCTTTATCTTACCAGCCTCTTCAAGAAACGTTAAATCACGCCTGATTGTAGCCTCTGATACATTAAGTCTTTCTATTAGTTCCTCTATCTTTAAGTTCTTTTTTTCTTTTATAACTTCAAGTATCAATTCATATCTGCTTACTTTTAGCACTTCTTTAATATCCTTATTTATTATCTATATTAATAATTATATAAAAAAAGCTAAAAAAATCAATCAATTTCAATCAAAAATAATCAAAATCAATCAAAATTTATTAAAAAATTCTATATTTTGTATAATATGTACTACAATATATATGAATTATAGCTGTAAAAAACTGTTTAATAACTTTAAATATATATCATAAATAATAAGTATTGAAGTTAATAATCAAAAATATATAATAATAATAAATACATTAACAAAGTTTTATTTTATGGAAGAATTAGAGTTAATAAAAAGCAAAATAAAAGAAATAAAAGAAGAATTAATAAATATACGAAGAGATTTGCATTCTAACCCTGAACTCTCAGAAAAAGAATTCCAAACCATGAATACGATCTCTAATCATTTAAAAAAATACAATATAGAACATAAAACAGAAGTTGCTGATACTGGAATTATAGCTGATATAAAAGGAGAGGATAAAAGTTTTACAGTAGCATTCAGAGCAGATATAGACGCACTTCCAATAGATGATTTAAAAAACTGCAGCTACAGCTCAAAAAATAAAGGTGTGTGTCATGCATGCGGACATGATATACATACTGCAATCAATTTAGGTATAGCTTCAGTATTTCAAAATAATAGCAAAGGAATAATACCTCCTTGCAATATAAGGCTTATATTTCAGCCTGCAGAAGAAACTGTAGGAGGTGCTTTGAGAATGATAAAAGAAAATGCATTGGAAAATGTTAATGTTATATATGGTCTGCATGTTTCTACTCATAGTGATATAGGTTTTGTACAGATAAATGATAATATTGTTAATGCTTCATGTTTGGACTTTAAGATAAAAGTTTATGGAAAAACAGCACATGCTGCTAATCCTTCTGGAGGAATTGATACTATAGTAATAGCCGCCAAAATAATAGATAGTATTCAGACAATAATAAGCAGAAATGTACATGCAGAAGATAGTGCTGTTATAACAATAGGAACAATAAACGGAGGTAGTGCTGAAAATATTATATGCGGTTATACTGAGATGACTGGTACAATAAGAGCCTTAAGAGAAAGCACTATGGAGAAAATAATAATAAAAATAAAAAAAATAATAAAAGGTATAGCATACTCTTTTGATGCTGATGCTGAATTTATAGAAACGGTATATTTTGCAAGTCTCATTAATTGGAAAGAAGCTTCTGATATTGTAAGAGAAAATGCTATTAATTTGCTTGGAGAGAAAAATGTACTTGAATTAAAGCCTTCTATGGGAGCTGAAGATTTTTCTTTTTTCATACAAAATAAAGCAGGAGCATTTTTTAATATAGGTGCAAGAAACAAAAAAAAAGGAATAATACATGAAGCTCATAACGGACTCTTTGATGCTGATGAAGAATGCATAGAAATAGGGCTTACTTTACAGATAATGAATCTATATAAAAGCTATTTAAAAAAAGACATTTTTTGGCTTGGAAAAGAGAGAAATTAAATATAAATTAATCAATAATAGTTATTTTATAATATAGCTAAAAAATAAAATTATTTATTATGTTTACCATATACTTTATTAAATAATCTGTCAATAAAATATTCTATATAACCTAAAACTGCAAAAAATAAGGTGATAAAAAATACATTTCTTAATACAGTTTTAAGTCCATATTTATATATATCAACAAAAAAGTAAGGATAATAACTTCCGTCCGAAAAAGGACTTCCAACTCTAGCCCTTATAAGTATAAACACAAAATATAAAATTGGTATTATAAGCCAAAGAATAGGATCTATTATTTTATAAATTCCTTTCTTATCAAAAATAATATAATCAAAAATAGTCATAATAGGCACTATATAATGAAGTATAATATTTCTAATATAATCAATGCCTTCTAATTTACCCGAAGTTGTACTCAATAAAAAATGATACACCAAAAATGTAACTGTTATAGACATTGTAACAGCACCTTTGAATCTTGGATAAAATGTTTCTTTTTTCTTTATAATATTTAAAATATCCAAAATAAAATACACTATTACAAGTATATTGCTTTGATATGTGAAGTAGTATGCTGTTTCTATATCAAGTTTAAAATTATCATAGAAAAATCCATTAAGCACAGCGAAAGTACCAATTACAATTATTATTATTTTATATACTATAGAAAAATTTGACATACTACACTCATAAAAATATTAATAGACTTGTTTCAAAACTCAATTTCTTAATATTTATAATTTTTTAATTTAATATTTTTTAATTATAGTTGGGGCTTTGCCCCAAACCCCAGTTCTTTTATTGGTATAAAAGAACCAAAAGAACTGCATTTTTATAGTTTAAATATATAAAATATTTATTTATATAATAATCAATATTATATAATTTAGCATAAAGTAATAAACTTATAAAAATTGTTTGTCAAGTAGTTTTGAAACAAGTCTAATGTTACTCAATATTATAAATCTTTTTATAAATAAAAAAAGATGAACATAAAAAATAAATCTGCCCATCTTTTTAAAATTTATTATTAATTATATATAATCATGCAATAGGCATTATACTAAAGTTTATAGACTCTATTACTCTAAGCAAAGCGTACGCCGTATCTAATGATGTAATGCATGATATATTATTTTCAGCAGATGCCCTTCTTAATTCCAAACTATCAGAATGAGTTTGACTATTAGTTTCTATTGTATTTATAACATAATCAACCCTTCCTAGTCTTATAGTATCTACTATATTTTCAAAACCTTCTTCATCAATCTTTGAAACCTCCTTAACATAAAGACCTTCTTTTCTTAAAAAATTTGCTGTTCCTTTTGTGGCATATATTCCATAACCAATATTAGAAAATCTTTTAGCCAAGTCTAATATTTCATCTTTATGATTATCTGATATAGTAAGAAGAACATTTCCTTGAAGAGGTATTTTAACCCCACTTGCTATCAATGCCTTATATAAAGCCTTCTCAAAATTAACATCAAAACCTAAAGCCTCCCCAGTACTTTTCATCTCTGGACCAAGTATAGTATCAACTCTTCTTAATTTGGCAAAAGAAAATACAGGTGCTTTAACAAATACATTTTTAGATTCTTCTTTGTATATATTATTATAACCTTGCTCTTTTAATGATTTCCCAAGTATGCACATAGTAGCCGCATTAGCCATTGGAACATTTGTTATCTTACTTAAAAACGGCACTGTTCTGCTGCTTCTAGGATTAACCTCAAGAACATAAACATTATCATTTTTATCAACTATAAACTGTATATTATAAAGACCTATAAAATTAAAGCCCTCTCCTATTCTTTTAGTATAATCAATAATAGTATCTTTTACTTTTTTTGAAATAGTCTGTGCAGGATATACACTTATAGAATCCCCAGAGTGAATACCAGCTCTTTCAATATGCTCCATAATACCCGCAATAAATACATTATGCTCACTGTCAGCAATAGCGTCAATTTCGATTTCTTTACCTATAACATATTTATCAATCAATATTGGGGCTTTATTGCTTATCTCTTTTACAGCAGTTTCCATATATATTTTTAAAGAAACATCATTATCAACTATCTCCATAGCACGTCCTCCAAGTACATAACTAGGACGTACCAAAACAGGATAACCTATATCTTTAGCTATTATCACAGCTTCATCTATTGTAAAAGCAGTTTTTCCTTTAGGCTGCGGTATATCAAGAGCTTTCAGCATCTCTTCAAATTCATGTCTGTCTTCTGCTTTATTAATATTTTCTAATGAAGTACCTAATATATTAACTCCATGCATAACTAATTTTTCAGCCAAGTTAATAGCAGTTTGTCCTCCGAACTGTACTATAACTCCTCTTGGTTTTTCTAATTCTACTATATGCATAACGTCCTCTATAGTAAGAGGTTCAAAATAAAGTTTATCAGATATTGAAAAATCTGTTGAAACCGTTTCTGGATTATTATTTATAACTATAGCCTCATATCCAGCCTCTCTTATGGTCATAACACAGTGAACAGTAGAATAATCAAACTCAACACCCTGCCCTATTCTTATAGGTCCAGAACCTAATACTATTATGCTTTCTTTGCCGCTTTTTACAGATTCATTTTCTTTTTCATAAGTAGAATAAAAATAAGGAGTCTCACTTTCAAACTCTCCAGCACAAGTATCAACCATTTTGTATACTGGCACTATATTATTTTCATGTCTTAATCTGTATAAATCAATCTCTTCAATGCCCCAAACTTTTGATATATAGCTGTCAGAAAATCCTCTCTCCTTACATTCTCTTAATACATCTATATTCATTTTATTATTTTCTAATTTTTCTTCTAATATAATTATATTTTTTATTTTTTCTAAAAAGAATCTGTCTATATGAGTAATATATATAATATCATTAATATCCTCACCTCTTCTTAATAGTTCTGCTATAATAAATATTCTCAAATCGTCTCTTAATTCTATACGCTCCCATAATTTTTTGGTAGTATAATTAGAAACATCATTATGAATTATATGATCGCATTTTATTTCAAGAGAACGAACAGCTTTTAAAAATGACTCTTCAAAATTGCGTCCTATACTCATAACTTCGCCTGTGGCTTTCATCTGAGTGCCAAGCTGTCTATCGGCATTAGGAAATTTGTCAAAAGGAAGTCTTGGGAATTTTGTAACTATATAGTCAATAGAAGGCTCAAAACATGCATAGCTTTTTTTTGTAATAGGATTAAGTATTTCATCTAAAGTCATACCCACAGCTATTTTTGCACTTATCTTAGCAATAGGATAACCTGTAGCCTTACTAGCCAAAGCACTGGAACGAGATACTCTAGGATTAACTTCTATTATATAATAATTAAAACTTTTAGGGTCAAGTGCAAGCTGTACATTGCATCCTCCGCAAATTTTCAAAGCTCTTATTATTTTAAGGCTTGCATTTCTAAGCATTTGATTTTCTCTATCGCTTAATGTCTGACAAGGAGCTACTACTATACTGTCTCCAGTATGTATTCCTACTGGGTCAACATTTTCCATATTACATACCACTATAGCATTGTCATTATTATCACGCATAACCTCGTATTCTATCTCTTTATATCCTGCAATACTCTTTTCAACCAAGCATTCATGTACTGGACTTATTTTTAAACCGCTTTCGCATATTTCGATTAATTCTTTCTCATTGCGTGCAAATCCCCCTCCAGTGCCTCCAAGAGTATAAGCAGGACGCACAACCAAGTGATAGCCTATTTTATTGGCAAAAGCAACCGCCTCTTCTACACTATGCACTATAACACTGTCTGGTACAGGCTCATTAATATCATTCATAAGTTTTTTAAAAAGCTCTCTATCTTCAGCACAGTTTATAGCATTTAAATCCGTACCTAAAATTTCAACATTATATTCATCTAATATCCCGCTTTCTGCAAGCTCAACAACCAAATTAAGCCCAGTCTGTCCTCCTAAAGAACCAAGTATCGCATCTGGTCTTTCTTTATAAATTATTCTTTTAGCAAAATCCAAATTAATAGGCTCAATATACACTTTATCTGCCACAGCACTATCAGTCATTATGGTTGCAGGATTAGAATTGATAAGTATAACCTCATAACCCTCTTCTTTTAAAGACTGGCAAGCCTGAGTACCAGCATAATCAAACTCTGCAGCCTGCCCTATCACTATAGGACCTGAACCTATTACTAATATCTTTTTTATATCATTTCTTTTAGGCATTTTTTACCCCTTCATTCATCATATTAATAAACTTGTCAAATAAATATTTACTGTCCTCAGGCCCTGGATTAGACTCTGGGTGATACTGAACAGAAAATACTGGATACTTTTTATGTTTAACTCCCTCTACACTTCCGTCATTTAAAGATACATGAGTTATAATTAAGCCAGTATTATGTAAACTCTCTTTCTCAACGGCATAGCTATGATTCTGACTTGTTATGCTCACTTTTGAAGTTTCTAAATCTTTAACAGGGTGATTGCCTCCCCTATGTCCGAATTTTAATTTAATTGTATTTGCCCCACATGCAAGACTTATAAGCTGATGACCCAAACATATTCCAAATATTGGTACTTTTCCTATAAGCTCTCTTATAGTATTAATTGATTCCTTTACATCTTTTGGATCCCCCGGTCCGTTTGAAAGCATTATACCGTCTGGATTTAAACTCATTATAGTTTTATAATCTGTATCATAAGGCACTACCACCAAATCACAATCTCTTTTGCTTAATTCTCTTATTATTCCTAGTTTTGCTCCGAAATCAATTAGTACAACTTTTTTTCCTCTGTTTGGTATAGGAAAGGCGTTTTTTGTAGAAACTCTTTTTACATGATCATTCATATAAGGAGTCTCTTTAAGCATTTTTACTATATCATCTTTATTATCTATAGTATCGCTCATTACGGCTTTAAGAGTCCCTACATCCCTTATTTTTTTTGTTATCTCTCTTGTGTCAATATTTTCTATAGCTGGAATATTTTTTAATTTTAAAAACTCGTCTATAGTTTCAGCACTCCTGAAATTATTAGGACTTTTACAAGCCTCTTTAACTACAAATCCAAATATAGCTGGATTCAAACTCTCAAAATCATCTCTGTTTATACCATAATTACCTATCAATGGATAAGTCATAACTGTTATTTGTCCGCAGTATGATAAATCTGAAAGTATTTCCTGATATCCTGTCATAGATGTATTAAAAACCAATTCACCTATTCTGAAATTATCAGAACCAAATCCTATGCCTTCATAATGACTTCCGTCTTCAAGTATTAAATAACGTTTCAATTTTAGCCTTCCTATTATTCTAAATTTTTTTTAGATTTTTGATTAAAATAAAAAAAAGATTGGAAATCAACAAAATGTCAATCTCCAATCTTTTTTAAGATTATTAAACACTGCATCGTTTGCAGAACTTTCTTTAATTTATACTTATTACAATTCATAATTTTATTTTTCTGTATTTTATTTTGATACACTATAACATATATAATTAATATTACAATCATTTTTTATAAAAAGTAAAATAAACATATACCTAAACAAATATAATCGTAAAAAACTAATTTTTTTAATTTTAAATATTTGCAGGTCTTTGCCCACCACGCTTGTGCCCAGTTCTTTTATGACGCTGTCCTTGCCGCAGGCAGGCGAGAAGAATGCACAAAAGGCTATATTTAATAATTTATTCTAAATATAAAGCATAATTAGTACTATTTAGTATTATTTTTAAACTTGCACTTTTTGCGGCGGGAAAAAGTTGAATAAAAAAATTGACAAACTATATTTGTTTAGGTATATATTACACATGTTATAAAAATTTATTTTTATTTTATAAAGTAATTAAAGAAACTTTTAAACAAGCAATTATAATACTAAAATAAAAAACTTTTATATAACATTAATACATAAAAAGCCTTGAAAAATTATTGTTTATATTATATTCTATATTGAATACTGCTAATGATAATTATTTTTATTAATTAATAACAATAAAGGATAATACTATGAAAACATGGAACGGACTTTTAAGAGAGTACAAAGAATATTTACCTATTACAGATAAAACACCTCTTATTACATTAAATGAGGGAAATACTCCATTAATAAAAGCTGAAAAAATAGGAAAAGAACTTGGCGGAATAGAATTATATTTTAAATATGACGGTCTTAATCCTACAGGCTCATTCAAAGACAGGGGAATGGTTATGGCAGTTGCTAAGGCACTTGAAGAAGGTTCAAAAGCTATTATGTGTGCTTCTACTGGAAATACTTCTGCATCCGCTGCTGCTTATGCTGCAAGAAGCGGTATTCAATGTATAGTAGTTATACCAGATGGAAATATTGCTTTAGGAAAATTGGCTCAGGCTTTGATGTATGGTGCTAAAGTTATAGCTATTAAAGGTAATTTTGATGAAGCCTTAAAAGCTGTTGTTGATATTACAAATAAATATCCTATTACATTAGTAAACTCAATTAACCCTTTCAGACTTCAGGGACAAAAAACTTCTGCATTTGAAATTTGCGATGCATTAGGAAAAGCTCCTGATTACTTGGCTATACCTGTTGGAAATGCTGGAAATATATCTGCTTATTGGATGGGTTTTAAAGAATATAAAGAAAATGGAAAAGTATCAAACTTACCTAAAATGATAGGTTTTGAGGCTGAAGGCTGTGCGGCTATAGTACAAAATAAAGTAATAGAAAATCCTCAAACTATTGCTACAGCTATAAAAATCGGTAATCCTGCAAGCTGGAAATTGGCTGTTAATGCTTCTAATGAATCAAACGGATTTATAGATTCTGTTACTGATGATGAAATATTAGAGGCTTATAAGATGCTCACAAGAGAAGAAGGAATATTTGCTGAACCTGCTTCTGCTGCTTCTCTTGCTGGAGTTATAAAAACTTATAAGGCTGGAAAATTAAACAAAGGAGATACTGTAGTTTCTGTACTTACAGGCAACGGACTTAAAGATCCTGATAATGCTATAAAAATTTGCTCTGCTCCTATAAAAGTTGATAACAATATAGAAGAAATAAGGAAGGCTATAGGAATATAATATGAATAAATCTCAAAAGAAAAACAATAAAGAAAATAATATAACAAATAAAAAACTTGTAACTTTTAAAATACCAGCTACTAGTGCAAATATAGGTTCTGCTTTTGACAGCGTGGGACTCGCTTTAGATTTATATAATGAAATACATATATATGAAAATAATAACTCTAAAAAAATAGATTTTGAAATAACAGGCGAAGGAGAAAAAGAAATATCAAAAGATGATAATATGATACTTTCTGCTATGAAACTGGTATTTAAAAGATTAAAAGCAAAGCCTGATAAAGGATATATAATAAAATGTATAAATAGAATACCGCTTTCAAGAGGGCTTGGAAGCAGTTCTGCCGCTATAATAGGAGGTTTATTGACGGCCAATTATATATTGGGAAATAAACTTTCTCTTGAAAATGAAATACTAAATATGTCAGTTCAGCTTGAAGGACACCCAGACAATGTGTCGCCTGCCATATTGGGGGGAATAATATCTGGTGTTGTTAGAAAAGATGAAGATTTTAAATATGTTAAAATAAATCCTCCTAAAGGACTAAAAGCTGTAGTTGCAATACCAAATTTTTATTTAAGTACAGAAAAAGCTAGAAATGCTCTCCCTAAAGAGATTAGCTTAAAGGATGCTATATTTAATATTTCAAGAGCAGCACTTCTCACTTCTGCATTATCTTCTAACAGACTTGATTTGCTTGAAGTGGCAACAGACGATAAACTTCATCAGGGTTATAGAGCTAAGTTTATACCTGGTCTAAAAGATTTATTTAAACAAGTAAAAATTGCTGGTGCATACTCTGTTACTATAAGCGGAGCAGGCTCTTCAATACTTGCTTTGGTCAAAGATGATGAAAAAATAATAAAAAAAGTTTCTAATGCTATGGAAAATAGTTTTTCTAAAAAGAAAATCAAATCCGAAATAAAAGTTCTTAATATACCTAAAAAAGGTATTATCATAAAATAATATCAAAAAAATCTTAAAAAAACATGCTATTTTTTTATTTTTAAATAGCATGTTTTTATTTTATTTAATATCTTTATTGATTTATATATTTTTGATAATATAATAATTTTAGAATTACAAAATAATATATTAAAAATTAAAGGAATTATTATGTCAAAAATATTAACTAGTCTTATATTAATAAGCATTATAATAAGCTGTTCAAATAATACAGGTAATATAACTACAAAAACATCAGATTATTCGGATAAAAATAATTGGCTTAATATAGCAGAAAATCAAAATGAAAGAGAAGCAGATGTTTTTTATTTGTATCCTACAACTTGGTCAAGAGAAAATACCAATGAAGATATGATATGTTCTATAGATTCTCCTTCTATGAGAAGATATACTACAAATGTAATGATTGAACAAACTGGAATATTTGAAGAAATAGCAAGTATATATGCTCCTTTTTACAGGCAGGCCGATGCTATATATCTTTTGGATAAAAATAACAATATAAGCGAAGAAGAGAAAAATAAATATTTTTATTCTGCTCCAAAAGATGATGCAATTGCTGCATTTGATTATTATATAAAAAATTATAATAATGGAAGACCTTTTATATTGTCAGGGCATTCTCAGGGTGCTATGATGATAAAACAAATACTTATAGACTATTTTAAAACAAATGAAAACTTAAAAAATAGAATGATTGCAGCTTATATATTCGGATATTCTGTTACAAAAAAAGACCTAGAAGAAAATCCTCATTTGAGATTTGCAAATAATGAATATGATACTGGAGTTATAATTTCTTATAATACAGAGAGTCCTGATTTTAACGGATATAATCCTACTCTTTTAGAAGATTCAATAGCAATTAATCCTATAACTTGGACTACTGAAGATACTTTAGCCTCAAAAGAGCAGAGTTTAGGAGCTAATATATATACAAATTATGGTATTCCTACAAAAATAGCAGATGCTAAAGTAGATAAAAAAAGAGGCGTTGTAAAATGCAGCACTATAAATGCTGATGATTTTTATTTTGGCGGACAAAGTATTTTTGAAAAAGGTGTTTATCATACTTATGATATATCGCTTTACTATTATGATTTGAAAGAAAATACCAAAAAAAGACTTAATGCTTTTTGGAAATAAAATTATTTAATATAAATAAAAAAGCGGGCAAGATAGTAATACGATTATCCTGCCCTAAACAAGGTTTATAAAATATAAATATACGAAATTGTCTTAATTAATTAGCTACAAATTCTTTTCCTCTTTTATCAAGAACATTCAAACTTATAGCATTGAGCCTCACCGTTTCATAATTATCTATCTCTAATATCTCTACAACTCCGACTACTTCAATCCAGTCCTGAGGATTTGGTATAGTACCATTATAATTAAACTCAAAGCCAGCCACTCCGTCATAGCCGCAGCAGCCAGGTCCGTATCTGAATACAAAATTGAGTTTTTCTCCAGTCTCTTCATCAGTAAAACCGTCATATATTCCTTCAAGTTTTATTAATTTCCCTCTGTAATCATCAGGATTTAAATAAACATCATTGCATTGATTGATAAACATTCTCTCCTTAATTTCTATAATATTGTTCATATCAATATTATTCATATTAACTTTCAAAGCTGAAGTTTCTTCCTGATTATTTTCTGCCTTATCTCTAGGATTACCATAATCATATTTTTTTTGAGGTATATCAACATAATTTTTTTCTATATCAAACCAGCCGTCATTATACTCTTTTTTTGAACATGATAAAATTAACATCATTATAAATAAAAATAATATATATTTACGATTCATTATTATCTCCTTAATTATCTTTTTAATACTTTTCCTATTACAGAAAATATTAAAAGCATAGCCAAATTCACCATAACAATGCATGCTCCAGTAGGATATTCTAATTGAAATGAAAGAACTATACCTATAAAAAAGCAGAACACTGATAATATTGCCGATGAAATTATAACTCCCTTAAAAGTATTAAATACCCTCATAGAAGTTAATGCTGGAAATATTATAAGGCTCGATATAAGCATAGCTCCCATCATTCTCATACCTAATACTATAATCAAAGATGTAAGTATGGATATAAGTGTATTATAAAACCCTATATTAATACCAACAGCACGGGCAAAGTTTTCGTCAAAAGTTACTAAAAATATTTTGTTATAAAACAATATATAAAGAACTATCACTATTACACTAACTGCTATACTTATATAAACTTCGCTCTTACTCATAGCAAGTATACTTCCAAACATATAGTTACATACATCTGTATTAATACCTGTCTTTACAGTAATAGCTATAATACCTACAGCTAAAGATACACTTGATATTAAAGCAATAGCAGCATCACCCTTTATTTTACTGTTTTCACTTATTCTCAAAAGCAGTATTGATGCCAAAGCCACTATAGGTATAGAAAGCTGAAGAGTAGAAAAGCCTAGCATCATAGAAAGAGACAAAGCTCCAAAGCCCACATTAGAAAGTCCTATACCTATCATAGAATATCTCTTTAATACCAGATTAACACCCAAAAGTGCCGCACATAATGAAACCAATATTCCAACTATAACAGCCCTAATAATAAAGGTATATGAAAAAAGTTCCTGAAGCAAAGCAATCATTTCATATCCTCCCCTGATATTCTTTTGTATATATCAGTTTTTATATATTCTTCAGTTGTTCCGAAAAAAAGAATATTTTTATTTAAATGAAGTATTTTATTAGAATATTTTACAGCACTTGCTATATCATGAGAAACCATTATTATAGTAACTTCATTATTAAGTTTTTTTATTAGATTATATAGGTCAGCAGTAGCTATAGGGTCTAATCCAGTAGAAGGCTCATCTAATATAAGCAGCTCTTTAGTAGAACATAAAGCACGAGCTAATGCCACTCTTTGCTGCTGACCGCCTGATAAATCTTTATATGACTTATTTTTTAAATTTTCTATATTGAGTTTCTTCAAATTTTCTAGTGCCGTTTTTTTATCATTATTAGTATAAAACGGAATAAATTTTTTATTATTAAGTCTTCCAGAAATCACTACTTCAAATACGCTTGCAGGAAATGATTTCTGTACTATTCCCTGCTGCGGCAGATAACCTATCTCGTTTTTCTTTATACTATCAAATGTTATACTTCCTTTTTTAGGTTTCATTAGTCCAAGTATAGTTTTTATTAAAGTAGTTTTACCAGAACCATTTTCGCCTATTATAGAAAGATAATCTCCTTTTGATAAAGAGAAATTAATATTTGATAATACTTCATTACTATCATAAAATACTGATAAATCTTTTATAGCCAACATATTTTAATTCAAACCCTTTTTTAAACTTTCTAAATTATCCCTCATAATGGATAAATATGAAGCTCCATCATCAAACTCTTTTTTAGTTACATTTTGTGCAGAATGAAGTTTTAATTTTGCTGCTCCAGTCTGTTCTATAATTGTATTTGCTATTTTTTCATTGCTTAGTTCTATATAATAAAGATATGGTATATTATTATCTTTTATATAGCCTATTAAATATGTTAATGTTTTAGGACTTACATCCGACTGACTGCTGCATCCATTAAAAGGAGCTCTGTAGTTAAGTCCGTATTCATCAGCTAAATATCTGAAAGGAAATCTGTCTCCAAATACTATATCTTTTCTTTTTGATGAGTTTATAGTATTCCTAAAATCATTATCGAGAGTGTATAGTTCACTATTATATTTATCAGCATTAGCTTTGTATATATCGGCATTATTAGGATCTATTTCTGACATAGCTTTGCTAATGGCATTAACCATTAAAACAGCATTTTTTGGCGAAGTCCATATATGTTCATCATAAACTCCTTCATGGGTATGCATTTCTGAAATATTATCATGATCTTCATGATTTAATTCTTCATCATGATTATGTTCTTCATCATGCTCCATACCTTCAACTATCTCCTCATCTAAAGCATTTACATAATCAATTAATTTAATTATCTTTTTGCCGTTGGTATCCATAGAAGATATTACCTTTTGAGCCCACTCCTCGCTTTCCCCTCCTATATAAATAAATACATCAGCATTCTGTATATCTATTATATCTGAAGGCGAAGCATTAAACGAATGAATTTCGATACCAGGTCTTATTATCATTTTCAAGCTGGAATTATCTAATAATATATTTCTTGCAAAATCATATATTGGAAATATTGTAGTTACAACTTTTATTTTATTGTTTTCTTTGTTTGTATCAGCATTATTTGATGATTTATTAGTATTACATGATAATACTGACATAATAAAAATTAGAATTAATATTTTCTTTGTCATAAAAAAGTCCTTTATATATAAAAAATAAAAACATTGTTAAATTAAATAAATATAAAAAATATAAAGGAAATTAAATCAATTTATCAGTTTTACTTTTAATTTAGTAGGATTATTATTTAAATAAAATATTACTTTGATTATCTTTACAAAAAATATGAAAGAAACCGATAAATATATTATAACTGAATTGTATATATTATTAAATTTTGCTATTTTAGTTACAGCCTTCACTATAGAAAACATTTCAATACATGTCGTACAATGTTCATCTGAATGGTGCATATGATAATTAGAGTGATAAAATATATAGCATACAGGAAAGATATATACAGATATAATAAATGTAAACAATATTACAATAAGTTTCATGATTTTTATATTATAATTTATAATAAATAATTGTCAATTATGAATATTTATTTTTATTGTTCACTATGACTTTTTATAAAAAGAAGTTTACAAAAAATATTAATAAAAATATCTATTGTAAACCATCTTTAATAATATTATAACTCAATATACAAAATAGGACTGTCTATACCTGAAAACATAGGAATTTCTATTAAGAATGCATCTTTCAAGTCATAAACATTAACATCTTTTACATCATCATAAGATGAAATATAGCAAGAACTTATCGTAGGTATATAATCTTTTGAAACAATCAATTTTACTTTCATAGAACTAAACATAGAAGCATATTCACTGTAATCCTGAGAATCCTCTGAATAATTAAAAGGAGTAAAGATAAACTTATTTCCATTTCTTATAGGAACTAATAGACTGTCATCTTCTGTTAAATCTTGAGCTTTTAAAATACCATTTATATAAAGACCAACTTCATTGTCATTATTTATCTGTCTGAATTTAAAATTTCTAGGATAACTGCTTCTCGCTTCGCTTTCCATATCTCTAAGTATATCATCATAATAATAATCTGGAACGCCTTCTTCATAGCCTTCAGAATAAGCAGCTAATTCTACTAAAGATTTGGACATAGTAACTATGGCAACAACTGTAATATTTTTATCATTATCTATAGTTACATACTGGGTATAATCTAAACAGCCTATAAATAATAGAGAAAATAATAAAGAAAGTATAATCTTTTTCATAAACAAAATCCTTAATTTTTAATTATATATATTTTACTACAAAAAAAATAAATAACAATCTTATATTTTACTCTAATAATAATATTAACAAATAATTTACTTTGTAATTAATTATTTTTGAATAACTATAATATAAATTAATAAATTATATTGATAATTAATTTTTTTTACTATAAAATCATAAAAAATATAATTTATAAAGGAGTCAAAAATGAAAAAAGACTTTTTCACAAGCTCTATAGGTATTATAGTCATAGGTGCCGTAATAGGAGCTATAGCAGCTTGGCTCTCTGTAATGGGCAACCCTGCTAATATGGGAATATGTATAGCATGTTTTACCCGTGATTTAGCAGGTGCACTAGGACTGCATAGAGCCGCTGCAGTACAATACATAAGACCTGAATTAATAGGTCTTGTTATTGGTGCTACAATATCTGCATTGATCTCAAAAGAATTTGTTCCTAAAGGCGGAAGCTCACCTATTATAAGATTCTGTTTAGGTTTCTTTGCTATGATAGGTGCTTTAGTTTTCTTAGGCTGTCCTTGGAGAACTTTGCTTAGAGTAGCTGGAGGCGATATTAATGGTATATTCGGATTAATAGGAATTATCATAGGAGGAGGAATCGGAGTTTTCTTCTGGAAACAAAATTTCTCTTTAGGTCAGCCTAAAGCATATAAAAATAAATTAGTTGGATTTCTTCCTTTAGTTATCGCAGTAATTCTTTTAATTCTATTATTAAAACAAACTAAATTCTCTGAAGGAGGACCAATATTTTTCTCTGAATCAGGTCCAGGAAGTATGAAAGCTCCTATAGCTATAGCATTAATAGCTTCTATAGTAATAGGTTTCGTAGCTCAAAAATCAAGATTCTGTACTGTAGGCGGACTTAGAGACGGAATATTTATGAAAGATTTTCATATGACTAAAGGAGTTATCGCTTTTATAATTGCTGCTTTTATAGTTAATATAGCTACAAGCAGATTCAATTTATCTATGGAAAATCAGCCAATAGCCCACACAAATATTTTATGGAATACAGTATCAATGATTCTTACTGGTTTAGCATTTACTTTAGGTGCAGGATGTCCAGGAAGACAAATGATACAATCTGCTGAAGGAAATATGGACAGTTTTATATTCGTTATAGGAATGCTAGTAGGAGCAGGATTTGCTCACAACTTTAATTTGGCAAGTTCAACTGCAGGTCCTACAGTATATGGAATGGGAGCTGTTATTTTAGGTTTAATATTCTGTGTAATCATAGGATTTACAATGAAAGAAAATACTGCAAGCTGATACACTTTATCGTGCAGCAGGTTGTTGTCATTATATAATAAATATACTGCACAAAATTTTTGGAAGTTATATAATGAACTCTGCTTCTGCTATGTATTATTATAACATATATAAGTTATGGTAATATACAGCAGAGGCAGAGGTTATAATAAAAAATGATATTTAGATATTTATTAATTTCTAATGCTTATTATAATAATTAAGGCTTCTAACAAATGGTGCTTATTTATTAATTTAATATATTTTATGAAATACATATAAACTAATGAAAAAGGAAAATATCATGTCTGAAACTATTAAAGTTGATACCAGAGGAATGTCATGCTCTCAGGCATCTTTTCAGGCTAAATGTGCTGCTATCAATAATCAGGAGTTAAATACTATAATAGAGGTTTTGGTAAGCGGACATTCAAGCTGTGAAAGTGTAATAAGAGGATGCCAGAAATATGGGTATGAAGGTACTTTTGAACATATAGAAAATGAAGATATTTTAGTAACTTTAAAGAAGACAAAATAATAATTATATCCTTAATATTAAAAAATAAAAAAGATATATTATTAGTTTTAAAATATTATTTCTGGGCATTTAATCCGTAATTACCAAATTTTTTAAGTATTATATCCATCTCTTCATCTGATAAAATATTGTACTTACCAATTTTACTAAGCTCTACAAACTCTCTTGAAATATTTTCTACTTCTACCAAAACACCATAAGCCTTTTCTATAGTAGAATCAGAAACCACAAGTCCATGATTTTTCATAATACAAGCCTTATACCCTTTCATAGCCTTTGATATATTATTGCAAAGCTCTTCGGTTCCATAAGTAGCATATTCAGCACAAGGTATAATTTTTCCTCCAGCAACAGCAATCATATAATGTATAGCAGGTATATAATCAACTCCAATTATAGATACTACTGTAGAATATATAGAATGACTATGTATAACACAGTTAAAATCTGGATTATCTTTTAGTATTGATAAATGAAATCTCCATTCACTTGAAGGTCTTTTGCCTTCTTCAGCTTTCCCATTCTCATCAACAAAAACTATATCTTCAGCTTTCATAGTATCATAAGGCATACTTGAAGGTGTAATAAGCATACCATTTTCAAAACGTACACTTACATTTCCAGATGTACCCTGATTAATACCGTCTTTTTGCATTCTAAGACATGTTTTTATTATATCATTAGACAATAATTTTCTATATTCATTTAATTGGCTTATCATAGTATTTATCCTTAATATTTTATTTATTATTATTTTATTATTACAAACTATAATTTTATAAAAAATAGTGCTATGATAGTAATTTGATTATTAAGTTAATACCATTACTTTATTTTTTTATCATTTATGATATATTAAAAACAATTAATAATCGGAGAGTTATATGAAAAAGAACATTATAATTATATTATTAACAGTAATTACATCGCTATATTCAAATCAAATAAACGAAAGCAATAATGACAAAATAAAAGATAATAATATAGAAAATAATACATTTAATGAAACTAATAATGAAAAATTAAAAAACACAATAACTACAAATGAAATAATAATGCCTAGCGATGAATTATCAAAACTATTAGAAAAAAATAAAAATAAAACAGGCGTAGCTGAAATGATTGAATTAATAAATGAAGGCAGTATAAATGCTCAGTCAAAAGATGAGATTCTTATAGGCAATATTACACATTATGCTAATACAACCCCTTTAATGATAGCCTCATCATACGGGCATTATGATATAGCAAAAGCATTGATTGATAATGGGGCTTTGGTTAATTTAAGAGCAAACGATGGATTTAATGCTTTAATGGAAGCTGTAAGAACTGATAATATAGAGATGGCAAAATTACTAATAAACAATAACTCTGATATAAATATAAAAAATAAAGACGGTAAAAATATGATTATAATAGCATGCGAAAACGGCAATGAAGAAATGTTTAATTTATTAGTAGAAAATAACGCAGATATAAATGAAAAATCATCTTGGGGAGCATCTGCACTTATTTATGCTTCTGAAAAAGGCAATATTAATATAATGCAATATCTAATAGACAATGGAATAGATGTTAATGGAAAAGCTGATGATAATGGGGATACTCCATTACTTTGGGCTGTTACAGGAGAAAATCCTTATGAAGCTTCAAAACTTTTAATAGAAAATGGTGTCGATGTAAATGCTACAAATAACAGCGGAGTTGCTCCTGCTACTATACTTGCGGCATCTACTCCTGAAGTAGTAAAACTCTTAAAAGATAATGGTGCCGATTTAGATACAAAATTTTTATATTATTATCCTCCTATAGCAATTGCTGCAGGTGAGGGTAATTTAGAAATAGTTAAGGCATTGGTTGAAAATGGGGCTGATGTGAACTATTATCCTAATGATATAAACTATACTGCGATATTTCATGCTATAGACCAACATAATTATGAAGTTGCTGAATACTTATTAAAAAATGGTGCGGATTTAAATATAAAATTAAATCCTCCTGATATTTATGGAGATGATATAAAAGACAGTTATAATGTTTTGGAATATGCTGAGGCTATTCAGGATAAAAAAATGATTGATATAGTAAGCAAATATTATAAAAAGAAAAAATAATTATAATTTTAATATATACCTAAAAAAATACAGTTTGTCAAAAAATTAATTTTTTAAATTTTGATATTTGCGGGGCTTTGCCATTACGAAGTACACAGCGTGACCGTTCTGCGTACTTACGCACCCCCCCAGTTCTTTTGCGACCGTAGGAAGTGCCTGTGGTATTGGCACAAAGAACCATACGCAGTACACCTTCGGTGAAAGAACTGCATTTGACGAAGTCCCCCTTTAGGTGTAGCCCAAATTTCAGGTATTATCATACATTTAATACATATCTTTAAAGTATAAAGTTCTAGTAATTGCGTTTTTCGCGAAGCGTGCCTTTGGCGAAAACTTTGGCGAAGCCCGCAGAGCGTGTGCGGCAAAAAAGTTGATAATTCTATATAATGTACATCAGTTGACAAAATGAAATCGTTCCAGTATATACTAAAAATTTTTAAGTTTGTCAACAGCAAGCCGCTGCACCTTACCGCACGGTATTATCTACTCTATATCAAATGTCAACTATACGTACGGCTGATTACCTATTATTACACCAAACAAGTAATTTACTATACATCTAAAACATATTTTATTGATTAATAAAAATATATTATATTATGAATAAATTGTAATTACATTCATAGATAACTAAAATTTGACAAATTATAATTGTTTAGGTATATAGTAAAAATTTTTAAGTTTGTAAATTTTTTATTTAAATTTTTTATACGATACACAATCAGTACACAATATTTAACAGTACTTACTAGGATTAATCACTGTTATAAATTTAAAATAAAAAACGCACATTTAAAATATTTTTTAAATGCACGTTTTTTTGAGCTACTATGAACGAAAAAATTATATATGAACTATAAATTATAATTGAACTTTTTTAATTAAACTAGTAGAAAGTTCTGGTATATATATAACATTATTAACCAAATCTATGTCAGCAACACCGCTTAAAGAACCTTCTATTTTTTCTAATTGATTTTTAGTATTCAAATCAAATACATATATGCATGCATTGTTATTAGCACCATCTACACCCCAATCAGAAACATATAATTTACCATCAGCAATAGCTATACCGTCTAAAGCACCAGCACCTAATACTGAAGCTGTCCATTTAGTTAATCCAGTACCGTCTATATTTAATGTATAAATATCTCCGCCATTAGGATCTCCTCCGAATGTACTTCCAGCTATATATAATACTCCGTTATCTAAAAATATTCCGTTAGCACCAACTACACCTGTTACTGATGAAGTTATAGATAAAGCAGAGTTATTATCAACTTTTACAAAATAAACTGTAGAAGCACCTGTATCAGTTAGAGCTACAGTTGTTGGATCTATTACTACTGTATCATTTAAGAATTTAGAACCTTCTATAGGAAGTTTAGTAATTATTTTATTTTCTTTGATATTAGCTAATACCAAATTTCCAGTTAAAGAACTGTCATTAACTTGGTCTGGTATAATAATAATATCATCAGTTAAGAAAGAAAAACCTTTAGGGCTGTCTAATTGACCTTCAAAAAATTTTTGAGGATTAGAGCCATCTTCATTAGCTACGATTATAAAACCATCAGCAGGAGCATTAGGATCTCCTAAATTAGCTATATATAATTTTCCATTTCTCAATTTTACACTTTCTGGTGCAGCTGCCCCTTCAACATTTATAGTAACAGCTTCTTTTTTGGCAGCAGTATTTGAAGCAGCATTATTGTTTGTTTTATCAGCATTATTTGAACATGATACAGCAAATATGAAAGCAGATAAAACTATTGCATAGTAAACTTTATTCATTTTAAAGTTCTCCTTATTAGTAATTTTTTTATTTAGATAAATAATTTTACATGTTTTTTTATATATATCAACTAAAAAGCAAAAAAATATTGTTACCAAAGTTGTCACAACACCTTATTTCTTTTAGTTATTGACTATAAACAATTTTTATTTTATTATTATACTACTATGAAGATTAATACAAAATTATCTATAGCTACTCATATAGTATTATGTATAGCATTTTTTGAAAATGAAGGCACTACATCAAATTTGCTTGCCAAAAGTGTAAAAACCAATCCTTCTATTATAAGGAGAATACTATTAAAACTTCAGGCTGCTGGAATAGTTGAAACAGATAAAAAAGGAAGCAGACTTATAAAAGATGAAGAGGATATAACACTTCTTTCTATATATGAAGCAGTATTCACAGAAGAAGAAAGAGGACTTTTTAATTTTCATGAGCCTAATCATGTATGCCCTGTAGGCTGTGCTATGTTTGATGTTTTGGGAGAAGAGTTTGATAGTGTAAGGCTTGATTTTGAGAAATCTATGTCAAAAATAACTATAAAAAAAATAGCTGATGAAGTGAGAAAGAGAAAAAAACATATTGATTTTATGAATAAATGATGCATTTATTTATAATTTTATAATAGTTATTTTATTGCCGTCAAGTTTTATGATATTTTCTTTTGATAATCTGTTCAATTCTCTTGATAATGCACTTCTGTCAGCAGATATAAACTCTGCAAGTTTGTCTCTGTTATAAGGTATTACAATATTTTTACTTTTCTGTATATTTGACATATATTTTAAATATAGTGTAATTTTGCTTCTCAAACTTTTTTGGCTTAAAATATCATTTTTAAATGCTAAAAATTTGTTTTTATCAGATATTACCATTAATAAATTCTGTAAAAATATGTTTTTATCATTGTTATTTGTGTTAAATATATCTTTTATATTTATTTTTAATATTTCAGTTTTATCTAATGATATAGCCTGTATAGGTGATATTTTATTAGTAGAAAAAGCTAATGCTTCTGCAAATATATCTCCGTAAGTTAATATATTTACTATATTCTTTCTAGTGTCATCATATTCTTTTGAAATTTCTACTCTTCCATTTAAAATAATATATATACTATCAGTTTTATCTCCCGCATCTATTATAATATTATCTTTATCAAAATATTTTTTTTCAGATTTGAAATCTTCTAACAGAACTATTATCTGTTTATCATTCATATTGCAAAAGAGATTCGATTTTTTTATGATGTCTATATATCTTTCCATATTAAAACTAATATATTTTTGATATAATATAGTAATAGTTTTTTACAAAAAATCAATATGCATATTAAATTTCTGTGTTATATGTGTATTTTTTATATTAATATTATTAAATGTTATTACTTAAAGTATTTTAGCAGGTGTTTTTAGTGATAAATTTCATTTTTTTTATGATGAATTGTAATAAATTGTAATATTTTATCTTTTTCAATTGACAATATAAATTTATTTGACTATAATATAATTGTTCACGTGAACAAAAACTTATTTATAGGAGAACAAAACTATGGCTTGGCATTGGTTTGACTGGGTAGTCATCGGACTATACTTTGTTGTAATGTTTTTAATCGGTATGTTCTTTGCTAAAAGAACAAAATCAACAGATGATTATTTTAAAGCAGGCGGAAGGGTTCCAGCTTTGGTAACAGCTATGAGTATTTATGCTACATCTTTATCATCTATTTCATTTATTGCTATACCAGCTTCTGTTTATAATAACAGCTGGCTTTTGGGTATGGCTCCTTTAGGTATTATTTTAATAGTATTATGGGTGGCTCCTACATTTGTACCATTCTTTAGAAGAGTTAATGTTACTACTGCTTATGAATATTTAGGAAAAAGATTTAATAACTCTTTCAGACTAGTTGGAAGTTTAACATTTATACTTTTTCACGTTGTAAGAATGGCTATAGTAATTTATCTTCCTACTTTGGCTATACAGCAAGTACTTCCTGCTCTTAATCCAGTATTGATAACAGTTATTGTATCCATATTCTGTGTTGCTTATACTTCTATGGGTGGTATAGAAGCTGTATTATGGTCTGATGCTATACAAACAGTAGTACTTCTTTTGGGAGCTTTCCTTATCATCATAGTAGGTTTTGCATCTGCTCCTGAAGGAATAGGTCAAGGTTTTCAATTATTAGCAGATGATGGAAAAATCATAAGCCCCGACTTTTTCTCTTTAGATTTAGCTAAATCCAGTATATGGGTTATGATAATAGGCGGTTTTTTTAATTCAATATATTCATATGTAGGAAGCCAAGACATAGTTCAAAGATATGCTACAAACAAAGACGAACATGAAGCTAAAAAAAGTTTATATATGAATATTCCTTTGCTTTGTACTAGTATTGTAATATTTATAGGTATGGGTTCTGCTTTATATATTTATTTCCATTTCAAAACTCCATTACCAGAAAGTGTTAATGGAAATGCCATACTTCCTTATTTCGTAGTAAATGCTTTACCTGTTGGTATATCAGGACTTGTAATAGCTGCTATATTTGCTGCTGCTCAGTCTACAGTATCTTCAAGCCTTAACTCTGTTTCTACTTGTATGACAGCTGATATATTAGAGTTTTTAAAACCTGGTATGGAAGATGCTTCTAAATTAAAATTTGCAAGATTATCAAGCTGGATAGTAGGTATAGTCAGTACTATACTTGCAATATACTTTATATATAATGGTCAGGGAGATATGTTCTTATACTTCCAAGCTATAACAGGTCTTTTAGGCGGTCCTATAGCTGCTGTATTCTTGGTAGGTATATTCTTCGATAAAGTAGAAACTAAAGCTGTTTGGGTAGGATTTATACTTTCTGTTATAGTAGCATTCTATATAAGCGATCCTGCTGGAATGCTTACTAAATTTATACCTGGATATGCTAAACCAAAAATCTTTGAGTTCATGATTTCATTTATAATCATAGGTGTTGGTGTAATAGGTTCTTTCTTAGCTTCTTTTGCTTTCGGAAAACCATCTGAAGAAAAAATAAAAGGATTAACTTATTCTACTACTATAAAAAATCATAAATAAGGGCAGTGTATAATTAAGGAATAAAATATGAAAAAAATATGTTTAATTTTATCTATTATATTTACAATATCTGTTATTAGCTGTTCTGGAACTAATACAGCTAATAATAATACTAATGTACTAGATTCAAAAACTGATAAAAAAATAGTTTGGGAAATGGGAGGACATTTACCTGCTCAAACAGGAATGGACAAAAATATAGGTACAGCTGGAGTTTTATATGGTTCTTTAAGAGATAAATATATAGTTGTAGGCGGAGGAGCTAATTTCCCTGAAGAATCTGTATTAAACGGAGGAGCTAAAAAAACTTATTCTGATATATACATGCTTGAAGATAAAAATGGTGTATTAGAAGTAGTTGAGCATATTAATTGGGAAAATGAATTGGGATATGGTTCTTCTATAACTACTGCTGATGGTATATATTATATAGGAGGCTCTTCAAACCCAGAAGCTGATGATGATATATTATTTATTACATTAAAAGATAATAAATTAAATGTTGAAAAAATAGGTGATTTGCCTTTCACTTTACAAAATGGAGTTGCTGTTTATAAAGATAATAAATTATATATAATTACTGGCAAACAAGCAGGCAAAGGCAGCAATAAACTTTATGAATATGATTTGACAACTAAAGAAGCTAAAGAATTGGCTCCAGTACCTGGTAAGGAAAGCAGAACTCAGGCAGTTGCTCAATTACTAAACGGCAATATATATGTATTCAGCGGCGGCGATGCAATAGCTTATACTGACGGATATAAATATGATTTTGCTAATAATACTTGGACTCCTGTTGCTGAAGTAGCTCTTAATGGAGAAGGAATATCTTTGCTTGGTGCTGTATCCGTTAAACTTAATGAAAGTGAAATGCTTGTTATAGGCGGATTTAATAAAGCTATTTATGATAATGCTGTTTATAATTTAGGTAATCTTCAAGGTACTGAATTAGCTAATTTCAGAGCTGGATACTTCGGAGCTGATCCTTATGAATTTAATTGGAACAGTAATATATTGATTTATAACTCTGATTCTAATACTTGGAAAACAATAGGTGAGATTCCTTTTGATGCTCCTTGCGGTGAAGGTTTGATATTAATAGGAAATAAAATATATTCTATTAATGGTGAAATTAAACCAGGAATTAGAACAGATAAAATGTATGTTGGTACAATTATGGCTAAATAAGATAAATAATAATAAAGACATATCCAACTAAAAAGTTTTCCATAAATAAGGGCTTATTTCTATAAATGGAATAAGCCTTTATTATTTAATTTATTTATCTTATTTATACAAAAAGTTATTGAAATTTTAATAAATTAATGTTATTTTATAGAAAATATCTTATTAAGGCTTGTGTTTATGGAAGATTTTATATCTAAAGAATTTGAATGCCGAAATAGTTTGGCATCTGATAATAAAATTGTTAATTCTATCGTTGATTTTTTTAGGACTATAGATGATAAAATTGAAATAGAAAATCAAGATGGAAAGAGAGTTAATGCCAAATCTTTTATAAAAATGATGGGGCTTGATGTAAAATACGGATTCAGATTTAAATTGTATGTTTATGGTGATGATAAAGAAAATAACATCAAAAGAATAGAGGATATACTTGATAAAAAAGAGTTCTATACTTTAGAAAAAATACAAGAATTAGAAAAAGAAAAAGAAGATGAGCATAATAAATATATAGAAAAAGAAATATTATCTTTAACACCTGAAGACAAAAAGGAAATTGTAAAAAATGATATAGAAAATAAAGTAAGACTCTTAAAAGAAAAAAGAGATTCTATTCATTTAGAAAGTCTGAATTTGGATAATAATATTCTGTATATTAAGGATAACGATAAAACAAAAATTGTTGATGTTATCAATAATAATATATACGATGTAATAAAATATTTATCATCACATTATGAAATACCTATAAAAGAAAGCAGAACGAAGGATTTTATTTCATATCTAATAAGTGTAATAAAAGGAAAAGATATGAAATTTTTTTATATATATATGTTTTTTAATGACATAAAAAAATATTTAACCTATCAGTTTGATAAATTATTTATAGAAAAACTAATAGGTATAGAAGATTTGCATGAAGAATATGATACTGTTATAATTAATAATTTTGTTGAAGAAGCAATAAAAAATTTAGATTATGTTCTTGAAGATAAAAGAAAATCAGCAGATTATTCTATTAATATTTACATGATGGACGATATTAATTCAAACACTAATAAGTATAGAGTAATAAATATAGTACAGACTATAGGAAAGATTTATGACATAAAAAATAGTGTTATAGATAATATAATCGATAGGATAAAATCTGATTATGAACCTTCCATTAATAATAAATCTAATATAGATGAGTATAGTGATAATATAAAAGAGTTTAAGGATATTTTACAAAAAGAATTTGAAAATATTTATACTGCTAAAGTATTAGAAAAAGATACAAGTAATTTAGATATAGATTATCATAATATATTAAGACTTGCAAGGAGGATTTAAAAAATGAAAATAGCTGTTATAGGTGATTTGCATGGAAAAGACTGCTGGAAGAAATTACTTGAAGGAAGATTTTCTGAATTTGATAAAATAATATTTATGGGAGATTACAGTGATGACAGTTGGGTACGCTTTAATGATGAAGATATAATTAATAATCTTAAAGATGTGATAGAGTTTAAAAAAAATCATAATGATAATGTTGAGCTTCTTATAGGCAATCATGATTTTCAGTATATAGTGGGATATCCTACAGCAAGCAGATATAGAGAAAGCTATGCAAGAGAAATGAATGAGATATTTAATAGCAATGTCAATATATTTAAGCCTATACATATAGAAAATAATTATATATTTACGCATGCTGGAATAACAAATGGCTGGATTGATTATATAAAAAATAAATATAATATAGATAATATAGATATTGATAATATTGAAAGCGTAGTAAATATAGTATATAAGAATGATAAAGATGACTGTAATATAGCATCCTTCAGACGAGGAGGATTAAGTAAATTTGCAGGTATTTTATGGGCTGATACAGAGGATTTGCTTGCGGATTCTTGGGTTGGGTATAATCAGGTAGTAGGGCATAATAGGGTAAAGCCGTATAGTATTATAAAAAAAGATAATGCTGTTATTTACATGTCGGATCATTTTGACAGCGAACAAAATAAATTATTGGTATTAGATATATAGTTTAAGGAGTTGTTAATATATGTTTAGAGATAAACCGCCTTTCTTTTATAAATGCACAAAATGCGGACATTATTTTAGCTCGGATAAAAACTTGCATGCTCCTTCTATTTTTTCTGATATTACATTAGATTTTGAAAATAATGAAACTGATGAAAATGGAAATGTAATAACGAAAATCAATTCAGATGATGATAATAAAAAAGATTCCTTTTTTACAAAAATTATAAAAAATATAACTTACCCTAAATGTCCTAAATGCAAAGAACATTCTGTTGTAAGCATTGACAGTATGATTGAAAAGTAGGATTTTTATATAATTGACTTTTATTAATATTTAGATTATCATAAAAAGTAAATATTATTTAGTTAGTTTTTATGAAAAGAATAATTATTTTTGTATTTTTATTTATTATAATTATCGTATTTGCTTTTACCTTTATTAAGGTTAAAGAAAATTATGGAATTAGTTTTGAATATGCAGATGAAAATTATACATCTGAAAAAACTATAACATCAAAAAAAACTAATGATGTATTTTATTCAGCAGATATTAATTCTCCTAATATGTCAGAACCTATATTAGATAATATTATAAAACCCATAGAAAGCAGTAATTTTATAACTATTATAATAGATGACAGCGGAAATACTCTTGATTATACAGATAGGTATTTTCAATTAGCTTATGAATACGGCATAACATTTGCAGTGCTTCCAGATTCTCCTCATAGTATAGATTTTTCTTATTTGGCATACAGTAATGATGTTGATGTTATTTTGCATATGCCTATGGAGGGCAGCGGTTATTTCGGAGAGAAAACTATAATAAGAACTGGAATGAATAAAGATGAAGTTTTTAATTTACTAGATTATTCATTTTCAAAAGTTCCTTATGCTAATGGAATGAATAATCATACTGGCTCTCTTGCTTGTAAGGATATTAATATAGTTTCATATATGATTGACTATGCTAAAAATAATAATAAATATTTTGTAGATTCTTATACTTCTGCAGAAAGTGTGATATATGATTTGGCATTAGAAAATGATGTAGGAACGGCAAAGAGAAATGTATTTTTGGATAATGATAGAGATTATGACAGCATAATGAAGCAGTGGAGAGAGCTAATTAAATTATCAAAAGAGTATGGCATTGCTGTTGGTATAGGGCATTATCAAAGTGAGGAAACATTAAAGGTTTTGGAAAATAATTTACCTCTTCTTTATGAAGATAATATAGTAAGCGTGAATATAACAGAAGTTTTAACTAAAAAACTTGAATAATATAAAAAAATTATAAAAAACAATTAATAAAAAAATAGGAGCGGTATAATGATAGGCTATAAAAATAATATATTAATGTGCGAAGATATTGATATAAGAGAACTTACAAAAGTTTATGGAAGTCCTTTTTATCTTTATTCAAAAAATGACATTTTACAAAAAATAAGATTTTTAAAAGACATATTTTCATCTTTAGACGATGTATTAATAGCATATGCTGTTAAGGCTGAGAATAATTTATCTATATTAAAAATGATGGTAGAAGAAGGAATTGGGGCAGATGTTGTTTCTATAGGTGAGACTTTGAAATATATAAAAGCTGGAGGAAATGCCCGTAATATAGTATTTTCTGGTGTGGCAAAAACAGAAGAAGAGATAAAAAAATCTATTGAGCTTAATATAAAACGTTTTAATATAGAATCTATTCCAGAAGCTGTAAGAATTAATAATATAGCTAAAGAACTTAAAAAGAGAGTAAAATGTTCTATAAGAGTTAATCCTAATGTTGATGCACATACTCATGAAAAGATTACTACAGGTGTAAATGGAAACAAATTTGGGGTATGTATTAAAACTATAATAGAAAATGCTAATCTTTTAAAATCATTAGATAATATAGAGATAGAGTCTTTATCAATGCATATAGGTTCTCAAATGACAGATGCTGAGCCTTTTTACAGAGCCATTTTAGTAATGAAAGACTTGATAGGCGAAGTTAATAGCATGGGATTTAATATAACCGATATTGATATAGGAGGCGGTTATGGGGTAAGGTATAATAAAGATCATTCTGGTTTTGATTTTGATAAGTTTAAAAATGAAAGCATAAATCTATTAAAAGAAATGAATCTTAAAGTAACAACCGAGCCTGGAAGATATTTTGTAGCAGAATCTGGTGCTTTGATAATGAGAGTAGAATATGTAAAAGAGGAACTTGGAAGAAAGTATGTTATATTAGACGGCGGTATGAACGATTATGTAAGGGTAGCTATGTACGATGCTTATAATGAGATATATCCTTTAGTAAAAAGAGAAAGTGTATCTAATTATGATTTTGTAGGACCTATATGTGAAAGTTCTGACTTTTTTGCCTATGACAGAGAGTGCTCTGTAGTGGAAGAAGGAGATTATGTTGCATTACTTGATGCTGGTGCTTATGGATTTAGTATGTCAAGCAATTATAATTCAAGACCTCTTATAGCACAGATTATGGCAGATAAAGATAAGCATTACATTATACGAAAAAGACAAACTTTTGATGAGATGATAGAAAGTGAAATTATATAATTAATAAATATATACTTATCCGCTGGAATTATATTTAATTAAAAAATAATTCCAGCGGATTTTATTTTTATGAAATTATTCTCAAATATATAAAGATAGTTTAAAATATAAAAACTTTAATATATGCTATTAGTTTTTATTAGCATTATTAAATATATTTTCTTTTTTGCAGTATCCGCAAAGAAACTCTTTAAACTTATGTACAGTATCTCTGCTCATGGCATGTTCTATTAAACAGGCTTCTTCGTCTGCTATTTTTTCATCTACATTTAGTACATTTGTAAGAAAGTAATAGAATATAGCATGTCTTTCTGCAATATCTTTTCCAATAGCTCTTCCAGATTCTGTAAGTTCTATGTCTCCATAATGTTCATGCTTTATATGTCCGAGTTTTGACAGAGTTTTTATAGCTGTATTAACACTGGCTTTGGAACGTCTTACAACATCAGCTATATCTGTTATTCTAATAGCTTCTTTAAAATTTTTTTCTACTTCTAGGTTGTAGATAGTTTCTAAATAATTTTCTAATATAGGTGTCATATCTTGTTTCATGAATATGATTTTAATATTAAATATGCTATAAGTCAACATTTAAATTTAATATTTTTTACTTAATATTAGCTGTAAAAGTTATTATATTAAATAAAATACAAATGATTTTTTTAGCGGCTATAAAAAATTTTGACAAAAAATAAATTTTTATTATATTATATATTGTATATAAGATGTATATTAATAGTATAAAATATACAGTTTATATAACAAAAAATTATATTATTTTGGTAGTTTAGATTATGAATAAAGAACTTATTTACTCAGTTGAAGATGATGATAACATCAGAGATCTTATTAAGTATACCGTTGAGGAAGCTGGATATACTATAGAATGTTTCTCAAACGGTAATGACATGCTTGAGGCATTAAAGAAGCAGACACCTAATTTAGTACTTCTTGATATAATGCTTCCAGACATAGAAGGTACAGAAATATTAAAGATTATCAGAACAGATTATGCCCATCTGCCTATTAAGGTAATAATGCTTACAGCAAAGGCAAGCGAAATTAATATTGTTACTGGGCTTAATTTAGGTGCTGATGATTATATGCCTAAACCTTTTTCTGTTCTTGAACTTCTTGCTAGAATTAAGGCTAATTTAAGAAAAAAAGATGTTAGGCTTGATGCTGAAGAGCTTACTTTCGGTGAAATAAAACTTGTAGTTAAAAAAAGAAGTGTTTTTGTGGGAGAAAGGCAGGTTATTTTAACACAAAAAGAATTTGATTTGCTTAAACTTTTAATGGAAAATGCCAATAATGTAGTTGATAGGGAAACTATGCTTGAAGAGGTATGGGGTGTAGATCATTCTATGGAAACAAGAACTATTGACATGCATATAAAATCTATCAGACAAAAACTTGATTTAACTAAAGAAAATATAATAACTGTCAGAGGTATGGGGTATAAATTGACAGAAGCATAAAAATATTATGATTAGGAATATATTTTATAAATCATTACTTATTCTTATATTATCAAGTGCATTAATGTTTATAGGAATACTTTTTACTGTTCAATATAATAATATTATGTACAGTCAGGTTATGATATTAAACATTATGGATATGCTTGAAAAAGAAATTGATTTATATGATGTACAAACAGAAGATGCTTTTAGAAAATTTGTGCTTCAATCAGATAAAGAGGAACTTAGAATAAGCATAATATCTACTAATGGAATGGTTGTAGCAGATACTCTAACAGATACTTCTAAAAATCCTATGGGAAATCATACTAATAGAAGCGATGTAATAGAGGCACTTCATAGTGTTGAAAATAAACCTGCTTTTTCTATACATACATCTATAAGCCAGAAAACACCTTATATGTATGTATCAAAAAAGATTAAGGCTGATGATGATAGAGATTATATATTAAGGATTTCGATACCTATAGATTCTGTTAATAAATATTTGATTAGTTTTTTATTTACTGCTGTTATGGTTATAGGCGTTGTTATTATAATTATGGCTTTGGTACTTCCTTTGATGAGCCGAAATATAATGATTCCTTTTTATATGATAAAAGAAACTCTTGATAATATATATAATAATAAATCAGCAGCCCCCAAGAATCTGACAGGTTATAATGATATTAATACTATTCTTTATGATATTAATGAGCTAGCTATTAGTCTTAATGAAAATATTACAGGTTATCAAACTGAAAAAGAAAAACTTAATTATGTACTTGAAAATATAGCACAGGGTATTATAGCAGTTAATAAAAATAAAGAGATATTTTTTATTAATCAGTATGCAGTTGATTTGCTTGAAATATCTGACAGCAATATAAAAAATTTAAGTGAAATCATAAAAAGCAGCGAAGTAATAGAGAGAATTAATAATGCTATAGAGTTTAATAGATTTTCTAAATTTGATGTGAAAGAACATACTATGGATATAGAAATTACTATTATACCTATACGCAATAATGAGAATATATCAGCGTTAATAAAATTTGAAGATGTTACTGATATAAGAAAAGTAGAGATAGAAAAGCAGGATTTCTTTATTAATGCTTCTCATGAATTAAAAACTCCTCTTACTTCTATAATAGGATACTCTGAACTTCTTATTGCTACAGGCGGCGGTAAAAATCAGGCTGATTTTATTAAGCGTATAAATAATGAAGCTTTGAGAATGAAAGACCTTGTTATAGATATGCTTACATTAAGCAGAATAGAAGCTAATTGGAAGGAAACTATTGATGAAAAGATAGATATTAAAGACATTATTCTTGACGTTTTTGAAAGCAATAAAATAAAGGCAGAACAAAGAGAAATAAATATAGAGCTTGATATAGAATCGGCATTTATAATGGCTAATAAGGAAAAGATTACAGAGGTAGTTAATAACTTAGTTGATAATGCTATAAAATATACTGATGACGGCGGAAAAGTAAAGGTATTTTTAAAACAAAAGGCAGATAAAGCGGTATTCACAGTGAAAGATACAGGATGCGGAATAGCTCCTCAGTATTTAAACAGGATATTTGAAAGATTTTTCAGAGTAAAAAATAATAAATATCTTAAAGTTCATGGTACTGGACTTGGACTTACAATAGTAAAAAATATATGCAATTACTACAATGCTGACATACATATAAAAAGTGAAGAGAATGTTGGAACTGAGATGACTGTTGTTTTTAATTTGTATAAAGAAGAAGAAAAAAATAAATAAATAACATTGTTTTTATATTGCAAAATACCCTTATCTAGTATATAATTTTGTTAGATGATTAAAACAAAGGAGTATTAAAAAATGAAGAATGTAACTATAAAAATAAAAGGAATGGGTTGTCAAAACTGTGTTAAAGCTGTTACAGAAGAATTAACTGCTTTAGATGGTGTAAGCAAAGCTGATGTAAGTTTGGAAAAAGCATGTGCTGAAGTAGAGTATGATGAGTCTAAAGTAAGCACTGATAAAATGCTTGAAGTTATAAAAGAATTAGAATACGAGCCTAGTTTATAATAATATTTTTTTATGTTTGCTTTTATAGAAGGTAATGTTCAGATAATATCCGAGGGTGTCATAGCTCTTGTTTGTAATGGTGTTGGGTATGAGATTATAGTATCAAAAAAACTTGAAGTAAAAAATGATGATAAGATAAGGCTTTATACACAGCTTATACATAAAGAAGATGCTATGATACTTTACGGTTTTCTTACTAGGGAAGAAAAAAAGATGTTTTCTACGCTTATAGCGGCATCAGGGGTTGGACCTAAACTTGCTATGGAGATACTTTCTACATATTCAATTAATGATCTTATGCATATACTTTTTAATAAGGATATTAATTTATTGAAAAAAGTTCAGGGTATGGGATTAAAAAAGGCTGAGAAGCTTTTATTTGAACTTAGAGACAAAATAGAAAAGATTGATATTAATATTTCTTCTTCATCTGTTCAAAATTATAATGATAATGAAAGCGATGTTATAAAGGCTTTGATATCATTAGGGTTTTCAAATAATGAGGCTGTTAAGGCTTTGTCGGAAGTAGAAAATAAAGATAATATGTCGCCTGAAGATTTGATAAGTAATGCTTTGAGAAATTTAAGTTCTATATAAAAATCATTTTTAAAAATAATTGAAAATAAATAGCTATTGATATATAATAATAGTAATTAATAATGATTATTATTAGGATATTATTATGGATATAGTCGTAAAAAAAGCCGAATTAAAAGATATTTTTGATATAAGCAAACTTCATGCTATATGTTGGAAAGATGCTTATAAAAATATTATCCCCGATTCTTATTTAAAGAGAATATATTTAGATGATTGGTGCGGAGAGTTTGAAGATGGTATTAATAATAAAACAAGAGAGGCTCATATAGCATACATTGATGATAAACCTATAGCAGTTATTTCGCATGGAAAAAGCAGATGCAGTATGGAAGGCTATGGGGAGATAATATCCTTATATGTACATCCAATATATCAGGGTTCTGGAATAGGGACTTTGCTTCTTGAAGAGGCTTTAAAATATATGAAGGATTTGGGTTATACAAATATATGTCTTTGCGTTTTTGAGAAAAATGAAAATGCAAAAGAGTTCTATAAGAAAAATGGTTTTAAAGATTCTGGAAATAAAAATACTCTAAAAATAGATGATGAAGATATAGAAGAAAGTATTTATATTTATGATTTGTAATTTATATTTTTTATTTAATTATAATAATATAAATCATAGTTAGTTTATCCTATTTTAATAATTTTTATTTTTATATTAGACTTGTTTCAGAAGTACTTGGCAAGATTATGTATAAAATTATTTAATTTTTAAAATTGGAAATATGATGTTTTACATGTTGTATAAATTATCATTTTAGTATATAAACATGCAGCCTTTCGCGGCTGCGGGCTGTGCCTGCTTCTTTGTGGCAATACCACAGGCACTTCCTGCGGTCGCAAAAGAAGTGGGGTGTGGGGCAAAGCCCCACTTATAAAATAAAAAATACTGAAAATTAAAATAGTGTAACTACATATTAATTTAGTTTTGAAACAAGTTTATTGAAATTATAAGTAAAACAATGAAAAAAGATTTATACTATAGTTAGTTTATCGTAAAAAGGCCGACATCATTTTTATGACATCGGCTTGTATTTTTTATTCTGTGCTTTATATTTTTTCTAATAATATTTTTTTAGCATATTGTCCTATACTTAAATTATTTTCCTTTGCTATTTTATCTATTTGTAAATATAAATCTTTATTTACTTTAAAAGATATAGCTTTAACAGGTTTTATTTTTTTTCAGGTTCTAGTTTTTTTCTTCCTGCTCCCTCTCTTGCTCCGCCTCTTGACATAATATTATCCTTTAATTATATGACTTAGAGCTATTATTATTATAGATATAGCAATTATAAAATAACTAGCACTATCAATGATTTTTATTATTCTATTAAACTTTTTATCTTCCATATATTGACCCCCATTTATATCATTATCTTTGTTTAGATGTTTTTATAATCATAATTAAATTTATTATGCTTAAAATTAAAGCTGAAATTGATATTATATAGGTAATAGTTTTAAACATTTTTAATCCTTATATTAGTAATTATTTATATTGTATATTATTTTTCTATAATGTTAATAGTATATTAGAGAAAAGTTGTATTATGTATATAAGCATTATTACATATATTACGATTAATATTGTTTTTTATTAATATTAATTTTTTGTATTTTTTTACTGGTAAAAATAGATATTTTATTATATTTATAAAATAAAGAATAAATTTATAAAAATCATTTACTAAAAAATCATTTTATTGTATAATACTTGCAACAAATTTTTATAAGGAGTAATATTCATGAAGGTTGAAGAATTAAAACATGAGAAGCTAAAAGCTTGGATTAAAGAAGTAGCAGATATGTGTCAGCCAAAAGATATATATGTATGTGACGGAACTAAAGAAGAATATGACAGCTGCATGAACGGCTTAGTAGAATTAGGTTTAGCAAAGCCTTTAACTAAAAGACCTCACAGTCACTCTTTCAGAAGTGATCCTTCTGACGTAGCACGCGTTGAAGATAGAACTTTTATCAGTTATCCAGATAAAGAAGATGCAGGTCCTACTAATCACTGGATGGCTCCAGATGAATTAAAAGGTACTATGAAAGAATTATATAAAGGCTGTATGAAAAACAGAACTATGTATGTAATTCCTTTCTCTATGGGTCCTGTAGGTTCTCCTATTGCTAAAATAGGTGTAGAAATTACTGACAGCCCTTATGTTGTTTGTAACATGCATATAATGACTAGAGTAGGTACTAAAGTATTAGAAGTATTAGGTTCTGACGGTGAGTTTATACCTTGCTTACACTCTGTAGGTGCTCCTCTAGCTGACGGTCAAAAAGATACTAAATGGCCTTGTGCTCCAATAGAGAAAAAATATATTTCTCACTTCCCTAATGAAAACTTAATTTGGTCTTATGGTTCTGGTTACGGCGGAAACGCTTTACTTGGTAAAAAATGTTTCGCTTTACGTATTGCTTCTGCTATGGCTAGAAGAGAAGGCTGGATGGCAGAACACATGCTTATCTTACGTCTTACTAATCCAGAAGGCAAAAGATTCCATATTGCTGCTGCATTCCCAAGTGCTTGCGGTAAAACTAACCTTGCAATGTTACAGCCAACAATCCCTGGTTGGAAATGTGAAACTATAGGTGATGATATTGCTTGGATGAAAATTAATCCAGATGATGGAAGACTTTATGCTATCAACCCAGAAGCTGGTTTCTTTGGAGTAGCTCCTGGTACTTCTTATGATTCTAACCCTATGGCTATGGAATCTATCAAAGAAAACACAATATTTACTAACTGTGTAGAAACAGATGACGGCGATGTATGGTGGGAAGGTATGGGACCTGCACCTAAACATGGTATAGACTGGAAAGGTAATGACTGGACTCCAGAAAGCGGAGAAAAAGGTGCTCACCCTAATGCTAGATTTACTGCTCCTGCTAGACAATGTCCTGTAATTTGTCCAGACTGGGAAGATCCTAAAGGTGTACCTATAGATATATTCATCTTCGGCGGAAGAAGAGCTTCTGTTATGCCTTTAGTACATGAATCTTATAACTGGGATCATGGTGTATTTATGGGTTCTACTGCTGCTAGTGAAACTACTGCTGCTAATATCGGTGCAGTTGGTGCTTTAAGATTTGACCCATTTGCTATGCTTCCATTTGCTGGATACAATATGGGCGATTATATGAATCACTGGCTTGAAATGGGAGATAAATTAGGCGATAAAGCTCCTAGAATCTTCTATGTAAACTGGTTCAGAAAAAATGCTGATGGTAAATGGTTATGGCCTGGATTCGGTGATAACTCAAGAGTATTAAAATGGATGTGTGAAAGAGTTGAAGGTAAAATTGATGCTGTTGACACTCCTATAGGTAAAATGCCTAAAGAAGGCGATTTAGACCTTAAAGGTTTAGATATACCAGAAGCTGATTTCAAAGAACTTATGAGAGTTGATGTTGAAGCTTGGAAAGATCAGGCTAATCAAATCGAAGCTCATTATGCTAAATTAGGTTCAAGACTTCCAGCTAGACTTAAAAAACAATTAGAAGAATTAAGAGCTAGATTAAGCAAATAATTTTAGTTAATAGTTTTTCTAAAAAATATAATCCGACAGTTTAATTAATATTAAGCTGTCGGTTTTTTTATCACTATTTTTATACTTGATTAAAAAGTTGAAAAAACTCTAAAAATAAATATAATCTATCTTTATGAATTTTATATTATAGTTTGTAATTATGAATAATTTAAAATTAAAAATACAATCACAAAAAAATATTATAATATTAGCATTAATTTTTGTTATGCCTTTTACAATGTATTTATTATTTGTTAAAGGCATTTCTATTGATAATTATAAAATAACTCAAATAACATCATATTTTTTTGCTTTTAAGATTTTTTATTTGTTCTGTTTTAATTTACTGTTTAATTTAAATAATAAGAAAAATACATTTATAACTTTTTTTATATTTTTGATTATAGGCATTCTTAGTGTTCTTATACCTTCCTCGGAATTTACATTTAAAGATATAATGTCCGCTGATAATAATTTTATTTTTTTCGTTCATACTATTTTAAATAAAAATCTATTTTTAGATATTATATTTTTTATAATGACTGCTTTATCATTTAATGAATATAAAAACTATAAAAATATTTCTGAAGTCTTTACTTTTTCTTTCAATATGATTATATATTCTGTCTTTTATTCTATATTTTCATCTGTTATATTTATGATAGTTTTTGTATTTATTATAAATTTACTTAAAAATTTTTTTATCAATACTTTTTCTGATACATCTTTAATCATAAATACATTTGTATTATTTATTTTTTATATATTTGCATTTACTCCTTTTATAATTTATAGTGTATATAAAAAGGATATGAAGGATAAAAATATCTCAATATACTTTTCAAGAATAATGATGTATATAAGTTTGTATAATATAGTTAAATATTTATTTACTATGTATATGCCTTATAATAATCCTTATGACATCAGAATAAATTTTATACTTTATAATGTTGCTATTACTATAGGAGCAGTTAATTTATTTTTTGTACGTATTGATTATAAAGCAAGTATATTCACAAAGGTAGTTTATATTATATTTCCTATAACGGCATTTATTTTTAATATAATAATTTTTAGTTCTCTTATATACAGAATAAAAGAATATGGAATAAGCCCAAATAAATTAACTTTAATTTTTACAAATATGATAATTCTTGTTCATTTTATTTTGATAATTATTGATAATATAAAATCATTAAAAAAATTAGGCAGTATAAAAAATATAAAAGATATTATATTAACAAACAATAGAAGCTATTATGTATATGTTTATGGAATTATAGCTTTTATAATATGTTTTATAATGCCTTTATTTTATAGTCAATTATAGACAATTATAATATGTCAAAAATAAATTTGTTGAGACAAACTGTATTTGTTTAGGTATATGATAAAAAATTTAATTTGATGAATATATTTCTTTTAATCTTATTTCATCATAAAAAGATATTCTGTAAGAATAAAGTTTAATGACTCTATCCAAACTATCCAAGTCAGGTTTTACATACAAAGACACACTAGCTAAATCTGATGACCACCATATAGTATATTCTTCAAAAGGTTTTTTATTGAATGAATAATATTTTACATCTGTTTTTGTTATTTCACCATATTTAAACTTGAGTTTCTCTTTTATATCATCGATTTCAGCTAAAGAGGCAGGATTATAAAATGAAGGATTATTATAAATATCACCTATATGATTGCATATTTCTATTCTGTAAAGTTCATTATTATAGAAATATAAATAATACGCTAATTTTTCAGTATCATTTTTGTATATATTAATAATCCTATTATTTTTAAGTTCAAATGATTCTAAAAAATCAGCATATACATTTAAATTATAATTAGTAATTTTATTATTAGCCTCATCAATACTCATACCAAATTTTAAATCTTTATAACCATTAAGGTCAAAAAGTTCAGGCAGTTGAGCAAACATGATATTAGCACTTATTAATAAAATTACTATTATATATTTCATTTTTATTTATTATTTTTATAAAAGTTGTTAATAATATACAATACTTCCTCTGCCTTTTCGGCATACTGCATTAAATCCAAATCAGAAATATCTATATATCTTTCTTTAACCATATCTTTCTTTAGCCATTCAATAAGGTCAGAATAATAATTTTTATTCATAACAATAAGAGGCATTCTTTGAAGAACTTTAGTCTGTATCAAAGTTAAAGTCTCAAACCATTCGTCCATAGTACCAAATCCGCCCGGAAATATTATAACAGCTTTAGCATATTTTAAAAACATAACCTTTCTTGCAAAAAAATATCTGAATTTAAGTTCTTCTTTTACATAAGCATTAGTTTTCTGCTCAAAAGGAAGTTCTATGCATAATCCTATAGAACCAGCACCCGCATCAAAAGCTCCCCTATTTCCAGCCTCCATAATACCAGGTCCTCCTCCTGTTATTATATCATATTTATTTTCACCCAATAATTTGGCGGTTTCATAAGCTAATTTATAATGAGGATGATCTTCAGAAGTTCTTGCACTTCCAAACATTGAAACTGCATTCTTATAATAAGACATAGTTTCAAAACCCTCTACAAATTCTCCCATTATTCTAAATATACGCCAAGATTCATTAGGCATATCAGAATTCTGAAGTTCATAAGTTTCTCTTCTCATATATTCTCCGCTATATTTTATTTTATTATTACAGCGGTTCCATAAGCTATAACTTCTGTAGTTCCTTCCATTACTGATGATGATGAATAATTTATTCCTATAATAGCATTAGCTCCTAATTTTTTAGCTTCTTCTATCATTCTTTTTGTTGCTATTTCTCTAGCCTCATTAATCATCTCTGTATAGCCTTCTACTTCTCCGCCGACTATGTTTTTTAATCCTGCAAGCAAATCTTTACCTATATGTTTAGCCTGTGCCACATTTCCTTTTACTAAACCTAATAACTCATAATTATAGCTGCTTGGTAAATAATCAACTGTAAATAATTTTATATCCATTTTATTATCCTTATTTTATTATTTTAAATTAATAGCTGTTCCGTAAGCAACAACTTCTACTGTACCCGGAAGTACAGATGATGATGAATATTTTATACCTATGACAGCATTAGCTCCTAATTTTTTAGCTTCTTCTATCATTCTTTTTGTTGCTATTTCTCTAGCCTCATTAAGCATTTCTGTATAGCTTTCTACCTCTCCGCCCACTATGTTTTTTAATCCTGCAAGCAAATCTTTACCTACATGCTTAGCCAAAGACACATTTCCTTTTACTAAACCTAATGGCTCATAATTATAATTGCTTGGCAAATAATTAACTGAAAACATTTTAATATCAGAACTCATTTCATTCCCCTTATAATAATTATTAGATATTATGTTAATTTGTCGGAAAACTATAAATATAATTTAGGATATTATTAACGATTATGAATAATATAAAAATTCAAGAGCTGATATTTTATACTAAAAATTTTTAAGTTTGTCAATTTTTTATTGTTTTTTTACCCGCATTCTCTTGCCTATGTCATGCAGAGCGGCAGTCTGTACTTCTTAAAGTTAAAGCCATGAAATATTTAAAATAAAAAAAATTAATTTTTGACAAATTATAGCTGTTTAGGTAAAATAGTTTAGGTATATATAGATATAATTTATAAAATTCAAGTTTCAATCTTGAATATTTAAGGATATTATATTTACCTTTTTCTTTAGCCTTTATTTATCTTCTTTCTTTTATTTTTCTTCTTATATTATTTTTATAATTACTGTAAATATTATTTATTAATAACTATAATAGAAATATATAATATAAAAAATATAATTAATAGTTGACAATACTTAATTATCAAATATAATTCTCTTCAAATAACTATACTAAGGTTAGGTACGATGAAAAAGTTTTACTTAATAATTATTATATTAGTTTTTTTTATATCATGCTCTAAAAAGAACATATCAGACAACAACGGTACAATATATGTTAATCTAGGTTCAGAGCCAAAAACTATAGACCCTGCTTTGAATATAACATTACAGGGATCTACTTATGTAACACATCTATTTGAATGCTTAACTACAAAATATAAAGACATAGAAATACAGCCCGGTGCTGCTGAAAGCTGGGATATTTCTGATAATGGACTTACATATATATTTCATTTAAGAACTAACGGCAAATGGTCTGATGGAAAACCATTAACTGCTCAGGATTTTGAATATTCTTGGAAGCGTGTTGTTGATCCTCAAACTGCAAGCGAGCCTAGTTATTTATTTGAGCCTATACTAAATTTTTCAAATGTTAATGGCGGATATTTGCCTGTAGATGAATTTGGAATAAAGGCAATAGATGATTATACTTTGGAAGTAAAACTTGAATACCCTACTGCATACTTTTTGGAACTTGTAAATCTTCCAGTATTTTCTCCAGTAAGAAAGGATATGGTAGAAAAAGATCCTGATAATTGGACAAGAAATCCTGAAACATGTATAGGAAACGGTGCTTTCTTCCTAAAAGAAAGAAAAACTGATGAAAGTATAACTGTTGTAAAAAATACAAATTATTGGAATGCCGATACTATAGTAGCTAAAGAAATAAAATTTGTACTTATGGATAATCCTAATTCGGCAGTTGCTGGAATTAAAGAAGGCTCTTTGCATTTCTCTGATCAGTTTCCATATCAGGATATAGATACATTAAGAGCAGAAGGTTTAATTGACACTGCTACAAGAATAGGAACGCAGTATTATGCCTTAAACACTACAAATGCCGTTCTAAAAGATAAAAGAGTAAGACGTGCATTATCGCTTGCTATAGACAGAAACTATATAGTAGATAATGTATTAAAATCTGGAAGACCTGCTGGTGCATTAGTACCTTGGGGGGTTACCGATGTTCAAGGATATTTTAGAGATAATGCGGGAGAATATATAAGCACAAATAAAGCAGATTATCAAAAAAATGTTGAAGAAGCTAAAAGATTAATGGCTGAGGCTGGATATCCTAATGGAGAAGGATTTCCAGTATTAGAATTTGCTCTTACATTTAGCAATGATATACCTATGTTTGAGGCTGTGCAGAATATGTGGAAAGTTAATCTTGGAATAGATGTAAAACTTACTCAAATGGAATTTGCGCCTTTTATACATTCATTTAGAACAGAAAGAAATTACACTATGGCATCAGCAAGCTGGACTGGAAGCTATAATGATCCTACAACTTTTTTAGGCATGTTTGTAAGTTATTCATATAAAAATCACTCTCTATTTACAAATAAAGAATTTGATAATGCAATAATAACTGCTTCAAAAACAATAGATCAAAATATCAGAATGCGAGAACTTCATAAAGCAGAAAAAATTCTTATAGAAGATGAGGCCGTTATAATACCTATAGCATACTTTGAACCTGCTGTATTAAAAAGTCCAAGACTAAAAGATGTATTTTATATTCCATTTGCTCAATATAAATTCTCATATTCATATTTAGAGAAATAATTATTATATCTATTTTGAAACTAATAAATATTTATTTGGAAATGTCCTAGATAATTTAAAATTATTAAAATTTTCATTATCTAGGGCAGCCTTAAATTATTTTGTAAAACCTTTAGTCTTTTCAAAGAGTTCTATATATTTTTTTATACCATCAGCCGTTGCTTTTACCATTTTTAGCCTTGTCTCTTTTGTATTCATAAGTTTGGCGTCTTCTGGGTTAGTAATAAAGCCCAACTCTATTAAAGTAGAAGGCATAATAGCACCTTTTAATACATAAAATAAAGCGTTCTGCACAGGTTTTGTTCTTCTTGCCACCCCAGATACTTTAAGCACTTCATCTGTTATAGATTCGGCTAATAATCGGCTTTCTTTTTGATACTGTTCTATAAGCATATAATTATGTGTTATCTGCGAAGAATCATTTTCATATCTTGAAGTATCTATATTATCAAACTTGACCAAAGCATTATTTTCAAACATAGATACTGCTCTAGCATATTCGCTTGATTCCTGAGCACTTACAAAATAGGCCTCAAAACCTCTTGCACTGGTACTGAACGATGCATTGGCATGCACACTTACAAATAATGCATTTTTAGATTTATCAGTATTTATTTTAGCAGCCTCATTTGCTATCTTAAAACGCTCTTCAAGTGTAGGATATATATCATTAGTACGCGTTAAAACTATTTTTACATCTGGAAGTAATTCTTCTAACTCTTTTTTTAATTCAAGCGAAAAAGACAAAACTACATCTTTTTCAAACAGTTTATTTACTCCAATAGCACCTGGGTCTTTTCCTCCATGACCTGGATCTATTATGATAGTAGATATAGTTTTTTCATTAAATTTATTTACAGCAGGATTAAAAGCATTTTTTAAATCTTCTACTTTTATATTTAAATTGTTTAGTTTTATTTTATCATTATTCTGACTGTATAAAAAACATGTATTAAATAGAATTAATACCAAAATAAAAATTAATGTTATTCTTCGTCTTCTTTTATCTCCTCTGAATAACCACAATCTTCCTTGATACAAACTTTAAACAATCCTTTGTTTTTAATATTCTTCTCAACCATAAGTCCTCCGCATTTAGGACAAGGCTCTTGAAGAGGTTTATCCCAGCTTACAAAATCGCATTTAGGATAATTGGAACAGCCATAGAATTCCCTTCCTCTTTTTGAACGTTTTAAAGTTATATCGCCTCCGCATTTAGGACAAACACCGAATGATATACCTTTAGTGTTTTTGCATTCAGGAAATCCGGAACAGGCTATAAAATATCCGTATCTTCCCAAACGCTTAATCATCTTCTTACCGCATTTTTCACATACAAAATCTGTTTCTTCATTGAAAAAGTCTTTCATATTGTTAATATTTTCAGTAGCTGTTTTCAATGTATCCAAAAAATGAGGATAGAATTCTTTTAATATATTATTCCATTCTATATTATCGTCTTCTATTTTATCAAGTTTACTTTCCATGTCAGCTGTAAAGTTAATATTTACAAGTTCTGGGAAGTTTTCACTTATAAGTTCATTAACTAATTTACCTAATTCTGTAGGTACTAACTGCTTACCTTTTCTTTGTACATAGTGCCTTGATATGATAGTTTTAATAGTAGGAGCATAAGTAGAAGGTCTTCCTATTCCAGACTCTTCTAGTATTTTAACGAGTGAAGCATCTGTATATCTAGGAGGAGGAGTTGTAAAATGCTGCTGCGGATTATTTTCAACAAAATCGCATACATCGTCTTTTGACAAATTAGGCATTTTGGAAGCTTTTTCTTTATCTTCTTTATCTATAGTAAGAACTTTCATAAATCCGTCAAACTCTATTTTTGATGAAGATAATGAAAACTCACAGTCGCCTGCTGTTATGATTGCTCTTGTATTTTTCATTTTGGCTGGAAGCATTTGAGAAGATACAAATCTCTCCCATATAAGTTTATATAGTTTATATTGATCTGTTTTTAAATATTCTTTAATGCTGTCTGGAGTTAAAAATACATTAGTAGGTCTTATAGCCTCGTGTGCGTCTTGGGCATTCTTTTTCACAGAATATGTAGGAGCTTCTGCAGGCAAATAATTACTTCCATACTCTTTACCTATAAACTCTCTTGCCTGTTCCTGTGCCACTGGAGATATTCTTACACTGTCAGTACGCATATAAGTTATCAAACCTGTTGCCTCTCCTGCAATATCCACCCCTTCATAAAGTGACTGAGCTACCTGCATAGTCTTTGAAGCACTGTATCCTAATGCACTGCTTGCCGCCTGCTGAAGTTTACTTGTAGTATATGGTGCTGTTGGGTTTCTTAGTCTGTCTTTTACCTCTATGCTTGAAACAGTATATGTTTTATCTTTAAGATGCTCCATTATATCTTCAACATCTTGTTTTGTTTTTAAATCTGGTTTCTCACCTTTATATTTCTGAAGATCCGCTAAAAACTCTTTATTTTTATGCTTTAAAAATACTCCGAATGTCCAATATTCTACAGGTACAAAAGTTTCAATCTCATCTTCTCTGTTGCATATGATAAGTAAAGCAACATTCTGTACACGTCCTGCTGAGAGTCCTCTTTTTATCTTCTCCCAAAGCAAAGGACTAAGATTATAACCAATAAGTCTGTCTAATACTCTTCTCGCCTTTTGGGCATTTACCTTTGAAATATCTATGTCTCTAGGCTGATCAATAGCCTCTTTTAATGCATCTTTAGTTATCTCATGAAAAACTATTCTTTTTATAGGTACAGCAGAATTAACACCTCTGATTTTATTTCCTATATGCCAAGCAATACTCTCTCCCTCTCTATCATCATCGGCTGCTAGTAAAACTTCTTCTGCCTTTTTAGCTTCTTTTTTTAAATCATTTAATATTTTGGCTCTTCCTCTTATTGTAATATATTCTGGTTCAAAGCCATGATCAACATCTATAGCCAGTCTGCTTCTAGGCAAATCTATTAAATGCCCCATTGATGACATTACAAGATAATCAGAGCCTAAATATCTGTTAATAGTTTTAGCTTTTGCAGGAGACTCTACGATAACAAGTTTTTTCTTTTTAGATTCTTTTTTATCCTTAGATTTTCTGCTTGCTGTTTTTTTTACTTTTGCTTCTGTTGTTGTATCAGACATAGTTAAATCTCCTTTAATATCCTAAAAAAGTTATATATAATTAATTTCTATTTTTCTATAGTATAAAATTTTCCAGATAACTGCTTTATAACACCTTTAATCTCAAGCTGCATTAAAATAGATGCTGCTGTATGCACTTTTATATTGCTCTCTTCTACTATATCATCTATATGTATTTTATCAGATTTTTTTATTATATTATAAAGTGAAGTTTCATCATCATTCAAACTGCTGATAAGTTCATTATTTTTTCCTTTAACTTTCTTATAATTTTTCTTATCATCATGTTTCTTATTAATTTCTACAATTTGTTCTTTATGCTCTTTATGTTTTTTATTCTCTTTTTTATCTTTATTTTCATCTTTAGACTTACCACTTATATCTCCGCCTTCAAAGTATTTTAATTTCATTTTCACATAATCATCATCATTTGAAAATATAGAATCAAAATCCTCTAATATATCCTGTACACCATAAGCTATTTTAGCACCGTCTTTATATAGTTTATGATTACCGAAATAAGCATTATTTTTCTCATCATAAGGAGCTATATAAACATCTCTTCCCTGATTAAGAGCATAATCAACTGTTATCAAAGCCCCAGACTTGCTTGCAGCTTCAACCATAACAACAGCATATGAAAGACCTGATATTATTCTGTTTCTTCTAGGGAAATTCATTCTATCTGGTTTTCTTCCTATTTCAAATTCGCTTACTATTATTCCTTTTTCTATTAATTTATTATATATCTTTAAGTTTTCAGAAGGATAAACTGTATCTATTCCATTACCCAAAACAGCAGCAGTATTAACAAGTGATGATATAGCCCCAAGATGTGCCTCTCTGTCCACCCCTTTAGCCATTCCAGACACTACAGTGATATTTAAAGAAGATAATTTGCTAGCAAGCTCAAAAGAATATTTACGGCTTTCATTAGTAGGCTCTCTTGTACCTACTATTGCTACAGCATTTCTTCTTAACTTTTTTATATCACCTTTATAATAAAGTATATAAGGAGGATTATCTATTTGTTTTAAGTTAAACGGATATTCTTCATCGAATAAACTTAATATCCCTATCCCGTAATCTTTTGATTTATTTACTATTTCATTTGCTTTATCTAATATTTCATTTTTATCAAAATCCCCTACTTGAGATTTGAATTTCTTTTTAAGCAAATCTTTTATATTTTCTTCTTTATCTTCAAATATATTCTCTACAGATTCATAATGACTAATAAGTTCGGATATTCTTCTATCTCCTACTTTATCAATTTGATTTAAGGCAATCAAATATGTTTTAATATCATTATCTGTACTCAATTTTGCTGTCCTATTATCTGATTAATATTATTTAATGCAGTTTGTTTTATATTATTTTCCGTTGCAATGTTTGATATTTTCCTATATGCTGCTACTGCTTCATTATAATTACCTCTGCTGTATTGTATTCTAGCTAATATAAATAAATAGTCTACGTTATTAGGATTTATCTCAACTGCTTTTTTTATATTTTCAAATGCTGCTTCATAATCATTTTGCTGCAAGCCTTTCAAAGATGCCAAAGCAGCATAGTAGTTTGCATTATTAGGGTCTTTACTAATAGCAAAATTAATATTATTTTCAGCTCTTTGTAAAAAATTTGTCTTTTTATCTTCAGTATCTGCACTATCTGCCAAATTAGCATAAGATATACCAAGACCGTATCTTAAATAAGGACTGTTAGGAAGTATTTTTAATGCTTCAGAAAAATATTTTGCGGAATAGCCGTACTGCTCCTTTACTAGACTTCGCTCCGCTAATGTTCGGTATACCGCTGCAAGTCTGTCTTGAGCATATATTTTTTGATTAATAATATCATTATACGTAGAAGTTATATCAAGCAAGGCTTTATCATCATCAGCATTTTTTCCTTTTTCATACAGAGAATATGCTTTATTTAATTTAAACCTGTTTTGAAAAACCTGAGTATTGCATGATATCATTAATACAAAACAAATTATTAATAATAAAAAATATTTTAAAGTTTTTTTCATTAATTCTTTTCCTTATAATTATAATATATACATTATAATAGAAAAAAGTAAAGAAAATTATTAATATAATAGAATATAATTGATAAAAATATGTAAAGATAATATACAAAAATACTGTATTTATATATTATTCACCTAATATTAAGAGTTATTTAAACTTTTATTAAATTTAAAACACTGCAAATATATAAAAATTATAAATTATGCTTTTTTATATAAAAAGACATATCTATTTCAAGAATATAATACCAGTATTTATTTTACTTTCATCTATATTAAAAGTCTTTTGAAACATATATTTATAGCTTTCTAATTGAGGCTTATAAAAGTTTATATTCTCTTCACTGAACTTGGATACTTTATAGTCTAAAATAAAATACTCTCCATTTTTATTTTTAGTTATAATATCAATCTTTCCAGTAGTCCTATATTCTCCGTCATAATCCTGAAATGTATGCTCTCTTGATATTATCTCTTCATCGCCTTTTAATATATTACTTATATGTTCATTTTCAAACAATCTTTTAAATGCCGTATCTAAACTATCAGATAGCTGTTTTTGATTATATTGAATATTGCTTTTTAATACAAATGTTTTTACTTTTTCTAAATATAAATCTTTTTCTTTAATATATTTATTATAATCAAAATGTTCAAGTGTTTTATGTATTATAATACCCAAATCTTTAAATGATATAAATGATACATTTTCATCATCATAATCTTCCTCATCATTATTTATATAATTCTCAAGCTCTAATATTTTCCTGTCAAGAAGACCTGATATATCAAAATAACTATAATGATTATCATACTTGTTTCTCAAAGAAGGCATAATATTTGATATAGTCTTTGCTTTTAATTCATTTTTATTTTCTCTTATACTTTCCATTTTTTGAAACATATCTTCTATATCAGCTTCTGTATTATTAGCTGTATTTTGAGGCTCAAAAGCAATTCCATATAAGTATGAATTAATAAATTTATTCTCCAAACTATTTTCCATTACAAAATCATCATTTTCTTCGCTTTTTATATCCGTATGATGTTTTTTAGCGTCATAAGAAATATAATTATTAATATAAGACATATAGCTCTTTCCTTTTGAGTACTCTCCTGAAAGTATTAAATTGTTAGAAGCACGTGTTAAAGCTACATAAAAAAGTCTTCTTTTTTCTGACTCTTCACTTTCAGCATTATAACTTTTATCAAAGAATGAAAAATCTAATGTATAATATTTATTTTTTTCATATACTGGAAGTCTTATAAAAGGATAATCTTCTATAAAATCAAAATCTTTATATTTAGGAGACATATAATGCCCCATTCCAGCTAAAAATACATTTTCAAATTCCAATCCCTTAGATTTATGTATAGTCATAATCTTTACAGCATCCACTGATAGTTTAGGTATTGAAGAATAGGCTTCATTTCCTCCAGCATTTTGCAAATTTAATACAAAATCATAAACATTATTACCCGTCTGATTTTCAAACTCATCAGCTATTTTTTTTAATTTTTCTATATTGGCATATGAAAGCTCGGCATCTTCCATAGTCATTAAATAATTATAAAAGTTTGTATCAATACATATAGTCTCTATTATATCCGAAGCATTTAGCATAGATACTTTGCTCTCTATGGAGTTTAAAAGCTCTTTTGCCTCTTTTAATTGACTATAATAACTTTTTGAAGAAGCTATTTCTAATATTTTTTTATAATTATCTTCATTATCTATATGTTTTGGAAAATAATCATTAATATCAAGTCCATTTATAAATAAACTGAATAAAAAGTCTGATAAATTGCTTATATCTATATCAAATAATTCGCTTCTAAGTAGTGAAGGCAATTTGGCATGATCTCTAAGTATTAAATATTCCAAAAATGTTTTTATTAAAACAATCTCTTCTCTTTCATAAAAACCATTTCCGCCGTCAATATAATAAGGTATTTGAAAATCGGATAATGCCTTTAAGTATACATTTAATCTATTAAATGTCTGAAGAAGTATTACAACATTTTTATAGTTATTATCATAATATTTTTTTATGTATTTTGCTATTGAATAGGATTCTAATTCTGTTCTTTTTTCTATATTTAAATCTATATTTTCGCTTTCTATATTTCTGTTTAATATGAGAAGAGATACTGATTTATCTTTAGATTCTTTACTATACTGAAGATTATCTTCTTCTATATAGTCTATATCATCACATTTAAATACTACACTCTCAAAAAAATCATTAAAAAACTCTATTAACATAGAATTGCTTCTATAGTTATTTTTTAAATATTTCACATATTTATTAAAATTATTTTTAGCCTCAATAAATGCCCTAAAATTAGCATTTCTAAACCTGTATATAGACTGTTTTTTATCTCCTACTATCATTAATTTTTTTTGATTTTTATCATTAGGAGTGATATCTTTTTTTCCAAATACTATCAAATTTATAAAAGAAAACTGAAGATAGCTTGTATCTTGTGCTTCATCTAGTATCAAAGTAGAGATATTATCTCTTATTCTATATGATATATTCTTATCTTCTAGTGCCTCTATAGCTTTATACATTATATCTTCATATGAATATACTCCGATATTTTTTTTCACTTCCTCAAAATGTATATATGTATCTTTTATAAATCTTATTACAGTTATATATTTTTCTTTATTTCTTTCTATATCTATATAATAAAAAAGTTTTGGGTATATTTCTTTTAAAGACTTAACACCGTCTCTAAATGCTGCATTCTTACTTCCGCATGAATTTTTTTGATTAATTACACCGCTAAAAGAATTTATTAAAGCCTCAAGATCATTTTCTTTAATATTTTTTATATCTTCAAAATTTGATAATTTATTTATAGAATCTATTGTATTTGATATCAATACTTTAAATTGTTTTATAGTATTATTTTCACTTCCGTCATCATTGATTAAAGAACTGCTTAAAAAAGATATTTCATTATGAAGTTTTTTATAATCTTCTTTTATATTCAATACAGACAATGCTCTTTTTTCAAATTCATCTATAGTTTTTAGTCTTGGCTTTATTTTTAAAAGAAAACTCAATATTTTATCAGCAAAATCATCTTTAGATTCTTCTGTATATATTCTGTATATTGTGCGTATCGTTTCGCTGTAGCTTACCTCATTAAGTACATTAAGTATTTCATCTTTTAATGTTTCTTTTATATCAGAATTATCTTCCAAAATAGAAGCATTAGGAGGCATGGCAAGAGACAAGGCATTTTCCATAGCTATAGAATTAGCAAATGCATCTATAGTTGATATTTTAGCATTTGTAAGTATATCTTTATACACTTTCTGCCAGTATTCTTTTTCTTTTGAAGTTTTTACAGACGATATCTTATTTCTTACTTTAAGCCTTATTCTAAGAAGCATTTCATTGGCTGCTGCTTTAGTGAATGTAATAACTACTATAGAAGATACTTTTTCTCTATTTTCTAACAATTTTATATATAATTCTGTTATAGTGCTTGTTTTACCAGTACCTGCTGAGGCATTAACAAAACATATTCCATTGTCAAAAAAACAGTTTATTATATCCTCTTGCTGTTTATTTAATGCAAATTCCATGCATATATAATAACATGAATACATAATAATTCAAATTTAAAATGCTTGAAAAATATGGTATATATATTATGATAAATATTCTAATTAATTAGATTACGGAGATTTTATGAATAAAAACAATATTGGGTATATATTTTTTATAGCTTTTATATTTTTAGCTATATTTATAATGTATAAACTGCTAAAACCATTCGGTATGATTATATTTTTTGCCGTAGTTTTTTATGTAGTATTAAATCCATTATTTATAAAAGCTATGGGAAAAAGCTATAAGAAAAAAGATAAATTATCTACTATTAAAAGAAATACTCTAGCATTACTTTTTTCTCTTACATCTTTAATTATATTTTTAGTTCCTACTAGTATATTAGCATACACTATAATAGTTCAGCTTATAGATATATCAAATATAGGAATAAAATATTTTATGAATCTTGATGTTAATGAAGTTTTAAGAAACTCTAATATAAATAATTTTTTAAAAAGTCTTCCTATAGATGTGTCTATGGAAACTATATTAAAAAGAATACAAGACTCATCACTTTCTAATTTAACATTTATAAGCTCATATTTAACACAGAATGTTGCAAGTTTATTAAAAAGCACAGGCGGATTTGTAAGTTCATTTATATTTATGATGTTCTCATTATTCTTTTTCTTTATAGACGGAGAATATTTAGTAGAACAGGTAAGAACATTAGTACCCATAGATGGAAAATATCTTGATAGACTTATAAAGCAGGTATCTGAAGGTATTAAAGGCATTGTATTCGGCAATTTATTTACTGGATTATTTCAGGGAATTTGTGCCTTTATAGTATACAGTGTATTTGGAGTTGCCAACTCATTTACATTTGCATTTCTTACTATAATAGCTTCTTTTATGCCTATAATAGGAACTACTATAATATGGCTTCCTTTGGGTGTACTTTTTATTATTAATGGACAATTAATAAAAGCTATAATATTTGTTATTTGTTCTTGGTTTTTTATAACGATACCTGATAACTTTGTACGTCCGCTTCTTCTTGGAAACAGAATAGAACTTCACCCTTTATTTATTTTCTTTGCTATACTTGGAGGAGTCTTATTCTTCGGACTGTCTGGAATTATACTAGGACCTTTGACTTTTATACTATTCTTTGAAATTATGAAAATATACAATGAAGAGAGAATATTAGAAGCAAAAAAAGAAAAAATACTAAGAAGAAGAAAAAATATTTTAAGAGTTAATAAAAAATGATAAAAATATTAATTATAGGAATGAATTATATAGGAGATACTATATTTATTACTCCTCTTATAAGAGCTGTAAAAAAATATTATAAAGACTGTATTATTGATGTTGTAAACGGAGCAAAAGGAATTGATATATTAAAAGAAAATCCTTATATAAATAATATAATAGTAAGAGATAATAATACATTAGAATATATAAAAAAACAAAAATATGATATAGGTTTCACAGCTACAACGGCATTTTACGGGGCTTCATTATTATATAAAGCTAAAATACCAGTAAGAGTAGGAGTAAACAGTGAATGTAGGGGATTTCTCCTCACTAAAAAAACATCTTGGAAAAAACATAAAAGACATATTGTTGATACTATACTCTCTATACTAAAGCCTCTTAATATAGATGATGACGGCATTAATACAGAAATATTTTTAAATGAAGAAGAAAATAATTTCGGTATTAATAAAATGAAAGATTATAAAAATGCATTGCTTGTACATGGAGGAGCTACTAGGATAAGCAAAAGATATGGTTATGAAAATTTTTCTAAACTTATAGAGATGTTCTACAAAGAGAAAAAAGTTCCTATAATATTAATAGGCTCTAAAGATGATATAAGTTTTGCTGATAACATGAAAAGTAAATTAGGAGACATAATTAAAGATGACTTTACAGGCAAATTAAATATAAGAGAACTTATATCGGTAATAAAACATTCTTATGCTCTGATAGGAGGAGACAGTGCCCCGCTTCATATAGCTAATGCATGTAATATATACTCTATAGGTATATTTGGAGATACTCTTCCAGCAATTTACGGAACCAGAGGAAGTAAGGCTTTTAATATAGAGGCAAGAAAAAAATACTGCAGTAGTATAAAAAGTTTTCACTGCGAATATATAAAAAGAGGATGCAAAACTATAGACTGTTTGAAAAAATTAGAACCAAAAGAAATTCTACCTAGTCTGATTAATATATACAATGATATAGAATAAATATTTTTTGATGAATTATATTTGTTTATATATATACCTAAACAAATACAGTTTATCAAAAAATTAATTTTTTAAATTTTGATATTTGCGGGGCTTTGCCCCAGACCCTACTTCTTTTGTTGCCACAAAGAAGCAGGCACAGCCCGCAGTCGCGAAAGGCTACATTTTGGCTTTAATTTACTAAAGATATCTTACATGTAAGACAACTTTAGTATGATTTAGTGCTAATTTTTTACACTTGCACTTTTTGGTTCTTTTTGCGGCGGGAAAAAGAACAACAAAAAATTGACAAACTTAAAAGTTTAACGAATTTTTTAAAATCTATGAAAAAGCAGTACAAGTATTTGTTTTTATTGCTACATAAATTACAAGAAGGATTATAAAATTGAGAGTATAATATAATCATTACTTGTACTGCATTTCTAGCTATTAAATTAAAAGAACTATTATTAAACTTGCTCAAAGTATACAATATACCAGAGCATAATACAACTATATTATACATGTTTTATCCTTCAATGCTAAAAGGTTTCTCACGCCTTTTTTTGATAGCATTTTTTAATTTATGTAGCATTAACTAATATACACAAAATAATTTTAAAGTCAACAAAATACAAAAAATTTTTAAAATTAATTTTTTAATAAAATAAATTTGATTTTTTAGTAGGTAGGTGGGTAGGTTTGTATGCAGTTTTTTGGCACATTTCTTGCAGTAGGTTAACTACTTACCTACCTACTTTTAAACTTTCTTTTTGATTTAAAGATTTTAAAAATAAAAAACTAGAAAACATAGTTATCTAGTATTTATAAAAAAGCC